>NZ_JTHE03000091.1 GCF_000817775.3 Lyngbya confervoides BDU141951
GTTACTCTAGGGATAACAGGCTGATCTCCCCCAAGAGTTCACATCGACGGGGAGGTTTGGCACCTCGATGTCGGCTCATCGCAACCTGGGGCTGAAGTAGGTCCCAAGGGTTGGGCTGTTCGCCCATTAAAGCGGTACGTGAGCTGGGTTCAGAACGTCGTGAGACAGTTCGGTCCATATCCGGTGTAGGCGTAAGAGTATTGAGAGGACTCCTCCTTAGTACGAGAGGACCGGGAGGAACGCACCGCTGGTGTACCAGTTATCGTGCCAACGGTAAACGCTGGGTAGCCAAGTGTGGAGAGGATAACCGCTGAAAGCATCTAAGTGGGAAGCCCACCTCAAGATGAGTACTCTCATGGCGATAGGCCAGTAAGGTCACGGGAAGACGACCCGTTGATAGGCGTCAGGTGGAAGTGCAGTAATGTATGAAGCCGAGGCGTACTAATAGACCGAGGGCTTGACCTCAATCATTGCAACAGATGACTTGGTGTTTGTGAGTAAAAACCAGAGCGAGACTTTCGATAAAGACTAGCTATGCAGCCTTCAGGGTTCTGGAAAGAGAGAAGGAATCCGAAAAGATTCCTGGTGTCAATGGCGTCATGGTCCCACTCCGACCCATCCCGAACTCGGATGTGAAACGTGACAGCGGCGACGATAGTTGGGGGGCAGCCCCCTGTGAAAATAGCTCGATGCCAGGGTGTTTTTAAATAAAAGGAAGTGAAAAATGTTGTTCACTTCCTTTTATTTTGCTTTCTCCCTCCTGTTCTTTAAAAGCAGCTTGGAAAAGAGAGGCCTTGCTGCTGGCATTTCATGGCAGTGATGATCCGATTTCTGAGATTGCTGTCAGTTTGGATTCTTGAGGTGATTGAGTTGTAAACCCCGAGAACTTGATACTTATTGAGGATGTTTGCAGACTGACTTTTATAGCGATCGCAGATACTCTCGACTGAAGAGGGAAGGTTGCTTTGGTTGCAAACCTGGGGAGGTTTGCTGCTACCCATAATACGCTTTACCTCATCCAAGAGTTGTTCTCGAATGGGGTCAATTTCTAGAACCGCCGCCGCATATCGCCAAACGATATCGTTTGTAAAACTCTGTGCATATGCTTGCTGAGAAAAGGTAAGTTGAGTTTGATGTCGGGAAAAGGATAAAGAAGGGATAACGCCTGAGAGGAGGCCAGATAGACTGAAACTGCTGATCAATAGCGCTTTAATCCAGGGTTTCAGTGGAGAGTTTTGATGATGGCTGGTGTTCAGTGCCCTGGTCATAAATGTGCATACCCCAAACAAGTCTTGTCAGACAGTGGTCACTGCTGTCTGATGTGTATTTAAATTGATTTGCTTTCTGCCATAAAAGTTCCAATGGGCCACTAGGTTTTTGAGAGAGCCAGGACCAGTAGGCTCTCTTGAAAGTGCAATTGAGACCTATTGGCATTGAATTGCCACCTCAATCACGGCGGTTTGGAAGGTACTTTGGGTCGGGGCACCTTGCTTGAGGTTTAGTTCAAGTTGGTGTAGCCGGATCAAGCTCAGCTTTAACTGCCGTACGCTTAAGTGTTGGATTTCGCGACGTAAGAAATATAGGCGTTTGGGATTCTGGATTTCAGCTGCCTTGGCAATAACTGTATTTTCTCGCTCTCCCCTGGCCTCCAATGCTTTTATCCAAGTCCAGGTCCGAAACTGACGAACGAGGGTGGCGATAATCCGAAGCGCTGGTTCGTTATGGCTCAGGAGCGATTCTAAAACGAGGAGGGATGTCTCCACATCTCCATCTCGGAGTGAGTTTGCCAGCTCTAGGCTGGATTGGGCAGAGCTAGGAACTAAATCCTTGACCTCTTCTAGGGAAATTGTGGAGCTAGGGTGAGGGCTGATCCTAGAAGCTATGAAGAGCTGAATTTTCTGAAGTGCATTGTGCAGTTGACGGGTGTCATTTCCCAGCGCCTCCACCAGGTAGTCGACTATTTCAGAGGAAAGGGGGATATGGACGGCTTTAGCACTGTCTTGGACCAGTTGCGCAAGCGAATCGGTCTGCCAAAGGGGAATCGGAGAGAATTCTTTGATTTGTGCATATTTCTGCAAGAGCTTAAAGATTTTGCTGCGACCATCAGGCTTGCTTGAGCAGGTTAGCAGTAAGTGAACGTCGTCTCGGAGAACGGGCAGCGTCCGTTCCAGTTCCCCCAGAAAGTCCGAAGCCTGTTGCGAAAGTGGAGGATTCACCAGCCACACGACGCGCCCACCGTTCCCTAAGGGGGGGGTGACGGCTTGGTTCAGTCCCTGAATATAGGCGGTAACTCCATCACCACTTTTGTTCTCTTCAATGGTGTCAAAGTTGAAGGTTTTCCAGTTGGGATCTAGGGCCTGACGGCATAGGGACTCAACGGCCTGATGGAGACGAAATTCATCAGCTCCCCAAAATACGGAAACCGGCATGGCGTTAATCAATGGGGTTCTAGATCTATGCAGCGTGGCGACGGGAGGGAGACAAGGTAGGATAGACTGAGGCGTTTGAGCGCGTTGAAGACAGGCTTAGGGCGAAACTATTGCAACTGCATCCGATTGTTCAGCAAAGCTTTGCGATCATTGATCGTGAATTTGGCGATCACCATTTTAGTGCAGCGGAATACAGGGTAGTGCAGCGAATTATTCACAGTACCGGAGACTTTGAGTTTAAGCATCTCACGCATTTCAGTCAATTTGCAATTTCTCAGGCCATTGCGGCTCTAAGCTCAGGAACCCCTATTGTGACGGATGTCAGTATGGTGGCCCAGGGAATTCGCACCATGGTTCAAGCCACCTTCAAAAACCCAATCATTAATGCGATTGCCGGGGTGCAAACCCCGCTACCGGGGCGAACCCGTTCAGAAACCGGAATTTTACAGACCTATGGCCAGTATCCCGATGCTGTTTATGCGATTGGGAATGCCCCCACTGCTCTGCTGAGTCTGTGTCATCAGCTCCAGTCAGCGTCCGGAGGGCTGCCAGCGGTGGTCATTGGAGCCCCGGTGGGATTTGTTTCGGTGCTGGAATCAAAACAATGCCTGGCCCAGACGCCAGTGGAGCAAATTCGGATTGAAGGACGAAAGGGTGGATCGGCGGTGGCCGCTGCGGTGATCAATGCGTTGCTCCACCTGGCCTGGAATGAACAGTCGCGCTAATCTGGCAATGACTCTTATCCATGTGGTTGGACTTGGCCTGGCTGGCCGCGAAGATTTATCTCCAAGGCTGCAGGTGCTGATCCAGCAGGCAGACTTACTCATTGGGAGCAAGCGTCACCTTGCCAACTTTCCAGATGTTGCTGCGGAGCAATGGTGTTTTGGCGATTTATCAGAGGTATTGTCGCGGCTAAAGACCTATCTTCAGCTCCACTCCACTCGAACAGCGGTCATTTTGACCACCGGAGATCCCTTGTTTTTTGGGTTGGGCCGATTGCTTTTAAGCTTTTTTTCCGCTGATCAGTTAAGCTTTTACCCGGCGCTGACCTCGGTGCAGCTAGCCTTTAGTCGTCTCAAGATTCCTTGGCAGGATGCCTGCTTTGTCAGCGTGCATGGACGATCCTTTGAGGAACTGGCAAACGCAATTCAGCAGGGACGGCAGAAAATTGCCATTCTAACAGATCCAGTTCATTCTCCCTCCGCAGTTGCGGCATTTATCGCATCTTTAGAGACTCCCGTGTGCTATCAAGGTTGGGTCTGTGAAAACTTGGGATCGGCAGAGGAAATCGTTCGGCCATTGGAGATATCCCCTGGATTAACGGGGGCCTATGCTGCACTGTCTGTGGTTATTTTGCTACGCCAAGGAGAGGCTGTTTCTGGTGAGAACTTGCCCCTATTGGGCATCCCAGATCATCAATTTTTGAGCTTTGCAGATCGTCCTGGTTTAATGACCAAACGCGAAGTGCGGCTATTGGCTGTAGGGGAGCTAGAGCTGCAAGCACAGCAAATTTTCTGGGATATTGGGGCGGGAACGGGATCGCTGTCGGTGGAGGTGGCGCGTACTCTCGGCTCAGGTCAGGTCTATGCCATTGAAAAAAGCGCTGCGGGAGCGATGCTGATCCGCCAAAATGCCCGGCGCTTTGGGATTGAAAACCTGCACTGTATTCAGGGGCCGGCTCCTGAGGTGTTGCGCAATCTCCCCAAGCCGGATCGGGTGTTTATTGGCGGCAGCGGTCAGGCCTTGACTGAGATTCTACGGTGCGTTGCGGATCGGCTTAGCCACGACGGGCGAATGGTGTTGGCAATTGCCACCCTCGAGCACCTCAGTCAGGCCAGCCAGTGGTGTCGCCAGAATCAGTGGCCGGTTCGAATTTTACAGGTTCAGCTGTCGCGGTCGGTGCCCGTTGCTCATTTGACACGATTTCAGCCCCTAAACCCCGTGTACTTACTGCAAGCTCGCCCTCCTGATTTCCCCTACTCTTCCGCACCCACCTGAATGAGGTGGATGTGCTTGTACCCCAGCTTAATCTCAAATTCATCGCCCGGTGCCAGGTTCATCTCTTGGGTATAGGTCGAGCCGATGACAATCTGGCCGTTTTTATGGACGCTGACGCGGTAGGTGGCCTCCCGCCCCCTCCCGTCTTTACCTGACTCCGGGTTGAGGGTTATCCCGTTTGCCTCAATAACGGCATTTAAAAATTCTCCTATATTGACGCGAATCCCATTATCTTTTGTGACGGCATAGTACCCACATTCCCGAGCCTTTTCACGGCGAGATAGGTGACTTAACTCTTTAACTTTATTGATTAACGCTTTACCCGTTAGCTTTGGTTTTTCTTCAGCAGTCATGAACGATCGATTCCTGTTTTAGGCAAATATACTGAGTAAAATGGAAGTTCATAAAGAGGCTGATCCACTCAGACTTTCAACTTATGATTCCCAAACCACAGTGTATCAAACTCTAGAAAGCTGAGAATATTTTTATTGAAAACGCTTGATACAATTCGAACAAAATGCGATTTTTCTGAATGATTAACCTGTTGGATCTGAAGGCGTTAGGATTAGTTGACCGCTTCGTCAAGAATTGAGTTTGACGATTTTTTGTTGGTCGCTATATTTTGGGTGGAACAGAAGATCGCCCAGCAGATTGAGATTACACGGACCTTACAGAGTTTATCCTTGTTCGCAATTCCCCTCCTGAATCTGGAGAGAGCATGAAGCAAGGGGCAGGAGAGGCGGGTTATCCGGCATGGAGATTGGCCCCTAGCCCCATTAACGAGGTTGGAGGTGTGGGAACGGGGATGATTCTGATCGCTCCAAAACGCCAGTCCATTTTCTGGATCCTAAGCGATAGGATAGGTGAGAGAAAATCTATGCCGAGGTTTCCCCATGTCTGAGCTGCCTGTGATCCCTGAACTGTCTGCCCAAGATAGTCCTCTAGAACCCCACGATGAGTTGGCGACGCCTTCATTCGGCTGGAATCCTTATGCGGAAGTCATCAACGGTCGGTTTGCGATGCTCGCAATTTTAGGGTTGATCTCCATCGAACTATTCACAGGCCAGGATTTTTTCTCCTGGCTAGGAATTCGATAGTCTCCGGCTTCCCCAAGCCTGAAACCGGTGCTTGGGACCTTGTTTTTCCTGCGGCGTTCAGGCTTTTGTAAATTTCAAACTGTAGGACAGAAACGATCTGTGAAAATTATCTGTCGACGATCCCTCGGTCAGCAGCCGGTCTACGATATTGGTGTTCCGGTACTTCATAATTTTCTGGTGCGCGGAGGATGGGTTGCGGCCAATTGTTTTAATAAGTCTCACTCCACCGCCTATGGATATGTGACTTATCAAACCGCCTATTTAAAGGCCAATTTTCCCGTTGAATATATGGCAGCCCTCTTGACGGCTAATAGCGGAGACCAGGACAAGATTCAGAAATATATCGCAACCTGCCTGAGCATGGGAATTGAGGTGGAATCGCCAGATGTCAATCGTTCAGGGGTGGATTTTACCCCCACCGACGACCGGATTTTGTTTGGATTATCTGCGGTTCGAAATGTTGGGTTAGGCGCCATTGAGGCGATTTTGCTGTCTCGGGAACAGGAAGGACCGTTTCATTCCTTGGCTGAGCTGTGCGATCGCGTGGATCCGCGTATTGTGAATCGCCGCGCCCTTGAGGCACTGATACACAGCGGTGCGCTAGACGTATTAGAGGCCAATCGGAATCAACTCATTCACGATTTGGATTTGGTGCTGGACTGGGCACAGTCTCGAGCAAAGGACCGGGCGGTGGGGCAGGGAAATCTGTTTGATCTTGGCACGCAAACGGGAGCCAGATCCCCCCAGGGGTCCTATGAATCTGCGCCAAAGGCGCCTCCTGTGGAAGATTTTCCAGAACCTGAAAAGCTCAAGCTAGAAAAGGAACTCCTGGGGTTTTATATCTCGAATCATCCGCTGCGAGAAGTTGAGAGACCGGGGAAACTCATGGCGCCTATGGGTTTGGCTAATCTTGAGGAGGTGCCGGAGGGAGTCACCCTGAGCGCGATCGTTCTAATTACAGAGATTAAACCCATCGTGACTAAAAAAGGGGATCGCATGGCTATTGTGCAGCTGGAAGATTTGACGGGTAAGACAGAAGCCGTGATCTTTCCCAGGGTATTTGAGCGAATTGGGCACTACATCGAAACGGATCGGCGCTTGATGATTTGGGGAAAGGTGGATCGTCGAGATGAACAGCTGCAAGTGATTGTTGAAGATGCCGAACCCATTGAAGATGTGCGGCTAGTGATGGTGGAAATCCCGGCCCTAGAGGCAGCAAACATTCAAAAACAGCAGCAACTTAAGGAAATTCTGCGAAGCCAAGCGGGGGATCACTCCGGAAAAGTGGCCGTTGTGGCAAAAATTGTGGCGCAGAACCAGTCCCAGCTGGTGCGTCTAGGAATTCAGTTTCGCGTTGAAGATGAACAGGCAACGGTTCAGGCTCTCAAATCCCAAGGATTTGAAGCGAAGGCTGCCGTGCTCTTAGACGCGACAGCATCCTAGCCTGGTTCCCCCTAGAGCTGTGCCATACACTCCAAGAGCAGCTTTTGGTTAATTAAGGCGTGGGGTTGTATTTCTAAAGCGCTTTGAAAGGCCTGAATGGCCGCTGGGATGTTTCCAGTTGCCGCGTAGGAAAGCCCCAGACCATGGAGCGCTCCAAAATGATAGGGAACGAGAGCAAGGGTGGCTTTGCAGTCCTCAATGGCTTGCTGAAAGTCTTGTCTTAGATAGTGAAGGACAGCGCGCCGATTCCAGGCCTCAGCAAAATCTGGGTGAATGTCAATCAGATCATTGAGAATCGCTTCGGCGGCTTTAAAGTCACCCCTGTCCAGATGGGACTGGCTGCGCTGGAGTTGTTCCATCCCTGTTAATCCTTTTTGCCAAAACCAGGTTTCCCACAGCGACTCGGTGGCTTGATTGCGAAGATCGGCATCGGAGCTCTGGAGTTGTGCCAAGAGCGTGGGAATTTTGGAGAGGTTCATAAACGATGGAGAGGCTTCGGCTTAATTAAAAAACTTAAAACTATTACAGACCGGTCAATCGCGCGATCGTCGATGGTCTGAAAACAGACCCAGCAGGGGGCCAAGGACCGCACCAAAAACAAAACCGCCAGCATGTGCCCAGTAGGCAATGCCCCCCCCAGACATGCCAACATTGGTGGTGACCTCAAGACTGGCAACGCTATAAAAGGCCTGCTGAATAAACCAGAATCCCAAAAAGAAAATGGCCGGGACTCGCGCCGTCCAGAATAGAAAACCAAGGGGAATGAGGGTGGTAATTTCTGCCTGAGGGAATCGGAGGATATAGGCTCCCATCACGCCAGCAATGGCACCGCTCGCGCCCAGAGAAGGGGTGGTAGAAAGCGCACTAAAGTACCACTGAGCGAGTCCTGCCAGAACGCCACAGGTCAAATAGAACACAATGAATTTTAAGTGGCCCAGCTTATCCTCAACATTGTTGCCAAAAATCCATAAAAAAAGCATATTCCCGGCGATGTGGAGGAACCCGCCGTGGAGGAATTGGGAGGTGATCAGGGTAATCCAGGCAGGGAAGGGGAGTCCAGTGGGTAAGCCCTGGAAACTACGGGTAAGAAGCTGAGGAACTACGGCCCAGACCTGGAAGAAACTATTCAATTCCTCGCCAGTCAGGCTTAACTCATAAATAAACGCCAAAACATTGAGGCCAATGAGACCGTAGGTGACAACTGGAACAATATGAGTGGGGTTGTTATCGCGCAGGGGAACCACAGGTGCTTTTATCTCAGATTAAGGGGCGATAGAGAGGGGAGAAACACGAAAATGCCTGAATGCTGAATGCTCCAATTGAAAGTCTATGGTGTAGTTTTTGGAGAGGGCGTAATTTTCCTTACACTATATAGCAATCTCAAAAAGCCGATCCTGTCCTGTCTACTGGCCTGTGTGTTGAATGCCGCGATCCGTTTCTGAAGCTTCTGTTCCGCTGCCCATTCGCATCATGCTGGTTGATCGAGATGTGACCTTTCGACTGGGCCTGAAAACCTGTCTAGATTCAGCACCTGAACTGCAAGTTGTCGCTGAGTTTGGACGAGCCAGCGAGGTGCCAGGGCGTCTAGAGGCACTTTCTGGCAATGGGAACACAGTCCCTGTGGATCTTCTGGTTTGGGCCATTGATGTGCGACAGGGGGCGGCTTCAAGCTATTTAGGGCTGCCCCAGTTGCTGCAATCGCGCTATCCGACCTTACCCATTTGTGTCTTACTCACCCATATCGATGACCAACTGCTGGGGGACCTCTGGCAGCTTGGAGTGGCGGGTTGCTGGCTCAAAGATGCCAGTCCGATGGCTCTGGTGGAGGCAATGTGTCAAATGACGCTGGGCCAGTCTGTCTGGGACGTGCGGCTTCTGCAGCGGATTCCCCTATCTCGTGCGGATCAATCGCAGCGATCGGCACAACGGCCTGCCGGGATCCTGCGTCAAGCTTGGATACGTACGGGAAACAGGGGTCTTCGCGAGATTAACCGGGAACTGGCTGATCTCGATCAGCTTTTGGCTGGACCTGGGTTGGGCGTGTGGGAACGACTCGTCCTGGAGGGGCGTTTTCGAGAAATGAAAGCTGCCCGCTGGTGGATGCAACAGATGTTGGGGACGCCGCCACCCGTTGACCGGACGGCGGAGCTATGGGACTGGCCCACGAGTCGATCGGGAGAGCCGCTGACGGGGGCGGCGGATCTGCGTGGGAGGGAGTCGCTACAGGGGGAGGGAATCATCCTGCCGCCACAGACAATGGGAAACCCTGAGTCTGAACTGGATCTATCCATAGATAGAATGGGAGAAAAAAGATTAATCTCTGAAAATCAGTTCCAAAAAACTAAAAATACGCTGATATCAAATGTTGTGGCAAAACTTACTGGCGCTCTCCTAAATCTGACCTCTGAGCCACTAGAGGTGGACATACTGATGCTGTCTAAGCGACAGGAGCTGCTGGTTATTATTTTGCGGGGAATTGAAGAGGCCTTGGAGGATCTCCGCTACTCCCAAGTGACCCCGGAGCAGCTGGCCCTGCAGCGATCGCGTATCCTTCGAGAACTGTGGCAACAGGCGGTTGCTGATTTCTACGGGAAATATGCAATCCTGCCTCAGGGGAATGCACCGTTGACCCGTCGCGAGCAGGTGCCACTGGTGCCGCAGTTGCTGGAAAGTTTGACTCAGGTGGAAGCGGTGTTGCTAGATCGCATTCCGATGGTGCTGGAACTGCTGGCCCATCTACTCTTTCAAGTACCGCTGCTTGTTGAGACCCGCCAACTGCCCATGGGATCTCCAGAGGCATTGGCCCAGGCCCAGGCCCTCCTGGAAAATTGGATTCTGCGTCTAGCCAATGCAGTGGTTGCGCCCCTCCTGAATCAATTTGGAACCTCCGAGTATGTGAAGCAAAACTTTTTCGACCCTCGCTGGATTTCCACCCGTGAGATTGAGCGATTTCGCAATGCCCTGGCTTGGAAATATCGGATGCAGTCCCTATTCACGGAGCCGAAATATATCTTTGAAAGTCAGGTCCCGCTTTTGGTGCTCAGTGAAAGTGGCATTCGAGATCAAGATCTCTACAGTCCCCGAGATGAAGAATTGCGTCAGCTGCGGGGCGTTCCGCTGCTGGTCACCCTGGCCTTGGAAGCCAGAGATGCGATCGCTCCTCCCCTGCGGGCGACCGTGACCTGGGTGGGTCGAGGCGTGGTTTATCTTTTGACTCAGGTTGTGGGTCGAGGCATTGGTTTAATCGGGCGCGGAATTTTGCAGGGAGTTGGCACCGCCTGGCAGGAAACCCGCGACAGTCGGCGATCTCCAGGGCGCCATCGCTAAGATGCGGGCTTTTGGTAAGAAATACCGCGATATTTGTAGACGATTGTGGCCATATCCTGGCGGGAGGCCTTTGGGGCTGGCTGGGAACCTTGCTGAACTGACAAGGAAGCAACAGTATGCTCTGCCACAGGTTCCAATTGAGCCTGAGGTAACCCCTGAGTTGGAGAATTGACGGGAATCCAGGGGGTAGCCTCCACCGCTTCGGCTTGCACATCAAGGGTCACCACCTTTTGCTGCGTCAAGGGGGCAAGATGACGGTGATGCTTGCTGGAGGCGCGGTTGATCACAAAGACCAGTAGAAGACAGACTTGTAATTGCCAGGGCGATTGCAGAAGGCACAGCAAGCCGCTCAGCACCTCAATAGCTGCTGCGATATAGGATAAATCCGCTTCGGTTCTGGGGCGAAGGTAGCTAGCAGTTAGAAAAAGAGCCCAGGATAGGATAAACATGGCAGCAAGGGATCAACGGTGAGCAAGCCAAGGATTTGACCTCCATCTCGTTGCTATTAAAGCATTGATCGTCCAACGCCGCCCAGAATTGGACGGCGTTGGATAGCACTTTGGGGACCTAACCGCTCCAGTCGGCTGAGCAGTGGGAAGGCTCAACGAATGTATTCTTTCAAGACACTATTGCTGTTGGGGTGACGCAGCTTTCGCAGGGCCTTCGCTTCAATTTGACGAATGCGCTCGCGCGTCACGTTGAAAATTTGGCCAATTTCTTCCAGGGTCTTCATGCGGCCATCATCTAGACCATAGCGCAGCTTCAAGACATCTCGCTCTCGAGGGCTCAGGGTGTCCAGGACGCTTTCCAAATCTTCGCGCAGCAGGCTTTTAGACACCTGATCTTCAGGGGTTTCTCCGTCGGACTCAATAAAGTCTCCAAGCCGGGAATCCTCCTCCTTGCCGATGGGAGTTTCCAGAGAGATGGGAAGCTGGGCAGACTTGGCAATAAAGCGGAGCTTCTCGATGGTCATTTCCATGCGAGTGGCGATCTCCTCTTCCGTTGGCTTGCGTCCCATTTCCTGGGAAAGCAGCTTGGTGGTTTTCTTAATCCGGGAAATAGTTTCGTACAGGTGGACGGGGAGACGAATGGTGCGCGACTGATCCGCGATCGCGCGGGTAATGGCTTGACGAATCCACCAGGTGGCATAGGTGGAAAACTTGTAGCCCTTTTCATGATCAAACTTTTCCGCTGCCCGAATTAATCCGAGGCTGCCCTCTTGGATGAGATCTTGAAACGAGAGGCCGCGATTCATGTATTTCTTGGCAATGGAAACCACCAAGCGCAGATTGGACTGCACCATCTTATCCTTAGCGCGTCGTCCCCGATGAAGGCGAATGCGAAATTCCTGTGCTGGAATATTGACAGCCGCAGCCCACTCCTCTAAATTTGGCTCACGGTCGAGCTGATCATAAAGCTCGTCCTGGACGCGCTCAAACTCTAGCAGCTCAGCAATCTTGCGAGCCAGTTCAATTTCTTCGTCAGCGCGCAGCAAGCGAATTCGCCCGATCTCTTGCAGGTAAAGGCGGATGGAATCTTCGGTGTAGTGTTTTTTCTTGGCTTGCCCACGGCGTTTAGTGGTACGGGTTTTACCAGCAGCCTTGTCCTCCTCGCCTTCTGCATCGGATACAGTGGCGACAGCATTGGACTTGCTATCCGTTAACAGAGAGTCGAGTTCACTCTCTTGTGGCTGGATGGCCTCCAGTAAATTATTGGCTTGGGTCATGCCGGATTCCTCATACTCCCTAGTGAGCAACAGTAAAAAGATGCTTGAGATCATCGGCTTTTAACCTGGACCAATGATCGTACGGACGCAAGCTGTCTAACGCCAGCCGCCGATTCCGAGATTGGAATCAAACCTTGGCTTTCCGTTCAAGATATAACGTTCACTGATAGGCGTTCAGCTCTATCTTGCATTCTATAAGGTTAGACAGCGAGTTGGAGCCTGACCCACCGAAGTCTTCTAGATAAAAGCCTTGGTTTTGCGGCACCTTCTCAGACATTATGGCGCAAACTTTTATGAATGGGCAGAGTTGACATTCCGCGGATTCGTGGGTAGGACAGGTCTTTAACGGCGTAAATTCGAATCGGATCGCCGGGAGGTGTTTTCACAGGGTGAGCAACAAAATTTAAAAAACAAAGGGTCGAAAACCCAGTGTTTTGGTGGGTAATCCCAGTGCGGCAAGCCAGGGCTCTGTTTTTCTTTGATAAGAAATAAAATTTCCCTGGGCCACAGTAATTAACAGTTGCTATCGTTCACCGCTGCTGTCGCCAAAATTCCTCCACGGTTAAACAGGAAAATCCCTGGGTTAGCAGGTGGGGCAAGAAGGCCTGGGTGCTCTGGGCTACCTGTGCTCCTCCTGATGGGCCATCGTGGAGCACAATGATAGACCCATTGCGGGTGTGCTTCAGAACGCGCTGCGCTACACAGTCAATGCCAGGGGTTGTCCAATCCACAGGCACCACTGACCACATGCAGGGCCGATAGCCCCAAGCCCTGATCTGCTGCGTTGTCTGCCTCCAGCAGATGCCGTAGGGAGGGCGAACGTCAATAAACTGGGCCGGATCCCCACCACAGGCGCGAGCAATTGCCTGCTGGGTTCTTTCTAGCTGGTGCCGAATCTGGGTGGGCGACTGCCCCAGAAAGGACCGGTGCGTATAGCCATGCAGTCCAATCCAGTGGCCAGCTTCATACACCTGGCGGGCCAGGGTTGGATGGCGATCGACCCAGGCTCCAAGCCAGAAAAAGGTGGCCTTTACTTGGTATTGAGCCAGGACCGCCAGCAGGGGCGGCGTATAGTCGGGATGGGGACCGTCATCAAAGGTCAGGGCAACCTGGGGACGACGGGGATCGCCCTCCCACAGACAGAGCGGGAGCTGGGCGCTCAGCCAGCGGTGTAGAGGGGGAATGAGGGGCGCAAGCATGACTAACTCGCGGCTGGGAGTCCCCCATCTGAGAGTTGGGGGATTTGCTGGAGGGAAAGACCGCGGGCAAAGATTTCATCAATGGGCAGCATTTCCCCTGAGGTCACCATAAAGCGATGATCAGGCGTCGCGCGTAGAAGGGATCCATCCTCTAGTTCATACTCGTAAATGTGGCGATCGCCCCGATGGTGCCACTGGGCAATGGGCTGGGCCAGTAGGTTCCCCTGCGGAGTGACAGAGAACACATGGCAGTCCAGCTCGTGGTGCACAAGGTCTCCCAGCCGGACCCATCCGTGTTCGAGGGTGAGCAGTTCGGTGTCGGCACTGAGGCAATATTCCGCAAACAGCACCATCTGATCAAACAGCTCTTCGGCTGTGGCCTTGGCAACACCATTCTTCTCGGCTCCTTCGATAAAGATGGCGCGGTGCTTTTGCATCTCCGACATCTTCTTTTTCCCCATGGCCCGGCGCAGCAGGTCCGCCTGTCCCAGGGAGTAGCCCGCCATATCCTGGGCAATCTTCATGATCTGCTCTTGGTAGACCATGATGCCGTAGGTTTCATTTAGGATAGGTTTAAGGATCTCGTGCTGGTAGTCAATGGCCTCGCGACCATGCTTGCGGTTAATAAATTTGGGAATGAGGCCAGCATCCAGGGGGCCAGGACGGTAGAGAGCTAAAATTGACGAAATATCCTCTAAATTTGAGGGTTTAAGATCCCGAACAACTTGGCGCATGCCGGAGGATTCGAGTTGAAAGACGCCCTCCAGCTCACCGCGACCTAAGAGTTGAAACGTGGCCGGGTCATCGAGGGGGACATCGTCGGGATCGAGGTCAATGTGCTTATTCTCCTTGATAAGATCGGTGGCTTTCTGAATCATGGTCAGGTTCTTTAACCCCAGAAAGTCCATTTTCAGGAGCCCTAGGGACTCTAGGTCCTCCATGAAATATTGAGTGATGACCGAACCATCGTTATTGCGTTGTAGGGGCACAATTTGATCGAGGGGTTCCGAGGCGATAACCACGCCTGCGGCATGGACCCCAAAGGTTTTATTGGTGCCCTCAATGCGAATAGCCATATCCACCCAGTGCTTAACATTGGGATCGCTGTCGTATTTTTCTTTAAATTCTGGAGCGGGGGTTTCATCGGAGATCATCACCTTCAGTTTGGCCGGCTTGCCGCGAGAGACAGGAATGAGTTTTGCCATCTTGTCGGATTCGCTGTAGGGAATATTCAGCACCCGCGCCACGTCCTTGAGGACTGCCTTGGAGGTCATGCGGTTAAAGGTGATGATCTGAGCCACCCGGTCTTCACCGTACTTCTGGGTGACATATTCAATCATTTTGTCGCGCTGGGCGATGCAGAAGTCGGTATCAATATCCGGCATGGATTTGCGCTCGGGATTCAGGAAGCGCTCAAACAGGAGGCCATGATGGACCGGATCAATGTTGGTAATCCCCAGGGCATAGGCAACCAGGGATCCGGCTGCCGACCCTCGACCTGGACCCACCGGGATATTGTGGTCGCGCGCGTATTTGATGTAGTCCCACACCACTAGAAAGTAGGTGGAAAACCCCATCTGCTGGAGCATATTTAGCTCATACACCAGGCGTTCCTGATAGACCGGATCGACGGAATCGCGGGTGGGCCATTTGCCTTCGCCGCGATCTAATAGTCCCTGCCAGGTGACTTCTTCTAGATAGGATTCGGGGGTGTGGGCGGCAGGCACCTCAAAATCTGGGGATTGCGGATCGCGGAAGAAGTCATAGGTTTCAATTTTGTTTGCCACTTCCAGGGTATTGGCGATGGCGTCCTCAATTACCTCCGGGGGCAGGTGATCGCGAAAGAGTAAGGCCATCTCTGCGGCGGATTTCAGATATTCGGTGCCGCTGTAGCGCAGGCGCTTGTCTTCGGTCACCAGTTTGCCGGTTTGAATGCACAGGAGGGCATCGTGGGCCTCGACGTCGTAGCAGGAGATAAAGTGGGAGTCGTTGGTGGCAATAATTTTGATTCCCAGCTCACGGGCAATCCGCACCAGATCGACATTGACCACGCGATCTTCCTGGGATCCGTGATCTTGAATTTCCAGGTAGTAATCGTCCCCAAACAGATCCTGGTACCAGCCTGCAATGCGGCGGGCAATGTCCGGTTTTCCCTGCATAATAGCCTGGGGCACCTCTCCTCCCAGGCAGGCGCTGGTGACAATTAAGCCTTCATGGTACTGGGCCAGCAGATCCTTATTGATACAGGGACGAGAGAAAATCCCTTTGCCCTGGACCCCGTGGAGATGGGAGAGGGTGGTGAGCTTGACCAGGTTGCGATAGCCCTGGGTGTTTTTAGCCAGTACCACCTGGTGATAGCGAGGACGACGCTCCTGCTTGGTGATGTCGCCGTTGATGACGTACATCTCGTTTCCAATGATGGGCTTAATGTTTTTTCCCTGGCAGTTTTTAACCAGACCCACAGCACCATGCATTACGCCATGATCCGTCAGGGCGATCGCGGGCATACCCAATTCCACCGCTTTGGCGACCAGGTTTGGGAGCTGGCTCGCGCCATCGAGCATGCTGTAGTCGCTGTGAATATGTAACCCAACAAAGGACATGGTGCAATCAGCCGTTTTAATCTGACCTAAGCCTACCCTGTCTGGCGGGGGAATCCCAATAGAATACAGCCAGATGCAGAGAGAGGGAGGAGTAAGGGCGTTTTCGGCAATGATCCGCAAAGGCCCCCAGCCGACCCCGGCGCGATCAGGTCACGGGGGCACCGGAAGCCGTGGGGCACAGGGTCTTGGAGGTTTGCAGGTCCGTAATGGTTCGGCTGCCTGTACAAAACAAGGTGATTTTCAACTCCTCCAGAAGCACCGAAATCAGCCCATGGAGAGCGGCTTCGGAGTCATAGGCGGCTTTCAGGAAGGGCGTAGCCATGCCGCCCAGGTTGGCTCCCAGGGCGATCGCCTTGGCGACATCCAGACCGTTTCGCAGTCCGCCGGAGGCAATCAAGGGAATTTCAGTATCCTGCTGACGAATGTCCATCAGGCAATCGGCCGTGGGAATTCCCCATTCGGCAAAGGTCTGTCCCAAGGTCTGCTGACGATGATCCTGGCCGCGCTCGCCTTCCACCTTGGCCCAAGAGGTGCCCCCTGCCCCAGCCACATCAATGGCTGCGACTCCAATCTCCTTGAGTTGCTGGGCAAGGGGGGCAGAAATACCGTTTCCGACTTCCTTGACAATGACGGGGACAGAGAGCCTCTGGCAGAGATGGGCAATTTTGCCCAGGAGGCCATGGAAATTGGTGTCGCCACGGCTCTGGATACATTCTTGGAGCGGATTTAGATGCAGAAACAGGGCATCGGCCTCGAGCAGATCCACCACTTGCTGGCATTCCCCTAGACCGTATCCGTAGTTGAGCTGGACTGCTCCGAGATTGGCAAACAGTGGAATATCGGGAGCCAGGGATCGCACCGCAAAGGTGCGATGCACATCTGGATGTTCAATGGCGACTCGCTGAGACCCGACCCCCATGGCAATGCCAAAGGTCTGGGCCGCGATCGCTAATCGCTGGTTAATTTGCTCTGCGAGGGCTGTTCCGCCAGTCATGGAAGAAATGAGCAGCGGGGCTTGCAGGGGTTTCCCCAGAAAGGTCGTCGTCAGCGAAATATCTTGAAAGTCCAGCTCTGGAAGCGCAGTGTGGCGAAAGTAAAAGCGCTCTAACCCCGTGGAAACCTGTTGACACTGGACACGATCCTCCAAACAGAGTCGGATATGATCAGCTTTTCGAGTTTGAATGGAAGGGGGTGAACTGGTCATGCTTGACGTTAAAAGAGGGTTTGAACCCGGGAGTTTGCAGATCGGGGGAACAAATTTCCTATTCTTAAAGGTTAACCACTCAGACCCAAGGGTGCAAACAACCAGGCAATAATTACCCCCAAAACTGAACCCATAATCACTTGCATGGGAGTGTGCCCCAGAAGTTCCTTCAGCCGTTGTTCGTTAAATTCTGGATGTTCCTGGAACAGTTCATCAATCATCTGGTTCAAAATGCGTGCCTGTTTTCCCGCGGCTTGACGCACCCCGGCAGCGTCATACATGACAATGATCGCAAAGATTGAGGCCATGGCAAATTCAATACTTTCCCATCCACGGCTGAGGGCTACCCCAACGGCTAGGGCCGTTACCAGCGCGGAATGGGAGCTGGGCATGCCTCCCGTGGTGACCAGGATGCGAAAGTTGATTTTGCGGTGGATGACGTAGTCAGTCAACAGCTTGAGAACTTGGGCAACTAAGCTAGCGGACAATGCGGCAAACAGAACCCAATTGTTTAAAACGTTCTCGACATCCTGCATTGTCTTGATTCCTAACTGTTTTGACGAGCATGGCGGTCCGATTTAAGACTTCCGAGCTGTAATGAAATCCGCGATCGCCAAGAGCGGTGCTGCTTGAGAGCCAAAGATATCCAGGGCAGCCTTGGCTTGAGTAATTAACTGGTCTGCCTGCACCTTGGATTCCTCTAATCCCCAAAGGCTAGGATAGGTGGTCTTTTGGGCCGTGAGGTCTTTTCCAGCCGTCTTCCCCAGCTCTTCGCTGGTGGCCGTGATATCAAGGATATCGTCAATAATTTGGAAGGCCAGCCCAATATTTTGGGCAAAGGTTTTGAGGCGAGCGATCTGCTCCTCATTCGCGCCGGCCAGATCGGCACCGGAGAGTACAGAAGCTTCCAGGAGCGCGCCAGTTTTGTGGGCATGGATAAAATTCAGGGTTTCGACGGTAACATCGGGTTTCCCTTCACAATCGAGGTCAACCACCTGTCCTCCCACGAGTCCTGCGGCGGAAACGGCGTGACCTAGGCGGGTGACCACCTTCAGCAGGTGTCTGGGATCGACATTTTGGGTTTTGATGGTGAGGTACTCAAAGGCGTAGGCTAGCAGTCCATCCCCCGCTAGGATGGCAATATCTTCGCCGTACACCTTATGGTTGGTAGGCTTGCCGCGTCGGAAGTCGTCGTTATCCATGGCGGGGAGGTCGTCATGGATCAAGGACATGGTGTGAATCATTTCCAGGGCGCAGGCGGTGGGCATGGCCATTTCCAGGGTGCCGCCGAGGAGCTCACAGGTGGCAAGGCAAAGAATAGGGCGTAGCCGCTTGCCGCCTGCCAGCAGGGAATAGCGCATGGACTCGTAAATTTTCTCGGGATAGGCGACGGGGAGCGACTCGTTTAGCTTCGCTTCCACGAGGGCCTGGCGATGGGCAAGGTAGTCTTTTAAGTTAAACGATGGCATACCGTCAGCTCCTGAGGGGAAAGACGCTACGTTCAGACTGTCTGCGGAAATCATCCTAATTTCTGGCTGCAAGTTGGCGGGGTAAGCAAGGCCCCATGGGGCTTCCCTATTGTATGATGCTTTGGCTTGATTCCAGGGAGCCAGAGACGGTGGGTTTAAATCTGCTGAGCATAGCGCTGGACGGTGTTGCTCAGCAGCATGGTCACGGTCATGGGGCCAACGCCGCCGGGCACGGGGGTAAGATGGCTGGCGATCGCGCCCACGGCTTCGGTCTCCACATCGCCAACGAGCCTGGCCTTGCCGTTGGGCATTTCAATGCGATTAATCCCCACGTCAATGACCGTAGCACCGGGCTTGACCATTTCGGCGGTGACAAAGTTAGGGCGACCGATGGCGGCCACCAGGATATCGGCGGTGCGGGTGAGTTCGGCCAGCTGTTCGGTTTTAGAATGGGCGATGGTGACGGTGGCATTGGCTTCCAGGAGCATCAGCGCGATGGGTTTGCCCACCAGAATGCTGCGACCCAGGACCACGGCCTTTTTGCCCTGGATGGGAATCTCGTAGGCTTTGAGGATTTCCATACATCCGGCGGGGGTGCAGCTGCGCAGGCCCGCTTCGCCGCGCACTAGGCTCCCCAGGTTCATCGGGTGCAGGCCATCGGCGTCTTTATCGGGGGCGATCGCATACAGTAGTGCATTTGCGTCCAGGTGATCGGGCAGGGGCAGTTGCACCAGAATGCCATCAACCTTGGGGTTGTGGTTGAGTTCCAGAATGGTTTGATGAACCGTTTCCTGGGAGACATCGGCGGGGAAGTGATGGCCGAAGGAGGCGATGCCAATTTTTTCGCAGGCCCGTTCTTTGTTGCGCACGTAGGCAGCACTGGCGGGATTATCCCCCACCATCAGTACCGCAAGACCAGGGGGGCGACCGATCTGGGGCTGCAACTGCTGGATCGTTGTGGCGAGCTGCTGCTGGAGTTTGGCGGCCAGGGCTTTGCCGTCCAGGGTTTGGGCTGTGGGGAATGCCATGGAGATCAGGGATTAAGGTGGGCTCTTAGGGGTGAACTTTGTTCATCGTGGCGATGGATGAATCAGGGGATGTTGCTTAAAAGGCCGTAGATTGTTACCGGCCAAGGGTCGAATTTTCGTTGGCGTGTTGCTGAGGTTCAACCGGACATCTCTGACGATAGGCTAGCTTTGTTGCTAGATCAACTTGCAATTACTTCGAACTATAGTCTCCCTGCTTTGCTGCAAGGCATTGCAAACGTCAGACCGAGGTGAGACAGAGTTGGCGCTTGTGATGACTCTATCTAAGGTTGTTGCTGAGGTTGTTGCTGAGGTTGAGCGTCTTTAGCAAGAGATCTTTAAAGGGTTTACTTGGTATGATCGCGGGGAATTAGGGCTGTTATAGGTTGATTTTGGGGTCTAATGCAGTACTGCCTGAAACTGAACTGCGAAAAGCCAGAAAATGGGGATGGGGCTGAGGTTTGTTTCAGTTGTGGCACCCGACTGCTGCTGCGCAATCGCTTTCGGATTTTGAAACCCTTGGGTGAGGGTGGGCTCGGCAAAACCTATCTAGCCCAGGACTGCGACAAGATGGATGAGCCTTGCGTGGTCAAGCAATTGAAATATGAGTCCCACGGTACCCAGGCAAATAAAAAGGTGATTGAGCTGTTTTTGCGCGAGGCGCAGCAGCTTTACCAGATGCGCGGGCAAGCGCAGATCCCGGATTTGATGGCCTACTTTGAGGATGAAGGCTACTTTTATCTGGTTCAGGAACTGATTGATGGCGAGGATCTGTCGCAGGAAAAGGAGCGAGGGCTGTTTGATGAAGCGAAGATTCGAGTCCTTTTGGCGGATGTGCTGCCAATTTTGAGCTTCATTCACCAGCGCGGCGTGATTCATCGCGACTTGAAGCCGGCCAACATCATGCGGCGCAGGCAAGATGGCAAGCTGATGCTGATTGATTTTGGGGTGTCGCGGCAGCTCTCGCAGGGATTAACGAGGGTGGGGGGAATTACGATTGTAGGCACCCCAGGGTATGCGCCGTTTGAGCAGATGACAGAAGGACAGGTGGATCCTGGGCCAGCGAGCGATCTGTATAGTTTGGGTGTGACCTGCTTTGAGCTGATGAGCGGGATTGTGCCCTATCCACTGATGCTGCAGGAGGGCTATCGCTGGGTGGAGAATTGGCGGCAGCGTGTGCAGCAGCCGGTGAGTGCGGAACTAGCGGGCGTGATGGATGGGTTGCTGAAAATGCGTTCTCAGGAGCGGTTCCAGACGGCGGATGCGGTGTTAGGAGCGCTGAATGCCGAGGCGAGTTTAGCGGCCTATCGCCAGCATTTGGCGGAGTACGCGCAGGAATATCGCAAGATGGCGGCGGCGCAATGGCCGCTGTCGAGCTATTTGCTGGAGCAGTTGGGACGGATGCGAGCGGCTTGGGGGCTGCAGCCGGAGGACGTGGAGCGGGTAGAGCGGCCAATTCGCGATCGCGTTGAGGCGGCGTATCAGGCGCGAACGGCCCAAGAGGTGGAGGCTTTGCCGCAAGAGGCTGAGGGACAGCAGCGGCAGCAGGAGATTAGGCAAGCGGAGGAGCGACGGCGGCGGCGAGAACTTGAAGCGGAGCGACAACGGGTTCAGGTCTTGCAGCAGGAGCTTGAAAACCAGAAAAAACAACAAACCAATGCTCCTGTGGCCTTGAGTTTGCAGTCTTTTTCATTTGAGACGGTTAGATCAGAAAAGAAATTTTTAGTATTTGGTGAGTCTGTTAGTAAGCGAGTAACGCGATCGGCAGAATTTTTCCGTGAAGATTTAGGGAATGGTGTCACGCTCGATCTGGTGATGATTCCGGGGGGAACTTTTGTGATGGGATCGCCAGAATCAGAAGCGGGGCGAACCAGTGCTGAAGGGCCGCAGCGGGAGGTGACGGTACCTGCCTTTGCGATGGGGAAATACCCAGTGACCCAGGCGCAGTATGAGGCGCTGATGGGGAATAATCCATCGAACTTCAAGGGGGCGAATCGACCTGTGGAGCGGGTAAATTGGAATGAGGTCGTAGAGTTTTGCCAAAAGCTTTCGAGCTTGGCGGGAAAGACGTATCGATTGCCGAGCGAAGCGGAGTGGGAGTATGCCTGTCGGGCAGGGACAACAACGCCGTACTTCTTTGGCCAGACGCTATCAAAGTCTCAGGCCAATTTTAGCTCTGCGGCGACGACAGAGGTGGGCTCATTTCCGGCAAATGATTTTGGCCTCTATGATATGCATGGCAATGTATATGAATGGTGTTTAGATCCTTGGCACGAAGACTATCAAGGCGCACCGACCGATGGAAGTGCTTGGGTGACAGGGGGAGACTCGTCGCGGCGTATCCTGCGGGGCGGCTCCTGGACCGACTTCCCTAGGTACTGCCGTTCGGCGGATCGCGTCAGGCTTGATCCGGGCGATCGGCACAGCGTCTTCGGTTTTCGGTTGGCGTTGTCTGCTTCGAGGACATCCTAGCCCTTTGCTCTTTGGCTCTTTTACCCTTTTCCCAGCACTTTTTGGGTGCCCCCCTGCCCCCCGGTTCCGGGGGGGTCTGAACAAGGCGATCGATCAGAGGTTTTGATCTCCCTAGAATTTGGAATCTGGTGACTACACGTCACAAACTTGGAATCGCAGCCGGATGCCCCCTGAACGTGGGGGGAGGAGGCACAATGTAGAGAGTTTGTTCAAAAATCTACAGTTACCCCCTTGGAGGCGATCTAGCATTGCGATCGCATGATTAGCAAGTCCGGCTACCGGAGGCGATTAAATAAACCTGCCCCACCCCCGGCATCGCTATTGCCTGGGCAAAGGTGGCCATCAGTCATCCTAAAGAGTGCGTAATGTGGAATATCATGGCGCCCGTGATCGCTTGCCTTGTATCAGACTCAACAGGCCTTGGCAGCGGCGAATCCTAGGACAAAAAAAGCCCTCCTTGCAAAGCAAAGAGGGGGAGAGGATGAGAATGTTATTCGGACCGAGCGCACCGAGACAGATTTTCGAAATAATCCTAGGGTGACAGCATTCCCAGCACCGTAGATTTCGACTGCATGGAAAGACTCGGTGCTGTCAGGATCTGGGAAGCTAGTTCCGGAGCCTGAGCCATGCGCTGCTGGGCCACCACGGCAATTTGATCCTGAAGCTCTGCGACCACTTGGGTGGTCTTGACGTCATAGGTTTGCATGGCCAACTTGGGGTAAAGACCAATGCCCACCATGGGCACCATCAGACAAAGCGCCACAAAAACCTCGCGAGGATTGGCATCTAGCCAAGCGGTATTGCTCTCCTGGCCCCCTTGGTTATCTTTACCGTAAAACACGCGGCGCAGCATAGAGAGCAGATAAATGGGGGTTAAAATTACGCCCACCGCCGCCAGCAGTAGCAGGATGACCTTAAAGGATTGACTGTACACATCGCTGCCGGTGATTCCTAGAAAGATCATCAGTTCACCGACAAAACCACTCATCCCAGGCAAGGCCAGGGAGGCCATGACGCAGGTTGTAAATAGGGCAAAGGCCTTGGGCATCACCTTACCCAGTCCACCCATGTCTTGGATTGTCAGAGTATGAGTGCGTTCGTACGCCACGCCAGCCAGGAAGAAAAGGGCCGCCGCAATTAAGCCATGGGAGACCATTTGCATCACCGCACCGTTCATTCCCACCTCGGTGAAAGCCGCTAAGCCAAGCAGCACAAAGCCCATGTGAGAAATAGAAGAGCAGGCGAGACAGCGCTTGAGATTCCCTTGTCCAAAGGCATTGAGAGCGCCATAAACAATGTTCACAACACCCAGGATTGCCAACACCGGCGCAAAGTGAATGTGGGCATTAGGCAGCATTTCAATGTTCATGCGGATGAGGCCGTAGCCCCCCATCTTCAGGAGGACTCCAGCCAGAATCATTGAAACTGGAGCAGATGCTTCACCATGGGCATCGGGTAACCAGGTGTGGAGGGGAAAGATGGGCAGCTTAACGCCAAAGGCAATCAGAAATCCAGCGTAGGCTAGCATCTCTAACAGCATTGGGTAATGCTTTTGGGCCAAGGCTGCCATGTCCAAGGTAAAGGTGTCGCCGGAAAAGGCCAGGGCCAAACCAGCAACCAGGATAAAAATGGAAGCAGCGGCGGTGTAGAGAATGAACTTGGTGGCCGCGTACTGACGCTTCGGCCCTCCCCAAATGGAGATGAGCAAATACACTGGAACCAACTCCAGCTCCCACATCAAGAAAAACAGGAGCATGTCCTGGGCTGCAAAAACGCCAATCTGGGCGCTGTAGAGCACCAGCATTAGAGCATAAAAAAGGCGTGGTTTTCGCTTCACGTTCCACGCCGCAAACAAAGCCAATGTATTGATAAACCCGGTAAGGACAATCAGTGGCATGGACAGGCCATCGACGGCCAGGGACCAGTTCAGCCCAATTTGAGGAATCCAGGCAAAGGACTCAGCCATTTGGAAGTTTGCGATGCCCACATCGTAGTGTGTCCAAAAGGCATAAACGGTCATCGCTAGATCAATTAAACCTACGCCGAGGGCATACCATCGGAGGGTTTTGCCGTCACGGTCCGGGAGGATAGGGACCGCAAGGGCTGCGATCGCCGGAAAGGCAATGAGGAGAGTCAACCAGGGAAATTGTTCTTCAATCATCGAAGCAAGCCTGCGCCATTTACAGGGTCTGAATCAAAACAGTTCATCGTGGACGTAAAGAGATTTGAATTTATGTCTGGCAAAATTAAAATCACCTTTAGCGTACCCAGTCAGGAAGCGTGGCAGTCGTTTGAAGGCTAGACCTTGCACCCCGATCGGGTGATAACTAGGAATATATACTTAATCCTAGCGTTTTGCAATTTATTAAAACATGTTAACTTTTGTGAACGCTTCGATTTTAGCGTTGTTTCTTTGAGACCGCCAGGGGGTGGCGTCAAAATGAATCAAGTTGCCAGGGGATGAATCCAGGGCATGAATAAAGGTGTCAAGGATCGGCTTTTCCCGCAGATCCCCCGGTCTTCGCTTGTTAGGATGGCAATAACCCTGCAAGAAATTCTGGCCAAGATTGGGATGACAGCATAATGACAGAGAAGACACTTGAACTCATTGAGTGGCCTCAGCTTTGTCAACAGGTTTCCACCTTTGCCAGTACGAGTTTGGGGGCAAGGGCGGCCCAGCATCTGCCGTTGGCCACCGAGCCAGCCGGAAGTCAGGCGTTGCTTGCCCAAACGCAGGAGATCGTGGCCCTCGAGGTTGATTATCTGGCGCCTCTAAAATTTGAGGGCATTGCGGATATCGGTGAGTCCCTAGCGCGAGCAGAGCGGCAGGGAGTGCTCTCCGGGCTAGAGCTGTGGCAGATTGCCACTTCCCTGGCCGGGGCGCGATCGCTCCGGCGCACCATTGATCAATATCCTGACCTGGAAACCCTGGGGGCGCTCATCGCCCCACTGCGAACCTACCCTGAACTAGAAAAGCAGATCTGCCACTGCATCGATGAACAAGGGGAGGTCATGGAGCGTGCCAGCGAGAAGCTGGGCGCCCTGCGCGCTGAACGTGCCCGCACCTATCAACAGCTTCAACATACCTTGCAAACCATCATCCAGCGGCGTGCTCCGGCGCTCCAGGAACCGCTGATCACCCAACGGGGCGATCGCTTTGTTCTACCTGTCAAAGCAACGCGTAAAGATGAGGTTCCCGGCATTGTTCACGATATTTCCACCAGCGGTGCAACGCTGTATATCGAGCCACGCAAAACCGTAGAGATGAACAATCAGCTCCGTGCCCTGTTGCGCAGGGAGCAGATGGAATGTGAAGCCATCAGGCGGGATCTATCGGAGCAAGTGGCAGCTGTTAAGCCAGATCTAGAACAACTTCTCGACATCGTGACGATCTTGGATATCGCCGCGGCAAGGGCACGCTACAGCCTGCATATTGGGGGCTTCTGTCCAGTCTGGAAAGAGGCCACTCCAGGCCCAGCGGTGATGCTGCGTCAGCTGCGTCACCCCCTTTTGGTTTGGCAGGCCCAGCAGTCTGAAGATGCGACTGTGGTGCCCATCGATTTGGTCATTCAACCTCACACCAAGGTCGTTGCCATCACCGGACCTAACACCGGCGGCAAAACCGTCACCTTAAAAACTCTGGCCCTCGCGATCACCATGGCTAAGGCCGGGTTGTTTATTCCCGCTAGGGATCCGGTCACCCTGCTGTGGTTTGATCAGGTGTTGGCTGACATCGGGGATGAGCAGTCGCTCCAGCAAAGCCTGTCCACCTTTTCTGGCCATGTGAAGCGCATTCAGCAGATCCTCACCCAGGCGACGTCTGAATCCCTGGTGCTTCTAGATGAAGTGGGAGCCGGTACCGATCCGAGCGAGGGGAGCGCCCTGGCAACGGCGCTGCTGCGCTACTTAGCTGACCATGTGCGACTCACGGTGGCCACCACCCACTTTGGTGAGCTGAAAACCTTAAAGTACCAGGATGACCGCTTTGAAAATGCCTCCGTAGAATTTGACGATCGCAGTTTGTCCCCCACCTATCGCCTATTGTGGGGAATTCCAGGGCGCTCGAATGCACTGATTATTGCGGAGCGACTGGGCTTTAACCCCGATATTATCGAGCAGGCTCAGCAACTGATGGGGGGGAAAAGCGATGAATTCAACCAGGTCATCTCCAGTCTTGAACAGCAGCGTCGAGAACAGGAGGAAAAGGCCCAGGAAGCCGCCCAACTCCTCTCAAGCAGCGAGAATCTCTACCGACAGCTGGAACAAAAAGCCGCTCAACTACGGGATCGTGAGCAATCTCTCAAGCAGCAGCAAGAGCAGGAACTTCAGCAAGAGCTGGCGGCAGCCAAGCAGAACATTGCCCAGGTCATTCGCAAGCTTCAGCGAGGACCCCAGACGGCGCAGGCAGCGCATCGAGCCACCCAAACCTTAGAGGCCATTGCCCAAACCCTACAGCCCCAAACGGCAACGCTCCAGCCCCAGGGATTTAAGCCGCAGGTGGGCGATCGCGTTCGTCTTCCAAAACTCGGCCAAACCGCAGAGGTGATTGCCCCGGTTACCAGTGCCGGTGAGGTGACGGTGCGATTTGGCCTGATGAAAATGACCCTGGGACTAGAGGACGTTGAATCTCTATCCGGGGAGAAAGCTCAGCCAAGCCCAAAATCGCCCCCCAAAAGGGAATCGCCGCCTCCTGATCCTGCGTCCCCAGACGCTCCGATGATTCGCACCTCTAAAAATACCCTGGATCTGCGTGGACAGCGGGTGGCCGATGCTGAGCTGGCCATGGATGAGGCGATCGCGCAAATTCAAGGCCCCCTTTGGATCATCCATGGACACGGGACGGGCAAACTCAGGAAAGGCGTGCAGGATTATCTTAAGGCCCACCCGCAGGTGGATCGCTTTGAATTTGCAGCTCCCGCTGAAGGGGGACGCGGCGTGACCATTGCTCACTGTCGCTAGGGATCAGTGGGTGTGTTCTAGGCCCGTCATTGCTGAGGATTACCCACCATGGCGATACGGGAGAGTCTTGCATTACCATGTCGGCTGAGGTGTATATCATCGTAGAGTTTCGATTAGAGTTTCGATGGTTCAGCCCCAACCTGCCCTTGATCGGCAAAAATATCGGATTACTTCTGCCCGTAAGCTAGGGCTAGACAACCTCCGAACCTTCGTGGTTCTGGGGTTTATTAGTCTGCTTCTGTTTGGATTGATTACTCCTCGCCTCTTCTTTCTACAGCTCGTTAACGGTGCTCGCAATCGGGAGTTGGCGGAAGAAAATCGCATTCGTATCATTCCTGAGGCCCCCGAGCGCGGCAAAATTTTTGATCGCAAGGGCCGGATTCTGGCCGAAAGTGAATTTAACTATTCCCTTTTTGTGTGGCCCGAGGCGACAAAACTTCGGAAATGGCCAAAAACCCTGGAGATTTTGACCCGAGTTCTGGATACCTCTGCCCCAGATCTGCTCGAAAAAGTGAGAACGGGCGATCCGAACTCTCGCTATCTGTCTCGCGTTGCTCAAAATCTCACCTTTGCCCAGGTGGTGGCCCTTGCAGAGCGGCGCAACGAACTGGTGGGAATTCATATCGGTAAAGAGCCGGTCCGATCCTATCCCCATGGAGAGTTGGCGGCCCATGTGTTGGGCTACACCGGAGAAATTAGCGAAGCCCAGATCCAGGCCTGGAATGAATCGCCAGCCAGCCAGGCCGAGGACAAGGGAAAGTATCGACTGGGAGACATTGTTGGCCAGCTTGGCGTTGAGTATACCCATGAACCCCAGCTCCATGGTCTTTGGGGGGGGCAGCAGGTGGAGGTCAACGGATCGGGGCAAGTTGTTCGCATTCTGGGCGAAAAACCCGCACAGCCCGGTCAAAATCTCACCTTGACCCTGGATCTCGATGTCCAAATGGCCGCAGAAAAAGCCCTGGGCAATAAACTCGGGGCCATTGTTGCCCTTGATCCTCGTAATGGCGCTGTGCTCGCCATGGCGAGCCGCCCTGCCTTCAACCCGAACTGGTTTTCTAAATCAATGACGGAAGCGGAATGGCAGTCCCTTCAGGGCAAGACGTACCCCTTTGTGAATCGAGCCACCCAGGGCTTTCCGCCCGCAAGCACCTTCAAGGTGATTACTGCAATCGCGGGATTAGAATCGGGGACCTTTAAGCCCGACTCTATTTTGATGACTTACCCAGCGGTGCATGGGGTGGGGGATTGGAACCGGGCTGGGTTTGGGGCCATCGGCTTTGTAACGGCCCTACAATGGAGCAGCAACACCTTTTTTGGTCAGGTGGCTGTGAAGTCGAAACCTGAAACGGTCATTGATTGGGCACGCAAGTTGGGGGTTGGAGAACCCACTGGGATTGATCTGCCCGAGGAAGCCTCCGGCTTTATTCCCACCCCCGATTGGAAAAAAGAGCAAATTGGGGTGGATTGGTTTCCAGCTGATTCTGTGATGATTGCCATTGGTCAAGGCGCGGTGCAAATGACGCCGCTTCAGGCTGCGGTGGTCTTTTCCGTTCCAGCCAATGGCGGATATCGCGTCAGGCCCCACCTGGTGGCATCGGCTCCAGATGTCAAGCCTGTGCCTCTGAACTTAAAAGACAGCACCTTAAAGGTCTTGCGCACCGGTCTGCGGGCGGTGGTGACCAGCGGGACTGGGACGGCTTTAAATGTGCCCTCTATTCCGCCATCGGCAGGCAAGAGCGGCACGGGGGAAGATCCTCCCCGACAATCCCACACCTGGTTTGGATCCTACGCACCCTTTGACAAACCAGAAATTGCCGTCGTAGCCTTTGGCGAGAATACCGGAGGCGGAGGCGGATCCGTGGCCGGTCCGATGGCTTTACAGGTCATGGAGGCCTACTTTAAAAACAATCCTCGGAAGCCTACAGTTCAGGCAAAACAACCCAATTAACGCCTAAACTCAAGTTGCCACAACCCCTAGGACCAGGGCTGTTTAGGGCAACCGCGAAGGGCTGGAACGCTGAAATTCAGCGATTTTATGGAAGATGACGCGCCATGTCGGTAGCCAAGGTCGGGTCCGTCGCCCAGCTTTGGCAGGTGTCTTCAATGCCTGGGGTAGACACGCGAATATTGGGGGGGCAAAACATGACCACATCTCGGCCAATTTTGACCTGCTGACCCGCGATCGCACAGAGGCATCCTGAGGTAAAGTCCGTCATGCGCTGGGCTAGATCGGCGGGAAGGCTCTCTAAATTGAATAACACCACCTGGCCCGACTTCAAAATTGAAACGGCCTGCTCAACGCATTCCCAAGACTCTGGCTGCATCGTGTAAACGTTGGGGAGAGCCTTTTGAGTAAAAAATAAATTGCTAGTCATTTTTTTGTGAATTTTTATGGATTTAAATGCTCAAAACCTGCGCCCTGTCATGAAATACCGACCTCGTTTGTATCCACACCCCGGCGGTTAAGCCATAAACCCCCAAACTCCTGAGGTTTGCTCAATGATACCCCCAGGACTGAAAATATAGGAAAAACAATATCTGAACCCCCCCTCTTTAGCCAGAGGGCTGCTGGATAGATTGGCCCTCCCCTCCGCTGCTTCCAGAACCGGGAAAAGGGGGAGGAGTCAAGGCCAAAGTCCTCTCTCAATTATTGAGAGCAGAGGTGAGGGTGAGGGCCACGGCCGCCATTCGCTGGATGAAAGATTGGCAGTAGGATATCCGTAGGGGGGTGCCACCCTTGGCAAGGGATGCTAAGGGGTTGCGGCCTTCACTGTTTGTTTAGGAGTGCGGTTTTATCGAAGCTATCTTTGGCCAGTTACAAGGCCTTAAATCCAGCCAGCTAAAGCAGCTCCGTCGCCTTTACCATCAGCGGGTTCCGCCCAATTGTGTGGTTACGCCCGAGCTGACGCAGCGTTTGGCGGCTGTTAGTGCCGATCTGCAAGAATCCGTCTGTCTCTATCTCAATCGTCGCGGTCAGGTGGTCCGGGTTGGGGTGGGCACGCCCATGCAAACTCAAATTCCCCCGCTAGATCTCCCGCGCTATGGTGCTGAACGGCTTAGTGGAATTCGCTGTATTGCCACAACGCTGAAGGTTCAGCCGCCTAAGGAATCGGACCTGGCTGCCATGGCTCTCCAGCGTCTAGATGTTATGGCCCTCGTGACCCTTTCAGGATCTGGCTTTGAGCGCCGGGGGGGCGGTGCCACCGGATACGTGGGACAAGTGTACTTGGCCCACCTCACCGCACAACCGGATGCACCCTGGACCGTCAGCGTAGCCCAGAGCTTAGACTGGCTGGCTGAGCAAGATTTCCTGGCGCTGGTGGATGAAATTGAGGCCGCGTTTGCCAAGCTGGCCATGCGCTTGCCCCATGCCGACACAGCAGGTGGCGATCGCGTTTTGGCGGTGAGTTTGGTATCTCAGGATAGCTCAGACCCTCAAGCTCAACGGATCCTGGCTGAAGTACAGCGCCTTGTTGAAAGTGCGGGCGGCACGGTTCTAGAAGCCGTTCAGCAAAAACGCAGCCACCCCCATCCCCAAACGGTGATTGGAGCCGGGAAGGTTCGTGAGGTGGCGCTGAAGGTGCAAACCTTAGGCGCCAATCTTGTCGTGTTTGATCGAGATCTATCTCCGGTACAGATTCGCAATTTAGAGGCGCAGTTGGGAGTGCGTGTGGTGGACCGCACCGAAGTCATTCTGGATATCTTTGCCCAGCGCGCCCAAACTCGCGCCGGAAAGCTGCAGGTGGAGCTGGCACAGTTGGAATATTTGCTGCCCCGGCTGACGGGTCGGGGGCAAGCCATGTCCCGGCTCGGGGGCGGCATTGGCACCCGTGGACCAGGCGAAACTCAGCTTGAAACAGAGCGTCGTACTATTCAGCGGCGACTGAATCGCCTTCAAAAGGAGGTGGATCATCTTCAGGCCCATCGATCGCGCCTGCGGCAGAAGCGACAAAACCAAGGCGTTCCCTCCATTGCGGTTGTGGGCTACACCAATGCTGGCAAATCAACCCTGCTCAACGTCTTGACCAATGCCGAAGTTTATACTGCCGACCAGCTTTTTGCCACCCTAGACCCCACCACCCGTCGACTCAATTTAACCGCAGATCAAGCAGATCAAGATCTACATTCTTTGGTGCTGGTAGACACCGTGGGGTTTATCCACGAGCTGCCTCCTTCGCTGCTAGATGCGTTTCGAGCCACCCTCGAGGAGGTCACGGAGGCCGATGGCCTACTGCATGTCGTGGATCTATCCCATCCCGCCTGGCGCGAGCACATTGAATCTGTCGAGCAGATTCTTGCGGAAATGCCCACCGTGCCCGGCCCGGCCCTCCTAGTCTTTAACAAAATTGATCAAGTGGATAGCTCTAGCTTGGAACTGGCCAAGCGACTCTTTCCCCAGGCTGTCTTCATTGCGGCCCAGGAACGCCTAGGCCTAAGCACCCTCCGTCAGCGCTTAGTGCAGCTTGTTACCTATGTAACCTCCTAGAAATGCCCACCCTCACCGCGGTGACTGCACGCCATGGCTGGGCAAATATGAAGGATGATTTACATTTAAGAAGTTGCTACTTTACGGGATACAAACTTTGTTTTCAGAGCCTTGGCACTCTTTAGATCGCCTCCTATAGTAGTAACTGAAGCAAGTAGCTTCCCTGGCAGATTAGACAGCCAATTGAACACAAACAAAGAGGTAAATGCGCTGTTGCAAGTACGATCTGTCTCGTTCAAACCCAATAGCACCCTACTCAAGGGCTGAGAAACCTCCACTGTAGAGAAGGGAGTCCTATCCAAAGCTGAAAGGCAATGTGGCTTTGGCAATGCTCCAGAGAGGATCCGAGAAGATGAGGTTGGTTTAGCTTAGAGAGGCAGGGTGCTATTGTAATGATTATGCCCTAACCATTATGCTCTAACTGTTGAAAGCAGCCTGCTTTAAAGCTGTTTTCTGAGGCCGTTTGCTCAGAAATGGCCTCCATAGACCTCACCACCAGAGCAATGATTGCATGGCTTTGCCCCAACGCTGATGGGTAAGCCTATTCTAGAAGCCGGTGCCTTAACGCTTGCAACCGCCCAAAAGAGTCCTTAGGCCTCAGATCAGCCTGGAGTAGGCCACCGTGGGGCCAAAAACCACCGTCGGCAAAATCCCACCAGGTGACGGCATGGATGAAGGGTTTGCTGTAGCAAAGCGTATAAAATTGCTCCACCCAATCGGCTTGAATTGCTTCTGTCCAGGGTTGATGCCAAAGTCCCGGCACCGTCTTAAAGTGGCTGCTTAGATCGGGGGTTGTTGCCGAAGAGACGCCCAGCTCAGTGATATGAATTGGCCTTCCCAATTGACCAAAGCGCTCCAGGAGTCGGTTAATTTCAAACATATCCTGACTGGGATAGTAGAGCTGTAAACCGATAATTTCAAAGGGAATTTCGGCTTCTAGACAGCGTTGGAGATATTGATAGGCACTCTTCTTGGGCAGGGGGTAGGCATGTTTGGGAACATATTCTGCCCACAGGCAGCAAGCATTAATAATACGCTGTACCTTTGGGTATCCTGCGGCTGCGGCTGCAGAGGCTAACCGAGTGATCTCCAGGAACTGATCGGGGGAATAGTTGAGGATATTGGCCCAGTCAATGTCATGGGCCTCGTTGATCAGGTCGTAGTAGGGAATCCGATGGCCATAGTGGCGGGTAATCTGGGTCACTCGCTGCTGGGTGCGATCGCAGAGTTGATCGTAGGATAATTCCTTGATCCAATCGGGGACGCCTGCTTCGTGAAACCAGACGAGGGGATGACCCTTAGGCGTAATCTTCGCACCTTCTAGCCAGGATAGGGCGCGATCAATTCGGGCAAAGTTAGGCTGGCCCGGTTGGGGTTCAAAGGACCGCCAGTAAAAGGGTAAGGTGGCAAAGTTAAACAACGCTTGAAACTGGCGGTCGTAGCTGTCTCCAGCCTCGGGGTGCCCAAAGAAGTTACATCCCCAGAGAAACTCCGGGCGGGGAGGGTGTTGGGCAATGTGCTGGCGGGCCTGTTCATAGACGGCGAGTTCTCCAGCCCACAGTCCCTCTCGCAGAGATTCGCTGGCTAACATTGCCTGTTCCCTCCGGGAGGATGGTGTTTGGGCCTGCTGCAGTTTCAGGGATGCCCGTTGCAATCGAGATTCAACCTGATCCGAAGGCCGATAGCCGCGACTGGCCCAAGTGGCGATTGCGGCCCGGACCCGATATATGCGGGATTCGGCGCAGGCGAGATTTAGATTTAACGGAAAATCTGGGGGTTGATAGCCTCGACCTTGATTATCTGCATAGAGGGTAACGTTGCCAAAGCCTGGGATCGCCTGATAAAAGGCGATCGCCACGGGCTGCGACGGCAGCTGGGTCCACAGCTTGCCATCCCTCACCGTACGCGGCGGATTTGGCAGGGGATCATCCTGAAGCGAGAGAAAATAGGTCTGGTTCAGCACCTCTTGGGGCATGGGAACCCCCTGGGCAGTCCAGGCCTCGATCAGCTGCCGATTCCCGCTAAATGTCAAAGCTGGACGCGACCCCAGAAGAGTGGCAGCGCTGGCTCCGGTGGTGAGCTGTAAAAAGTGGCGACGATCCATTGCATTTTGAGCCGATATCGAGCATCTCTTCCCGGGTTGAGAACTCCGGGGCTTGGGGTTAGGATACCCAGTGAACGGGAGGGTTCCCCCCAAAGACGATCGGGGGAATCCCTGCAAGCGCCCTTTGCGGGGTGACAGGATCTGCTGCTGTGGTCCGGACCCCCTGGGTAGATCTTGCCTGAGGACAGGATCTCAGGGCTCCCTTAACTCAGCGGAGCGTCGCAAGGATGGGGATGGGGAATTAAGGAATGGGGCTTTTCCAGCCCATGGGCCTCCATGAGGGATTGATTCCGCATGACTTGGCGAATCTCTCCATCTGCGACAACGACGCCGTCGTCAACCAGGATGACTCGATCGCATACTTCCAACAAAAACTCCAGGTCATGGGAGGCAATCACCAGCGTTTCCCGCGATCCCTGCAAAAAGTGGATCAGGCGGCGGCGAGTGCGGAGATCCAGACTCGCGGTTGGTTCATCGTAGAGGACAATCTTGGGCTTCATCGCCAGAAGTCCTGCGATCGCCACCATCTGCTTTTCTCCCCCAGACAGGTGATGGGGGGGGCGATTGGCCAGGGCGTGGGTTCCCGTCAAATCCAGGGCCATGGTTACACGCCTTTTGACCTCTTCCTCGGACAGGCCAAGGTTAAATGGCCCAAAGGCAATGTCGTCCCAAACGCTGGGGGAAAAGAGCTGATCCTCGGGGTCTTGAAAGAGCAGGCCCACCTCAGAGTGAAAGGTTCCCGGTTGGACCTGCTTGCCAAACACATGGATAGTGCCCTGGTGGGCAGGCAGGAGTCCACAGACGAGCCGAAAGAGAGTAGTTTTTCCACAACCGTTATGGCCAATGAACCCCACCCGCTCTCCTGCTTTGATCCGTAGAGAAATGTTCGCTAAAATAGACCGCTGCTCTGAGTAAGAAAAGCTTACTTGTTGGAGATCAATGGCGCATTGAGATGAATTTGAAATCTGGAGTTCATGATCAACGCGGGAGGTCTGGGAAGAGGTGATCATAGGCCTGATAACATCCATTGTGCAACGAGTAAACATACAGTCATGAGGAGACTCAATGGGGTTAGGGGGACTGAGCTTCCCCTTCCCCTCTGAATCTGCTGGCGATGATGAAGTTGGCGAGTTTGACCATAGCCGCGCAGCTTCATGGCTTGATACACCCGCTGGGACTGGTCATAACTACGCAGCAGTAAACTGCCAAATAGGGCAACTAACCACTTCCAGCGCCGATGCAGGGCCTGGGGAGTGCTCCCATACCCTCGCAGGGTCATGGACTGTCGCATGGTGGCGAGCTGATCGGTCATTTCAAATAGATAGCGGTAGGTCAGTAGCGCCATATCCGTGAGTAGGGGCGGCACCTTTAGCGATCGCAATGCGCCGACGATTTGCAAAAAAGGTGTTGACCCCAGGAGAATAAAGCCGAGAATTACAATCGCCAAAAACCGACCTGCAATTAAAATCGCGCCTTGCAATCCTTCGGCTCGTAGGGCCAGCCACCCCCATTGCCACAGAATGTCCTGACCTGAGGTCCAGGGCAGCAGCAGCACCGTCCCTAAAATCAAGAATCCTGGATAGGGAAGCCGACGCAGCAAGTATTGTAAAGGAAGCTGGGCGTAGAGATACAAGCCCAAAACCATCCCCAGCACCCAGGGCAGCAGAATTAAGTGCTGCACCATCGCAATGGCAAACATCATGGCAAGTAGACAGAGCAGCTTGGAGCGAACTGGCCATTGATGGACTGCAGAGGAGCGTGGAATAAAAAAGTCGTGATGTAGGGCAATGACCACTGTGCCCCTCCTTAGCTATTAATCAACTCGGGCTTAATACGGCGCAAAAATAGCGCCGTCATCGTAGTGACGCCGCCCTCAATAAACATCAATGGAATATGGGCAATGAGCAGCAGCGAAAGTGCCTGCTCCTCAGAGGCAATGTCTAAATCTGCTGGCAAGGTCAATAGGATCAGGCTAAAGAAAATGATCGCAGACAGCCCTAACCCAGTTGCTCCAGCCAAAAAGGAAAAAAGCCCAAATCGCCACGACTCCTTTAGCAGCCCCCGCACCGAATGACGAAGCTGATATACGCCATAGGCCACGAGGGATGGTCCCCCGATCATCACCGCATCGACCCCCAGGGTGGTCAGCCCCCCGTGGCCTAAGAGCAAGGCCTGGAGCAATAGCCCCACCAAAATTGCGGGCCAGGCGTACCAACCTAAAAGGGCTCCCAGTAAACCATTGAGAACTAAATGGACACTTGCCGGGGGCAGGGGCAGGTTAATCGAAGATCCCACAAAAAAGGCGGCGGTGAGCATGGCCGCCTTGGGTAGGTCCTCAGATGAGGACGCTGTGCGCCGGATCTGACGCAGCACAAACCAGGTTATGCCGCCAGCAATCCCATAGCCGCCGACACATACTTGCGCTGGGAGCAGCCCATCGGGAATATGCATCAGGTCTGTCTCCTGCGGAAATAAAGGGCGGTGCCAACACAGCCCCAAATGACGGAACCAATAATAATCATTCGTTGCCAAACAATGAGCTGGTCGGTGGATGGGTCAACAACGGTGGAGGTTTCTAGATCCACCGGGATCACGGTAATATCTCCATGGCCAGCTTGGCGCACGGCAACTTCCCAATTGCCAGATTCAGGAGGGACAAAGCGATAAACTCCCTGACTATCGGTGGTGCCTTTCAGGTAAGGACTATCTGGGTTTTGGGGACTGTAAACCTGGACCTGTGCAGCCTTCATGGGATCACCACTGTCATAGGTGGCCTGGACTTCCACCGTGAGGCGGGTGCGCGTTTGCAGTTTGGCGCCGTGGGCCTGCACTGCAGGGGACACAGCAGCGGTGCTCAGTCCAATCAGACCCAGAATCAACCAAACCCCTCTCATGCCAACTGTTCCGCAGCACAGTGTCCTTCACCCACGTGACCAAGATTGGCCATGATGTCGTTTAATTGCTGCCAATTTGAGGAAGACAGCTGGGTCTTCAGGGTCTGTGAGTCCGCTTCCAGGCGATTATTCTCAGCTAAGTCTGCAAAGGGCTGGAATCCTAGAGCTTTTTGGTTGATCTCTGCCGTGGGGCCCGCCTCAGCATCCCCAAACAGGTGATCAAAATGGAAGGTGGACTCTAATTCTGTCGTGGATCCGGGATCTAGAATCCCTCGACGTGTATCGCCCACAAAATCACCGCACACAAATCTCAGCTTAGGGTCCATCTTTAAGGCAAAATCAACGGTGGTTCCGGCTTTTGTGGCTTGGCCGACGAGCATAAGGGAGTAGCCCTTGGCGGGCCCCGACGGGGCCGGGACCAAGGTCCAGGAGAGAGCATTGTAGCGCCCCGAGGCAGCCTGTTGAGTCCCCACTTGCACAGGATCTGCGGTGGCATCGCCAGCGGCAAGATCAACGGTGGCAGGTTCGGGAAGCGTTACGGTCTGCTGTGCCTGCGGCTCGCCTCCAGAGGCGGCATCGAAGGGAGGGTCGCTCTGGTAAGCCACAAGCTGACCCAGGGTGGTATAAACATGGTCAAAGTCGATTTGCCAGCCATCCTTGGAAACAAACCCTTGACGGACAAAATCCTCGCCATTGGCCACAAAGGTAAGGGTTCCTTTGTCCTCTGAGGAACTGGCCGTCCTGGATTGAGGATCTGAATTTTCAGACCCTAAATTTTCGGAGTTGGTCGGGCTGGTCACTGGGGATGTGCAGGCCGCAAGACCAGCCGCTAGCGCTATCCACCCTATGCTGGTTTTTAAGCTTATGGGGTAAACGTGACGGACAATGGGCATAAGATTGGGGCCATGGAGCAATTTACCTTTTCAGTAAACAAACTTGTGCTTTCAAAATTCAATCCTACAGGGGGGCATATTTATCCAATCTACGGATTCATTTAACTCTTGACAATTAAAATCCAATACTGATAGCAGGCAACCTTCTGGACCAGTGTGCTGCTCATTGCCTCGACCGGGAAGCCTAATCCCAAGCATCAGGGATCTTGATCCAAAATCTCCATGGGTGTTTTGCCTGCGCTCGGATAACCTCCGTCCCTTCTGATCTGGAAGTTTGGCTCTGGAAGTTTGGCAAAGAGCCCGCAACGTCCCTTTATATTTAACATTATGATCATTTCCAAGGCCAGCTGTCCCCTAGATCATTGCCTTTTATGCAGACTTATGACGCTGGCGTGATCAATCATTACATGTTTTAAAGTGGGTGGTCGGGGAGTCGCTGAGAACCGGGACCCTCTAGATCAAAAAAACTTCTAGCACCCAGTCGAAACGCAACTCCCCTGGATTTTGGTGCCTAGCATTCCTGGGGAGAGGGATGACGATCCTCTTGGGCAAACTGGAGAAGCTGATCTACAAGCTGATCAAAGGGAACTCCAGTGGCCCTCCAAAGTTGAGGATACATACTGGTCGCGGTAAACCCTGGTAGCGTATTGATCTCATTAATTAAAATTTCTCCCGTGGCTTCAAGATAGAAGAAGTCCAATCGGGACAACCCTGCCGCATCAATGGCCAGGAATGCCTGAAGGGCCATTTCCTGAATGCGCTGGGTGATTTCCGGGGGAAGATCCGCAGGAATGGCCAGATCCGCTTGGCCAGCCGTGTACTTTGTTTCGTAATCGTAAAAGTCGCTGCTAAAGCTGATTTCGCCCAGAACAGAGGCTTGCGGGTGGTGGTTGCCCAAGACTGCGCATTCCACTTCCCGCGCCATCACGCCGGCCTCAATGATCAGACGCCGGTCGTAGCTGGCCGCATTGTCCAGCGCTGCTTCGAGTTCTTTCCGAGTGGTGGCCTTGGAGATCCCCACGGAAGAACCCAGGTTCGCAGGCTTAATGAAGCAGGGATAGCCTAGTTCGGTTTCGATGCGATGGCACAACTTTGAAAAAACGCAGGGATCGGACCAGATTTGTTCTCGGGTGGCGGCCAGATACTTGACCTGGGGCAAGCCAGCCGCGGCAAAGGCCTGCTTCATCGCTAACTTGTCCATGCCCATGGCGGAGGCCAGGGGGCCTGAGCCTACGTAGGGAACCTGCATCAGTTGTAATAGGCCTTGAAGGGTGCCATCTTCGCCATTCGGTCCATGGACAATGGGAAACCAGACCTGCACATCTGCCACTTCTGCAGGAAAGACCCAGCGTTGGGTCTGAGTCGCGCTGGGCAGCGCCGTTCCCTGATCTAACACTTTTTGGGCAACCCCGGGCGCCTCCCAGACCCCATCTTTACGGATGTAAAACGGCTGCACCTCGTACTTAGAGAGATTCTCTCCTGTTTGCAGCGCCAGGGCGATCGCCCTGGCAGAGGCAATTGAAACCTCATGCTCCCCCGAGCAGCCCCCAAACAGTAAACCCACCGTCACTTTCGACACCGCAAAGCCTCCCGATTGTCCCTAGATCGACAGCAGAGTTCCCCGCCGCCGCTTGAAATTCTCATCAAAATAGCATCTTTACCCTGGCAATGGGATGGATAGGAGGCGGGCGCACAACAGGAAACGACAGACCCTTTATCTCTTTAGCCTAGAGACGCGCTTGATCTGAGATCAAGCCAACCCGAGGAATAGGCCAAAAGCGAAAAACCGCCCGCCCCACCAGGTCACTGCGAGCCACTAGCCCCCAGCAGCGGCCGTCAAAGCTGTTCTGACGATTGTCGCCCAGGACCAGATAATGCTCGTTAGGTATGGTTTGTAGCTTCTCTAAATAGGGGTTTTTAACCCCACTGTAAACGCAAGTTTCCACGGAGGTGGACCGCTCGTCTGCTGTGTAGGCTTCATCCAAGACCTGGCCATTAATCAAGACCTGGCCCTGGCGAATCTCCACATTGTCCCCCGGTAGCCCAATGACGCGCTTGATAAAGGCGTCCTTAAATCCCTGGGATCGCAGGGCATCGGTGGGATTAAAGACGACAATATCGCCGCGGTCCGGTTCTCCAAATCGATAGCTTACCTTGTCCACAATCAGGCGGTCATTAATTAACAGGGTGGGTTCCATCGACCCGGAGGGAATGTAGCGAGCTTCGGCAACAAAGGTGCGAATGCCAAAGGCCAATAACAGACTTAGTCCAATGGTTTTAACGGCTTCAATCCCCCAATTTTCGTCCTGGGATGCGTTCTGTCGGACCGTTTGTTTGGGTTGAGTGGATTTGTTTTGCGCCATAGAGTGAGGAATGTAGTGATGCGTATTTCTACAATAGTCTAAACGACAGTCTAAACGACCGTCCCAAGACCTGCCTTAGCGGATCTCCACAAAGCATTCAGGAAACGCTTGATGTCTGCGATGGGGATTTTTAGCTGGTCTCCCAAGCGGGTTCCCAATCGCGCCGTGATTCTGAGACAATAGCCTAGGTGAGCTTTGCAGATGCAGGGGAAGCGGAGCGGTAAGACTGGCGGCATGATCGCTACCATGCCCACAGCACTCTGCCCACAGCGATACCTCCACCCCCACTCCCCTGTAGGATACCCGTTTGAAATTGAACTAAGGACATCGGATAAGGACATAGAGTATGTCGGATAATTTGAGAAGCCAAGCGATCACCCGAGGGGTGCAGCGATCGCCCAACCGAGCCATGCTGAGAGCGACGGGGTTTCAAGACCCGGATTTTTCGAAGGCCATTGTGGGGATAGCCAGTGGCTACAGTACTATTACCCCTTGCAACATGGGCATTAATGCCTTGGCCGATCGGGCAGAGGTGGGGTTAAGGGAGGCCGGGGCCATGCCTCAGCTCTTTGGCACCATTACAATCAGCGATGGGATTTCCATGGGGACGGAGGGAATGAAATATTCCCTGGTGTCTCGGGAGGTCATTGCGGATTCCATCGAGACGGCCTGCATGGGCCAGAGTATGGATGGCGTCCTGGCAATTGGTGGCTGCGATAAGAATATGCCCGGTGCCATGCTGGCGATTGCCCGCATGAACATTCCGGCCATTTTTGTTTACGGTGGCACCATTAAGCCCGGTCATCTGGACGGGGAAGATCTCACCATTGTCAGCGCCTTTGAGGCCGTAGGAGAATATAGTGCCGGGCGTATTTCCGAAGACCGACTGCTGGCGGTGGAGAAAAACGCCTGTCCCGGGGCTGGATCCTGCGGCGGCATGTACACCGCCAACACCATGTCCTCCGCCTTTGAGGCCATGGGCATGAGCTTGATGTATAGCTCCACCATGGCCGCTGAGGATGAAGAAAAGGCTGATAGCACGGAAAAGTCAGCCTTTGTACTCATGGAGGCTATTCGTGCCCAGCGTCTGCCCCGAGAGATTATCACCAAGGACTCGCTGGAAAATGCCATCAGCGTGATTATGGCGGTGGGTGGGTCGACCAATGCGGTTCTGCATCTGCTGGCGATCGCCAAGGCCGCAAAAGTGGACCTGACCCTGGATGATTTTGAGCGAATCCGTGGGCAAGTTCCGGTTCTGTGTGACCTGAAGCCCTCGGGCCGCTATGTTGCCACCGATTTGCACAGAGTCGGTGGGATTCCCCAGGTCATGAAGATGCTCTTGGTGCGCGGGCTGCTGCATGGAGATGCCCTCACCATTAACGGAAAAACCGTGGCAGAGAATTTAAAGGATATTCCCGAAACTCCTTCCCCAGATCAAGACGTGATTCGCCCCTGGGATCGTCCCATGTATGCCCAGGGTCACCTGGCAATCCTGCGCGGAAATCTAGCCTCCGAGGGGGCCGTGGCTAAAATCTCCGGGGTGAAGAATCCGAAGATTACAGGACCTGCGCGTGTGTTTGAATCGGAGGAAACCTGCCTCAAGGCCATTCTAGACGGCCAAATTAATCCGGGGGATGTGATTGTAGTTCGCTACGAAGGGCCGAAGGGGGGACCGGGGATGCGCGAGATGTTGGCACCGACTTCGGCCATCATTGGCGCAGGGCTTGGGGATTCCGTGGGGCTGATTACCGATGGCCGGTTTTCTGGCGGCACCTATGGCATGGTGGTGGGGCATGTGGCCCCCGAAGCTGCGGTGGGGGGCACGATTGGCCTGGTGCAGGAGGGGGATCAAATTACCATTGATGCTCCCAACCGATCTCTGGATCTGCATGTTTCAGAGGCAGAGCTGGCCCAGCGCCGGGCGAATTGGGTTAAGCCGGAACCGCGCTACCGCAAGGGAATTTTGGCCAAATATGCCACCCTGGTTTCTTCGAGTAGTCAAGGTGCCGTTACGGACCTGGATTTGCCCTTGTAAATTCAAGGCGCTGGTCATGGTTACCATGCTCGCTGTTACTCCCGGACTTTTGCTGCCATGCAGGTCATCATTATTGGTGCTGGAATTGGCGGGTTGACCACGGCAATCGCGCTCCAGCAAAGGGGAATTGCCGCCACTGTTTATGAGCGATCGCCCCAACTGCGAACCTCAGGGGCTGGCATTAGCCTTTGGCCCAATGCCAGTCGTCTCTTGCAGCGCTTAAACCTGCTAGAGGCGCTCCTTGGCCAAGGCGAGCAGATTCTGCACACGCAAATCTGTAGTTCCCAGGGACGCCCCCTCACCCAGCTAGATCTCACCACTTTTCCTGATCCCGCCTTTTGCATTCAGCGATCTGTTCTGCTGCAAACCCTGGCGGCGGCATTGCTCCCTGGCACCCTTCACTTGGATCATGACCTCACCCAGGTTGACCGGGATCACCAGCAGGTTACGGCTCGATTTCGCCAGGGCCAGGACGTGACGGCCGATTTACTGGTTGCCGCCGATGGCCTCCATTCCACCGTGCGATCGCAGTTTTGGGCTGGCCCGGCGCCCCAATACCAAGGTTACCTGGCGTGGCGGGGTGTGGTGCGCCAGCAGAAGATCTCAGACTGGCCATCGGGACTGGCTCGCCAATACTGGGGCGCTGGGCAGCGGGTCGGGTTGCTCTCGATGGGGGGTGATCAGATGTACTGGTTTGCCGCCCTCAATCACCCAAGCCCCCAGCCAAATCTGGATGGATTAGATAAACTCACCTATCTCAAGCGGCGGTTTCAACACTGGCACCCACACGTCCAAACCATCTTAGAAAACACGGCCTCTGCAGATTTGTTGGTGCATCCCATTGAAACCAGTCCGCCCCTGCAGACCTGGCACCAGGGGCGGGTGCTGCTTTTGGGAGATGCAGCCCATGCCATGACTCCAAATCTAGGACAGGGGGCCTGCATGGCCATTGAGGACGGGGTGTGCCTGGCCCAGAGGCTGCAATCTCAGCGATCCCTCCCGGCGGCGCTTGTTAGCTATGAACGCCAGCGTCGTGGACGGGTGCGATGGGTACAAAGGCGATCGCAGCGACTAGGGCAGGTGGGGCAACTAGAGCCTCCCCTGTTGGCCCATCTGCGGAATCTGGCCCTTGCGCTGGTGCCCGCCCCCCTTACCCGGCTGACCACCTTCGACCCCTTATTTAGTCACCGTCTCTAGGCCCTGGGCTAACGGTTGTCGGTTTTCTCATCGGTCTTCGGATAGAACAGGTTAAAATTTGCCTAAAGTTTGCCGTTTGGGCCGCGTCTGATCCGCCTCATTTTGCCCCATGTCCAGAAAAGTGCTCGCCCATCTAAAGCCAACGGCCTACGAACATCCCTCTGATCGGAATGCCCTAGATTCCCTGGAGCGGATGCCCGGAATTGCCCCACTGCTGAAAAAAGTGAACGAAGAGGGGATAGACCGCGTTTTGCGCCTCCAGTGTTTGGGGAGCGCCATTCGCGTCAGCGCCAAAAATTTCCCGGACCTCCATGGGCCGTTCCAGGAGGCCTGTACCCTACTGGGTCTTTTCCAGCAGCCAGATCTCTACCTGCTGCGGGGGGCCGGGCATATCCAAACCTTTACCTATGGGGTAGATCAGCCAATTGTAATGATTAATCTGGAAGGAAAAGAGCGCCTGAGCGCCGATGAGCTAGTTTATTTGTTTGGTCACGAGCTGGCCCATATTAAAAGTCAGCATCTGCTCTACTACCAAACGGCACTGGTGCTGCCGACCCTAAAGCATCTCTTGAGTACCACCACCTTTGGATTGGGGGGGCTGGCCACCAGCGGCATCGAGCTAGCGCTTTACAATTGGCTGATGATGGCTAAATGTACCGCTGACCGGGCGGGCTTGTTGACTTGTCAGAGTGTAGAGGTGGCCCTGTCAACACTTCTGAAGTTGTCCGGGCTAACCGCAGACTTGATCAACGACGTTGTTTTGACGGAGTTTAAGCAGCAGGCCGAGGAGTTCAGCCTACCCAGCGATCGCCGGTTAGATCACTTAGCCAAAACCGTTAGCTTCGTAGAACACCAGTTTCCCTGGTCAGTTCTGCGGGCCTCGGAGTTGCTGAAATGGGTGGAATCAGGGGCCTACGATCAGATTTTGAATGATCCAGGTCCAAGTGCCCTAGATCCTAGTAATCACTGGGGTTTTCTAACCTCATGGTAACGCCATTGCAGGCTGTGATTGAATTCTGATATGCCCGCAGCGAGTTCGGTTAAAAGAACCTAATCAATTTAGCCCTCCGTTCCAGGGGGGTGATAGGGTAATCAAGGGTGTTTCAGGTGTTATACGGGCCTGATGATTAGCCTGGTTGAGGCTGAACCAATCATTGATGATCTGCCCAGGTTTTCGCAATTTTTTCCCTGGATACGGTTTACAGGAACCTGGCCAAACTCGTATAATTTGCCGATGTTTGTCGTTCAATATTGTGATCGAAATCATCGGTCCCATTGAGACGGATCATCAGGTGCTCATCGTCAATCGGTGACGATGCTGATGTCAGTATTGCCGCGTTGGATGACTGAAGGGCGCTAGCGCTGTTCAGTTATCGACTATTTTCACTCACTCACAGCTTGTGTTCAATATGATTCCTTCCCCGGTTCACGCTCAGACATTTGCCCGCCGCTTAAAATCTCTCTTGCTAACCGGTACCCTGGCAGCCCTGGCCGTAGGGATGATGCCCAGTCTTGTGCAGGCTCGTCCCAACGGTACCTGGCTCTCTAAACCCCAGATTTGGTTTCACATCTCCAACAACACCCTGGATCAGGTGATGCAGCGAATCCGCGCCCAGCGCTATCAGTATGTGTTTTTAGATGTGCGTAATGTTCCTGACGAGGATCAGCGATTAGTGACTCAGAAAATTCGTGAGCATCAACTGGTTCCCATTGTCTGGGTTCAATCTCCTCAACTGCGACGGATGTCGATCCCGCAGCTCATCCACGAAGCTCGCTATGCCGATGGCATTCAAGTGGACGACCACTTTTTTACCCACTACTCGGCCTACCATTTTCGTCAGCTGCGTGCCCAGTACAATAAGCCAATTTTTTGCAGTATCCAGCCGTTTCAACGGAACATTGTGCCCTCCTCTGGCTGTAACCAGCTAGATGTCCAGTGCTACGCGCCCCAATCTTTTCAGCAATGCGTCGGACTCGCCGACCAGCTCAGGGCTGTCACCAGCTTATCGGCTGACAACACCCTGCGCTATCAATCTCAGCTGGGAGGCCGCTATTACAATGTCTTTCTCTGGCCCCATAGCCATGAGTTCCATGCCGCTGCGCCGCCTGCTCCCATGGTGGTTTCTCCCTTAACGGCAACTACCCCGGTGGAAACAGGCCAGACGGAAACTGTCCAGGTAGATACTGCCCAGGCAGATACTGCCCAGGCAGATACTGCCCAGGTAGGCACTGCCCAAACGGAACGGAACCCTGAGATGAAAACAGCGGCCAATCCCCAACCTCTGCCCTTCTAAACCGGCTTGGAGAATTTATCAAAGAGCGCACCCCCCCCCGGTGATGGGTCCTAAGCCCCCACTGCCCTTCTCAGGAGGACTGATTGCGATTCATCATGCGAATGAGCCAGTAGCTCACGGAAAGGGCAAAAATCGCAAAGGCAAGCGCAATTAAGTCTGTCTTTGAATATTCCTTGGGATCAAAAATCACGATTTTTCGGGCAACCGCAATGATGGCCGTGGTGACCACCAGCTCCACATGCAGGATATGCTTTTTTAAATAGGCCGTGATGTTTTCTAATAGCTCCAGCGCGATCAAGATATTTAAGAACAGGCCAAAAATTTCGATGAGCGTGCGATTAAAAAAACCAACGCGATCGCCCGTGAATAAATCATTCACAAGAATCAAGATTAAATCAAAAATACTGACGGCAATCACCAGCACTAGGGCTACCGACAGTATTTTTGAAACACAATTTTCTAAGCCGTGAATGAGGCTGAGAAAGCTGCTATCACGCCAAAGATGAGAAAGTTTTACCTTGAGTTTTCTACTGCGCGTCATCTAAATATCCTGATACCCGACACCCGATTATTTTCTTCATTGAACCATTCAAACAGAGCAGAGATCGGCATTGACTCCATCATCCACCCTGGAAAGTCTAGGCCCACTGGGTCAAGCTAAACTGGGTGAGGCTGTAAAGGATCCAGATCCACCATCGGTTTGTTCTTGCTCGGCCACTGCCAGTCGCAGGGCTTCCACACGGCTGGGCAACAGGTGATTCTGGGGGATTTTCCCCAGAATACCCACCTTTTCAAGACGTTGTTTGATTTTTCCAGCTGCCCCGACAATAAAGACCGTTACGCCTAAATCTTGCGCATCTTGGATCGTATTTTCAATTGCCAGGGATGCCGTCACCCCCAGCATGGGCACATCGCTTAGGTCAAGAACGAGCGCCTTTGCCTGAGATACCGCCGCATGCTCCCGAGAAATGGCCTTGGAAACCCCAAAAATCATGGGACCGCTCAAATAAAACAGCAGGACTTTGCCCTCGCCGCGATCCAGCAGTTCTTTTTCTTCCTCCGATAGATCTAAATCGTCATCGGCATCGCTGATGGCTTTGACGGTATCAGCATGGAGATTGGAAAGGCGCTCAATGGTCAAAATATTTGCAATGAAGACCCCGACCCCCACTGCCACGATTAAATCCACAAAGACCGTGAGGATCATCACGCCGTACATAATCAGCGTGCCCCGCAGGGAAATGTGATGGGCACGTTTAAGAAAGCTCCAGTCCAGAATATCGAGGCCCACCTTGAGGGCGATCCCAGCCAAAACCGCCATGGGAATTGGGCCGGTAAAGCGAGCCGCTCCCAGAACCACCACCAATAAAATCAGCGATCGCGTGATGCCAGATACGGGAGTTTGGGCACCGGATTGGATGTTGACAACGGTTCCCATGGTGGCTCCCGCTCCTGGCAAGCCTCCGCAGAATCCGGAAAAAATGTTGGCTAGCCCCTGACCAATCAGTTCCTTGTCGGATTTATGCTCAGTGCGGGTGAGACTATCGGCAATAACCGCCGTCAGCAGGGTATCAATGCAGCCCAGCATGCCCAGCATGACTCCATCGAACAGCATGGTGGTCACCTGACCGGGCGTAAAGTAGGGAATCTGAAAGTTGGGAAGTCCCACACGGATTTCGCCAATGTCGCTGATTCTAGGCAGGCTGTCTACATTCGAGAAGAAAAGGAGGGAAACAGCGGTGCCCACAATGAGCGCCACCAGTTGAGGCGGAACGACGCGTTTGATTTTTTTGGGCGTCAAGAACAGGATAGCCAGGGTTATCGCCCCAAGAATTAGGGCGATCGGGTTAATCCCGGTGATCATGTCGGGCAGATTCTGTAAAATCCCGATCACGCCGCCCTTGGGAGCCTTGTGTCCCAGGAATGGCGGAATTTGTAGCAGAATTAAGATGACGCCAATTCCAGACATGAAGCCGGAAATGACGCTATAGGGCATGAGGGTGATGTAGCGACCCAGCTTAAACACCCCAAAAATGACCTGGAATAGCCCTGCCAGCATGACCACCGTAAAGGCCATGGTGACACCATAGGTTTCATCAGCGGCGGTGAGCTGAGAAAAGACTGCGGTGAAGATCACCGTCATCGGACCGGTGGGCTCTGAAATTAAGGTGGAGGTGCCTCCGAACAGGGCGGCCACCAGTCCCACACAAACCGCACCGTAAAGTCCCGCCACTGGACCTGCGCCAGAGGCGACCCCAAAGGCCAGAGCAATCGGAAGAGAGACGATGGCTGCCGTGAGGCCCCCAAACATATCTCCCCGAAGATTTTGAAAATGAATGCGATTCAGGATTTCCACATTCCAAACCTCATAAACTTAAATCAAAAAGAGTACTCAGGGCGATCGCAATTTTGAATAGAAATAAATCTATTGATGCGAATTAAATGATTGTTCTATATCAATAATCACAAAAAACCTATCATTTTCCGATCCCCGCGTACAGAGGTTAGCCCCGGAAATTGTCATGGGTTTTGTGGAGCCCGTTATCGTCCCCGGCTAGTTAGCGCTAATTTCACCGGGGCCGATGCCCACCGGCGAGTCAGATGTTCCTGGGGGACTTGCTTTTTGGCACACCAGCACACCCATCAGCCCTAGGGCTGTGAGATAGTAGGTCGTTTGGGCAAATCCAGCGGCCTGGGCCAGGGATTCCTGTTCGCGGCCCAGGGGAAAGCGCTCGATACTGGCTTCAATGTAAGCATATTCAGATTCGCAGCCGAACCGGGTGGCTAGGGGGACCACCAGCTGATTGAGGAAAAAGCGCTGGACTTGCTGCACCCCTGCATGGTCAGAGTGACAAAAATCTAAAATAGCGGCCCTGGCCCCAGGCTTGAGCACTCGATGGATCTCCCGTAGCGCTTGAGGAATATTGACCACATTGCGCAAGCCATAGCCCATGGTGATTGCGTCAAAGGAGAGATCGGGGTAGGGAAGGGCCACCGCATCTCCTAGCTGCCAGGTTATGCGGCGAGCAATCCCTTTGCCCGCCACACGCCGCTGGGCGTTTGCTAATTGCGCCGCTGAAAAGTCAAGGCCGGTGACCCAGCCCGTGGGACCAACCTGGCGCGCCAGCATTTGGGTGAGATCGCCGCTCCCACAGCATAGATCCAGGACGCGATCGCCCGGTTGGGCGCCAGACCAGTTGACGGTCATCTGTTTCCAAATGCGATGCTGCCCCAGGCTGAGCCAGTCATTCAGGGGATCATAAATGGGGGCGATTTGATCAAAAATCCGTTGAACCTGTGCTGAGGAAGGCGCTGCCATCGGGAACCCAGTAACCAGTACAGTCTGCATCGTACCGGTTTTGATGGTGCCTGCGCGTCGCCAATGAGAAACTAGGGGTAGGCTGGCCTCGTGGGAACATCGCCCATCGGGGCCAGGAGAACCGCAATGTCTGAGGTTAAGTCGGTGGATCCCAATCAAGTCCTATGGTTTAAGGAGCGCTCGGCCCTGACGGATCTGCCCGAGGCGGTGATTATTGCGATCGCGGCCAAGGCCCGCCTGATCCGAGTGCAGGAAAACCGGCGACTGGTGCTAGAAGAGACGCGGCCCAAATCCCTGTACATTCTCTACCAGGGACGGCTAGAGCAATATCGCACCAGTCGTGTTGGACCGGCCCAGGCCAGTTCGCTGCTGCCTGGCGCCGTCCTGCATCTGCTGGAGCTCGTGGTGAATCAACCGGCGCAGTATACGGTGATTACCCTGACCCAATCGAGCCTCTGGGAGGTGACGCGCGAAGATTTTCAGGGGATTGTGGCAGAACATGCGGCCCTGACCCAGCATGTTTCTCAACAGTTAGCGGCCAATTTGGCGGCGGTTTCTTCCCAGCTAGCCTTTGAGCAGGAGCGGCAAAACATTTTGCGCCCCTATCGAGTGCCACGGGCAAAACGCGGCATTGTGGGAAACAGCCGCTACGCCAAACGCCTGCGCCAGGATATTCGAGATGCCAGCCGCAATCGCAATCCCATCATTATCTTGGGTGAACCTGGGCTGGAAAAGGATAACATTGCGGCCTTAATTCATTTCAGCTCTCCCTTCCGGCGATCGCCCATCATTAAGGTGGCTTGCAAAAATTTACAGGCCAGCGGCGCAGAGCTGTGGGGACGCTGGGGCGGCAAGCCGGGACTCCTCGCAGCCTTGGAGGAAGGCACCCTGATTTTGAACAATATTCAAGATCTTCCCCCAAAGCTTTGGCCTCAGCTCAAACATCTCCTCGAAACCCAGCGGTTTCTCCCGATCCAGCGTTCTGGATCGGCCAATCAACCCAGGGTTCCCCAGGAAAGCAAGGCCCGACTGATTTTGGTCACCGAGTCCGAGGCTGAGGTGGCTGAACTCACGGCCCTGGGGGGACATCTGATTAAAGTTCCGCCGCTGCGGGTCCGTAAATCGGATATTGAGGCCCAGGTGACCTACTATCTCAGCTTGATTGCCCAAACTCGGGGCACTCCCCGGCGGAGCATCACCCCGGCGGCCCTGCGGCGGCTTCAGGCCTACCGCTGGCCTCAAAATTTACGGGAGCTGGCCAGTTTGCTGGAGCGGGCGATCGCCCAGGTCCCTGGTAAGGAGGCCTTGAGTGAGGAGGTGTTTTGGCCGGCTGAGGTTCCCAGCCATCGGTTTCGTCTTAACCTGCTGGAGGTTTATCCCTGGCTGCGGAATTTTCTCCGCAGTGACTGGTGGCCCACGCGCCTCAACTACGGCTTCACCCTCCTATTTTTTGCCTTCGTTGTGGCGATCCTTTTCCTGGGACCGCAAGATCGCCTTCATAATGTGGGCTTAACCCTGTTTTGGGCCTGGTGGTGGCCGATCATCTTAGTGGGGTTTCCCTTTGTGGGACGACTGTGGTGTGCCGTATGCCCCTTCATGATCTACGGCGAGCTGCTGCAAATCCTCTCCCTGAAAATTTGGCCCCGTCAGCTCCAGCGCTGGCCGCGAGAGCTGGCCGATCGCTGGGGCGGCTGGTTTTTGTGGGGCCTCTTTGCCCTGATTTTTCTCTGGGAAGAGCTATGGGATTTGCCGAATACAGCTTACCTTTCTAGCTGGCTGCTGCTCTTGATTACGGGGGGAGCGATTGTTTGCTCCTTGATCTTTGAGCGCCGCTTTTGGTGTCGCTACCTTTGCCCCATTGGCGGTATGAATGGCCTCTATGCCAAGCTATCGATGACAGAGCTGCGGGCAAAGCAGGGAACCTGTGCAGCCGAATGTAGCACCTATCAGTGCTACAAAGGGGGGCCAGCCAACGGCGAAGGGCAGCAAACCCAGGGCTGTCCCCTGTACTCCCATCCGGCACAACTGGAGGACAATCGGGACTGCGTGCTGTGCATGACCTGTCTGAAGGCCTGTCCCCATCGGTCGGTGGAGGTCAACTTACGTCCTCCGGCCATTGAACTATGGACCTCCCATCAGCCCCGATCCTCCGAGGTGGCCCTGCTGTTGCTGTTGCTGGGGGGCGTTTTTCTTCATCGCCTTCCCGAACTTGAGCAGGTCTTGGGCCTCTCGTTTCCCCAGGATCACCTTGGGGTTCATGCGGGGGTGGCCCTTGCTGTCCTGGGCCTCGCCACGGCGATCCCAGGGGCCCTCCACGGCCTCTATCACCTGCTGCACCCGGACCCTCAGCCGTTTCTGAAACTGGCCTATGGCTATCTTCCCCTCACCCTGGGGGCCACCCTGGCCCATTACCTGTATCTCGGCCTGACGGAAGCGGGGCAGATTTTGCCCGTGGCCAGTGCCACCTTTGGCGGCCCGATGGCGCTGCCGATGTGGAGTGCCCACCCAGCCGTGATTGCCTTCTTGCAAGGAACCACGCTGGTGTTTGCCCTTCTGGCGAGCCTAGTGGTTCTTAAGAAAATCGCCCGCCAAACCTGGGGATCCCTGTGGCCCCATGCCCTGGGTTTGCTAGGCTTAACAGGAGTCTTTTGGCAAATTATCGTTGGCAGTTGAGGGCAATCTATGGCGACTTGGCAGTGTGTGAAACAGTGTGGGGCTTGTTGTCAACTGGATCCCGGCGATCGCCCTGACCTGGCAACCTACCTGACGCCCGAGCAGTTGGGGGAATATTTGAGCATGGTGGGACCGGACGGCTGGTGTATTCATTTTGACTCGCTGAACCGGGACTGTACAATCTATGAGGATCGTCCCACCTTCTGCCGGGTAACGGCGGACACCTTTGGCCAGATGTTTGGGATTGAGCCCCAGGATCTGAATGCGTTTGCCATTGACTGCTGTCGTCAGCAGATTGAAGCCATCTACGGCGATCGATCCCTGGAGAGCCTTCGGTTTGAACAGGCAATCGGTTTGGAAATAGGATAGAACCCATGAACCGCTGTGTCCCTCTATCGTGAGTCGATTGCGTTGAAGACTTCTCCGAACCCAGAATTCTCTGCCCCAGAGCCCACTGCCCCAGAATCTCTCGCTCCAGAATCTCTCGCCCCAGATCCCCCTGTCAGTGCGGCTGAACCCTCAGCCCATGGCATTCGCAGCTGGTTTAAAGAATTTTTTGCCACGTTTTTGACAATTTTTGCAGCGGAGTTTGGGGATAAAACTCAGCTAGCTACCTTGATGATGACCGCCGAATCTCACTCGCCCTGGGTGGTCTTTGCCGGAGCTGCCTCCGCACTGGTTATGACCAGTTTGGTGGGGGTGCTGGTGGGACGCTGGCTGGCCAGACATATTCCGGAGAAAACGCTGGAGATTCTTACGGGAGCGTCGCTACTGGTGATTGCTCTGCTGCTGTTGTGGGATGCTGTGCGGGTGTCCTAGGAACGGACCGGCTAAGGGGGACCGTCAGGCCCTAGGCCTTGCCCCCGCTCAAGGGACTTATCATTTCAAGGCAAATTGAGGCAAACCTATGGACTGGCAACTATTAGGCATGACCTTTGGACTGGTGTTCTTATCGGAACTGGGGGATAAGAGTCAGCTTGCGGCGATCGCGCTGAGCGGATCGTGTCGTCATCCCCGCGCCATCTTTTTAGGATCCGCAGCGGCGCTCGTGGTGGCCAGCTTTCTGGGGGTGCTGGTGGGGGAAGGTGTTGCTCAGGTGCTTCCCACTCAGGTCCTTAAAGGGGCTGCGGCCTTGGGCTTTGCCTGCCTTGGGCTGTCCATCCTCTGGCCCCACGGCAGGGACGATAAATTGATCTAGATCACAGCAAGTCCCAAGGAGACTATGGGCGATATCGGCGCAACTGGTCCTAGTCAAAAATACTGCGATCGCTATGGGGAACCCCTGGCGAGGCAGTTTATGGCCCAGGGCGCCGAGGGTTGCCCCCGCTGCTATGACTATGTTCTCTGTATCCCCGTCTATGATGAGTCCCCAGATTTTATTGCACCTCTGCTCAATTCAATCCAGGCAGACGTTTTGGTCATTTTGGTGTTTAATGCCCCCCAGGGGAGCAGCTGGACCCAGGTGCGCACAGAGCAGGCGTTCCGTACCCTGACCCAAAGCCAAGCCCCCCTGTCCTGGATACGCTGGAATTATCACGTTGATGTGCTAGCGGTGGATTGCTGTACGAGTGGGCGGCAGCTGCCGCTGCGTGAAGGGGTGGGTCTGGCCCGAAAAATTGCTGGAGACCTCGCCCTGGTAGCCATGGTCCACGGGAAGATTGCCTCGCCCTGGATTTACTGCACCGATGCAGATGTTCAGCTTCCGGCTCATTATTTTGAGGCCGTTTCGCCCACCGCAATGGCCGCGGCGGCCCTCTTTCCCTTTGTGCACCGGCCTCTCCATGAGCCGATTCTCCAATATGAAATTGCCCTACGCTACTACGTGCTGCAGCTTGATCAGGTGAAATCACCCTACGCCTTTCACACCATCGGTAGCTCCATGGCCATCCATGCCCAGCACTACGCGGCGGTGCGGGGCTTTCCCCGGCGGGAGGCCGCAGAGGATTTTTATATTCTCAACAAGTTGGCCAAAACAGGCCTGATTCTGCGCCTGAAAACTGAGCCGTTGGTGCTCTCCTCACGGCCATCCCATCGGGTCCCGTTTGGGACAGGGGCGGCCCTGAATCGCTTGCGTACAGATCCAATTCAGCGGCTTTATCATCCCACCACGTTTGAAATCTTGGGACAATGGCTCAGACAAATGGATCGGCTCTGGCAAGAGCGCGATCGCGTCCAGAGCTTGGGCCTGGAGGCTTGGTGGGCAGAGCATCCCCTGGACTGTGAGGCGGTACTGCCTCTTCTCCTTCAGCTTGGTTTAGCGAAGGTCCTGAAGCAGGCCTATCGACAATGTGGCGATCGCGCCCATTTTCTTTACTACCTGCAGGTTTGGTTTGATGGGTTTCGGACCCTACGATTTATTCATCTGCTGCGCGATTGGGGATTGCCCTCCGTGCCAATTTCGCCACTGGCGGCCTGTGATTCCCCGTTCGGATCATCCTGGTGCTGGCAGGGAAAATCCCTGCGGGACATTTGCGATGACCTAGCTAGGCAGGAAGCCCAACTTCCGATACAGATAGGCCCCCGGCAATATTTACAGACTCCAGGGCAGTCCATTGCAAGGGGGTAAATTCCAGGGGGATAAACTCAAAGGGGCACAGCCGTGAATCGGGTGCAGTTTTCTAAGATGGACCGCTAAGGTGGACTGCTAAGGTGGACAGCCAGCCTGATTCTAAGCACCTTGGCTGTCTGCCAGAAAGCGAGTGGCCTTCTCCGTACTGAGGGGAGGCGAGTAGAGATAGCCCTGGGCATATTCACAATTCATGGCCTGGAGTAGGGTTGCCTGTTTGCTGTCCTCTACGCCCTCGGCGACGACATCCAAGTTCAGATTATGGGCTAGGGTCATGATTGTTTTAACAATTTCATAGCTATCGTGATCGCCCATTTGAGACACAAAGGATCGATCAACTTTGAGGGTGTCGACCGGGAATAGCTGAAGATAGCTCAGGGAAGAGTAGCCGGTCCCAAAGTCATCGATGCTGAGCTTAAATCCAATTTCCTTTAACTGATGAAGTTTTTCAATGACCAAGTCCTCTCGATGCATAATGGCACCCTCTGTAATTTCCAACTCAATGTTCTCCGGCGGAACGGGATAATCCTTCAGCATCCGTTGCAAGATTGTGACAAAGTCAGGATTAGAGAATTGGCGTCCCGAGATATTGATACAGATGGACAGCGAGGGTAAGGATAAATCTTGATCGATCCATTGCCGAAGCTGTTGAAAAGCCGCCTTAATAATCCAGTTTCCCAGCGGGATAATCAGTCCAGTATCTTCAGCCAGGGGGATAAAGTCTGCCGGAGAAATGAGGCCCTTGTCAGGGTGGCACCAGCGAATCAGAGCCTCAAAGGATCGAATCTCGCCGGTTTTTAGGTCAAGAATGGGTTGATAATAAAGCTCAAAATCTTGATTTTCGATGGCCAGCCGCAGGCTATTCTCAATCTCGAGAATTTTCATGGCGTGGCTATGCATGGAGCTATCAAAAATGGCATAGTTGTCCTTGCCTTTGTGTTTAGCCTCATACATGGCCATGTCAGCATCTCGCAGCATTTCTTCTGGTTGCTCATAGGCTGGGTTGCTCAACACAATTCCGATGCTGGCAGAGGTGAACACCTCTCGGCCTGCCAGGGTATAGGAATTGCGCAGCGATTCTAAAATTCTCTGCGCCGGTCGAGTGGCTCCGGCGGTGTTCTTGACCTCTTTCAAGAACACGACAAATTCATCCCCTCCCAGTCGCGCCACCGTATCTTCTTCGCGCACACAGGTTTGAAGTCGTTGGGCCACCTCAATTAAGAGCTTGTCGCCAATGGTGTGGCCCAAGCTATCGTTGATGATCTTAAATCGATCTAAATCGATAAAAAGGAGCCCAAACTGCTTATGGCGATCGCGCTTGAGGCTTTTCATGGCCTGCTGAATCCGATCTAGGAGCAAGATGCGGTTGGCGAGCCCCGTCATGGAGTCATGCAAGGCGTCGCGTAGGAGCTGTTCTCGGGTTCGATAATATTCGGTAATGTCGGTCATGGAACCAGCCATGCGCAGGGGTTTCCCCGTTGCGTCGAAAACCGCAATTCCCCGGCATCGGAAGTACAAATAGCCGCCTTCCTGGTGCTTGAGGCGATATTGACATTCCAGGTAGGGTTTAGACCGGTCCAGATGCTGATCGATCTCCTGCTGAACGTAGGCACGATCCTCTGGATGAATTTGATTGAACCAATCATCAATGCGTTCAAAGGGTTCTTGTTCCCCATAGCCAATCATGGATTTCCAGCGGGGCGAAAGATAGAGCGTATCTTTTTCGATATCCCAGTCCCAGAGGCCATCATTCGCGCCCCGCGCGGCCAAGGCAAACCGTTCTTCACTTTTACGAACGGATTCTTCCATCTGACGTCGCTGGGTAATATCTGTAAAGTAGCAGCGAATCAGATTGCTCTGGGGAATCCAGTGAATGGACTGTTCGTAGGTTCGGCTGCCCACGGTGACTTCCCGAATCTCGCAATAGTCGTGACTGTAAGTTTCGACGCTGCAATGGAGTCCAGCTCGAACCGGGTGATCCAGCTGGTCGTACACCCCCGGAAAGTGTTTATTGGCAGAGGCGTTGAGATAGGTCACCGATCCATCCAGCTCCATTTCCAAAATGGGCTGCGGGGTCAACTCGGGAAACGAGGATAACCGAACCAGCGCCGCCTCGCTGAGATGCTCCTGTTCTTCCCCGGAGATGAGGGTGGGCTCATCTTGTGGATAGTCTGAGGGGGAGGCGCTACCGGGTCTTTGCAGATCTCCGACCTGGTAGTAGGTTGCCGCAACTTTGTTGCTGAACAAGATCACATCGTTATTTCTAAGGTCATGGGAATAACACCGCTTTCCATTAATCCACAGACCGTTTTGGCTGCGCTTGCCCTGGAGGTTGCCATCAATAATCCGAAAAAAGCAGTTGTGATTTTTAGACGTTGGAATCCGTAGAAGAATCGCATGTTGGCGCGAGACCACGGTGTCATCAATGACAATGGAGTTTGCCTGGTGACGGCCAATGGAATAGGAGGCCGCATCTAGGGTGATGATTTTCTCCCCTGCCGTGGTTTGCAGAATCAGGAGATGGCGCGCGGGTGGGTGGGTCACATTGATGGATCGCTCCGCCTGGGATTGGGAGCAGTCCAGGACCGTACGGGGTTCATCTTCCTCCCAGGTTTCCATGCTGCACTCAACAGATTTGCAACCGTCGATTGCCATTCAATCCCCCCATCGTTTTGTCGTTCACAGCTGACCCTTGATAAATCAGCAGAGCAGTTTGTAGGATTCATCACCCGCACCTTCTCTGCACTCTAGTATTGACCAAGGTCGAGGGTCTTTTTTACGTGGGAATACGAATTTAATGGGCATCTAGAGTTCAGAGAACTCACCTTCTAAAATGGCGGGGATGTCCCCCATGGAGAACGGTATGCCTCCTCACCCCTCAGATTCATCCCCCCACATTTGTCTGCGATCGCTGATATCAGGGCATGTCCAGGGCGTGGGCTACCGCTACGCCACCCAGGACAAAGCTCAGGCCTTGGGGCTTCTTGGTTGGGTGCGCAACTGTCCTGATGGGCGGGTAGAAGCCATGATTGAAGGCGATCGCGCCCAGGTGGAAGCTCTGGTGGACTGGTTTTGGTCCGGTCCCCCTGGCGCTCGCGTCAGCGAAGTGCGTACAGAATCTAAGCCCCTTCAGCAGTTCCAGCGGTTTGAAATTTGGCGCTAGATTGAAGGCGCCAGATTGGAGGCGCCAGATTGGAGGCGCTAGGTTGGAGGCGCTAAATTTGAACGGCACGTAAAAAATCGGACCTGCAGATGCCCAACATGACCTCCGTGGATGATCTAGAGCATCAGATTTTAAAGTCCTGGCAAGCCAACGCTGAACCCTGGACCCAGGTGGTTCGTCGGGGTCAAATTGCCAGCCGGATTCGGGTGACCAACGCCGCAATTTTGCAGACCGTTCTCCAGCAATTCCCTGGCACCGTACTGGATTTAGGCTGTGGAGAAGGGTGGCTCACCCGCGCGCTATCCCGTCGGGGGATTCAGAGCCTTGGCATCGATGCAGCGCCCGCCCTGATTGCCAAGGCTCAAACCCTCGGTGGCGGCACCTTTGTCGCGATGACCTATGCCCAGGTTTCCTCTGGCCAGCTTCAACAGACCTTTGATGTGATTGCCTGTAATTTTTCACTGCTTGGTTGCACCTCGGTGGACCAGCTACTTTTGGCCCTTCCTGGGCTTCTGGCACCGCAGGGGAAACTCATCATCCAAACGATTCATCCCCAGATCCTTCCTGAGCCTACCTTGGCGGGATGGCGGATGGAAACCTGGGAGGAGTTTGAGGGAACCTTTTCCCAGCCCGCCCCCTGGTACTATCGTCCCCTGGAGCAGTGGCGGGTCCTGTTAAAAAAGGGTGGGTTCGATCTCCCCCAGATCCTTGAACCTCAGGATCCCAGCACTCACCGCCCAGCTTCTTTAATATTGATCGCCCAACGCGCCTCTTCCCAGGTTCGCCCGGACCACCCACAAACTGTCTCTGGGGTCTAATCAACTCGGGACCATTGCTTTCGATTGGCCCAATCTTCGCAAGCAGGGGATCAAGCCGGGATCCGGCCAGGGATCAAAGGCTAGATCCAGCAGCGCCCATTCCAAACTCCCTTGCTTTTCGTTAAATTGGATACAAAATATCGTCAGAATTTGTTGATAGGGTCTTGCTATTAGGGTAGGGTTAGTAAAATCCGGCTTGGATACACTCAGTTCTGCCCTTGGGGTAATGTGATTTGAATTCAATGCTTGGGGCCAATTTATGCTGGAGATGAAGCCAAGTTTAGTACAACCGTCTATGGCAGTGTCTACCCGGTACCCCGTTATGGTCATTGGTGGTGCAGAGGACAAGGTAAATAAGCGTGATATCCTCTCCACGTTCTTTGCCGGTTCCCTGGCACAGAAAGCCGTAATTGGCGTCATTCCTTGCGCTTCTCGTGAGCCGCTCATTGTCGGCGATCGCTACTTCCAAATCTTTCAGGAGATGGGCGCAAGCCATGTGCAGATCTTAGATATTCGCCATCCCCAGGAGAGCAACGACGCTCGCTGGCTAGAGGTGTTAGATCACTGTACCGGGGTTTTTGTAACCGGCGGTGATCAGTTGCGCCTGTGCGACTTAATTGGCGGCAGCCTCCTGATTCAGCGACTGAAAGACCGGGTCAATCGAGGAGAGATGGTCCTGGCGGGAACCAGTGCCGGGGCCGCAATGATGGGAGAGAAGATGATTGCGGGCGGCAGCAGTGGTGAGCCCCCCAATCGCGCCTTGGTGGACTTGACCGATGGTCTCGGAATTCTCCCAGAGCTGCTTGTAGATCAGCATTTTCATAATCGAAACCGCATGGCCCGTCTCATGAGCGCGATCGCCGCTCATCCCGATAAGTTGGGGATTGGCATTGATGAAGACACCTGCGTGGCGACGCTGGGGGATGGAACCTTTCAGGTGCTGGGACAGGGCACTGTGACTGTGATTGATCCTGGTGAGCTAACCCATTCTAACCATGCTCAGATTAGCGACACGGCTCCCCTCTCGCTCCATAACTTAAGAGTGCACGTCCTGAGTCGGGGCGATCGCTACGACTATCAAGACCGTCAAATTCGCTCGACTTCTACGATTTCCGACTCCTAACCTATCCTGACTCGCATTCTTGACCGTCTGGATTCCTTTCCGGACATCAAGGTGCTCTTTGCTTATGAAAATCCTCAAAACTCAAACGCTCCGTGGTCCCAACTACTGGAGCATTCGCCGATCCAAGCTCATTGTGCTTCGCCTCGACCTAGAGGATCTAGCAGAGCGTCCCTCTGACACGATTCCTGGCTTTTATGAAGGACTGGTGCAGGCCCTGCCCAGTTTAGAGGAGCATTACTGTTCCCCAGGCTGTCGGGGAGGATTTCTGCAGCGGGTGCGAGAAGGCACCATGATGGGGCATATCCTGGAGCATGTTGCCCTGGAACTTCAAAGTTTAGCGGGAATGTCGACTGGGTTTGGGCGCACCCGCGAAACCGCCTCCGCAGGCATCTACCAGGTCATCTTTGAATATATCCATGAAGAAGCAGGCCGCTATGCTGCCCGAGCCGCACTGCGACTGTGCAACAGCATTGTAGAAACTGGCACCTACCCAGCGGATGAGCTGCAAAAGGATTTGGAGGATCTGCAAGAAATTGCGGCCGGAGCTTCCCAGGGGCCTAGCACCGAAGCCCTCATTCGAGAAGCAGAGGCCCGCGATATTCCCTGGGTGGTGCTAGAAACCCGCGACCTGCTGCAATTTGGCTATGGAAAATATCAGCAGCGCGCCCAAGCGGCCCTGACCTCCCACAGCAATGTCTTGGGGGTCGAACTGGCCTGCGATAAGGAAAGCACCAAGCAAATTTTAGAAAATGCGGGCGTGCCTGTTCCCCACGGAACGGTTATCTACTATCTCAATCAGCTGGAAGATGCCATCGACCGGCTGGGGGGCTACCCCATTGTGATCAAGCCCCTCAACGGCAATCACGGTCGCGGCATTACCCTGGATATTCAGTCTTGGTCCGAGGCCGAGACTGCCTACGATCGCGCCCGTGAGATTTCTAGTGGCGTGATTGTTGAACATTATTATCAGGGCAAGGACTATCGCATTCTGGTGGTCAACCACAAGGTGGTTGCCGTGGCTGAACGCATCCCGGCCCATGTGGTGGGTGATGGTAAGCATACGATTCGAGAACTGGTGGAGCAGGAAAACTGCGACGTGCGGCGGGGGGAGGGCCACGATAATTTGCTCACCCAAATTCAGATCGATGAGACCAGCGAGGCGATGCTGCGTCGGCAGTGCCGCAATCTAGACTCAATCTTGGATCCCAATGATGTTTGCTATTTGCGGGCTACGGCGAATTTAAGCACGGGAGGCATTGCCATCGACCGGACCGAAGAGATTCATCCCGAAACGGTCTGGATGGCCGAGCGCGTGGCCCGAATTATTGGGCTGGATATTGCCGGGATTGATGTGATTGCGACCGATATTTCCAAACCGTTGCCAGAGGTGGATGGCGCCATCGTAGAGGTGAATGCAGCACCAGGGCTGCGGATGCACCTAGCCCCCAGCGAGGGGGTCCCGCGCAATGTTGCCGCGCCAATTTTGAGCATGCTGTTTCCGCCCGGCACCCCAGTTCGTGTCCCGATTGTGGCGGTCACAGGCACCAATGGCAAAACCACGACCACCCGCCTGACGGCCCACATTCTGCGACAGGTTTACGAGTCGGTGGGCTACACCACCACCGACGGCATCTACATTGGCGATCACCTGGTGGAAAAAGGGGATACTACAGGCCCCCAGAGTGCCCAGATGATTCTGCAAGATCCCACGGTGGACATTGCGGTGCTAGAAACAGCCCGTGGCGGCATTCTCCGCTCTGGCCTAGCCTTCCAGCATTGTGACGTGGGGGTTGTCCTTAACGTGGCGGCAGACCACTTGGGCCTGGGCGATATTGACACCATTGATCAGATGGCCAAGCTTAAGGCCGTGGTGGCCGAGGCGGTACAGCCCAATGGCTATGCCATTCTCAATGCCGATGATCCACGAGTGGCGGCGATGGCAGACCATGTGTCTAGCAAGGTGGCCTATTTTTCTATGAATCCGGACAATCCCCTGGTGCGATCCCATTTGCAGCAAGGGGGAATTGCCGCTGTCTATGCCGAGGGATATCTATCCATCTTGCAGCAGGACTGGATTCACCGCATTGAGCAGGCCAAGCAAATCCCCTTAACGATGGGGGGGAAAGCTCCCTTCATGATTGCCAATGCCCTGGCGGCCAGCCTGGCGGCCTATGTTCAAGGCGTGTCCCTGGAGCAAATTCGCACGGCGCTGCAGAGTTTTCGAGCCTCAGCACAGCAGACGCCGGGGCGGATGAATTTATTTAATATGGGGCGTTACCACGCCCTCGTGGACTACGCCCACAATCCGGCGGGCTATGCGGCCGTTGGCGGGTTCGTGAAGAACTGGGCAGGACCAACCCTTGGGGTGGTGGGCGGACCCGGCGATCGCCGCGATCAAGACCTCCTTGAGCTGGGGAGCCTTGCCGCTTCGTTTTTTAATGAAATTATTGTCAAGGAAGACGACGATAAGCGGGGGCGTCCCTCCGGGGAGGCTGCTGATCGGGTGGTGGAGGGCATTCGTCAATGGGAAGCTAAACACCAAAGCCAGTGCTCCTATTCGGTTTGCCTGGATGAAACCCAGGCCATTGAATCCGCTTTGGATAATGCCCCGGAAAACGGCTTAATTGTGATTTTCCCCGAGAGCGTCAGTCGCGCCATTGCCCTGATTAGCGATCGCGGTCCTTTGCCCGATGCCTTTGACCCGCCCGTAGAAGCCACGGCGAAAGCCGCCGACCTCAGTACCCCAAGTTTGGCCGCTGAGATGGCCGCTAACGGGAAGCCCCTGAACCCCACCACCGTGGTAGAAACCTCTGGGCAACAGTCATAGGGGGATCAATCCTCCCCTTCCCCTCTCCCTTTCGCCAGCAACTGCGCCGGTGTGCTCATCCCATCTGGCAGTGGGTGGGGCCTCCATGCTCAATCCAGCCGTGGATTAATCCTGAGGTGGATTGAGCTGCACCGCACCGCCCGGCGCGATCAATAACAATGACCCCACCGTCCCCCTGCACCTTAGCCACTAGATAGTCAATACCGGCCTGGGCAGCCCTCGCCGCATCTAGCTGCTGAAATTGGACCAAATCCGAGACCGTTTTAGCAAACACCGTCCGTAGAAATTGCTCCCCGTAGCCGGTTGCCGAGACCGCACAGGTTTGGTTATCAGCAAACACCCCTGCGCCTACGATGGGCGTATCGCCCACCCGCCCCCAGCGCTTATTCACCAGACCCCCGGTGGAGGTCGCTGCGGCCAAATTGCCGGATAAGTCCTGAGCGACAGCCCCCACGGTTCCCAGCTTTTGGGAGGGTTTAATTCGCTCGTGGTCCAGGGTGACCCGTCCAGCCGCCTGGGCTTCCTGAAGCTGCTGGACCCGCAGAGCGGTCAGGAAATAGTCCTGGGGGTATTGCTCCATGCCGCAAAACTTGGCAAAGTCTAGGGCACCGTCTCCGACGAGCAGCACGTGATCCCCATGATCTAACACTCGCCGGGCTAGGGCAATGGGGTTTTTAATCTGGGAGATGCAGGCAACCCCCCCAGCGCGTAAATCATCGCCGCTCATCAGGGCGGCATCCATTTCCACCTGTCCCTGGGCATTGAGAACCGATCCCCGTCCCGCGTTATAGAGCGGGTCGTCTTCCAGGCACATGACGCAAAATTCCACCACATCCAGGGCCGCCTCTCCTTGATCTAGGCGCTGCCGTCCCTGCTCTAAAATTGCGGTGATGCTGGCCTCAAAATCCGAGAGACTGGCCTCCTTTTGCATATCTTCCAGGGCACCGGCCCCACCGTGGATCATCAAGGAGTAAGACTGAGACATCGCAGAATCAATGCAGCGTAAACAGCAACCTTAAGGAGACAGCCCCTCCAGACTTCAAAAATTGGATTCTGGGGCCAACTCTTCCAGAATTCTAAACCGAATGTGGTTAAGGGCTAAGTTTCCCAGCGAAAAATCCTCCGGCAAATTCTTAGCTGTGAGTTTTTCAAACTTGATCCCTTTTCCCAGCTCGGTGTGAAACCAAGCCAGCCCCATAAAAAAGCGGGTGGGGTAAGGTCCCCGCTCCGTTTCACCATCTACATTAGATTCCATGGGCAACCAACCGACCCCAGGCAGATAAAATTCTAGCCAGACGTGATTAAAATCGGGTTCAAGCGGGATAAACCGGCGATCCGGATGGGCCGGGCATTTGTAACGCCCAATGGTTCGACAAGCGATGCCGTTTAACCGGGCCAGGGCCAGCAGCACACCCACGTATTCACCGCATGACCCACTCCCGCGATCGAGAACAATATCGGGTGTATCAATGCGGGGCCGGATACTGTAGGTGAGGCGATCATAGACATAATTGCGAATTCTCAGCATTTTTCGCAACACGTGGGTTTCCGTACCCACGGCTTCCTTGGCTGCCTTTTGCACAATGGTTTTGTCCATGGCCAGGTCGTCGTCGTCCACCAGATATCGCTGTGCGAGTTCTGGCGGCAACGCCTCGGGATGAACATCCTCGGAGGTGAGGGTATATTTCAGACCATACATGTCCAGGACCACCTGCCAGCCCAATAGCCCACCTTGGCCGGGGTGCAGCTGATCAAACTTAAACACTGCCACCTGCTGCCCGGCTTCGGATTCCAGGGTGAAGGGATGACCCACGGGGCGAATGCTCCTAACTTGCTGCCGCACTGTTTCGGAGGGCAGAGCAATGCGCCATTCCACGGACTCCAGCAGCAGCGGATCTAGGGCCTGAATTTCTTCCACGTAGGTCAACTCAACCCGATAGCCATTGGAGAGGGTGTAGTGCTGTTCTGCGTTCAACTGCACATGGAGTGGATGGATAAAGGTGCGATCGCGATAGGTCAGTTGATGGGAGGGGTCGGAATTGGGATCGTCGCGAATGTAGGGCTCCTCCTGGGCATAGGCAATGTAGCAGGTGGCCGTTGCCTGGGGATCGGTCCGATAAAAGGCGATCGCTGTGGGGGAATGAAATGGCGTTAGAGCTGCCAGCTGAATCTCGCCCGTGTGGGGATCGAGCTGGTACACGCTCTGCTCGGTGCGATCGCAAACCCACAGAGATCCGTTGTCCACGGTCAAATTCTCAGATCCCACCCCTGGCTGGGGAAAGCGGTCTATTAGCTGGCCTGTCTCTTGGGAAAACCGATGAATGTAGCCTGATTTCCGACAGGTCACATACACTCCCAGGGCGCAGACCGCAATGCCCTGAACCTCGTAGGGCAGCCGGGTAAAGACCGTTAAGGGAGTAGGATCATCGGTCCCAAGGTTAGCGCGATCGCCCCACAGCACGCGATCGCCTAGGGCCAGCCAGAATTGATTCTCCCATAGGGCCAAACCCTGGGCCTCCGCCCAGTCTCGGGCATCGAAGGGATTCAGAATCTCAGTATTTTGCGTTTGGGGATCGATCCGCAGCAGGTATCCGCGGACCTGGTCAAAGGCAAAGAGTTCCTGACCGGCAACTGCCAGTCCAGATAGGGAATAAACACCCAGGGGATGAAGGGTGGCGGGCGCACCCAGGGGTGAACCCTTAAGGCGCTGCGAGGGGGGCTGCCAAGATTGATTATCCATATGCGGCCACTATAGCCACTCCTGCCGATCGATTACGGTGCATCATCTTACAGTTTTGCGAAATTTCCCACCCACGTAACAACACGAATTCAGCCCATCACGCGTTGGAAACCATAGACAAGGATGGCTTTGCGATAAGCTATGCATACATTGCCTAGTCAGAGATTGAATCGATGAAAGTACTCTACGATCCCGACCGCGATATTCTGCAAATTTCCTTTCGCAGTGCCTCCATTGAAGAAACCGCGCAGATTACCCCCGGCTTTATCTTGGACTATGACGAAGACGGTCGGATAATTGGACTAGAAATCACGAATGCGTCTCAAAAAGTGGATGCGCCCCACTCGATCCTGTATCAGTTGAATCGCGCCAATGATAATAAACCACTTCCCCACACTCGCAAGTGAGGGATAAACCTCAAGGATAATCTAGTCGTTGAGCCAAACTTCATGCCCCACTAAATCAATCACTGCATCTCTTAACAGGTAATCATGGTCGGCAAGTAGCCGCTCAACCTTCGGCCAGTCGCGAATGCTGAAATGTCGACTGAGCTCATAAATGCGCTGTTGACGTCCTACCCGTCCTCGCATAACCAGGGCCCGGACCTCATCCTGAATTTCATCGATTGTTCGTTGACGAACCTTTGGCATTGCAATGCCCCCCAAGCAAAATTTTGGAACTTAGTGAAACAAAGATAAGAATGCTAACGAAACCGACCCGGCACGGATTTAGACGCGCTTTTCCTCAGGCTTTGGAATCCAATATTTTTCAACCTCGAAAATACTCACTCAAGCCTGAATTGTTAGAGTTCCCTCGCAAAGCAAAAAAGACGTCTAATTCCTTTAACTTCCTAACCCACCCTACAAACGGTATTCTACAACACAAATTTAGTTCCCAACCGCCTAGGTCAGCTATCTCTGACATTATTTCGAGACGGGTAAAACCTTAACGCAATCTGTAGGGATGTATCAGGCTTGTAATGCTTCCCGGACGCCGAAGATCCAGGGTTGAGATGCTCTGTATCCGGCCCAAGCTAGCGGTCAGGGTCAAGGAGTCGACTGATTCCGATTTCCTGGGGAGATCTGGACCTTTCTGCGCCTGACGGATAAAAAACAGCTGCAAAAATTCTTACCCCAAAATCTAGATCCTGTTGAAAAAAGAGCATGGGAATAGGGTATATGTAGCCAATGAAATCCCATTTAAGGCTGGGGGCTATGGCGGATTCCGTGCGTATTTTAATGTGTCCACCGCATCACTATGATGTAGATTACGTCATCAATCCATGGATGGAAGGAAACATCCATCGATCCTCTCGAGACAAGGCGGAAGCGCAGTGGGATCGTCTCTATCAAACCCTGAAAACCCTGGCGGTGGTTGATCTGGTTCAGCCTCAACCGGGTTGGCCCGACATGGTCTTTACGGCCAATGCGGGGCTGGTGCTGAGTGATGCGGTGGTGCTCAGTCGCTTTTTTCACCCCGAGCGTCAAGGCGAAGAACCCTATTTTCAACAGTGGTTTGCCGATCAAGGATTTACGGTCCACACTCTCCCCAAGAGTTTGCCCTTTGAGGGGGCAGGCGATGCGCTGTTAGATCGAGGGGGCCAGTGGCTTTGGGCAGGGTATGGATTTCGCTCTGAGCTCGATTCCCACCCCTATCTGGCGCAATGGCTCGATGTGGAGGTGCTATCGCTGCGCCTGGTAGACCAGCGCTTCTACCACCTAGATACCTGCTTTTGTCCGCTGACGGATGGCTATCTGCTCTACTATCCTCCCGCCTTTGATACCTACTCCAATCGACTGATTGAGCTACGGGTTCCAGCGGAAAAGCGGATTCCCCTCAGTGAAGTGGATGCCATTAACTTTGCCTGCAATGCGGTCAATGTTGATCAGACGGTGGTCATGAACTGCGCCAGCGATGACCTCAAGCAAACTCTGGGCGATCGCGGCTTTACGGTAATTGAAACCCCGCTGACGGAATTTCTCAAGGCTGGGGGAGCCGCCAAATGTCTGACCCTCAAGGTTACAGAACCCCGAAGGGCAACGCCCCAGGCCTCCTCGATCCAGAGCCGAGTCATTCATCTCCAGGGCCACCTGCTAGATTCTGGGCTGGTGAATCAGGTCTTGGACACCATTGTGTCGGGGGGCGGAAGTTTTCAGGTGCTGAACTTCAACCTGGGATCTCAGCGCCAGGATATCTCCGCTGCCGATGTCAGGGTGTCTGCGCCCGACCCTAGCGTTATGGCCGATATCATGGGCCAGCTGGTTGACCTTGGCGCCATGAGCGTTCCAGAAGAGGCACGGGCTGCCACGCTGGAGACCGTTCAGCAGCCGGGGGTGGCACCGGAGGATTTTTACGTTACCACCATCTATCCCACAGAAGTTTTGGTCCAGGACCAGTGGGTGCGCGTTCAGGCCCAGCGCATGGATGGGGCCATTGCCCTGACCTATGGCGCCGATGGCCCGACGGCCCGCTGCAAGCTGCTGCGAGATCTGCAAGTGGGGGAAGATGTGGTGGTGGGCAGTGAGGGAATTCGCACCCTGCGCAGCCGCACGAACCTCAAGAAAAGTAGTCCTGAGGAGTTTAGCTTCATGGGAGCCGGGGTTTCGAGCGAACGGCGAGTGGAGCTGGTGGTGGACCAAATTGCCTGGGATCTACGCCGCATCCGCGATCGCGGCGGCAAAGTTGTGGTCACCGCAGGGCCTGTGGTTATTCACACCGGGGGCGGTGAGCATTTGGGCCGATTAATCCGGGAGGGCTATGTGCATGCGCTGTTAGGGGGGAATGCGATTGCTGTCCACGACATCGAGCAGTCCATGATGGGCACCTCCCTGGGGATGGATATGCAGCGCGGCGTCTCGGTGAATGGTGGGCATCGTCACCATCTCAAGGCCATCAATGCAATTCGGCGCTGCGGCAGTATTGCCCGAGCGGTTGAGCAGGGCGTCCTCACCAGCGGCGTGATGTATGAATGCGTCAAGCAGCAGGTGCCCTTTTCCTTGGCGGGGTCCATCCGCGACGATGGCCCCCTGCCGGATACCAAGATGGACCTCATTGCCGCTCAGCAGCACTACGCCAAGCTGATTGCAGGAGCGGATTTAATTTTGATGCTCTCCAGTATGCTGCACTCGATCGGGGTGGGCAATATGACTCCGGCGGGCGTGAAGATGGTCTGCGTGGATATTAATCCTGCTGTCGTCACCAAGCTCAGCGATCGCGGGTCCATCGAATCCATGGGTGTGGTGACGGATGTGGGCCTGTTCCTGAGTCTGCTGGTGCAGCAGCTTGCCAAACTAACGGGGCAGTACGCCCACCCCTAGCCTTGCCGGGGGACCGTTCACCCAGGGCCACGCTCACCGCAGTTCGTGCCTGATTTCTGGGTGAACGGCTCCCGCGCATCCTCAAATCCTTGGGTAGAGCCCACATCCCCAGCGATCGCGTCGGCCAACAGGGGCATCCCAAGCTCACGATGGAGCGGCAACGATGCCGTCAACAGCTGGCTTGGGCAACCCAACTGCCGCCATCTCTAGCAAGGCCCAAGGCGCTAACAAGAGGTGAGTTCGGCCGGGGCAAAAAGTTTTATGACAAAAAATTGACCCCTATTCGTAAAACTATGCGTCGTGTTTTAGACTGTTAGATGGCTTTTAAATGGCTTTAACGTTGCACTGCAAAGCCTTGGTTGGCAGCCACACCCCCCCCCGAAGATGACGGAGTTGGATTTGCACCTATAGCTTTATTAACGCAGCTTCTATGCAATCGACGTCAATTTTGTCTGGCACTTGCCATGGCGCGCTAGAGGCTGCGTTCCTGCTAGATGGGCAAGCCTGCATTCTTGGCCTGAGTTCAGCCATGGTGAGCCGGTGTGAAGAGGCAGCCCAGGAACGAATGGGTGCGCCGGTAGAGCAGATCCTTCCAGACGTCTCAAATTTCAGACAGCCCAGTGCTAAAGGGGCGAGCAGTCTTGCCTTGGGCACGATGATTCCTCTCCAGGTGGCAGGGGGAACCACCCTCCACACATTGCAAGGGACCGCTAGCTGGCCCCCTCAGGGGCGATATGGCGTTTTTGTGCTCTATTCCTATGATCGCTGCCCATCGGAGAAGTCAATGCTTGGGATCGATGCGGCGATCCGGTGCCAGAGGCAACAACCCGATCAATTTGCGGAATTTTCCTCTAAAATTCGTCAATCCCTTCAATCTAAGGGGATTTTCTTCACCAATGCCCGGATGCAGCCCTCCGTGGAACGGGCCTTAGATGTAGAACTAGTCACCGATGCCGGCGAAATTGACATTGGAGAGGTCCAAAAGCGCTTGGTGAGCATTTCTCATGTCAAGGCCCTCTCGCCGGCCTGTTGATGCTGCTGTCCGTCTTCCATTTTGATTGCCGTCAAGCCTAGAGCCTCATGATGACTGACACCGCCTCCAAAACTGTGCTGATTATTGATGACGAAACAACAATCCAAATGGTGGTTCAGTACGGCCTGCAGCTGGCGGTGGACTGGACGGTGTGGACCGCCAGTTCTGGGTTAGAGGGGGTACAGGTGGCTCAGGCCCAGCAGCCGGACGTTATTTTGCTAGACGTGATGATGCCCGAGATGGATGGAATTGCGACCTTCCAGGCGCTGCAGGCTAACCCTCGCACCTGCAGTATTCCCGTCATTTTTCTCACGGCGAATGCGCACACAGCCGATCACTGGCGATCTCAATCGGTCGGCGTTACCGGCGTGATTACTAAGCCTTTTAATTCCCTACACCTCGCGGATCGAATTTCGAGCATTCTCAAGTGGTAAGCAATGCGAATTTTATTGGTTGAAGACGATGCAATCCTGGTGGACTTTCTGCGCAAAAGCTTGACGGCCCAGCGCTACATTGTGGATACCGTCGCCGATGGCGAACGCGCCTGGGACTACCTGACTCAGATTGACTACGATCTGATTTTGCTCGATGTGCTGCTGCCAAAGCTGGATGGGGTGAGCCTCTGTCGACGGCTGCGAGCGCAGCAAAACGACACGCCCATTTTAATGCTGACCGCCCAGAACCACAGTCATGCCAAGGTTCGAGGCCTGGATGCTGGGGCTGATGATTACCTGGTTAAACCCTTTGAGATTGAGGAGTTAATGGCCAGGATTCGCGCTCTGCTGCGGCGTCAGGGAAGCGATGCATCCCCCATTTTGAGGTGTGGATCCTTGGTGATTGACCCCGCCGATTGTAGTGCCAGCTACGGGGGCTTACCGCTGGCCCTATCCTCGAAGGAATATGGACTGCTTCAGCTGTTTCTCCACCATCCCCAGCATGTCTTTAGTATTGAGGAAATCCTGGAGAGTCTATGGTCGGCAGAGGACTATCCGGCGGAGGCGACTGTGCGATCGCATATTCGGCGCTTGCGCCAGAAGCTGTGTGATGCCGGAGCGCCCTCGGATTTTGTGGCGAATCTCCACGGTCGCGGCTATTTTCTCAAGGCCGATCTCCCAACTCAGCAGGCCCTATCCCAGGGTTGTATGATTGACGAGCAGCAGCTCGGTCCTGGGAATGACGCCCAATCTCTCCAAAAGCAGTATCAGATCTTCCTGGAAGAAACCTGGCAGCAATTTCAGCCCCAGGCCCTAGACTATTGGAAAGCTCTAGACCAGGAGACCCAAGCCCTGCTTCATCCCACTGGCTCATCCCCAGACAGGGAATCCAAAGAGGGAGCCTCCATCAACCTGGAAACGGCCCAGCTGTTGGCGCATCGGCTAGCTGGCACCCTGGGGCTATTTCATCAAACAGCGGCCATGGAAGCTGCCCAATTCCTAGAATCTTGCTTTGGTCAATGGGACGCCCCGCAGGGCCAGGCCAGACCGTCGCCGCTCCAGCTTCAGCAGGCCCTAGGAACAATCCGCCAGGCCTTAGATTGTCTAGATCTCTCCTTGTCCTCCCATCCTGATTCCCAGCCGCTATTTTGGATTGTGGATCAATCCCCCCAGTTGACCCAGGCCCTGCAATCGGCAGCCCAAACCTTGCCGGTGCAACTGGCGATCGCCCCGCCCACCCTGGACCTTGGCCTTCCCCATCCCGTGGCGATTCTGCTGCCCCTGTCTTCCCCAATTGCCGCAGAAAGGACAATCGCCACTCTGCAGCAGCGATTTGATCAAGCCCTTGCTCCCCCCCTGCTCATTGGTCTAAGTGAATGCCTAACCTTTGAAGATCGTCTGCGCAGCGTGCGGTTAGGACTTCAATATGTCCTCGATCAACGACTGCCCCCTACAACCCTCTTGGACACCAGTCTTAAGCTCCTCCAGCCCCAAGCTCAGAAAATTCGAGCCCTCCTGGTGGATGATGATCCGCTCTGGTTACAGGCGATCACACGGCAGCTAGAAGCATTCAACTTTCAAGTGACTGCGCTGGATAATCCCCATCGACTCTGGCTGACTCTGGAGCAACATCAGCCCGACATCTTAATTCTGGATATTAAGATGCCGCAGGTGAATGGATTAGAGCTCTGTCAGACCCTGCGCAGTGACCCTCGCTGGCAGTCGTTGCCCATTATGTTTCTCTCAATTGTGGGCGACGAGAAAGTTCATCAGGATGCCTTTGCCGCTGGAGCTGATGATGTCCTATGTAAACCAATGCCGGGCAAAATGCTTGCCCAGCGCATCTTGCAGCGGCTCTCTCGCCATCAGTCCTATCTTCGTCAGTCGGCTTAGGATCGACTTAACGTTGCCCAGGAGCGCATCGCTCGTATCCTGTAACAGCAGCTTGCACAAGTTTTGCACAGATCCTCCGGCACAATAGCGATTAAACACCTTAGCGATCTAACACCTTCAAAACAGCCCCGATCCCTGCGGTTTGGGCCGGGGAGTACACCTTATAAACCATGGCTACCTCTTTCCAACCCTCCATTCAGAGTCGTCAACATCCCCTCATTCAACGGCTCGCAAGTTTAATTCAGGCGACCTGGAGCGAGATGCTGCAATTGAGCCCCTATCCAGCCCCTAGCGACTTGGGTTACATCGAAGGGCGGCTAGAGGATGAAGCCTTGTTTATTGAAAACTTTTGTTACCAGACCCCACAGTTTCGGAAGCTGCATCTGGAGCTGGCCAAAGTGGGCAATCACCTGGATATTCTTCACTGCGTTATGTTTCCCTATCCGCAATATGCGTTGCCGATGTTTGGCACAGACATTGTTTGCGGGCGCGGCACCATTAGCGCTGCGATTGTTGACCTTTCCCCAATGGACCCCGACCGCCGATTGCCGGTAGGCTATCGCCACCAACTGTCAACCTTGGCCAAACTCACATTTCAAGATGTGCGAGCCCTACCGAACTGGGGTGATATTTTTTCTGACTATTGCCTTTTTGTTAAGCCCGCCCATCCCGATGAGGAGACGGCTTTCCTGCAGCGGGTTGGGGACTATCTCCATATTCACTGCCAGCAGGCGACGGCGAGCTTGCCCGAAACCTCCGCTGCCGCTATTCAAGAGATTGAGGCGCAGCAGCGATATTACTGCGCGCAGCAGCAGAAAAACGATAAGACGCGTCGAGTGCTGGAGAAGGCCTTTGGTCCAGAATGGACGGAACGATATATGTCCACCATGCTCTTTGACTGCGTGGGGGGGATCGCCTAAAATCTCTGTCCGGCATCGGTCCCCGCATGGGTCACCCGTTAAAGTCCTGTTTGATGCACGGGATTGACCAGGTGGACTCATTCTGGGTTCATTCAGTCTGAATACCGGTTCTTAGATCTTGGACTCTGTGTCGCCTGCGGAAAGCCAGGTCGGGCTGTTTTGGGTGTGTCTCATGCAGCCAGAGGCCTTGCTCGGTCAGCCATGCCCTGGCATGGTCGCCCTAGGGCGTGGCTGGGGCTGAAAACATCACGTGACCGAGCTTGGAAGCATGCCCCTAAGCCAGGGCTGCTTTGCATTTATTTACAAAAGTAGGCAAAAGTAAGATTTCTCTTGCACAAGAATTGCACATTTTCCTTGCTTAAATGAAGTTGGTTCAAAAACCTGCTGAGCCCTGAGCTCAAAGAAGACAGGGTGCAGTCTTACTGCTCTGACAGACTGGGTTCAAGAATTTTACCATTCTTCCGGCGAGATTGGCGGTTTTAGCCTGCTCGTCTCCCTCGGAGGTAGGGGTCGACCGGTGCTGAACTGCATTTTATGTAGTTCAGCTCTCCTGAATAGCGGCTTATGGCATCGGTCGAGTCCAGAGCAGCATGAAAGTGGCACATGCTTCAGCAGGGGATTGAACAGCTCTTATTTAGCCTAGGAGAATTTCTGAATGCTAGACGCTTTTGCTAAGGTTGTTGCCCAGGCCGATGCCCGGGGTGAATATGTCAGCGGGTCACAAATTGACGCCCTCAGCGCCATGGTTGCCGATGGGAACAAGCGCTTGGATACCGTTAACCGCATCACTAGCAACTCTTCTACGATTGTTGCTGATGCAGCGCGTGCGCTGTTTGCCGAGCAGCCCCAGTTGATTGCCCCCGGTGGAAATGCCTACACAAACCGCCGCATGGCCGCCTGTCTGCGGGATATGGAAATTATCCTGCGCTATGTAACCTACGCAATTTTCACCGGAGATGCGAGCGTGTTGGACGACCGCTGCCTGAACGGTCTACGCGAGACTTACCTGGCTCTCGGGACGCCCGGTAGCTCTGTGGCAAACGGGGTGCAAAAGATGAAGGATGCTGCGATCGCGATCGCCAATGATCCTAACGGTGTGACCCGAGGAGACTGCAGCTCACTAATGGCTGAGGTTGCAGGCTACTTTGATCGCGCCGCTCAGGCGGTTGCCTAGATCCTAAACTCAGCAATCTTGCTGATCCTGCTGCCCCTTTGGCAGCATCAATCCTTTGAATGATTTTCACGAGAGTACATCTATGAAAACCCCTTTAACTGAAGCCGTAGCTGCGGCAGATTCCCAAGGCCGTTTCTTGAGCACCACTGAACAGCAGGTTGCCTTTGGTCGTTTTCGTCAGGCTGCTTCGGGTCTGGAAGCGGCAAAGGCCCTCTCTAGCAAGGCCAATTCCTTGGCAGAGGGTGCAGCCAACGCAGTTTACCAGAAGTTCCCCTTTACCACACAGATGTCCGGGTCAAACTATGCCTCTACCCCGGAAGGCAAAGCTAAGTGTGTGCGGGACATTGGTTACTACCTGCGGATGGTGACCTACTGTCTGATTGTGGGTGGCACTGGTCCCATGGACGACTATCTCATCTCAGGTCTAGCCGAGATCAATAGCACCTTTGAGCTCTCTCCTAGCTGGTACGTGGAAGCCCTGAAGCATATCAAGGCAAACCATGGCCTCTCCGGTGATGCAGCGGTGGAAGCCAATGCCTACATTGACTATGCCATTAATGCGCTGAGCTAACTGCTTCCTTGAGCCAGATATGTTTCTCGCTGCGACCAAAGCGTTGCGGAGGTGGGAAATATGTCTGGCTTTTTAGTTAGATCGATGTTTAGGAGAATCCTATGACCAGTCTTGCCTCAGCTATGCAGCTTGGTTTTGAAGCTGTTAATAATTGCGATCCCGTTGAGCTGCGATCCCACGGTAGTGAGGAGGATGTTCGGCGGGTGATTTGGGCCGCCTATCGTCAGGTGTTTGGAAATGACCACATTTTAGAAGCGGAGCGGCTTTCGAGTGCGGAGTCTCTTCTGAAGCAGGGCGTGATCAACGTCCGGGAGTTTGTCCGGGCCCTCGGTCAGTCCGAGCTGTATCGCCAGAAGTTTTTTTATCCCAATCCCCAGGTGCGATTTATTGAGTTAAATTTCAAGCACTTTTTAGGGCGGGCTCCCTACGATGAGGCTGAAATCACGGAGCATGTGAATCTCTACACCCAGCAGGGACTTGAAGCGGAAATCAATTCGTATTTGGACTCCTCAGAGTATCTGAGTCAGTTCGGCGATGCTATTGTGCCCTACTGCCGCGGATTTAGCACCCAGCGGTCCCAGAAAACCGTCGGGTTTAATCGGATGTTTCAGCTGTATCGGGGTGCTGCCAGCAGCGATCGCGCCCGTGGTGGCGCCCAGGGGGCTACCTTAACCCGTGAGCTCGCGCTGAACCTTGCTAATCCTATTCAAACGCCGGGATTTGGTCGGAAATTAGCTGGTACAGCCCAAGGCGATCGTAACCAGCGGTTTAAAATTCGCGTTATGCAAGCTGCCAGCAATCGCACTCCGCAAATTCGGCGCGGCATGAGCGAATATACCGTTGCCTACGAACAGCTTTCGGCAGCGCTTCAGCGCTTTAACCAGCAGGGTAAAAAAGTCATTGACATCGCCCCTGCATAACCCAATTCCCGACTGATATCGTTACTTTAAATCAGGAGATTCACTCAGTGGCAATTACTACAGCAGCAACTCGACTGGGGACTGAACCCTACAGCGAGAGCTCCCCGATAGAGCTTCGCTCGAACTGGAGTTCTGAGGACGCGCAACAGGTCATTCGGGCGGTTTATCGCCAGGTTCTGGGGAATGATTATCTCATGGCCTCAGAGCGTCTGGTGAGCCTGGAATCTCTGCTATGCCAAGGAAGCCTTTCGGTGCGCGAGTTCGTCCGGGCTGTTGCGAAATCTGATTTATACAAGAATAAATTTCTGTTTCCCCATTTTCAAACTCGTGTTATTGAACTCAACTTTAAGCATCTCCTCGGTCGTGCCCCCTACGATGAGGCAGAGGTGATTGAGCATCTAGATCGCTATCAAAATGAGGGCTATGAAGCCGACATTGATTCCTACATCGACTCAGAGGAATATAATCTAAACTTTGGGGATAATATTGTTCCCTATTATCGGGGGTTTAGTACGCAAACCAGTCAAAAAATCGCTGGTTTCCCCAATATGTTCCAGCTATATCGTGGATATGCCACGAGCGATCGCGCTCAGATTGGTCAGAAAAGCTCCCGCCTGGCGCGAGACTTGGCGGGCAATCGCGTTTCTGCAGTAATCGGCATGGCTGGGAATAATGACGGCTGGGCCTATCAAGAATCCCTGAAGGGGACCACGCCAGGGAAGGCCTTTGCTCGGTCCACCTCAGATGATCCAGGTCGCCTGTATCGCATTGAGGTGGCCTGTATGAATCTCCCGCGCTATCCCAAGGTGCGTCGGATTAATCGGGCCTTTATTGTTCCCTATTCTGAGTTAAGCAGCACCCTACAGCGGGTTCAGAAGATGGGGGGAAAAGTCGCTAGCATTACTCAGGCCTAGGTTTCTATTGTTCTGGTTCTAAACGTAAATCTCTAAGGAGGTGCCATGCTGTCTCCAGCAGCTTTTTATCGAGGATCGAGTACAACCGTCGGCAATCGCATGTACGTCTATGAAGTCAGTGGCTTAGGGAATTACGATCCTTCCCAGGTTCAGGGCTACTCCATTCGCGAGAGTGGGACGTGCTATGTTCAGGTTCCCTATTCTCAGATGAATCAGACCATGCGACGGCTACAGAAACTCGGGGGCAAAATTGTTTCTATTCAGCCCCTTGAGTCGTTTCAGCCCTCTCAGGCAGGTTCGGGCAAGACAGAGGAAGTCCAAGCCTAGAATCCCTGAGATAATGCGGCTCAAGGGTAAAATCCCCGTGGTTCTGCCGTGACCTAAATGGGTGTGGCAGCCCTCGACCTGTCCGAGGGTCGAACAGGAAAGTTTCAAGAGGCTGGATTGCCCTGGGTGGAATTCAGCCTCTTGTTTTTTTTTCTAACCCCTGGAGGCCGTGTTGTCTGTTTTTGATCAGCCCGACGTCATTATCCATAGCCAGCGCCTTCTGCGTAGCTTTGAGCATTGGACCGGGCAATCTCTCCTGGATGGCCCGGTCCTGAACCACGACCCCCGTGATCAGGCAGAGGCGCTGTTTAAGGCCCCCTTTGCAGTGGTCTCCCACGGTACTCAGGCCGACCCCGTTTTTAACTACGGCAATCAAATGGCTCTGGACCTATGGGAATTTGACTGGGAAACCTTTACCCAATTGCCCTCTCGACGATCGGCTGAGGCGGTGGCCCAAGCTGAGCGCGATCGCCTGCTGGCTGAGGCTAGGCAAAAGGGATATATCCGCAACTACCAGGGCGTGCGGATATCCAGAACTGGCCAGCGTTTCTGGATTGAGCAGGTCATTCTTTGGGAGATTCTCGACGAAGGGGGGCAATACCGGGGACAGGCCGCCACCTTCAAAACCTGGAGGCCCGTTTCTCCCTCCTCCCTCTGAGGGTTAACTGCCCCCCTGGCGGTTCCTGAGGCCTAGGGAAATCATGCCGCACAGGCACAGCAGCAGCACCAACAAGGTGGTGCCTGTGGCCGTGAGGGCGCGCTCCTGCCAGTAGGGTTGAGTGAGGCGCAGCAGTATAAGCCATAGCCCCATCATGCCACAGGGTAAGGAGATTATCTGTACCCATCGCCGCTGTCCCAGACGGCGAACCCAAGCAATCGCTGCCACAAGGGGCAACCGTGGCGTCAGGTCCTTGGCCTCAATGGAGCGGGTGGTCCTGGGCAGTGGAGAGGACCCAGATCCTGGAAAAGGTGCAGCCGCGGGCGGTGTTAGCCTGCCGGTCAGATCCTCCAGCCACTTCCTCAGCCCCCCAATGCCGGGAATAGCGCGGCTATGCATCTGCTGATGGATCTGCTGATGGATCTGCTGCTGAAGCCGATGTACTGGGGGTTCGGGTCCAGGAAAGATGTCTACACCCAGGGTCTGGGCGCGATCGCACCAGTGACAATGACCATGGTGACGGCTGTAGACATGGTGAGTGTTGCGGCGACAAGTTTTTAGATCGGCGATCGCCACCCGTAGGGCCTTCACCCACTCCTGTGGGGTGGGGCGAAGATCGGGCTGGGAATGACCTTCGGTAAAGCACCGGTGGAAGCAGTGCTGTAGCTGGGGATGGACTGAGTTGAGCGGTATGGTGAGAAGACTGGGGCGAATCAAGCCCTGCGGGGCATGGGGCCAAAAGCCTTGGCGCACCAGCTCATTAGGCGGCGGAGACTCCCCCGTTCCTGTCCATTGCCCTTTAAAGGGATGTTCTCCAAACAGCAACAGGTAGAGTAACACCCCCAAGCGAAAGCGATCGTGAACCGGGGTTTGGATCACCTGCGCGAGATCTTTCCCTAGTAACTCGGCCGGAGTAAAGCTTTCCGACCCGACCAGACATCGATACAGATCTCCCGTGTGAGGATCGCGCACCTGAAAGGAATCCGTATCGATAATGGAAGGCTGGGCCATCCGATTGACTAAAATGTTTTGGGGCTTCATATCCCCCAGCACGTAACCCGCTTCATGAATTGCCCAAACCAGGGAGGCCAGACTGCCAGCCGTCACATGAAGCTGCATCCAGGTCAATCTGGGTCCAATGCGCTGTCGTCTCAAGGGATGATAGAGCTCAATGAGATCCACGCTGTGGCTAATGCGCGGCATTAAAAATCCCCGAATCTGTCCCTGGGCATCCCGGAGCAACTCCGTGGGCCAAGCGTAGGAAATGTGGCCTATGGCTGCATTGGGATCCGGAGGGGGGTGGGCCACCATCACCGCTAGCTTGTGCGATCGCCTGGCATCGTAGGTGTGATAGACCTTGGCAACTCGATCTGGGCGATCGGTGTACCAAAGGGTCCCCTCACCACTGCGGGCCAGCTCTTGAGTGAATTGAATCGGCTGGTCCTTAACCGTATACCCTGGAAATTGCGTGAGCATGGAGGCGTCCTGTTTCGTAATTCATCCCTTGCCTTGCGGGGGCAGCGCAGCGTTGACCACGCCTGGGTCCCTACAGGACAACTTGGCCCCAACCGACCGGGGGCAGCGCCAAGGTTTCTCCCACTTGCCCACTGGAGACTCGCTTCATGGAATTACTGAGCCACACAAACAGCCCTTGAAAATCCAGTCCATTGAGCAAAATCGGCGGACGATTGGGAGGCGCAATTTGCTGAAGCTTCACAACATCGGCGCCCTGAACTGCCACGGCAAAAAAGCAATACTTGCCCTCGGCTTCTCCGGCATGGAGTCTTTCCGCCGCCCCATGCCAATCATCGGTGGGGGCACCATCGGTAATCATAAAAATCCAGGGCCGATAATATTGGATCCCGTAGGTTTTGTAGACTGCCTTGCGGTGATCTAAGAGATCCAAGGCATAGTCAATGGCCTCTCCCATGGGGGTCAATCCCTCGGCCCATAGGGGAGGCGGCGTAAACTGCTCAATGGTTACAAAGTCCTGGAGGAGTTCCACCGGACCAAAGGACACCACCGCAACCTCTACACTCAGCGCGGCTTTCGTATCTCGATGCACCTCTTCTTTAAAAATTCGCACGCCCTGCATAAGTTCCTGAACAGGGTCTCCCATCATTGAGGTGGAAGTATCGAGGAGGAGGATGACTGGACAGCGATTTTCTGGGTTCTCGACAAACTCGGGTAAACCAACAGGCATGGGTACCCCCTATGCAAAAACGACATAATTGTACAAGGATTTTTTGAAAGGGCAAGGGAAAATCGCCTAAAAGTTTTCAGGCCCCGATTCAGGAGGGCAAACAACCCCTGAAGGAAACGCTAAAGTAATCCCAGTGCCTTCCGACTGATGATTTGGTGAACCCGACTTCCCAGGATCTCCAGCTTTATTTTTTGGCCTTGCTTCCTCCCGGGGATTTGCAAGCGGAGATCACTGCCATTAAGCAGGAGTTTGCCCATTGCTACCACGCTCGCCATGCCCTGAAATCTCCGCCCCACCTGACGCTTTTTCCGCCGTTTCGATGGTCTTTGGCCCAGCAAACTCAGTTCAACTGCTTGGAACAATTTACACAGCAGCAGAGCTGTATTCCCATTGATCTGGACGGATTTGGAGCCTTTGCGCCTCGGGTCATCTATATCCGCCCCCAGCCAACGCCCGATCTTCTTGCCCTTCATGCTGCGCTCCAGCGCTTTCTTAAGGAACATCTCGGTTTAGTCGATTCCCTGAATCAGAAGCGTGGATTTCACCCCCACATTACCGTGGCCCATCGAGATTTATCCAGGCCGGCTTTCCACCAGGCTTGGCCGTCTTTTCAGGGGCGATCGCTGCATCGTCAATTTACGGCAACTGCCATCACGCTACTGCGACACCAGGGGCACCGTTGGGAAGAGGTGAACGAGTGGTCTTTTCAAAGCTCGTAAGGACACCAATCGAGTTCCGTTTGTCTGGGTGAGCGCTAGAATGCAGAAATATCACCTCTTGCCCTTGCCTGCCCATGAATCCCTCCGATCCCAATCGTGTTGTTCGCTTAATGCCGCTGGTTGTAGGAGGCTTGGGCGGGACCGTGTTGATGGTGAATCGTGTTTTGAGCGTTGAGGTAACCCCAACCCAGGCCCGCTCTGATGCGCTGGGAATCTTCATGGCCGCCATCTTAATTTTGGCTGGATTGCTCTGGCAGCAGATTCAGCCCCGTTCGCCAGAGGCCGTCGAGCTGGTGGGGAGTGTGGGCATGGAGATGGATCCCTCCCTCCCGAATCAGGCTCAACTGGAGTTGGCCTGGGCCTCCCACAGTGTGTTGACCAACAGTCCGGCGAAAACTTTGGTGGTCTACGATCAAGGCAAAACCCTGCTGCGCCGTGGGATTTTGGGCAAGGCCTCGACGGTCACGCCAGGGGCGATTGCAGAGCGAGTTCTGAAGCAGCATAGGCCAGTTTATCTTGTGGACCTGAAACTCTATCCCGGACGCGTGGAATTTGATTATCTACCCGAAAATACGCAAGGTGTTATTTGTCAGCCCCTGGGCACCACAGGCCTCTTAATCGTTGGCACCAATACGCCCCGCAGCTTTACGCAGCAAGATGAGGCCTGGATCGCTGCGATCGCCGATAAGTTAGACCAAACGCTGCATTCTGCTACCTCAAGCCCTGCTACGCCCTCAGGAGTTGCCTGAGCATGGCGATTTATTGGCTACTGGTTGCGGTGATGGGAATCGGCGTCGTCGGGGCCTTTGTCCCTGGACTCCCAGGAATGACGCTCATTTTAGCCTGTGTAATGATCTGGGGGCTGATCCATGGCTTTAGCACCATTGGCATCGCTCTGGCGGCCACCATTGGTCTATGGGTTCTGAGCTTTGGCGTGGATTTCCTGGCAACGCTTTGGGGAATGCAGAAGGCTGGGGCGAGTAAATGGGGACAGATTGGTGCAATTATCGGAATGGTTGCCGGATTTCTAGGCCTGCTGCCCACCCTACCCATTGGGGGTCCCCTCGGACCGCTCATCGGCATTTTTATTGGACCGCTTTTGGGCGCCTTAATTGGGGAGTATCTCTACTGCCGGAACCTCAAAACTGCATGCAAGGCGGCCCTGGGCGTACTGGTCAGTACCTTAGTGGGGAATATGATCCAAGGTTTTCTCGCGATCGCGGCGATGGCGGTATTTTTAGCAACCACCTTGCCCAGAATGACCGCACTCTAGACCTCCGGTCTCCTATCTTGTTCTTTGCTCCTGAATAATAGCCTGCATTCCTGAGGAAGGCCCATGAAACGCATTTGGATCTGGATTGGACTATTGGCCTACTGGGCCAGTGTCACCCTCTTGGGGGGAAACCCGGCAATGGCGGCCCCTGAGCCCACCCAACTCTTTGAAGTTCACTGTGCGGGGTGCCATCCCCATGGCGGCAACATTGTGCGTCGCGGAAAAACCTTGAAACTCAAAGCGCTGCAAAAAAATGGTGTGGATAGCCCGGATGCTGTGGCCGCCCTGATTGCCCAGGGGAAAAACAGCATGTCCGCCTTTGCGGACCGGTTGAGCGCGCCGGAAATAACCGCATTGGCAGATCATGTCTGGATTCAGGCCCAGCAAGGCTGGCGCTAGGCTGCTGTGGACTCTGTTCGGTGCTGCACCGGAAACGATTGCCAGTATTGGTAAGCACTGTAGGACATGGTCACTACCCCTGCGGTGATGGCCTGCTCATCAATATCAAAGTTGGGATGATGCAAGGGATAATTGGGGCGATCGTGAAACCCGACCCCAAGGCGGAACATGGCACCGGGAGCATGCTTTAGGAATAGGGCGAAGTCCTCGGCCCCCAGGGAGGGCTCCGGTAACAGCTGCACCTTCTCCTCTCCCAGCGCTGCCCTGGCTGAATGTTCCAGCAACTTGGAGAGGCGATCACAGTTTTGAACCGAGGGTACCCCGCGCTCATAGTTCACCTGGAAGGTGGCCCCGTAGGGCTGACACACTCCAGCCACAATGGCCTCAATCCAGTCAGGCAGTTGCGCATGGGTATCGGGATGGAGCGATCGCACAGTGCCCTTGAGGATGACATGGTCGGCAATGACGTTCGGGGCGCGGCCCCCGTTAACTTGTCCAATGGTGAGAACGACGGGACGGAGCGGATTGTGGGTGCGACTAATCGCCTGTTGGAGGGTGGTGATGACCTGAGCTGCGATCCAGATGGCGTCAACGGCCTCATGGGGACGCGCTCCGTGCCCCGATTCCCCGATAATCTTGATTTCTAAATTGTCAGCCGCCGCGGTCAAAGCCCCATAGCGAATGCCCACGCTCCCTCCGGGAATAGAGGGGAAGACGTGGCAGGACAAGATGGCCTCCACATTCTCCATGGCGCCACTTTGGATCATCCAGCTAGCTCCCTGGGCCGTCTCCTCCGCCGGTTGAAACAGCAGGCGCACGTTCCCGGAAATTTGTTCTCCTAGCTCTGACAAAATCATGGCCGTGCCTACCCCCACCGTGGTGTGCACATCATGGCCACAGGCATGCATAATCCCTGGCTTTCGGGAGGCAAACTCTAGCCGCGTTAACTCATTAATGGGCAAGGCGTCCATATCGGTCCGGATAGCCAAAAACTGACCTGATGAGGCCTGCCTCCCTAGCAACTCACCGACAATCCCCGTTTTGCCCACCCCCTCGTGCACCTTCAGGCCGTAGGACGAGAGGATTCCCGCCACGTAGGCTGCTGTCTCGTGCTCCTGACCACTGAGTTCAGGGAATGAATGCAGATGACGGCGGATTTCAATGAGCCTTGGCGTTAATTTTTGGGCAAGCTTTTGAATAGCCTCTAGCATGGAGTGCCAATTCCCAAATGAGGCTGACCGATGCCAACGGGCAAAATAAGTTTTGTATCTACCATGCACACAAGATTCGATTCAATGGGTAAGTTTTGGAGAGTTCACTTCCGTTCATTGTAGTGTTTGTGCTGATTTAGATCCGTGAGATGGGGGAATGGGAAGATAAAAAGCTTTGAAAATTACGGCCTTTTTCTAAATCACCCGTTATACTGAAATTTCTTTCTAGGACATTGGTTCCTCTGCCCCTCTCCTGTGTTGAGATTGACCTGGACACAACAGCGATCGCTCGGCATGACCAGAGGTGACATGACCAGAGGTGACATGACCAGAGGTGACATGACCAGATGTGACAATTTATCCCTGATTTTCTTTATTTCTTGTTTGTCCTGTTAGCTTAATTATATTGATATCTATGAGCCCTCAGTCCGCCACCGCCCCTAGCACAGAAACCTCGCTTCCTGTCTCCATGCCTTCTCCCGCAGTTGCCGCTACTGAACTTCGGCCTTGGGGATCTTTTACCGTCCTCGAGGAAGGCACCGGCTACAAAATTAAGCGCATCGAAGTGAAGTCGGGCCATCGTCTGAGCCTGCAAATGCATCATCATCGCAGTGAGCACTGGATTGTGATTTCTGGCATTGCAAAGGTTATTCGTGGCGAGGAAGAAATTATGCTCTGCGAAAACCAATCGACCTACGTTCCCCGTTTTACGAAGCATCGCCTGGAAAATCCAGGGAAAGTCCCCCTGGTCCTGATTGAAGTGCAGAATGGGGAATACCTGGGAGAAGATGACATCACTCGCTTTGATGACGATTACGCCCGGTAGGGTATTCACGGGGACAACCATCAGGCAGAGGCTGCAACATCCGCTACCTTGACCCAACGGATTCCCGATTTCTGCCAACGCTCAAGATTTTGCCCCATCCGCCGACCTCTGCCCCTAGGCAAGTCGGCGTTTTCGCAGAAAATTTTTTACCAGGAATCAGGGATAATGAAGGGCGACGTTCCCTAACCCAACTCACCTGAGAAAGCATCATGATTGAAATCAGCCATGCCGCTGCCAGTGAAGTGAAGCGTCTGCGGCTCAAGCAGGTTTCCTCTTCCAGGGGGCAACTGCGGCTCAGTGTGCAAGCGCGGGGGTGTGCGGGTCTTTCTTATCACATGGAGTTTGAGGTTGAACCTGAGGTGACGGATCGGGTCATTCACTGTGAGGACATCGACATTGTCGTTGATCCCCAGTCTTTGGACTATCTGAAGGGTTTGGTCATTGACTATACCGAAGACCTGATGGGTGGCGCCTTTCGATTTCATAATCCCAATGCCCTAGAGGTTTGTAACTGTGGTCATTCCTTTAAGGCTCACTGTGAGACAGCCCCCTCCGAGGCATAAACGACGTACCCTAGCCGATCACCTCAGGCACTGTCTAACAGGCATTGTCTAATCGGAAGTTTAAATCAAAAGTTTAATCGGAAAGAACCGGGGATGGGTCCTGACTCAAACAGGCGTTAACCCGCGACATAAAGGCAGGCAGAAAATCCCCAAAGCGATCGCTGCTGAGATACATTGCATCTACTGTGCAGGATCCACAGCCTGCCCCGCTGTTTGCGAGCATTCGCTCTAACTGTAAGGAGGACACCCCGAGCCAAGGGAGGTGTCCAAGGGGAGCTTCGGTGCTGTAGGTGAGATTAGAGTCAAATTTCCAAGGGGTGCGAAGGGGAGACAGGTCGGCGGCGGGGAGTTGTCGCCAGCCCACTTGGTTTCCAAAGCTCTCGACTTGACGCGGCGCGGGGACCGAATTCCAGATCTGTGATTGGACGGAGAACCCAAACTTGCCATCGCTGTGGCGCTGCCAGGCGGCATCTAGCTGCTGTACCTCTTGACAGGGTAAGGATTGGATGTCGGCGCCTTGGAGATGGGGATAAAAATAGCCCGATTCTGGCATCAGCTGCATCAAGATTGCCCGTGTCTCCAGGTTGGCCATCTGCCAGTTTCCGGTCTTTAAAGCGGCAATCAAGGGACGGTAGTTCACCGATCTGATGCGGCCCTCCGCTGTGATGTGGTCAAAGGTTAAGCTATCGAGAACCACCTGAAAAACGGATCGCAGGGGATCGGCGGCGTCGAGATAGCCCACCTGGAGCTTTACCACATCTCCGTTGGGATGGTTAAGGAGAACCACGTCATATTCGTAGAGGCCGGTGGCCCTGTAGGCGATCGCCGGTTGCCCCGCCACGATTTTGGGCATTGCGGGAGAGGTGGGTGACTCCATCCATTGCTGGAGGGGTTTGGCCTCAGGGTTCCTCAGGATTTCAAGGCTAATGTGCGGTGGGGGTTCGCTGCCGGCTGGTTCTGCTGGATAACGACCACCCCAGGGACGGTAGTCTGCCGCCTTCCAAATTTCCCAACTTTTCTGGAGGGCGGAGTTCGGGTCGGGGGAACGGTAGGCGGTGGCGCTATCCACGTAATAGCCCTCGGGATAAATAAACCGCAAACCCTCCGCATGGGTAAGGAAAATGTCGTAGCGATCCTGGGGCGGCTTGTCTGGGAGTCGAGGTTGCCTGGCTCTACCCAGGTCAGACAGGCTAGAGACCATTAATCCGGTCAATACGGCGGCCATGATCAACCGTTGCATGATGAGTTGCCTCCCGTTGCAGACTATCCAAGGGCCTCTTTATATAGAGCTTACAAAAAGAGATCCTGAAACCCAGGGTAAAGTTCCGTCTCCTCTGGAAAAAAAGGGATGAACTGCCCCAACGGGGGTGAGAGGGACAAACTGATACTAGGAAACTCAGAGGCCTGAGCAATCAAAAAATGAACTAAATATGAATTAAACAGAGTTTGGAGGGATAATGAATTAATTATGAGATAAAATTCTTGATTTTGCTTATTTTTGAGCCTGTGGTAGCCTATTTTAATCTCCAGCAGCAGTGCAGAGAACGATTGAGGATGTGGCAGCAGCCCGTAGGGGAATGATATGGAATCATTGGCAGGATTTACGGCGGGTCTATGCTTAATTACGCTGTCTGAATTAGGGGATAAGACGTTTTTTATGGGCGCGATTCTAGCCATGCGTCATCCTCGGCGCTGGGTTTTTGTGGGGGTCAGCGCGGCTCTCGCGGTCATGACGGTTTTATCCGTGGGGTTGGGGCAGTTTGCAGCGCTTCTGCCGCAGACTTGGGTCAAGAGTTTGGCGATCGCCCTTTTTTTGGGATTTGGGGCCAAGCTTCTCTATGATGCTGGGCGGATGTCTGATGCAAAGGGGCTGGCGGAGGAACAGGAAGAGGCCTTGGATGCGGTGAAGCAGCTAGATGCGCGGGTGGTGCATTGGTCAGTTCGGACCATTTTGCTGGAAGCCTTTGTCCTCACCTTTGTGGCAGAGTGGGGCGATCGCACGCAATTTGCGACGGTGACCTTAGCGGCTTCCCATTCTCCCTACGGCGTGGTGACGGGAGCAATTCTCGGCCACCTCCTCTGTGCGGCGATTGCGGTTCTCTGCGGGCGGATGATTGCCGGTCGGTTGTCGGAGCGCTGGCTCATGGTGATGGGTGGAGCTTTGTTCATTGTGTTTGGACTGGCGACGGCTGCGATGGGACCCTAGAGTAGTCTTTGTGTTCCCGCAGCGCAAAACTCCAGACATTGCGGCCCCCATCCAGAAGACTGTCGCACTCCGCCACCCCACCTACCAAGCTGATGCCTTCGGCAGGCTGACGCGGCTGAGATGAGAACATCGCCAACGATCTAGAACTTGGAAGAGCGCGATCGCCCCTGCTGTTCTGGATCCGGGCCTAGGACGCTTGCACGCTGGATATAGTTGGAGGCGGTATGGGGCTGGTCCAGGGTGGGGCAGCTTCCCGAAAGTGAGCCGTCAGCGATCTGTTGGCGAGGAGGGTCCCGTAGAAATCCTGGACGGTTTCATGGCCTCGCTATCCCTGGATTACCTCACGGTATGTGAGTGAGGACTTGACGGTTATCAGTGATGGACTATTTCCTCCGTCAATGGAGGGCCGGACGAATCTCCAATTGTCGCAAAAGGATGGCTTCTTGATCAATGAACTCCGCCAGGCGATCGCTCACCTGTTGGCGATCGTAATATTGGCAGGCAAAACGCACAAACATCAATGCATGGCGCGCCTCGGATTTATAAATTGCGCTGTAAAATCCCTTTAATGCCCCCTGGGGGAGAGCCTGGGCAATGGCCCTGAACCGCTCCTGCCCTCTGGCTTCAATCACCGCCGCGGTTAGCAGCCGATCTAGAAAATAATTTTCGCTTCCCTTGCGGATTAAATCGCGAATTTGATGGACATACACATCCTTTTGGTCTGGAATTGGGGCAATGTTCCGCTCTCGGATCAACTTGTAAACATCTCGATAGTGGCTGAGCTCCTCAATGGATAGATCAATCATGGCGGCCACTAAATCCGGTTTGTCGGGGTAGTGGGCCGCCAGGTTCAGTGCCACGCCCGCCGCCTTTTTCTCATTGGCTGCGTGATCGAGCAAAAACTGATCAAACTGCGTGAGAACGGCCTCAATCCAGGCGGGGGAACTGGCTTGCTTGAGCTGAATCTCCATGGTTCTCTCAGGATGCTGAGGGTATCAGACGCCAGCGATAAAGGCTGAGAGCCCCCAGCCCTGCCGCTGCGCCTAGGGCCGATCCGCCCAGCAGGGGCACCTCGCTATGGCGGACGGCGATGGCCATCAGTGCCCACAAAAACACCCCCGCAAAGGCCAGGTCTTGGTGCTGCCACACCACGCGCATCGCGATCATCATTGCCACCGCAATTAGGGCCACAGTCCAGGCCTGGGGTGAGATCCCCCCGCCTTGCCAATTCCAGGCAAAGAGCGTCAGGGCAACGTTGACCAGCGTGGCCACGCTAATCCAGCCCAGGTAGAGACTCCAGGGCACTTGAATACACCAGCGCTGCCCTCGGGTTACGGGCTGCGAAGTGCCATTGATTTGAAAATAGCCCCGCATCAGCGCCCCCCAAATCACCACCATGGCCACCAAAGACAGCCCGTAAAGATTAGACAAAAACACCACAATCCAGATCATCTGTGCTCCACAGGCCAGAATCATCATCGTGCGGAGGGGATTGAGATGGGGCGATCGCCGCTGCTGGGGAAGCAGTTGATAAATGGCAAACGCAAAGAGACTGACGTAAATAACGCCCCAAATGGCAAAGGCATAGCTAGCGGGCGTAATCAAAACCTCCTTAAAAACGGTGTTGGAGATTTGTCCAATGGTTTGACCATTGATGGGCATAAAATTTGAGCTGAGGTTGACTAAAAAAGCAGCCACAACAAAGCCAAGGGTCAACACAGCTTGTCTAGAAGGGGGCACCATAAATGCAAGGGAGGGCAACAAGACCAATCTCTTGCATTCTGGCACACAGCCTCCTGCCTTGATTGATTCCGGATTATTTTCTGCCACGGGCCGTCTAAGCGATACAAATCGACATGATGTATGGGAAATCCGCTGATACTATGGTGTCCAGTTCTGTAATTTTCCGGCTCTTTCTTACTTATGACCCTCGCCCTGTTTGGATGAGGCCTTCCATTGTGCAGCACCCATGATTCATTTTCCCTCCCCATCGCTGGACAGCCAATCCTCCAAATATGACGGTGCGCCTTGGAGTGTCAGCATCGTGCCTGTCCTGCCCAAATCCTATATTCCCCGGCTGGAGGATGAGCAGCAGCTGCGCAATTGCTTGCTGGATGACGATCATCCCGTCTGTTTGCTTAAATCCGCGGAAGGCGTTGGCGGTATCGGAAAGTCCTGGTTGACCCTGGCGGTGGCTCGCGACCCTGCGGTGCAGGCCCAGTTTCCGGATGGGATGCTTTGGATTTCCCTCGGTCCCGATCCGGACCTGTTGACCTTAATCGGTTCTGCGATCGCCCAGCTTGAAGCAGACTGCCCGCTGCCCACGACCCTTCCCCAAGCCTCGCGGCAGCTGCGATCGCTGCTGAAACATCGTCAGCTACTCATGGTGCTAGAAGATGTTTGGGTTGCGGAGGATGTCCAGCCTTTTTGGGTGGTTCAGGATAATCGCAGTCATTTGCTGGTGGTGAGTCGGGATATTCAGCTGCCGGAAGCCCAGGAATACATTTTGTCCGGCATGAGCGCTGACCAAGCGCTCCAGCTTGTGGAACAGCAGTTGGGCCAACCCCTCACCGGAGAGGCTCGCAAGGCTGCCAGCCGGTTTGCCAAGGCGGTGGGCTACCTCCCCCTCTCCCTGGTGCTGGCCGCCCAGCAGGTTTGGGACGGGACGGTCACCTGGCAAAGGCTGTTGACCGAGGGGACCGCCCCCGCAGCCCAAGACAGTGGGCAAGATGGTGAGCAAGCGGGGACGGATCCAGGTCGGGGGGCAGAGCAAAGGGGCTTGGGGTCTACCCTGATTCGCTGGGCTTTTGGTGGCGGCAAGGATCGGCAGCATCGCACGCGGCAGGTCTGCCTCAACCAAAGCATTCTCAGCCTTTCCCCCGAACTGAGGCTCCGGTTTGCCGCCCTGAGCATTTTTCCCCACGACATCACCCTCTCTCCCCCCATGGCGGCGACCCTCTGGAATGTGCCGGAAGCCGAAGCTCAGGATCTGCTGCAATCCCTGTGCGATCGCAATTTTCTAGTTCCCGGTTACCAGACACCGCGTTGGTCGACCTATCGGTTGCCCAGCGTTATGCAGGATATTGCCCAGTGGATTTTACAACTGCCTCGCACCCAGCCCTTTGCCGGGCTGGGGCTATCGATGTCCATGGCGCATCAAAACTTCTTAGAACGCTACCGGCCTATTTTGAACGATGGAAATTGGTGCCAGGTGCCGGACGACGGCTATATTCATCAATATCTAACCTGGCATCTCGAAAAGGCCGGGTGGATTGGCGAACTTCATCAGCTTCTCCAGGAAGAAACCCCCAGCGGTAAAAACGCCTGGTTTGCCGCCGTAGATCAGGTGGACTTCGCCAACTACAGCCTGGATGTTGGGCGCGCCTGGCGCTTGGCAGAGGATATGCAGACCAGTGATCCGTTGCGATCTATCGCCTTGCAACTGCGCTACGCCCTGATTTATAGCACCATTACAGCCCTGAAACGGGGGGGGGAGGGGGACCGAAATTTAGACCTGGATGGTCTGGAGAGTCCGCAGGTTTCCCCGCTGCCCGATCTGGATTTAGACGATCGCGTTTTACTGCAGCCGGAACAGATTCTCCTGGGAGAGGAGACGGTGGCCTTTTCAGCCGATGAGCTCAGGGCGCTGTCCGAGGCCCTCACTGCATTTCAAGCCGATTTGCCCGATCTGGGCGTTGCCCTGGTCACAACCCTGCAAGCGATTCCTGTGGAATCGGTGCAGACGCAAACGCTGCAGGCAGTCTTGCCCGCACTGGCCCAGAATGCTTTTGATACGGCCTTTAAAGCTATTCAAAAAATGCCCTCGGCCCAGGTTCGCATTGTTAGCCTGCTTTCCCTGCTGCCCCATGACCGCGAACTGGTGCGCAAGGTCTTCCTGCTGACTCAAGATGTGGCCGATGAGGCTTTTCAGCTCCAGATACTGGCCCAGATCATTCCCACCCTGCCGTCGGCGTTCTATGGGGAGGCCCACCACCTCGCCAGCGGGCTGCGTAACCCCCTTTACCGCCTGCAGGCCATGGGCTTACTCGCCACCTTGCCACCAGCCGAGGCCAATGATCCGGTCAGCGCCGCCCCCCTCGATGCTGGCAGTGCCCTACTGTCCCTCCCGACAGTGGATGCCCTGATTAAAGAAGCCCTGACCGCCCTGGCGGATCTGCCAACCTCAGCGGCCCAAAGCGAAGCCATTCAGAATATCGCCCCCTACGTGGGAGAGTCGTGGCTGCCGGAACTTTTGAAACGAACGGCGACCCTCCCCACAGAAGCAGATCGAACTGCGGCCTTGGCCGCAGTGGTGGCCCACGTACCCGCTCGACTTCTGCCGCAGGCTCTAGAAATTGCCCGCGACTTTGAAGATATTCGCAACTGCGTGCGGGTCCTGCTGCGACTGGTGACCCATATCCCGGATTTTACGCCCACCGTGCTAGAAGCCATCCGTAGCTTACAGGATGTCGCCTTTCGCGGGGAGGCGCTGACTGCGGTGATTCCCCAGGTTGAATCGGTATACCTCCCTGAAATTCAAGAAATATTGCGAGAAACCCGCACAGAAACGGTTCATATTCCTGCCCTCCAGGCCTTGCTTCAGCGACGCCCAACCTTTGGGAGAGATGCCCTTGCCATGATTCAGGAGATTCCGCCCGTGTTTGCGCGAGCGACGGCCCTGGGGGAACTGGTGGCCTACTTACCTGCGGCGGATCGACCGGTGGCCATCACCATTGCCCAGGATATTCAATTTCCCTATGCGCGGGCCAAGGCTCTGGCGGGATTACTGCCCTATTGTCCTGACCTAGCTCGGGAGGCGCTTGCGGCCGTTCACGCCTGTCATCAAGACTCTCCGAGCGATGTGCTGCTGGAGCTGATTCCCCATCTGCCCGCTGCGCAGGTGGCCGAAAGTCTGGCGTTAATTCGAGACATTGCCGATGGGGAGGCGCGGGTGGAGGGACTGGCCCTGTTCCTGCAGCGATCGCTCCCCGGCGATGAAGCCTACGCCGTGCTCTCAGACTTACTCCACGAACTTGCCCTATTGCCGCGCGTCCAGTTTTGGCGATCGCTGATCAAGCTTCGTCCCTTTTTATCCCGGGTCGGGGAAAGCTTGGGTCCGGTGGGAGACCGCTGCATTTTGTTAAGGCAGGTTCTGCAAGCCATACGGGATGTTTTAAGGCAGTGGCCCTGACCGTTCAGTGCAAAGAGAAGAAACCCATCATTTCCTGGATTGAGGAGTGGCCTTGGCAGCGCCCAAACCAAATGCAGCGTCTGGGCCGCCAGATCGTGCAGGCGAGCCGTCGCAATTCAGACTGGATGGTTGTGCAGCCCTTCCAGGACCTTGAAATTGGCGCCCTGGCGGCGGCCATTGCCCGTCAAGCGGCAATTCAAGATCAGTTTTCAGATGGGGTGCTTTGGATTCGGCTCGGTCCCCATCCGGATCTGCTGCGGATTCTCCACCAGCTGCTGTCCCAGGGGGGCGCGGAAATGACCTCAGCCATGACGATCCAGGGTGCCCGTCAGGCCCTGGGAACGATGCTGCGATCGCGGGCCATACTCTTAATTTTAGAAGCGGTGTGGAACGAGGCCCATCTTCAGGTTTTTCCCCTCACCTCGGGCTGTCGCAGTCGACTCCTGCTGGTGAACACTCCCCTGCAGCCCCGGTGTGGCCGAGTTTTAAAGCTGGATCTGCCCTCCCCGGATCAAGGCATCCAGCTTTGCCAAACCAGCGGCGCAGATCCGGTGGGGGTCGAGGAGAAAATCCTGGTTCAGCGGTTTGCATTCCTGGTAGATCACAGGCCGATCTTTTTGCGCATGGGCGCCACGCTGGTGGGCCAGACCCTACCCTGGTCCACCCTGGTGGCACGGGTTGAGACACCCAGGCTGCAGGTTTTGTCCCTCCCGGTGGACGTCTCCGGCAAGGATGGCACCTGTCTCAGCCCGATGGCAGCTTTGCAGGGACTTTCCCCGGCTCAGCTGGTCTGTTTGGAACTCGCTCTGGAGCATCTGACCTCGGAGCTGCGCCTGCGTTTTGCCAGCCTAGGCGTGTTTGCCCTGGACGCCACCCTGACGCCCTTTATGCTCTCTATTCTTTGGGAGGTGATTCCGGAGAAGGCCGCAGAAATCTTACAGGGACTCAGCGATCGCGGTTTGATCCAGGCGGTGCACCCAGGGACTGCCTACCGATTGGACGCAGCCATGGCGGCTCTGGCCATCTGGTTGATTCAGCGTTCCCCAGGTGCAGCACTGGGGGGATTGGGCCTCACCCTACTACAGATGCATCGGCAGCTGCTGGTGGCCTATCTGCGAGGCGCGCGTCAGCGTCAGTGGCACACCCTCCCCCAGGACGGCTACCTCCACGCCCATTTGTCCTGGCATCTACAGCAGGCAGGATGGCAACATTGGCTGCATCGCCTGTTGCAAGGCAGTGATGAATGGGGGCAATCCCCCTGGCACCAGGCCTGCCGCCAAGTGGGCACCCCCTACCACAGCGATATCGCAAGGGCCTGGCACCTAGCCCAGATGCAGTTTGCCAGCCAGCCAGCTCAATCCCTGGGGCATCAGGTGCGCTATGCCTTTCTCTGGTCCTGGCTGTACGGTGGCGATCGCCTTTGCCACCGGGAAAGGACTTCGGGGAGGTCTGGGGCGTCCCTAAGAGCCAAAATTCCCACTCTGGCCCAGGCCCTAACCCTCATCGCTGCAATTCCTGACCCGCGATCTGATTCGCCCTCAGGGACCGCAGGGGTGATTCCAAGCCCGCAGCCCCGCGAAACGTTCCCTGTCCACCGGGGCAATTCCCAGCATCTCGTGCTGGAGGAGGCCCTGGCCCTTATCTCCTTAGCCAGCCATGAGCAGCGCTGGGATGCCCTCATCCAGTTAGCCCCCTACCTCACCTCGGATCTTACGGATCCCCTGTGCCAGCTGCTCCAAAATATGCCTGTGTCTCCCCCGGAGATTTGCGAGTTGCTGGCGCGTTTGCCCCAGGTTAATTTAGCCATCGCCCGTCAAGCCCTAATCCTGGTGGCCCAAACCTTTCAGGAGGAAGATCGAGCCCTGGCCCTCATCGATTTATTGCCCTGCCTGCCTGCGGCCATTTATCCAGAGGTGCTTGCCCTGGGCCAGGCCATGGCGTCCCCCCTGGCTCGGTGCCAGGTCCGGGCAGCACTCCTGCCCACCTTTCCCCAGGGCTTGCCGGAGGTGCTGGATCTTGCCCAGCAGATTGGCGATCGATGGCAGCGCTTTCATATTCTGGCAAGGTTCCTGGGGCCGACCCCCCATTCGCCTCACCTGATAGCGCAGCTTCAGGCCGAACCCTTGAACTCCCCGAACGAGGCCTGGGCCACATGGTTGGCGGTGTTGCCCTATCTCCCAGAGGCGGCATCGCACTGTCGTGACTTGATGCACCATTCCTCCTTCTCTCCTTGGGATTGTCAGGGCCAGATTATTCAGGCGGCAAGGGTCTGTCTCCATGACCCGGTCTATGCCCATCGAGAGAGCTTCAACCTCATCCTGGTCCTGCTGGCAGAGACCTGCGCAGATCAAGACCTTGGGACAACACAGGGCGAGGTGACGCGATTAATCCCCGTCGCCCGCGCCTTGGTGCAGGCCATCGAGCAATTCCCCTGGTCATCGCGGCCCTTTCCTCCCTGTTCTGGCCGGGCCTATCTGCAGCTGCTCCGGCTATTTGATCTAGCCCATGATCACCCCCTGGATACGGTCAGGGGTGATCTGCTCCAGTCCATCTGGCAGCAAGCGCTCACGCCTTCCCAGGCACCCCTCGTCGATCTGCAGCACCTGCTTGACTATCTGGCCCAGGGGGCCCCAGAGGTGTTTTTAGACCGCCTGCCCATGGTGCTATCCCTGGTCCACCATCTGGGGGGCAGCTTGGCGCTGTGGGAGGCGATCGCGGCCCTGCGATCCGTGGCAGGCGCGCAGGCCCACGGAGAATCCTAGGGCCGTGGGCAACCCATGATCGTTGTCGTTCGGATGGCAGCCCCTCGCGGCAAGGGTATCCACCGATACGGTCTATGGACAGCGGCCGGTACGCCTGGATACAGACTCCCAGTGAATGTAACCAAAGTCTTGCGCAAATGTTACGGGGATCTCATCGAAGCAGGGGCTTCCTTGAATTTGCATTAAGACCTCACCGCCTCCGTAAAAAACTATTGCACAATCGAAATCTATCGTTATCAGCCGTCCCCGGAGGAGGGGCGATCGCCGCCTGTTTGTCCCCTAGATTAAGCCACCTAAGATATTGAGCCTATGAACCGTCACACCATGCCCCCCCAGCAAGGTCTATACGACTCTCAATTTGAGCATGATGCCTGTGGTGTCGGCTTTATCGTGCATCAAAAGGGGGACAAGTCCCACACCCTTATCCAAAATGCCCTGACGATCCTGTTGAATCTGGATCATCGGGGTGCCTGCGGCTGTGAGAAAAACACGGGGGATGGCGCGGGGATTTTGATCCAGGTGCCCCACAAGTTTCTGGCCAAGGTGACCCAGGCCGAGGGTATTGCCCTTCCCGATCCGGGGCACTATGCCGTGGGCATGGTCTACGGCAACCCCGATGCCGCCCAGCGCGCCCAGGGGCGCCGTGCCTTTGAACAGGTGGCGGCCCAGGCAGGACTGCCGGTGTTGGGATGGCGAGATATTCCCACCGATCACAGCAGTTTGGGGAAAACAGCCCTGGAGAGTGAGCCGTTTATGCAGCAGGTGTTTATTGCCCGCCGCCCTGATCTTCAGGATGACCTGGCCTTTGAGCGCAAGCTCTTTGTGCTCCGCAAACAGGCCCACAACGCCATTCAGGCTGGAGAGATTGATTCCCATTGGTATATTGCCAGCCTCTCGAGTCGGACCCTGGTCTACAAGGGGATGCTGATGCCGGTGCAGGTGGGTCAGTATTACCTAGACCTGCAAGATCCCGACATGGAGAGTGCCTTAGCCCTGGTGCACTCACGCTTTAGCACCAATACGTTTCCCAGCTGGGAGCGCGCCCACCCCTACCGCTACATTGCCCACAACGGTGAGATTAATACCCTGCGCGGCAACATTAACTGGATGCTGGCGCGGCAGTCCCTATTTGAGTCGGATCTGTTTGGGGAGGACATGGCCAAGGTCCAGCCCGTGATTAACGTCAACGGCAGCGACTCCACCATTTTTGATAATGCCCTAGAGATGCTCACCCTGGCTGGGCGATCGCTGCCCCACGCGGTCATGATGATGATTCCTGAACCCTGGCAGGGGCACGAATCCATGAGTCCTGACAAAAAAGCCTTTTACAAATACCATTCCTGCCTGATGGAGCCGTGGGATGGCCCTGCATCGGTGGCCTTCACCGACGGTACCGTGATGGGTGCAGTCCTCGATCGCAACGGCTTGCGTCCCTCTCGCTACTATGTCACCAAGGATGATCTGGTGATCATGGCCTCAGAAGCAGGAGTGCTTCCTATTGCGCCGGAGCGAGTGGCCTATAAAGGTCGCCTTCAGCCAGGGCGCATGTTTCTGGTGGATACCGCCGCTGGGCGCATTATTTCCGATGCAGAGATTAAGGCAGAGGTGGCCCAGGCTCAGCCCTACGGGGACTGGCTGGAGGAAAACCTGGTTTCCCTGGCCGATTTGCCCGCAGCCGATCCGGCGCGCGATCACGACCCTGAAACCCTGCTGAAGCTTCAACTGACCTTTGGCTATACCTTTGAGCAGCTGCGCCTGTTGATGGCTCCCATGGCCACCAATGGCGTAGAGGCGGTGGGAGCCATGGGAACCGATACTCCCCTGGCGGTGCTGTCGAATCAGTCCAAGCTTCTGTATGACTATTTTCAGCAGCTCTTTGCCCAGGTCACCAATCCGCCGATCGACTCGATTCGGGAGGAAATTATCACCTCGGCCATGACCACCTTGGGGGCAGAGCAAAATCTGCTCAATCCCACCCCGGAAAGCTGCCGGATGATTGAGCTGCCAACGCCCATTCTCTCCAATCGCGAATTAGCCCAGATTCAGCAGCTTCAGGGAGATCCATTCCAGGCCAGCACCCTGCCGATTTTGTTTGACCCCCAAGCCGGAGTTCAGGGCCTAGAGGCAGCGATGCAGTCCCTGTGCCAACAGGCGGATGCGGCCATTGCCCAGGGCAGCAGCATTTTAATTCTGAGCGATCGCGGGGTGGATGCTCACCACGCGCCCATTCCTGCCCTTTTAGCCGTGGCCGGTCTCCATCATCATCTGATTCGAGCCGGAACGCGCACGAAGGTGGGGCTGGTGCTGGAATCAGGGGAACCTCGGGAAGTGCATCATTTTGCCGTTCTGATTGGCTACGGCTGCTGCGCTATCAATCCCTACCTGGCCTTTGAGACCCTTGCGGACATGATTCGCCAAGGGCGCCTGGTGGATATCGATCTGCCCACCGCCTGCAAAAACTATATTAAGGCTGCTACCAAGGGCGTCATCAAAGTGGCGTCTAAAATTGGTATCTCCACCATTCAGAGCTATCGTGGGGCCCAAATTTTTGAAGCCATTGGCCTCAACAAAAGCGTGATTGATCGCTACTTCTGCTGGACTGCGTCGCGGATTGAGGGGGCCGATCTCAGCGTCATTGCCCAGGAATCGAGGCAGCGCCACGATCGGGCCTTCCCCGATCGCGTTAGCGATACGCCGACCCTTGATGCTGGCGGAGAATATCAGTGGCGCAAGGGCGGAGAAGCGCACTTGTTCAGCCCCCAGACCATTCATCTGCTGCAGCAGGCGGTGCGGGATAACGACTATGGGGCCTTCAAGCAATATTCCCAGTTAGTCAATGAACAAAATGAGCAGTTTTTTACCCTGCGTGGCCTGCTCCAGTTTAAGGCGCGATCGCCCATTCCTCTGGAGGAGGTTGAGCCGATAGAGGCCATTACGCGCCGATTTAAAACCGGGGCCATGAGCTACGGGTCAATCTCCAAGGAAGCCCATGAATCCCTAGCGATCGCCATGAACCGGATTGGCGGCAAATCCAATACCGGCGAAGGGGGCGAGGACCCGGAGCGCTTCACCTGGACCAATGAGCGAGGCGACTCTAAAAACAGCGCCATCAAGCAGGTGGCCTCAGGGCGCTTCGGGGTGACCAGTCTGTATCTGTCCCAGGCCAAGGAAATCCAGATCAAAATGGCCCAGGGGGCCAAGCCTGGGGAAGGGGGGCAACTCCCCGGTCGCAAGGTCTATCCCTGGATTGCCAAGGTGCGCCATTCTACCCCTGGCGTGGGTTTGATTTCACCGCCGCCCCATCACGACATCTATTCCATTGAGGACTTGGCAGAGCTGATCCACGATCTCAAAAACGCCAATCGGGATGCTCGCATTAATGTCAAGCTGGTGTCGGAGGTGGGCGTGGGCACCATTGCTGCCGGGGTGGCGAAGGCCCATGCCGATGTGGTGCTGATCTCCGGGTTTGATGGCGGTACCGGAGCCTCACCCCAAACCTCCATTAAACATGCCGGACTGCCTTGGGAACTGGGGGTTGCAGAAACCCATCAAACCCTGGTGCTGAACAATCTCCGCAGCCGCATTGTGGTGGAAACCGACGGTCAAATGAAAACTGGCCGGGACGTGGTCATTGCGGCTCTGCTGGGGGCAGAAGAATACGGCTTCTCCACCGCACCGCTGGTGTCCCTGGGCTGTATCATGATGCGCGTGTGCCACATGAACACTTGCCCGGTGGGGATTGCCACCCAGGACCCGGCCCTGCGGGATAAATTCACGGGCGATCCGGCCCATGTGGAAAACTTTATGCGGTTTATTGCCCAGGAGATTCGTGAACTCATGGCTCAGCTGGGCTTTCGCACCATAGATGAAATGATTGGCCGGGTTGACCTGCTCGATGCAAAACCTGCCATTACCCACTGGAAAGCTCAGGGCATTGACCTCTCTAAGATTCTGCACCAGCCCCAGGTGGACGAAAGCGTCGGTCGCTATTGTCAGATCCCCCAGGACCACGGCCTGGAAAAATCCCTGGATCTCACGGTGTTGCTCGATCTGTGTCAGCCAGCCCTGGATCACAAGCAGCCGGTTAAAGCCACACTGGCCATCCAAAATACCAATCGCACCGTCGGCACTATCCTGGGGAACGAAATCACCAAGCGCTATTGGGACGGTCTCCCGGAGGATACGATTCATCTGCATTTCCAGGGCAGCGCTGGCCAAAGCTTTGGCGCCTTTGTTCCCGCGGGCGTCACCCTGGAATTGGAGGGCGATGCCAATGACTACTTTGGCAAGGGGTTGAGCGGAGGGAAGGTGATTCTCTACGCCCCGCCTGAATCCACCTTTATTCCCGAGGAAAACATCATTGTTGGCAATGTGGCCTTCTACGGGGCCACCGGCGGCGAGGCCTATATTTCCGGCGTCGCCGGGGAGCGCTTCTGCGTGCGCAACTCTGGGGTGGAGGCCGTGGTGGAGGCCGTGGGCGATCACGCCTGTGAATATATGACCGGAGGCAAGGTGGTGATTCTAGGTCCTACGGGTCGCAACTTTGCAGCGGGCATGAGCGGGGGAGTGGCCTATGTCCTCGATGAGGCGGGTAACTTTGCTAGCCACTGCAATCAGCAAATGGTGGGGCTAGAGAAGGTGGAAGACCCCGACGATCTGCAGGATCTCCAGGCCCTGATTCAGCGTCATCACCACTACACCGGTAGCGCGAAGGCCGCGCGGATTCTGGACCAGTGGCCCGCGATCGCCACCCAGTTTATCAAGGTCATGCCCCGGGACTACAAACGGGTTCTTCAGGCTATTCAGCAGGCCATTGAAGACGGCCTCACGGGGGATGAGGCCCTCAGCGCCGCCTTTGAAGCTAACGCCAGGGATGTGGCCCGAATTAGCGGCAGCTAACCCGGTTTCCTCAGGGAGACACCCTCCGAGGTAATCTCCTCCCCGGACGGAGGAAAACAACCCCTTTAACTCTTAACATTCACAGCTATGGGTAAGCCAACAGGATTTATTGAATATAAGCGCGAGGTTCCCGCTGATCTCGCCCCCCTGGATCGGATTCGGCATTGGGATGAATTCCACACCCATTTGCCCGATCATCAGCTGCGGAACCAGGGCGCTCGCTGTATGGACTGCGGCACGCCGTTCTGCCATACGGGGATGGCCCTGAATGGGATGGCCAGCGGTTGTCCCATTAACAATCTGATTCCAGAGTGGAACGATTTAATCTATCGGGGACTCTGGCGCGAAGCCCTGGATCGGCTCCATAAAACCAATAATTTTCCAGAGTTTACCGGACGGGTTTGTCCGGCCCCCTGCGAAGGCGCCTGCGTCCTGGGTATTAATAATCCGCCGGTGACCATCAAGACCATTGAGCAGTCCATTGCCGATAAGGGCTGGGATGAGGGCTGGATTGTGGCCGAAACCCCCGCCCAGCGCACGGGCAAAAATGTTGCCGTGGTGGGATCAGGTCCAGCGGGTCTGTGTGCAGCGGCCCAGCTTAACAAGGCGGGGCATTGGGTCACCGTTTTCGAGCGTGAGGATCGCCCTGGAGGGCTGCTCATGTACGGCATTCCCAATATGAAGCTGGAGAAAAAGCGAGTGGTGGAGCGTCGGTTGCGGCTTCTGGAGGCTGAGGGCATCACCTTCACCTGCAACACCGAAATCGGCAAGGATATCTCTGCCCAGCAGCTCCTTCAAGATTTTGATGCGGTGGTTCTCTGTACCGGCGCCACTCGCCCCCGCGATCTTCCCATTGAAGGGCGGGAGGCTAGAGGGATTCACTTTGCCATGGAATTTCTAACCGCCAACACCAAGGCCATTTTAAACGGATCCCCTGATGAGAGCTTCATTTCCGCTGAGGGCAAGGATGTGGTGATTATTGGCGGGGGTGATACCGGTACCGATTGCGTGGGCACCTCCCTGCGTCACGGCTGCCGGAGTCTGTTGCAGCTTGAAATTATGCCCAAGCCTCCCCTGACCCGCGGACCAGATAACCCCTGGCCGGAATGGCCCAAAGTTTACCGACTGGACTATGGCCAGGAAGAGGCGGCGGCCCGATTTGGGGAGGACCCGCGGGGCTATTTAAAAACGGCCACGAAGTTTGATCTCGATGATCAGGGCTGGGTCCAGGCAGTTCATACCGTTGATGTTGGCTGGGAAATGGGCGAGAATGGACGAAGGGTGCCCACCCCCATACCGGGCTCAGAACAGGTGCATCCCACCCAGCTGGTGCTTCTGGCCATGGGCTTTCTGGGACCAGAGCAGCCCCTTTTGGATGCATTGGATCTAGAGCGAGATGCGCGCAGCAATGTTAAGGCCGACTATGGCAGCTACGAAACTTCTATTCCTGGGGTTTTTGCCGCTGGGGACTGCCGTCGCGGACAGAGCCTGGTTGTTTGGGCCTTTAATGAAGGACGCGGCGCGGCCCAAGCCTGCGATCGCTATTTAATGGGGCACACCCACCTCCCGGCCTGATTGCGGCCATCGCTGCGGCCCATCGTTCCAGAAATAACCATGACTCACCCAAAACCTGAAACCGTTTACGAAAAGCTGCAGTATTTAGACCACGGCGACATTGCCATTAGCGCCATGTATCGTCAGTGGGCGCAGGAGGTCCTGACCGATCCGGAGGTGGCGATGCCCTGGAAGGAGGCGATCGCCGAACGGCTGAACCATGCGAATCAACTGCTGGGCAGTCAAACCGCCGGAGAGAATGACAGCTACTAAGCAACGGTTCCTCAACCAGAGATCCTAGACAGCTGTTTCCAAGCGATCGCAACTCATCGCAGTCCCACGGCTGAAGCGCTACGCGTCGGGAGCCCCTGGCAGCGGAATCCAAACCTGGGTGGTGCTGTTTTTGACCCACTCGGTTGCGACGGCGGCCCCCACGGGTTTAGAAAGCAGAAAGCCCTGTCCCAGTTCACAGTCCATCTGCGACAGGGCCTGGAGCTGATCTGGCGTTTCAATCCCTTCAGCCACCGCGGTGACTCCCAAGCTCCGGGCTAAGGTCACAATGCTCTGCACCAGAGCCAGACCGTTGCCCTGGCGGTGGATCTGGCGTACAAAGGCGCGGTCGATTTTTAAGGTACTCACGGGCATTTCGTGGAGACGACTGAAGGAGGAATATCCCGTGCCAAAATCATCAATACACAGGTGTAGGCCCAAGGTTTTCAGCTGTTTAAGCAGGCTAATGTGGTCCACACCGGAGCGAATTAAGCAACTCTCCGTAATTTCAAGCTTGAGCTGATCCGGGGGAAGGCGGTGATGCGTCAGCAGATCTTGAATGCGCGACACCAGGTTGGGCTGCTGAAGTTGAATGGGCGAGACATTAATATTCAGGCTTAGGGATTGGGCCGCTGCATGGTCTTGCCTCCATTGCTGTAACTGCTGGCAAGCCACCTCAAACACCCACCAGCCCAGGACCGCAATCAGGCCCGTTTCCTCGGCCACCGGAATAAACTTTAAAGGAGAAATTTCTCCCCGTTGGGGATGATTCCAGCGCAGGAGAGCTTCAAAGCCCGTGAGCTGACCACCTTTGAGGGAAACAATGGGCTGATAGTGAAGCGTAAACTCACAGGACTCGGGCTGATGCATGGTTTCGAGCGCCCGTCGCAGGTCGTTGGCAAGCTGCAGGCGCACTGCCGTACTTGACTCCATGCCCACATCAAACAGGGCATAGGATCCACGGGCCTTGGCCTTGCAGCGATAGAGCGCAATATCGGCATCCCGGAGCACCGTGTTGGGATTAGTGTAGTCTGGGGTGCCTAGGGCAATCCCGATGCTGGTGCCGGTAAAAATTTCGTAGGGGTCTAGACAAAAGGGATGCTTGAACTGCTGTTGAATCTGCTCCGCTAGGGCTTCAACTTCCTCCAAGGACGTATAGTGTTCCACCAGAATCGCAAACTCGTCCCCCCCCAGTCTGGCTAAAAAGCTGTGTGGATTCAAGCAGTCTTGAATCCGCTGGGCCACGGCTTTGAGCAGCTGATCTCCAAGGAGGTGCCCCAGGCTGTCGTTGACCATCTTAAATAAATCGAGATCGAGGAAAAGAACGGCGTACCCTGGAGTTGAGGATGAATGCTCCCGCTGCATCACCTGGGAAAGCCGCTCTAGAAACCAGGCACGATTGTAGAGTCCGGTGAGGGAATCATGGTAGGCGTCATGGACGAGCCGTTCATGCGCTTCGAGCAGCTTTGCCTGGGAGGCTTCCAGCTCTTTCGTGTAGGACTGGCGCTCTTGGTAAAGGCGGGCATTTTCCAGGGAGATGGCCGCCTGCGAACAGATGATATCTAGAATCTCTAGGTGATTGGCCCGAAATGCCCTTGCAGACAGCGAGTTTTCCAAATAAAGCAGCCCGATGAGATGACCCTGCTGCTGAATTGGCAGGCAGAGAATCGACTTAGGACAGTGGGCTTGAATATAGGGATCTTCTCTAAATTTAAGATCAATGGCGGCATTCTCAAGAATCAGGGGCACTTGGCTCTGCTCAACCGCCTGGAGGACAGAGCGGGGACAGGCTTGCGCCACCTGATTGGGAGGGTCGGTGAGGCTCACCGCCTGCCCGTCGCGCGACACCGAAGCGGGATACCAATCTTCCTGTGCTTGCAGCAGGAGAACCCCGGTTTGGGCACCCGAATTTTGAATGACAATTTCCAGCAGCTGATGAACCAGTCGATCCAGGTTAATTTCCGTGGAGAGCACCTGGCAAGCTCGCACAATGGAGCTGTAGTCCAGGACATCGGAGAGGTTGGCGGGTAGATCAGGCCCCAGGGATGACCAGGAAGCACCCCCATTGCCCTCAGCGGCAGGTTGAATGAATTGAGGATAGGTTTGGACCAGGTGATTCACCTTGGCGGTGGCTCCCCAGCGCAGGTAGCCATAGTAAGCCTCCATCAGGTAGGGCCTGGCCAGCTTTGGCTTGTCCCAGTCCAGGAAAAAGCGTCCAGCCAATTCGTTAGCCATCGCCGCCAATTGCCCAAAGCCCTGGGCTAACGCCCCGGCGATGGCTTGATCGTAATGCTCAATGGCCTGGACAATATCCTTCCCATACCGGCAGCGCTCGGCCTCCACCAGATGCCACGCATGTCGATAGTTCATGGGGGCAGATTGGGCGATGGTGCTCAGCACCTGCTGGTTCCTTTCAACGCGCTCGAGTAGCGCCAGATCCACCTCCGGGGCACTGTTTAGTAGGGCCAAACACCCCAGGGAATCGTAGAAATGAAATAGGGGAAACTCCGCCATGCCCATGACGCTTTTGAGATGGGGAATGGCTTGGGTACCGGAGTGCAGCGCTTGGTCAAACTCTCCCATGAGATAGGCCAGGATCAGCTTTTTAAAGTGGAGGTAGAAGATGGCCATGGAATCTCGGGCAGCCTGATGCTCTGGCAACATCCGACCTTCGTCGTAGGCCTCCCCCACAAGCTGTGTCGCGCTATGAGAGCGTCCCAGCAAATTCAGCACAAATTGACGCAGTAAATTGTTGTAGTGCAGCACCGTCTTTTGCTGGAGATCGGCGATCGCTGCACTGTAGTCTCGCACGGACTGCTCTAGGGAGTCGAGAGGCTCTCCCGCCAGGAGGGATAATTCGCCAAAATGATGCCCCGCATAGGCTGCATATTCAAAATCTCCCTGGGCTAAGGCTAGCTGATAGGTTTCCTGCAATGGCAGCAGCGACTCGCGGAAATGAGCCTGGAAATGATGAATAAATAGATGAAAGACTAGATGAACTTTCCCCTGAATGGGGGCTGAATCCTTTCGGGCCAATAGCCTCAGGGCAATTTGACCAAAGGTGTAGCCCTGCTTAATGTTGCCCAGCATGCCGCACAACACCATGCCGTAGGCCACGTAGGCAAACGCAGCGAGGGAAGAGTTCCCTTGCTGAAGACAGCTTTCAGCCATTTTCATCGCCAAAATAGGGGTAATGGGGGAGGCCGAAATAAAGGCAATGGGAAAGATCCGAGCCATGATTTGCAGCTTGGCCAGATCCTGGGGATGGGTCATCTCAGGCAGCTGCTCCACCTGATCCTTTGTGTGCGCGGCTAGCTGATCTACGGATTGTAAACAATGCTGGAGGACCGCTGGATTGGGGGAAGAGTCAAGGGGCAGTCCCAGGCGGGCAAGCAGGGATACCCCACGCTCAATGGCGTTGCTCAGGTGATTTTGAGCAGAATAGCCTTGGATCTGGCAATCATACCCAGGAACACACTCCAGAATTCCCTGCGCATGGGTCAATATGGTTTGGACCCACTGCTCCATCTGTTCAAACTCTCGACTCAGATAGGCGATTTCGGCCGCGCTGTTGTAGAGATCCATCGTTTGTGAGCGGTGGGTCTCCCAGGCTTCGGAGGGCAGCAGGTCAATGGCTTTGAGAATGTAGTTGAGGGCAATGGAATAGGCCGTTGCTTTGCGCGCTTTTATGGCCGCCTGCATGTTGATCTGGATCGTTTGCTGGCGAAGATCGGGTGTCTTGATGCTGGCAGATCCTAAATTAAGCTGATTGGCAATGCTAAAGACATTCGATCCCGGCTGGTCCTGGGGGGGCTGGGCCAGGAGGATCTGGGCAATGTGAAGGTGGGTTTGGGGCTGCTCTGCCGTTGACAGGAGCCCATAGGCGGCTTGCTGGATGCGGTCATGCAAAAAGATGCCGGTGAGGGATTCAATGTGGTTTTCCAGGATGGTTTCCTGGAGGGGGGAAAGCGCAGAACTGTCTGGTGTCATAAACACCGTGGGCAGTGCCTGAGGATGCTCAAGGATTAACAATCCTTCCCGTAGCGCGGGGGTGAGACGTGCCAAGAGTTGCCGCAATGAGACCCCCGCCACCCGCGCCAAGAGCGTGAGCGAAAACGGTTGTTCCAGGCAGGCTGCCATTCCCAAAATCTGCCGCGTCTTCTGGGGAAGCTGCTGCAGCTGGTTGCTCACCAAGCAAGTGACGTCGGCTTGAGGGGGAAGGGCCAGATCCTGCCGTCGGTATCCCCATCGTCCGGCCTCTCGGTCTAGAAAAATGTGGCCACTCCGGTGGAGCGATCGCAGACGATGGAGGCAGTAAAACGGATTGCCCTGGGTGTTGCGATAGAGGCTCTGAGCCAGGGGCAGTGACTCCTGGACCGTGCAATGCAAGGTCTCCGAGACGAGTTGATTGAGATCGGCTGGAGAGAGGGGCTGCACGGTCAGTTGCGTCACTTGAATGCCCTGCTCCCGCAGCGTGGTCAACAGTGGTTGAACCTTTGGGACCTCTCCCGGCTGTTCAACGCTACGACTTGCCCCGATCAGCAGCAAGGACTGATGCGCTTGGGATGGCCCCATCAACATCTGAATCACATGGAGGGAAGACCTATCGGCCCACTGCAGATCGTCCAGGAAAAGCACCAAGGGACGGTGGGAATGGCTGAATACCTGAATAAACTGCCGGAAAAGCAGGTTAAAGCGATTTTGATTCTCCCGGCCCCTCAGGTCTGGCACCATGGGCTGGGGACCCAGGATTTTAGCCAGTTCAGGAAACACCTCCACCATCACCTGAGCTTGGCCCCCCAGGGCCTTTAAAATGCGTCGCCGCCATTTCTGCAGCTCCTCGACCCCTTCTTCCAGGATCTGTTCAATCAGTTCTTCTAAGGCGGTCTTAATGGCGGAAAACGGCGTATTTTGATGCAGCTGGTCAAATTTACCCTGACAAAACCACCCCTGCGCCTTGGCAATTGAGGGACGAATAGATTGCACAATGGCCGTTTTTCCAATCCCAGCCGATCCAGAGATCATCACCATCTCACAATTGCCCTGGCTGACGCGTTCAAAGGCCGCCAGCAGCATTGCCACCTCACTCTTGCGGCCGTAGAGTTTGCTGGGGAGAAGGAAGCGATCGCTGAGATCGTGCTGGCCTAGCGCAAAGATCGGAACTGACCCCTGGCGCTGCCAGCCCTGCTGGCACTGTTCGAGATCATGCCGCAAGCCCCAGGGACTCTGGTAGCGTTCCTCAGCATTTTTAGCCAACAGACGCAGCACAACCAGAGAAAGGGCTTCGGGTACCTCCGGATTAATCCGATGGGGAGCAAGGGGAAGGCGGGCCAGGTGGGCATGAATGAGTTCCAGCGGAGAGGTTCCCTGAAAGGGGATCACGCCGGTGATCAGTTCATAAAATATGACGCCCAAGGCGTAAAAATCCGCCCGATAGTCCACCCGGCAATTCATCCGCCCGGTTTGCTCTGGAGATAGATAGCGCAAATCGCTCCGAATGGGAATTGGCGTTGACGGTGCTCCATAGTGTTCCGTCACGGCGAGAGAGGCTTGACTAAAATCCGCCACCTTTAGCGTGAAAGTCTGGGGATGAATGAGCACATTGTGGGGATTGAGCTGATGGTGGATCACCTGGGCCTCGTAGAGTCCTTCCAAGGCCTGGACCAGCTGAAACGCCAGATCAAAGAATAGGGACAGGCGCGAGGTTCTCTGCAGGGCCGCGGAGCTTAAAAAGTCAGCCAGGGAAATCCCGCCAATATCCTCCAGGACAATTCCCAGCCGTTGGGACTGATGCAGAACATCATAGGCCCTGAGCAACTTTGGATGATTTAACTTCTGGGCAATCAGAAACTGCTGATGAAACTCAAATAGCGCCTGAGCGCTCGCCGCAGGATGATTGAGATACTTGACTACGATAGATTTCTTTGTTTTTAGGTTTATTGCTCTCCAAACCTGCGTTTTATGGCTTTGGTAGAGCTTTTCCCAAACCGGATATCCCGCCACCTTCAGGGGCGGCTCTTGTACTGAACTAAAAACTCTACTGGTCACAGCTGATATTTTTTACAACCAGAGTTAACTTTACAGAAATAGGATTCCCCAACTGGACTAGTTATTAATTAAACCCATAAAATATTTCCCTTATCTCTTGTCAGGCAAGAATCCTAAGATTTTGAAATTGTAATTTATATCCCGAGACTGATCTTTTTAATAGCAGTTGTGATACGGTCTTGTTCGAAATTCATTTCAGCCCCCGCATCCAAACTTTGGCTTGTTCAAGGCCACGGATTTCTGAGATCGCGCTGATATTTAAAGCTAGAAGATTCGCGCCTAACGCCTGGGGAAACCCTGTCCTTTTTTCTCCGGTGGCGTTACGGATCAGCCAACCTAGAAACCCAATGCATGCGCTGGTTTTGGATTTTTGGCTTGAAAAGCAATGTCATTCCCCATTCCATTGAGACCTTATTATTTCCCATGAATAAACTGTTCTGCCGCGATCTTCCTCTCATGTCCGGCTACTCAACTTCCACTGCGGATCACTGGCGTCACTACTTTTTGCTGGACGCTGAAGCTAAGGTGAAGGAACCTGCTTTGCTGGCTCAGGAGATTCGCCTCAACCGGTCTACCGACCCAGACCCAGGGCCATTGCCCGTTGCAGCACAATGGCCGCTGGTTCCTGACTCGGAATTAGAATCAATTATCCAGCATCAGCTGCAATTAGCTCAAGGCGCAACGCAATCTTTTCGGGCCGTCCCCTTGGCGGTGCGAGTGGAGCTGTTGCGCAGCTATGGCCGCCGCCTGCGGGAGAACCTGGAATATTGGCGACAGCTCACCATCCAGGAATCCTATGCTTACAATGCGTTTCTGGGGAGTCTAGAGGCTATTCTGGAAATTTTTCAGCCCAGCTATCTGGACATGATTCAAGAGTGGCTGAGTCCTACCCCGCGATTTGGCACGGCTGCACGCATTGAGCATGTGCCCCAGGGTGTTTTTGGGGTGATCAGTCCCCAAAACTCCTCCTTCCCGATGCTCACTCAAATTCTGCACGGGGCGGTGCTATCGGCCAATGCAGTGATTGTCAAACCCCCTCACCGGCTTGCCATTGTCGCCCTGGCATTGGTTCAGGATATGAATGAGTTTTTACAAGAGTGCGGCATGCCAGAGGGCCTTATTAGCAGCCTGGTCTATCCCAACGCCACCACCGTGATGGAGCACTGGTTAGGACTTCATGGGGGACCGGCCAAGATCGACAACCTGATTTTCATCGGCAACTCTGCCCGACGCGAGCAAATCCTTTCGCTGTGTCATCAGGGCGGCATTTTTAATCCCATTATTGAGCTTGAGGGGGTGGATGCGGCCTATGTCCACCATGATCTCAATGCGATGGATCTGCAGCGGGCTGCCCAATTGATTGCCCATGCTAAAAACCTGGCTGCCGGGCAAATGTGCATCAGCCTGAAGCGCCTGTATGTCCATGCCGATATCGTTGACCTCTTTCTCCATGAGTTGGCGCAGGCGTTTCAACGGTATCATCCGGGGTCATTGCTGGCAGACGACCCGTATATCCTAGGTCCCTCTGCCTGGGCTGCTAAACTGCCGCAGATCCTTGAGAACTTTGAATCTGAGGGGGCTCGCGTGCGGTGGGGCGGCCGTCGTCTCAACTACTGGGGGCAGCCCGATTCTCAGGGGGGATACATTGAACCCACCCTGATTGATCATGTTGCTCCGGATAGCCCCCTGCTCAAGCAGGAAATTTTTGCCAATATTTTGCCCATCGTTCGGGTAACGGGGAATATTGATCAAGTGGTGAACTACATCAATGACTGTCCCTTTGGCATCCGGACTTCTATCTTTGCGCAGGATCCTCAGGCCATTCAAACCCTGACCGATACCTTGCGGGTGGGCACCCTAGTGATTAACGGAAATCCCCTCGATTGCAGCATTCAAATTGCTGGAGGCCGGGGGCAAACCACGTTGGATCAAAATGCCAGAATTTGGCCGCTGGATATGTCGTTACGGCGAGTCGTTACTGGCGGACAGAATGTTCATACGCTCCAGGAGATTCTCCACAGGAGTCCGCCTCCTCGGGCTCTGATCTCTGATCCCGGCGGCCAGCCTGGGTCCAAGCCCCACGCTTCTCGACAAGAGCAGGTTGTTTAATGGGTGAACGGGACCCGTGAGTGTGCACCCACTTAGAGCGCTTAGAGATCGAGTGATCGTTGACAGGGAGAAAAGCTCAAGCGGTGTTGGGGGGTGAGGCCCAGGGACCTGAGGGCGTCTCGATGCTGAACGCTGCCATATCCCTTATTAGAGGCTAAGCAATAGCCGGGATAGCGGCGATCGAGACGCTCTAGCAGGCGATCGCGCCAAACCTTTGCCACAATGCTAGCAGCTGCGATCGCTATCTCGGTTTGATCGCCTTTTACCACCGTTTTCTGGGGAATCTGCAGGTTTGGAATTGGGCGATTTCCATCCACCAGGCACAACAGGGGCGGTGTCTGCAGGCGATCAAGGGCCCGTTTCATTGCCAGGAGACTGGCCTGGAGGATATTCAGTCGATCAATTTCACGCACGGAGCTGAGGCCGATGCGGGCCTCCGTCTGGGACACGATGTGCGCATACAGCCGCGATCGCTGCCCCGGGGTCAAGCGTTTACTGTCGGTGACGCCTATCTCGGCGAGCTGATTTTCTCCACCAGCAGGAATGATAACCGCTGCCGCCACCACCGGGCCAAATAGGCATCCGCGTCCCACTTCATCTACCCCCGCAATTCGATGGGAGGGAATGGACCTGACCACCCTTACCCCACCTATACCGGCATCTTCACCGCCGAGGCCTGACCCAGACCAAAGGTGGCGTGAATTGCCTTGAGGGCCGCAATGCCGTCCGATTCTGCGACCACGCAGCTCACCCGGATCTCTGAGGTGGCAATCATCTGAATATTGATCTGTTCATGGGCCAGGGATTGGAACAGTGTCGCCGCCACCCCAGGGCGGCCCAGCATGCCAATGCCCACGATACTAACCTTGGCAATATTGGGATCGGTGGAGACGGTCCCGCAGCCCAGCTCAGCGGCGACCTTTTTTACCACGTGCTGCGCCGTGGGCAGGTCCATCTGCGGAACGGTAAAGGCAATGTCTCGTGTGTTGTAGCCCTGAACCGGACACGATCGCTGGGACTGAATAATCATGTCTAGACAGATATTTAAATCTGCCAGGGATTGGACAATTTTAGACGCCATTCCAGGCTGATCCGGGACATGGTGAATTGCAATTCTGGCCTGTTTGAGATCCAGGGCGACCCCCCGCACAGGCGGGGTTTGCTCATCTAATCGTGGGGTTTCAGGCCGAGCGGAGGAGCAGGTGACCTCAAAGGTGCGGCATAAAATTTCAATGGCGCGATCGCAGTCGGCAGCATGAATGGTGCAGCTCACGTGGGCCTCCGAGGTGGAGATCATCTGGAGATTAATCCCGGCCTCCGCCAGAGCCGCGAACATCTTAGCCGGAATTCCTGGACGTCCAATCATGCCTGCGCCCACAATTCCCACCTTGGCCACATCGTGTTCCACAATGACCTCGGTCGGATTACCGGGAGCGCGGGTTCGCTGGACCATCTCACTAAAGGCTGAGGCTACCGCCTCAGCCGGGTTCGCCGAGGCGCGGGTGACGGTAAACGCAATGTCATTGGTATGGCCGTCGTGAATAGATTGGATAATCAGATCCACATCCACCCGCTGCTTGGCCAGCTCTCCAAAAAGATGGGCGGCAATTCCAGGTCGGTCCTCCACCCGCAGTAGCGCCACCTTCGCCTGGTCCAGATCAAAACGAACTCCATCTACCGGTCGCCCCAGCTCCAGGTTTTGGAGCGGTCGCGGCTGGCTGAGGGGTGAAATGACGCGAGTGCCCGGTTCATCGGTCCAACTGGAGCGCACGACCATCTCCACCCCATAGTTGCGAGCAATTTCTACGGCTCTGGGATGGAGCACTTTGGCTCCTAAACTGGCCAGCTCCAGCATTTCATCTGAAGTGATTTCAGTCATCAGGCGTGCATTCTCCACCAGTCTGGGATCGGTGGTGAGGACGCCAGGTACATCGGTATAAATTTCACAGCAGTCCGCCCGCAGGGCCGCCGCCAGGGCCACCGCAGAGGTGTCAGACCCCCCCCGTCCCAGGGTGGTAACCTCAAGTTCCGAGGTGTTAGAAATCCCTTGGAACCCTGCAACCACCACTACCTTGCCTTCGGCCAGATGACGCTCCAGGCGATCTGTGGAAATATTCAAAATGCGTGCGCGAGTGTGGGAAGCCTCCGTTACAATGCCCACCTGCGCCCCGGTGAGGGAGATGGCGGGCTGCCCGAGTTCTTGCAGCGCCATGCTCATCAGGGCAATGGTGACCTGCTCCCCGGTGGAGAGCAGCATGTCCATTTCGCGCTGACAGGGATTGGTGGAAATTTCCTGGGCTAGCTTCACCAATCCATCGGTGGTTTTTCCCATGGCAGACACCACCACCACCACCTGGTTTCCGCCTTGAACCGTTTTTTTGACGCGCTGGGCAACGGCCTGGATTCGCTCCGCCGATCCGACCGAGGTTCCCCCATACTTCTGAACAATAAGCCCCATGGTTGATTCCCTGACTGACCTCCCCCCCATTATCGGGCCAACTGGACCCAGCTTCAGACAATGTCAGGGGGAATTGTGTCATTAATGTAAAGTTTTGGTTACAATAGTTAATATTACTTTATCAACAGAGCAGCCATGTATTCTTCATCCACCTTCAATCTCTCCTTGGACTCCAGCGTTCAAACCCCGGTCGAGGCTGCCCTGAGTGCCTTTCAAGCCCTCTCAACCAACGGAAAGCTGGGACTGTTGTGGGATCTGTACTGCAATTTAGGGGGGGCCATCACCCCGGCGGCCACTGGAGCTGCGCGAGTACAGTTTATCCAGGGGCTGTTGGATCAAGTTAAGCGCTTGAGTTTTGAAGATCAGCTCCGGTTTATGCGAGATTTGGCAGATCGCGCCAATACGCCCCTCACCCGCGCCTATGGCGTTTTTACTAACAACAACAAGCTAGCGTTTTGGTATCAGCTAGCTGAGCTGATGGAGGCCGGGGAAGTCATTCCTGTTCCCGAGAGCTATCGTCTCAGTCGCGATGCCAGCATTGTATTTAGCCAAATTTCTGCCCTGGACTTTAATCAGCAAATTACCGTGCTGCGCCAGGCTGTGGTTCAGATGGGATATGACCCCTTTGCCTAGGGCCGCAGTTTTTCTGTTTCTCTGATCTTGATCTAGCACAGGAGAAGCGGGGATTAACCTCGCTTTTCCTGTTTTGACCCTGACTCTGACCCCAGCACAAGGAGCGTGACTTGTGATGACGACAGCCGCCATCCATCCAGATCTAGCCATCGCAACGGTCCACCAGTATTTTTCCACCCTCAACCAGGGGGCGTTTGCCCAAACGGCTGCGCTTTTTGCCCAGGATGGGGTGCTCTATCCTCCCTTTGAAGAAGGCGTGCAAGGCCCTGAGGCGATCGCGGCCTATTTATCCCAGGAAGCCCAGGGAATTCAAATTGAACCGCTGGAGATTGACCCGATCCCTGACTGTCCCTACGCGTTTCAGGTGAAGGGCCGCGTTAAGCTGTCCTGGTGTCAGGTGAAAGCTGCTTGGAAATTTGTACTCAGCCCCGACTCAGCCATTGCTTCGGTGCAAATCAAACTCTTGGCGTCCCTGCAGGATCTGCTGCAATTCAGGCAATAGCGCTCTACACTGAGGGATGGAAAGAGCAGGTGTAGGTGGTTGCAGGCTTGCCCCGCTGCAGGCTTGAGGAAAGTCCGGGCTCCCTAAAGACCAGGCTTGCTGGGTAACGCCCAGTGCGGGTGACCGTGAGGAGAGTGCCACAGAAACATACCGCCAACGGAAAGGCTGCGCCATGAAGGTGAGGGACGAAGTCCGCTTCGAAGCCCCCGCACGTTCAGCGCTGGACCTTTTACGGGTAAGGGTGCAAGGGTGCGGTAAGAGCGCACCAGCAATGTCGAGAGGCATTGGCTCGGTAAACCCCGGCCAGGAGCAAGGCAGAGGAAGCAATGGTTGGTCTTTTCCCTGCTTCCAGAGTTGAGGCCGCAGGAGGTGTCTGGTAACAGACATCCTAGATAGATAACCGCCCTTCAGGGCTCTGGCTCAAAGCGATTTTGAGGCCCAAAGTGCTGAAGAACAGAACCCGGCTTATGTCCTGCTCTTTCCACTGTTTATTTTGAATGTCATGGCAGATGTCTTTCCGCCCCGTACGAGTCAGTTGCAACGGTTGGTTGCTCGCCTGGGGATTTCCGAGCAGGGGCCGGTGCGCTGGGATCTCCTGGATCTGGCCTTGACCCATCCCTCCGCCCATCCCACGGATAACTATGAACAGCTGGAGTTTATCGGGGATGCGGTGGTTCGGCTGGTGGCGTCCCGACTACTCTGGGCAGAAAATCACCAGGGTCAGGTGGGGGAATGGTCGGCCATTCGTGCCGTGCTGGTGAGTGATCGCACCCTAGCTGAACTGGCCCAGTCCATTGGCCTGGAGAAATTTCTGCGGGTGGGATCTAGTGCAGTGGGCGATCGCAAGGGAGAAACCTCTCGTCTAGCCGATGCCTTTGAGGCAGTTTTGGCCGCGCTGTTTTTGAGCAGTCAAACCCTGGAGTTGATTTTGCCCTGGCTGGAGCCCCTCTTTGTGCGATCGATTGCCAAGATTCGATCAGATCCTGCCTACCAAAACTATAAAGCGGCCCTTCAGCAATGGACTCAGCTTCACTATCAGCAGCTTCCTGAATATCGGGTACAGTCGCTCTCCAGCCCCGGCCAATCCTCTGCAGATCTCACGTTTCAAGCAGAGGTCTGGTTTCAAGATCGCTGTTTGGGGCAGGGACAGGGACACTCTCGCAAGGCGGCGGAGAAAGCGGCGGCCAAGGTGGCCTATGAAGCGATTCTGCATGAACAGTCAGAAAGGTAGTTCTGGCCGGGAATCCGATTCGGGTTCGGCCAGGGATTCCCCCCTGGGTCGGTGTAGATTGCTATAGGATAGGAGTATTTGCGATGCGCCCAAGGGTGGCGCTGCAGAGGCAACTGCTGTATTCAGATGCTGACTTTAAAACTACGGAGAGGGCTGCACATATGGATTTGGTGGCGTTTCAAAGTACGCTAGACAACCTGTCCTTTGGAATTTTGTTTCTAACGATGCTGGTTTACTGGTTGGGGGCTGCCTTTCCCCAACTCACGGGCCTGGCAACCCTGGGCACCACGGGAATGGCGATCGCTAACCTCAGCATTGCGGGGTTATTAGGCGCACGCTGGATGGAGGCCGGCTATTTTCCGATTAGCAATTTGTACGAATCCCTTTTTTTTCTGGCCTGGGGGGTAACGGCAATGCACCTGGTGGCAGAGTGGATTGGCCGTAATCGCCTAGTCGGCGCATTTACGGCCCCAATTGCCATGGGAATCACGGCGTTTGCAGCCCTGACGCTGCCCAGCGAAATGCAGCATTCTGCGCCGCTGGTTCCGGCCCTGAAGTCCAATTGGCTCATGATGCATGTCAGCGTCATGATGCTGAGCTATGCCACCCTCATGGTCGGCTCAGCGCTGGCCATTGCCTTTTTGTTTGTGACCTGGGGAAAGGAGGTACACCTCAAGGGCAGCTCCATTGGCACCGGGGGGTTCCGCGATCGAACCAGCCTCAAACGGCCTGCTCCTGAAATGGGCAATGAAATGGCGAATCCCCAGATCGGCACCTCGATTCTGGCCGCAGGGGCAACCACAGCCGTTCTAGAAAAGCCCGTAACTGCCAAAAAAACGACGGATCTTTCGCTGCAACGGCTGAATCTAGCGGAAACCTTAGATAACCTCAGCTACCGAATCATTGGTCTGGGCTTCCCCCTGTTGACCATTGGCATTATTGCCGGAGCGGTGTGGGCTAATTCGGCCTGGGGAGCACCCTGGAGCTGGGATCCGAAGGAAACCTGGTCCTTGATCACCTGGCTGGTCTATGCGGCCTATCTTCATGCCCGCATTACTCGGGGCTGGCAGGGGCGTCGCCCGGCCATCCTTGCCGCCTCTGGGTTGGTGGTGGTGTGGGTTTGCTACTTGGGGGTGAACCTGCTTGGAAAGGGACTCCATAGCTATGGCTGGTTCTTTTAAATGACCGCGACTTCCAAAACTCTCAACTATTCGTCGTTCTCCTCGCTCCCTCGCCACCGAGAATCGTCCGTTCCTGATTGGCCGTCACCCGCAGCCACTCATCTGTGGAACTGGCGAGGTTTTGATGTTCGCTATCGTGTCGAGGGTGAAGGGTCACCCTTAATTTTGCTCCATGGCTTCGGGGCTTCCCTGGATCACTGGCGCAACAATATCCCCGCTTTAGCTCAGCACCATCGGGTCTATGCCATTGACCTCTTGGGCTTCGGGCGGTCCGAAAAACCCCCTCTCAACTATTCTCTAGAGTTGTGGGAGGGGCTCCTGTGCGACTTTTGGAGGGCGCAGGTGCAGCAGCCTGCTGTTTGGATCGGCAACTCAATTGGGGCGCTGTTGGGCCTAATGGTCACCGCTCGCCATGGGCCCCTAACGCGGGGAGCGGTTTTGCTGAACGTAGCCGGAGGACTCAATCATCGCCCGGAGGAGCTAAACGCACCCCTACGATGGCTGATGGCCACCTTCGCCCAGGCCATGACGATGCCGGGGGTGGGACAGGTTTTATTTAATCGCATCCGGCAGCGATCGCAGATTCGACGCACCCTGGCTCAGGTTTATGGAAACCGCGCCGCCATTACCGATGAGCTGGTGGAATTGCTCTATCAGCCCAGCTGCGATCGCGGCGCTCAACAGGTCATGGCCTCTATTTTGCAGGCTCCGGCTGGCCCTCGAGTCTGCGAACTGCTGCCCCTGGTGCGACGACCTCTATGCGTACTGTGGGGAGAGGCGGATCCCTGGACTCCCATTACGGCTGGCCAAATTTTCCAGGATGCCCAGACCAACCCTTGCCATCCGGAGGCCCCCGTGAGCTTTACGGCTATTCCAGAAACTGGGCACTGTCCCCACGATGAGCGCCCCGAGATAGTCAATGCGGCCATTCTGAAGTGGCTGGCGCAGCTCCCCGATCCCCCAGTAGCCTCATAAAGGCTTCCACCAGGGTGTGATTCCCGGTTTTATCCAAGGGGCCTGGGGCCTGGGGCGGATGCAGCGGGCGGTTCAGGAAGTCCCAGGTGGAGGTTTCAAACTCACCGGGCTCCAGGCAAAGATGATGACCGTGATTTTGCAGCCCCTTAACCAGATACCGGGCTTCTGCAAAGCCAGTTCGGGGTACGGTCACAATTGGTAGATCCTGCATCAACGCTTCGGCAAAGGTGCCGTAGCCGGGCTTGCTAATAATGCGATCGCACAGGGGCATCAAATCCACTGGACGCACCTGGTGACCGCTCACCTTTATCAGGTTAGGGAGATCCGTTGGTGCCTGGGAGTCAAAGGTGATGAACTGCCAGTCGGGAAACTTGAGGACATTGGCATAGGGCACTTGAGAGAGGCCATAGCCGCCAAAGGTGAGCATGACCGTGGGGGTGCCTTCAATCCATCGGGGAACCTTAGCTTGCAGTTCTGATCGGCTATATCGCGGCAGGGCGCCCGTTAAGCCAATATCTTCAATGTTGGGAAAGGCCGACATGGGTTCATGGAAGGGCATCCGAAACAGGCGATCGCATAGACTAAAGCCCTCCCTGACCCAGTTCACCATTTCCACAAAGGGTTTGCCCCAGTCCTGATAAATTAAATCCCAGCCAAAATTACTGCTCATCCAGCAGGGAACGCCTGCCGCTGCAGCAATCCTGGCAGCCAGCGGCGGGATATCTCCATAGACCAGGATGGCGCCCTGTTCCTGAATACAGGCCACCTCAGTGGCAATGAGGTCAGCCTGTTGCGATCGCAGCGCCTGGAGTGCCTCTAGGGTGGCAGCGCGATCGATGGTGAGGCTATCCTGTTGCACTGCGCCAATATCCAGGCGCTGGGGACGGTAGAGATAGTCATTTACTAGATAGGAATCTAACAGCCATTTGGGGGCGGTCGTGACCAGAATCAGCCGCAAATCTGGACAAGCTCGCTGCAAATCGGCAAGCACTGCGGCGCTGCGGGTGGCATGGCCAAAGCCGTGATTGGTAATGGCTGCGTAGAGAACTGGGCGGGTCATGGGGTGCTGGATTTGACTTTGGTGAGCACGAACACACTACCGCGATTGCCACGGCCAATTCGCAACTCTTGATCGAGATAGGTAATGTCCAGCCAGCCCGGAGGACGTTCTGGGTTCAGGTCGATTTTCGCGGCAAAGGGGGACTTGCCCGCCTGGAGTGCTTCAATCCATAGGGCTGGGCCACTGTAGCCCATGGATCGCTGTAGACCAATCAGGGTGCGCTCAAAGAAGACATTGACGCGCTTTTCGGTCATGGCTGTAAACCGGGCTTCAACGCTAATGAGTCCTTCCAGGAGGGGGAGGCCAAGAATCTCAGCCAGGTTATAGACCTTGGCTTCCGGGGCGCGAATGCATTGATACACTTGCCCAAGCCGCAACAGCGGAATTCGTTCAAATCCCAAAAGCCCTTGACTGCTGGTATAAAGCAGTCGCCAGTCGCCATCTAGAAGATCCAGGGCCTCCACGGGACGAGGGGTGGGGTTGCGATCTTCGAGCTGAGCGATCGCGCTGAGAATAGCGACTCGGTCCTCAGCGGTCGCCAAAACGCCGCGATTTTTGCCTGCGATCGCTTCTAAAAGTTCACTTTTGCCCAGCATTGGCTTTACGGGAGGTCTAAAACTTGCTCCCATTGTAGCCCCCCTGAACAGTGAAGATGGGCGATCGCCTTTTTCAGAACCCCCCGGAATCGGGGGGCAGGGGGGCGCTAGAACACTATGAACCTTCTTGGTTTTAGATTCTGCTTTAGAACCTCTTGGAATAATAAGTTAGGCACTTTTTATGAAATTCGGAAATCAGTACTTTTTCCTACTGCCCAATTTTTCGAGATAATACAAGAAAAATTGGTCCAATTATGACTGTTGTCATTAAACCTAAAGCTGCTCCATATAAAGCTTGTCTTTCCGATTCCAACTCGAGATATCTACCATCACTTAGATGTATGATAATTACAAACAATAGAACTGAAGAAAAACACAGAGATGTTATTCCCAGTGCACGAGTCAAAAGAAACATGAATAGTACAAACAATCGTGGCCTAGGGTAAACAGTTTTATATAAACGACCATTCTCTAACTGTGAAAGGCAGAATCTATTACTAGAATCAACACCACAAATGAATTTATACTGACCTGATGTAAATCTCCCCGTTATTGGATTGCTTAGATGGTGGAAAATAGTTCTAAGCTGCAAACGAAACTCACCAGGCAATACTGGGAGAGAGTATTCTTGTCCATTTATGACTTCAAGAATATGGTTTCCATTTAAATAAATTGAAACCTTAGTTGCACTTCCTCTAAATTGTTTAGGTCTACTGATAGTCATAAATAATTGTTTTGATTTTCTTTCGCGTTCGTTAAATTCCCTCCATCCACTTGTGAACTCTCGATCCTTTTCCGAGTTTGATTGCCTGGATCGAAAATTTTCCTCAGCATAGATATCTTGCGGTGAGACTATTAAACTTGTTGAACTTTCAGTATTTTTCCCCTTGGCTTCCTTTGCCTTCTCTGCTTCACTTCCTGACTGTTTATAGTTGACTGCCGTTATCATCTGAACCGACCTTTCCACCTGCTCCACGTCCTCCGGCTTCAGCCCCCAATTCGCTCGCATCCGCCCCAACTGATCCAGCAAATAGCTCGACAGCGGCCAATGGGCCGCCGCCATCTTGCGATATTCCTGCTCATAGTCCGCCAAATGCTGGCGATAGGCCGCCAAACTTGCCTGGGCATTCAGCGCCGCTAACACGGCATCGGCAGTTTGAAACCGCTCCTCAGAACGCATTTTCAGCAGTCCATCCATCACGCCCTGCAGTTCTGCACTCACGGGCCGTTGCACACGCTGCCGCCAATTCTCCACCCAGCGATAGCCCTCCTGCAGCATCAGTGGATAGGGCACAATCCCGCTCATCAGCTCAAAGCAGGTCACACCCAAACTGTAAAGATCGCTCGCTGGCCCAGGGGCAACCGCTTCCTCCGTCATTTGCTCGAAGGGAGCATACCCTGGGGTGCCCACAATCGTGATTCCACCCACCGTCGTTAATCCCTGCGAGAGCTGCCGCGACACCCCAAAATCATCAGCATCAGTTTGCCATCTGTTTTGCGCCGCATGATGTTGGCCGACTTCAAGTCCCGATGAATCACCCCGCGCTGATGAATAAAGCTCAAAATGGGCAGAACATCCCCCAGTAAGCCACGAATCTTGGCCTCATCAAAGAGCCCCCGCTCCTTTTCCTGCGCCAGATCCTCGCCCTCAATCAGTTCCTGAACCAGATAGAAATAGCCCGCATTCTCAAAATAGGCGATCAAATCTGGAATCTGCGCTTGCCCGCCCATCTGGTAAAGCTGCTGCGCCTCCCGCAAAAACAACTCAGTTATCTTCTTGTTGGCCTGGGTGCCCTGGGAGTCATACTTCAGCTGCTTGACCACGCAAGGCTCATCCATCTTGTCGCAGTCCTGGGCTAGATAGGTTTTACCGAGGCCCCCCTCCCCCAAGGGTTTCAAAATCCGAAAGCGATTGTGCAACAGCAGTTGGGTGCCGCAACTGAGACAAACCTCAGCTCCATCGCCATTTTCGGGTTTTTCGCAGTTCAGATTCAGGCAATACAGCATGGATCTCCAAAATCAACCCATTTCTCATCCTAAGTTCCTGCGATCATACCAATCCAGCCCAAACCTTGTCTTGCGAGGCGGCAACCCAGATTATGGCAGAATGCCAGCTTCTTACCCCCTCTCGGGCCAAAGGAAACCCAAGGGGGCACCAGTGGTGCGGGGCGGTCTGCGGGGTTAGCGAATCTGCCCCTTCATGGGGACAAATTGAACCGGGAGCAGGGACGTGTGATGAATCCCCTCGGGGCTCCGCCAGTAAACCCGCAGGTCCTGACGCTCTAGGCCAATGGGAATCACCATCCGCCCATTTGGCTTTAATTGTTCCAGAAGCGCGATGGGAAGCTCTGGCGGCGCTGAGGTGACTAAAATAGCATCAAAGGGGGCTGCTTCTGGCCAGCCCTGATGACCATCGCCCACCCGCAACTGCACGTTGCGATAGCCCAAGGCTTCCAGGGTTCGCTGAGCCCGTTGGGCCAGGTCGGGAATAATTTCAATCGAATAAACCTCCTGAACCAAGTTGCTCAGGACTGCGGTTTGATATCCTGAACCTGTGCCAATTTCCAGGACCTTATCCTGAGGGGTCAGGTGGGCCGCTTCAGTCATGCGAGCAACAATGTAGGGCTGAGAAATCGTCTGTTGCGCTCCAATGGGTAAAGGAGTATCCTCGTAGGCCTCCGCCTGTAGGGCCTCGGGTACAAAACAGTGGCGGGGAACATCGCCCATGGCTCGCAACACCCTTGCGTTCCGAATTCCTCGGGGACGCAGTTGCTGCTCCACCATCCGTAATCGCTGAGTCTGTTGCTTGGTTGTTGTCATGGTTGCATCCGCCAGTGTGATACATTCACCTGCTGCCCTGTGCACCGGGTTTGACTCTGGGTCTGGCCCATGCCCCATGGCCTCAAAATAACGCAAATGCGTGAGAATCTTGTGAAGCAGTGGATTGTATTCCCAGGAAGCCCCGGCTGATTGTGCGCGGGTGGGGGCAAGACCTGAAACAATAGTAAGGATAAATACCAGGGAGACTCGTTAACTCCCTGGCCAACTTGATTAGGATAATCCGTGGACCTGACGTTTGCAGACCTTGCCCATCTCTATGAATCTGCTTTGCTGGAAGATGTCCTGCCCTTTTGGGAGGAGCATTCAGTGGATTGGGAGCAGGGGGGCTACTTTACCTGCTTAGATCGCAGCGGCAATGTGTACGACACCGACAAGTTTGTCTGGCTGCAAAACCGCCAGGTCTGGACCTTCTCCATGCTCTACAACCAGCTAGAGCCTCGGCCCCACTGGCTTAAAATTGCTGCCCACGGGGCCCAGTTTCTGGCCCAGAACGGTCGGGATTCCGAGGGGCAATGGTACTTTTCCCTGACGCGAGGGGGACGGCCTCTGGTTCAGCCCTACAATATTTTTTCCGATTGCTTTGCGGCCATGGCCTTCAGTCAATACGCTAAGGCCAGTGGTCACAATTGGGCTAGGGAGATTGCCCTGCAAGCGTACCAGAATGTTTTGCGGCGCAAGGCCAATCCGAAGGGGGCTTACAACAAAGCGGTTCCAGGCACTCGGCCCCTCAAAACGCTGGCGGTTCCCATGATTTTGGCAAATCTGGCCTTGGAAATGGCCTGGCTGCTGCCCGAGGGCGAACTCAATCAGGTTTTAGATCAAACGGTTCAAGAGGTCATGCGAGACTTTCTGGATCTCGATCGGGGATTGCTCTACGAAAATGTTACCCCCCAAGGCGATCGCCTGGACTGCTTTGAGGGACGATTAATCAATCCTGGTCATGGGATTGAGGCGATGTGGTTCCTGATGGATATTGGCCAGCGCCGTCAGCAGCCGCGATTAATTCAACAGGCGGTGGAAGTGGCCCTGAAACTGATTGAGTTTGGGTGGGACCAGACCTATGGAGGTATCTTTTATTTCTTAGATGCCCAAGGACATCCTCCCCAACAGCTTGAATGGAGCCAAAAACTCTGGTGGGTGCATTTAGAAACGCTGGTCGCCTTGGCCATGGGCTATCGCCTCACCCAGTCCCCAGAATGCTGGGATTGGTATCAGCGGGTGCACGACTATAGCTGGACGCGATTCCCGGACCCTGAACAGGGAGAATGGTATGGGTATCTCGATCGCCAGGGGGAGGTGCTTTTACCCCTTAAAGGGGGAAAATGGAAGGGCTGTTTCCACGTTCCGCGATCGCTCTACTTGCTCTGGCAGCAGTTTTCCGCCCTTGCGGATCGGACTTGATAAGGCTTGATAGGACTCGATGGAGGGCATGGTGCAGTCCTAGGCCACGGGAGCCGATTGCACTTTGGAGGCCGTTTCGACGACCTTGCGTCCCTTATAGAGGTACGTATCCATCGTGCCCACATTTTTAATCACTAAACCTGTGCGCTTTTCAAACTCGTAGAGATGTTTCAATCGCTCGTAGGTCACGGGGGTTACCTGAATATGGTTGCTCAGGCCGTGAGACTCCATGCGGCTGGCAATGTTAACGGCATCTCCCCAAAGATCATAGCTGAATTTTTTTCGACCAATCACCCCGGCAATGACGGGGCCAGTGTTAATCCCAATTCGTAGCTGATAGGGCTTGCCGTCGGGCTGGTGAAAGTCTTGCATCACCGCCAGCATTTCAATGGCCATCTCTAGCACGGCAATGGCGTGGTCCGGTCGCGGCGTGGGGATGCCTCCCACAATCATGTAGGCATCGCCAATGGTTTTAATTTTTTCCAGTCCGTAGTGCTCTGCTAGCTTATCAAAGGCGGAAAAAATTCCGTTCAGCTGCGTCAGCAACTCCAGTGGCTTCATCTGGGAAGCCAGTTCTGTAAAGCCCACAATATCGGCAAACAAGATGGTGACTTCGTCAAAGCGGGACGCCAGCGCCGCTGGATCTTCCTTAAGACGACGAGCAATGGCCCCAGGGAGAATATTCAGTAAGAGCCGTTCCGACTTTTCTTGCTCACCAATGAGGGCCGCCTCAGCTCGACGGCGATCGCGAATTTCCTGACGCACCTGATGATACATCTGGCAAAAGGCCACCGCCACATCTCCAAGCTCATCCTGACGGGTTTGGTAAAAGGTATAAAATAGCGGCGTATCCTCTTGTCCAGCCGCTTGACCAGCAGCGGTTAAATCGTCTCTAAATTGCAAAATGGGCGTAATGAGGATTTTTTGCAGCCGCGTCAGGAGCACCAGGGAGACAAAGGCCGAAACTGCCAGCACCATGGCAAGACGCTGCAGGGTGTAGTTCACCATGGCCCGGCGAATCTCCAGGGTTCTCAACCGAAAAGCCACAATATACTGGTTATTGAACCGTTCTGCTGGCCACACAATGTCGTAGCGTTCCTGAACTCGATATTTAGCGGTGAACAGTCGATTGCGACGAAGAATCTCCTGGTCCACCTCTGGAATATCTTCGCGGGCCCCAAAGTCTCCCAGGAATTGCCCATTGGCTCGGTATAGCGCCGCACCCGCAATCACCTCCTTGGTCTCGACCTGTTGTTTTAAGGCGGCAAGCAGGCGTCGATCTTGAGTAGAAGCATTGCTCGGGGGATTGAGGGTGGAGGACTCAGGGTTGGCGTTATCCTCCTCCGGGGGGGGCGTGGCAAGGGTGCCCCGCAGGGTCAGCAACGTTGTCAAGGAGTCCGTTTCGAGACTTCTAAAGAGTTCTCGCTCTCGGAAAATATAGGACGGAATGAAAAGAAACAGCTCAAGCAGAACGATGCTTAAAAAAGCAGATCGCACAATGCGTTTCGACAAACGCGAACTAAAGCATCGCCACCAGGACTGTCTCATGAACGTTGATGTCGATTGGAAGGGGCTACGGGGTAGGCTTATTATCCCCGATCATAACCGCCCTACCGTGATAGAAGTCACGGGAGTTTAATCGGTTCCAGGCGCAAGGCAGCTTGTCTGGTCTAAGCTACAAAGGCCGCCATCATGGATAAATAGAGTCCAGAACTTCCACAAGCACAATCTTGTCAAGACGAGGATCCACGTCCCGAACTTTAACCTGCAGGGCCTCTCCGAGATGGGGAATCCGATTAAAGCGCATGGGCAACTCCAACCCCAAATCTTCCAGCAAAACCAGGGCAAGGTTTTCATGCTCCCGTAGCCAGCGCAAAACCAGTGCCCGCCAAATTTCATCCTTCTGCTGGCGCAGAAATTCTAAACTCCAGTAGCGGTTAGTTTGACGCTCCACCAACGCGGACTCGTAGGCAACGGGGGCTACCGTACTCAGGAGCTGCGTTAAATCCAGCTCGCTGTAGGGGAGATCGTCCCCCCGCAGATGGGCCTTAATCTGAAGATGCGCCACCAAATCCGCATAGCGACGAATTGGGGAAGTGACCTGGCAGTAATGCTCCAGACCCAAACTAGAGTGACGTTGAGGGGTGGTGCTCACCTCGCTGCGCGGCATGCAGCGACGAATGGCGCAGGCTCGAACTGGACCGGGGGACAATTGCAGCAGTTCTTCCTCCGTGGGGAGATCGGGTTGAGCTTGATGCCGGAATGGCAGGGGAACCCCGTGGGCAAATCCATAGGTGGCAGCCACCTCCCCCGCCAGAATCATCATCTCTGCCACCAGTTCCCGCGACATGGAATTGGGCAACAGGTCAATGGTGACCGTTTCGCCCTGCACCTTGATAGAGGGTTCGGGAAGCTGAATCTGAATTGCGCCCTGGCGAGTACGCCACTGCTGACGAATTTTTGCCCATTTGGCTAAGCTCATCAGCTCGGATTCTGCCTGCACTCCTAGCTCTAGCATTTCGTCAACATCTTCGTAGGTGAGCCGGTAGGTGGGAGTCACCTGACTGGTGCAGATTTCATAGGAGTCTAGGGATCCCTCCTGAGTCAAAAGAATGCCAAAGCTCAGGGCGCAGCAACAGTTCCCCTGGGTAAGACTCATCGGCCCGGTGGACAGCTCCAGGGGAAACATCGGAATCATGCCCGTCGGTAAATATACTGTGGTGGTGCGCCGCTGGGCCTCCCGGTCCAGATCATCGCCGGGCACAACCCAACGACTGGGATCAGCAATGTGAACCCAGATGCGCTCGCGACCGTCGTCTAAAAATTCCAGGCTTAACCCATCATCAATTTCTGCTGTACTTTCGTCGTCAATGGTGTAGACCTTGAGGTGGGTCAGATCGCGGCGATCGCGATCTTGATCGGGGGGTGGCATGTCTAAATATTGCTCTGCTGCAAGCGACACCTGAGGCGGGAACTGATCGGCCATATTGCGCCGCCGTAGGAACAAGTTTTCATGTTTCTCCCATAACCCTAGCGCGACAAGCAGGTCAAACGCACCCACTGGTGTTTTTTCAAAATCCGTATGGCTGAGAATCTCGCGTGCCTGGAGACGACTCTTGGACTCTTCTCCAAACAGCGCGAAGTTTTCCACAGCACTGAGATAGACCCGATCGCTCGGCGTCCAGTCCACCGAGTCACCGGCAATGGCAGCTTGCAAGCCGTTGTAAAACCGCTGCTGCTGCTGCTCTCGCTCCGCCTCCCGCTTGATCTGATGCTGAATATCTGCCACTTGGCTGACGGAACGCGGCTCAAAGCGATCGCCCTTCCGCTTGAAAAAAACCTTGTCATCGGTGAGCAGACAAAAGGAGGCATAGCAGAGCACCGGGGACTGCTCTGAAAACAATAGCAGCGATAAATCCTCAGCAGTGGTCGAGGTCTGCTCCTCCGTCAGCAGTTCCCAAGCCACCTCAAGACTAGTGGGATCAAGGTGCTGCTCCACGGCAGCTCGAAACTGAGCAACCTCCTCTGGAGCGTAGGTTTGCCCAGAAACCGAGTAACTGACCTGGCGGGGATGCACCACATGGGACTGCCCAGATGCATCAATGACAACCCAATGCTTTTTCCCTTCGGGACGATCGATTACCCCAATTCGCCGCCCTTCCATTCCCTGTGTGGCACTCTCTCCCTGTAGCCGAAACTCAACTATTGTGCCTTTTTCAAACAAGAAGACTTGATTCCTACTGCGGTGGACAACAACAAGGGTCGATTGAAGAAGAGACCTTAGCCTTCGCGGTTGATGAAGGGCAGCAGCGCCAAAATGCGGGCGCGCTTGATGGCCACGGTCAGGTCCCGCTGCTGTTTAGAGGTCAGTCCTGTGATCCGGCGCGGCAAAATTTTTCCCCGCTCTGTAATAAAGCGGCGCAGTAGATCTACATCTTTATAGTCAATGGGGTCTCCCGGCTTGATGGGGGACACTCGACGTCGAAAATAGGCCATGATTACTTTGAGTGAACAACAAAAACGGTGAACGGCAGCTCAGCGCCAAAGGACAATTCAGGTTGACCCGATTGCCTGGATTACTTAATCTCTTTGTGGACCGTGTGGGTATTGCAGTGGGTGCAGAACTTCTTGAGCTCAAGGCGAGCTGTGGTGTTCCGGCGGTTTTTGGTGGTGGTATATCGAGAGACACCATTGGATCGCTTATTGGAATTGGTGCGACATTCGGTGCACTCTAAGGTAATAACAACGCGGACGCCCTTAGCCATGGGATTGCTTGCTCTCGTCTAATCAAACACAAACACACATTATCGCATAAAGCGTGTGGGTTTGCCAGAGGCAATGGCATTCTTTGGGCGCGGGGCGCGACTCAAGATCTCGATCGGGCCTGGAACTCTTTCAGCCACTGCTTGATCTTGAGATCCAGGGAGTAGCCTCGGGTCGTGTTGATGATGACGGTTTTGCCCCAGCGGTCATGCATCGTTTGTCCCCATTCACGATCCGTGGAGGCGATCCAGAGATCAAAGCCAATTGGAATGGTCAGCAAGAACAGCAATACACCGTAGCTGGCGCTGTTATTCAGCGCAATGATCAATAAAGAGCAGGCAAATCCCAGGGAGGCTTCGCGGCGCACCAGCCCTTCCCAACTGGGAAGGCGACCAGATTTCTCCTGTACAACCTTCATATCTAAAGCCCAATGTCCAGGACTTTGGCCCTGATTATTGGTTACCCACAGAACCCGCAGGAGGTACCAGGCCAGCAGAAAAATAATCCAGGCCCAAAAGATCGCCCCTCCGAATAGCCCGCTTCCAAGGCTGCTGATCAGCCAGGCTAGGCCGAAATCAATCGCGGTGGCAGCAGCGCGGCGTTTGAGATCGGCTAGGGGAAATTGATGGATTCGGGGCTGCTGGACATAGTCTCGATGCATAGTTTCAATGCATAGTCTCAATGCATGGTCTAATCGCACTCCTATTGTGCCACCTAGTCCTTCTCAGTGGCCTCCTCCCCAGGGGATCGCCATCCCTGGAGACTCCCTGGGAGAGGCTTCTCACCGTCCCCCCCTCCCTTACTAGGACAAAAAAAGGGGCAATGTCTACACATCACCCCAGGGAGAACAACCATTTATAGCAATCCTAAACGATTTACGGGATCAATACGAAGGGTGTTCTCCTAATTGACGGTTTAAACGCCTAGGCAATGGTGGCCATCGTGACTTCATTTTCATTGAGAATCTGCTGTAACTCAGCGGAGTCAACGGTTTCCTTCTCAATTAGCTGCTGAGATACCAGGTCCAAAATGTGACGATTCTTAACAAGAACCTCCTTGGCGCGACGATAGGCCTGCTCGACTAGGTTCCGCACTTCGTCATCAATGGTGGCGGCAGTCTCTTCCGAAAAATCGCGCTCGGACATAATGTCGCGCCCGAGGAAGGGATTGCCCTGCTGACGACCTAAGGCCACTGGCCCGAGGCGATCGCTCATGCCAAACCGGGTCACCATTTGGCGCGCCACCCGCGCCACCTGTTGCAGGTCATTGGAGGCTCCGGTCGTCACCTCCTCTTCTCCAAACATGATCTCCTCGGCAATTCGACCCCCGAGGGCAACGGCCATCTGATTTTGCAAATAGGCCCGGCTGTATAGCCCGGAGTCCATCTGATCTTCGTTGGGGGTAAACCAGGTTAAACCACCGGCCTGTCCCCGGGGAATGATGCTAATTTTTTGTACCGGGTCGTAGTCCGGCATCAGGGCGCCCACAATGGCGTGACCGGCTTCATGATAAGCAACCAGAGTTTTCCGCTTCTCGCTCATCACCCGATCTTTCTTTTCGGGACCGGCCAGGACGCGATCAATGGCATCATTGACTTCATCCATGGAAATCTCGGTGAGGTTTCGTCGAGCCGCCAGAATTGCCGCCTCATTGAGCAGATTAGACAAGTCTGCCCCGGTAAATCCAGGCGTGCGGCGGGCAATTTTCTCCAGGTCCACATCCTTGGACAAGGTTTTGCCGCGGGCGTGCACATTTAAGATTTCCAGGCGGCCCTTGTAGTCGGGACGATCCACCACCACTTGGCGGTCAAAACGACCCGGACGCATGAGGGCGGCATCGAGAACGTCGGGCCGGTTGGTGGCTGCAATAATAATGATCCCGGTGTTGCCCTCAAATCCGTCCATCTCCGTCAGCAGCTGGTTGAGGGTTTGCTCTCGCTCATCGTTCCCGCCGCCTAGGCCCGCGCCTCGCTGACGGCCCACGGCATCAATCTCATCGATGAAGACAATACAGGGTGCGTTAGACTTAGCCTGCTCGAAGAGATCGCGAACCCGAGAGGCACCCACCCCCACGAACATCTCCACAAACTCAGAACCAGAGATGGAGAAAAACGGCACCCCGGCTTCACCAGCAACCGCCTTGGCCAGCAGGGTTTTACCGGTTCCAGGAGGACCCACCAGCAAAACGCCCTTGGGAATCTTGGCCCCCACCGCTGTGAACCGATCGGCGTTTTTCAGGAAGTCAACGACTTCTGTGAGCTCAAGCTTGGCTTGTTCAATGCCTGCCACATCGTTAAAGGTAACCTGGGTTTGCGGCTCCATCTGAACGCGAGCCTTAGACTTTCCAAAATTGAGCGCCTGATTCCCTGGCCCGCTCTGGGCCCGACGGAACAGTAAAAAGAGTCCCACCAAAAGGGCTACGGGAACCAAAAAGGTGCTGAGCGCGCGCACCCAGAAGCCATCGTCGCTCTGGCGAACCACTGAAACCTCAACGTTGTTGTCTAGCAGCCGATTCACCAGATTGGGGTCGTCAGGGGACAAATTGACCTGGATCTTTTCGCCGGCCTCCGTGGTCACTTCCGCCACGGTTTGGTCAACGCTCATGCGAACCTTGGCGACGTTGTTGCTTTCGACCTCATTGATGAATTGACTGTAGCGCCAGTTTTCTGAGGCCGTGGTTGGGGGCTTGACGAAGGTGCTGGCGATCGCCAAAACCACAATGCCTAAAAGGACATAAAGGCCAATACTTCTCCACCGTTTGTTACTCTTCACTGAATGGAATCCTCCGGGACTCTGCTGAAAGGGATCTTGTTATCAGAATTTATTAATTTATGTTAACTCATTCTGAGAAGCCGCTGCATGGCTAGCGGATCGCCTTGCGACTCCTGCCTCAGACCCGCTGGGCTAACGTGCTTTAGTCCGACTCAATGGGGCTGGCTTCTGGATCAATGAGTCGCAGCAGCTTCTGACGAATTTGTGTGTCGAACACACTCCACTTTAATTTGGCATACTCGGTATTCTCATTGAGTCCTGATAAGAACCCCATGGGAATCTCAAATCCTCCCGCCGTGGATCGCCCTCCTCCGAAAAAGCGGCCCTGGGCGTCTTTCCCAAAGGCTTCCTTAATGAACTCATCGGGATCTAGGGTTAGCTTGGTGGTGCGGAGGGACCCGACCACCACCTCGGAGTCGGTTCCCTCCGCCCGGACAATCCCGTACACCACGGCGCTGTGGACGTTTTCCTCCGTTACCAGAAAGTCGGCAGCTTGCGGGATGGCATCTCGGTCGTCGTAGCGCAAATACCCCACGCCGGCCAGAGTAAAGTTGTTGTAAACCGTCCGATTGCGTAAGGCCCGGTCAATGACATCCATCACCTGCTTAGATCGGTTGGATTGGAGGATGGTATTGAGGAGCTGGCTATCGTAAAAGCGACTGATAAAAGCCGCAGCCTGAAAATCCTCCTCCTGGGCCTGGAGCAAATGATTAGTATCGGAACGTAGCCCGTGCATCAGTGCTGTGGCACAGTTGACGTGCTCTTGGACGCTGGTGTCTAGCTTGAACAGGCCCGCTTGTAAGTACTGCACCATAATGGTTGCGGTGGCGCGGGTGTTGGTGCGAATGTCGATAAATTCAGCCTTGACATTGTCCTGCAAGCTGTGGTGGTCAATGACGGCCACCAGTGGAATATCTGCCTCCTGGAGGAGGGGGACGATTTGACTGGTGGTTCCCTGGTTATCAATCAGCACCGCGCCTTGATAGTCCGATAGTTCGCGCTTCTTCCCGCCTTTGGACTGGCTCTGCCACCGGCTAACCGGCAGGTTCGTTAATCGAACCAAGGCGATATTTTCTTGATGGCTAAGGGTTCCAGCGTAGAGAATATCTGTCTGAATATCGTATTGCTCCGCAACCAGCTTGTAGACCCAAGCGGAGGAGAGGGCGTCGGGATCAGGAAAATCCTGCAGCACAATCATGTGGTGCTCGTCACGATGCGACTCTAGCACCTGCTTGAGGTTCTCGATTCTAGGATCCGGGGGTGGGGCAAGGCTGCGGGAAGAATTTGGGGATTCTCCAGCATGGGTTGGGGCAGTCGCTTCGCGGTTGGCGGTGCCATTGCGCTTAACCCGGGTTTCGATAACGTTGGTGGTACTAGAGGTCATAGTGAGGAGACGCACAAAGATTGGGAACAGCAAACACAAAAGGAGGAACTTGAACGATCCCTAATCGGTCCTAAAACAATTAACTCGCTCCTCCAGCTAAGTCGATTTTAACGATTATATAGTGGCTTCAGCCCGACTCCACTGGACGAAGGTGCTATGGATTGGCAAGCGGGAAACTGCGCGATTTTTACCAGGATCTGGTCCAGAGTTTGGCGCAGGGTTAATCCAGGGAGATCGGAGGCGTTAGCCATGATGCTGACAATGAGGCGGGGGCCGGTGGGCTTTTGTAGGTATCCAGCCAGGGTGACAGTTCCTTTTAAGGTGCCCGTTTTGGCCCAAAGATGTCCCACCAGCGGTGTTCCTTGGAAGCGTTGTCTGAGGGTGCCCTGCTCACCGGCGATGGCCAAGGAATTTCTAAACGGTTCAAAATGGGGCGATCGCTCCATCGCTAAGAGCGTGTCCGTGAGGGTGTTGGGACTCACCAGATTCTGGCGCGAAAGGCCTGACCCATCGGCGAGACGATACCCGCTAGGATCAATGCCTGCCTTCGTTAGGACCATTTCTAGGGTGGCTAGGCCCTGGTCTAAACTCGAAGGACCCAGATCGAACCCGTTGACCGGCGCCTTGTGAATGGCAGATCCATTGACCAGCGATAACCGCCGCAGCAAGCTCTCCGCGTAAAAATTGTTGCTGTTGCGGTTGATTTCCGTCAGTAGGGCGGTTAGGGGGGGCGAGGAAAGTTGACCTAGGGGTTGTTCAGCCTTGAGGTCCAACTCCCCCTCGGGGGGCGGGGTGCGGTCGTCCCAGACGATGCTGCGATCCACCTGGATCTTGTGTTCCCTTAAAAGGGTTTGCAAGCGATGTAAGAACAGTTGGGCGGGATCGGCGATCGCATACCAAAGGCGTTCAGCGGCAGATCCCTCCCGCAACTGTCCCTGAATGACCATCGTCGTTCCACCAAGATTACGCTGCACCTCAATGAATTCAGGTTCGCTGCGACTCACCGTCCGAGTTTGGTTGACCAGAATCGGCGGGTTTAGAGGAGTCCCTTCCGGCCAGGTAATCAGGAGAGCCTGACCGCGAGATTGGGGCTTGAGATCTAGCGGCAGCGAGTTTTGGTAGAAGCTCAGGCTGTTCACAGGGACGCCGTCACTTGTTTGCAAGTCTTCCCAGGCCCAACTGGGCACCAGGGGACTGCCTGTGAACTGGCGGTCATCTGCGATGAGGGTCCCAATGCTGCGGACCCCAAGCCGTTGAAGGTGACGCGCCAGCTGCGTGAGCTCAGTGGCGGTGATGCTGGGATCGCCCTGGCCCACAATGCGAAGATGCTTGAGGGCTGGCACAGATCCAGATCCCCAGACCGGAGTTTCAATGCGAGTGTTGGGAGCCACGGCTTGCAGAGTTGCAGCGGTGGTCAAAAGCTTGGCGGTGGAAGCCGGGAGAAAGAGCTGATCGGCCTGATGCTGATACAGCGACTGGCCGCTCCAAGCCTGACCCAACTTCACTGAAATTCCCCAGCGCGTCCGACGCATCTGAGGTTGATGAATGTGGGTCTCAACCGCAGTTTTAATCTCCCGACGGCAGGCCTGAATTTGGAGATTGGTGCGGGCATCTGGCTCAGCTGCCCCTGCGGATTGTGCCCCTGGGGGCATCTGCAGCAGGAAAACTGCCCCCAGGGATGCGAGCGTCAAACCCCGCCTCATTCTGTGCTTTAATACCTGGTTCATTACGTGTTTTAATTTGATTTCGCTGGCCTGATATCCCGATGAGATCGATTATTCTTGCTGGATAAATATTTCTTTTTATACAGAGAAAACCGCTGGGATTTGGATTAATTTTTGAGGTTGAGATGATATAAAAATATCTAAAATGAGTATAATAGCCATGGTTTCAATCTGGTTTATTCAAAGGCTCTTAATTTGCGTTTTCTAGCGATTGATGGCTAGGCGCAAATTTCCGAATCTATCCTGGGTTTCTCGTTTGATGAAACCAGGGGCCTTAATTTTGTGGTTGACTGAGTTCCATAGTTTCTACACCGATGAGCAAGAAGAGAACAAGTGCATCTAAGCCTTTAGAGGGGCAAGCCCTGCTGGAGTATGTTAAAGAAATTGAACATTTACCCCGGGAAGAGAAGGCGCGTCTGTGCGGATATGTCAGCAAGACTCGACATGGATCCGAGCGAATTAACATGATGAAATTCATGAATGCGCTGTTGGAAGCTGAGGGAATTGAGCTAGATGGAAAGGTGGGCAATGGCGTCGGGCGCGGTGCAGGAGGGCGTCATGCTAGCTATCGAATTTCTGTCCAGTCCAACGGAAATCTTTTGATTGGCGCGGCCTACACGCGAAAAATGGATTTGCAGCCCGGCGACGAGTTTGAGATTAACCTGGGCAGAAAGCATATCCACCTCAGGCAGGTGACCTCGGGGGGAACCGTGATCGAAGAGGAGGATTAATCTATTTAGATTAACCTGTTCAGGTTGGATCCTTTGGATTGCAGCCTTGGGGTTGCAGGGAGGATTCCCGCGAGGAAGCGGGCGAGGGGAACAGCATGGAAGGCCCTGGCCAGGGATCTAAGGGCTACGCTTGGGATGATCTTTGCTTCTGGGGAAGCTTTCTCTGTGGATCTAGAGATTATGATGGAAGTCTCTTGTTTTAAAGTCGGTCGATGATTCAGATTCCCCTACCCCCGGCCCAATCTAAGGCCATTCGAGCCCTGTTTTCCTATGGCGTGATGAGTCTGATTGCAATCCTCATGCTCGTCCCGCTTTTATGGCTGTTGAGTACGGCCTTTAAGTCTCCCACGGAAAATATCTTCCAGTTTCCGCCCCAGTTCATTCCGGAGCAACCAACGTTCCAAAATTTTGTCGAGGTTTGGCAAACGGCGCCCTTCGGTCGCTACTTTATGAACAGCCTCGTGGTTGCGGGGTTAACCGTTTCGCTGAATCTGCTGTCCAGCTCACTGGCGGCCTATCCCTTGGCCAGGCTTGAGTTTAAGGGGAAAGGGATTATTTTTGCTGCCATTATTTCTACTATTATGATCCCGTTTCAGATCGTGATGATTCCCCTGTATATATTGACAGTTCAATTGGGACTGAAAAATACCTATTTAGGGGTCATCTTCCCCGCGATCGCCTCGGCCTTTGGTATTTTTCTGCTGCGTCAGGCCTTTCTAGGGGTGCCTAAAGAATTAGAGGAGGCAGCGCGAATGGATGGCTGTTCGGAATTGGGCATCTGGTGGAACGTGATGCTGCCCTCTGTACGCCCAGCCCTGGTAACCCTGGCTATTTTTGTGTTTATTGGCTCTTGGAGTGATTTTCTCTGGCCCTTAATTGTCCTGGATGATCCCCAATACTATACGCTGCCGTTGGGGGTGGCGAACCTAGCGGGAACCTTCACCCAGGTTTGGCGCCTGATTGCCGCGGGTTCTGTGATCTCCATTGCGCCAATTTTGGTCTTTTTTCTGTTGATGCAGCGCTACATTGTGCCTTCAGAGGCTGCCAGTGGGGTGAAAGGGTAAGATCAACGGATCCTGTGAATTGGGAATAATGAAGGGTGCCTTCTCTCCACCCGATGATTTAGGACGATTTTGCCATGTCAAACCCGCCCTTGCCGACCCCTATTTTTGAATCCCTGGCGGCTCCAGCCCAAGCCACCCAGACGATTATTGTCGCTCAGACCTTTAACGATAATCTTGGGCAGGATGTTAGTGGGGCGTTTAACAACTTTATTGAGTCGGGGCAGGTGTGGGCACTCGGAATTGGCTTCGTCCTTGGGTATATTGTGAGAAGTTTTACGGCCTATTAAATTTTAAGGCCCATTAAAAAGGACTCAAAATCTTGCCCCACTCCCCTCAGCCTCCCGCTAGCCAACCCTGGAGCCAACGGTTCGAAACGGCTCTGCATCCAGCCATTGAAGTGTTTAACGCAAGCATTGGGTTTGATATAGCCTTAATTGAGTACGATCTCACGGGCTCTCAAGCGCACGCGAGAATGCTCGCTCATCAGGCCATTATTTCCGTGGAAGAGGCGGAGCAAATTGTGCAGGGACTCGAGCGCATTCGCCAAGAATACCGATCGGGGGAATTCCAGCCAGGAATTGAGGCAGAAGATGTGCACTTTGCGGTGGAGCGACGGCTGACCGAACTCATTGGGGCGGCTGGCAAAAAGCTGCACACGGCGCGATCGCGCAACGACCAAGTGGGCACGGATATTCGGCTCTACCTTCGGGATCAAATTCAGCAAATTCAGGTAAAACTTCGCCAGTTTCAGCAGGTATTGGTGACTCTGGCCGATCAGCATGTGGAAACGATGATTCCGGGCTATACCCATCTCCAGCGGGCGCAGCCCCTCAGCCTTGCCCACCATTTGCTGGCCTACTTTGAAATGACCCAGCGAGATTGGCAGCGCCTAGAGGATGTTCAGAAACGCGTCAATATTTCTCCCCTGGGATCTGGGGCCTTAGCTGGAACTCCCTTTCCCATTGATCGCCAGTTCAGCGCAAACTTACTGGGATTCACAGGGGTCTATGCCAATAGCTTAGACGGTGTGAGCGATCGCGACTTTGCCATAGAGTTTCTCTGTGCCGCTAGCTTGATCATGGTCCATTTAAGCCGAATGGCCGAGGAAATTATCTTCTGGGCTTCGGAGGAATTTAAGTTTGTGATCCTGACCGATGCCTGCGCCACCGGGTCCAGCATTATGCCTCAAAAGAAAAATCCAGACGTGCCGGAGCTGGTGCGTGGAAAAACTGGGCGTGTCTTTGGCCACCTCCAGGCGATGCTGGTGATTATGAAGGGTCTTCCCCTGGCCTATAACAAGGATTTGCAGGAAGACAAGGAAGCCCTCTTTGATGGGGTCAACACCGTGAAGTCCTGTCTGGAAGCGATGACGATTTTGCTCCAGGAAGGCTTGGTGTTTCAGACTGACCGCCTCAATGGCGCCGTGGCGGAGGATTTCTCCAATGCCACCGATGTGGCGGACTACCTGGCCGCCAAGGGGGTGCCCTTCCGCGAAGCCTACAATATTGTTGGTTTGGTTGTGAAAACCTGCTTGAGTCAAAATAAGCTCCTGAAGGATTTGAGTTTGGTAGAATGGCAAGCTCTACATCCCCAGTTTGAGGCCGATATTTACGATGCGATCGCGCCTCAGCAGGTGGTAGCAGCTCGCAACAGTTTTGGGGGGACCGGGTTTGCTCAAGTCAAGTCAGCGATCGCAACCGCGCAAGCCCTGCTCGCGGCGTCCTTCTAGAGGCAAGCAGGTTGGCATGGGATTACTCACTGGCCTTGGAATTCTATACGTCTCTGCCTGTGGACTGGTCTATTCACAGCAGCGGCAACTCATCTTTAAGCCCTCGCGGGGGGTTGATGTAACCCCTGCCCAGATCCAGTTGGACTATGAGGAGGTTTGGATTGCCGTGCCCACGGACGGCAACGAGGCTCAACGCATCCACGGCTGGTGGATTCCGGCCCAAGATCCCAAGGGAACCTTGCTCTATCTGCACGGCAATGGCTTTAATATTGCGGCTAATCTGGGCCTCGCCCAGCGGTTCCATCGGCAGGGTTTATCAGTTTTGCTGATTGACTATCGGGGCTACGGGAACAGCGATGGCGATTTTCCAAGTGAGGAATGGGTGTACGATGATGCGGAAGCTGCCTGGTCCTACCTGCGCAATGATCGCCACATTCCCGCCGAAAAGATTGTGGTGTTTGGTCATTCTTTGGGGGGGGCGATCGCCATTGACCTGGTGCGCAAGCATCCGAACGCTGCCGGGATCATTGTTCAAAGTTCCTTTTCCTCTATGCAGGATCTGGCCCAGCTTCAGGGCTGGCCACGGGTGTTCCCCCTTGATCTGCTGCTCACCCAGCGCTTTGACTCCATGGCCAAAGTGGCAAAGCTGGTGCCGCCCAAGCTCCTGATTCATGGGTCCGCTGACGCATTGATTCCGGTGGCCATGTCGCAGCAGCTCTATGACGCCAGTGCTGAACCTAAGACCATTCAGGTAATTGCCGGAGCCGGACATAATAACGTGGCGGAGGTGGGGGGCGATCGCTATGATCAGCTGGTTGCAAAATTTGTGACCCAAACCCTACTGGAGGATCGTGCGCCAGCGCTGCGCTGAGACTCGATTCCCTGGGTGCTCAAAGCGGGACCTGGTTTCCCCCGTCGATCAAGATCTCCGTCCCAGTCCTCAGTACGAAGGATAGTTTGCTAACGAAGATCGGGTGTGGCTAGATCCGCTTCCACGACCACCACGGGTATGGTGCTGCTTCCTAGAACGGCTTGAGAAACTGACCCGACCAACACCTCATCAAGAGGACGGTGCCCCCGCTTGCCGATTACAATTTCTGCCACGCCATAATCTTGAGCGGTACGCACAACTTCCTCGGGCACCGAGCCATGGGCGGTGACAAATTGATACCGAATATCTGCCAGGAGGTGTTTGGTCTGCAGGCGGAGCGAATCAATCCCTGGTGGGTCATCGATGCGAAGGACGTGGAGCACGACCACCTCAGCATCGCTGCGACGCGCCAACTCGGCCACTTTGGTCAACACCTGGGTCGCGAGGGGAGAGGTGTCGACGGCCGCTAGCAAGACAATGCGCCGGGACACCGAAATCTTTGTTGGGTCCACTTCACCTCGTTCCAACAGCCTTGGCGCAAAGGTGGGAATTGCCCAGGCGCCCAGGGGTGCCGTCACCAGAATTGAAAGGGCCGATAAGGCAAGAATTGTTTCCCCCCCTTCTATGCCCTGAGCCAGGGGAATTGCGCCGATTGCTGCCTGCACGGTTGCCTTGGCAGAATTACCCGGAAGCAGAAATAGTCGCTCTTTCCAGGTCCAGTTACTCCCTAGGGTTGCAAGAGCCCAGCCCAGGGATCGCCCCAGCAAAGTCCCAATGGCTAATACCCCTAAGCCAATCAGCCAGGTTTTCCCCAGCACATTTAGCTGAATACTGGCACCCAGCAGCACAAAGAGCAGGATTTCAGCAATGACCCACAGGCTATCAAAGCCACCGCGTAGCCGCCGTGCGAGTGGGGCATCCATCTGAATCAGGAAAAAGCCCGTTGTCATGACGGCCAGATAGCCGGAGAACCAAGGAAACTCCTCCGCCAAGACCACGAGCAAAAGGGCAAAGCCTGCTGCGATCAATGCATCCTGCACTGCATTTTGCGTCCAGCTCTGTTTGGCCAGTAGGGAGATCAACAGGCAAGCCGTCAACCTTCCCAGCACGATTCCTAAGCCAATTTGCAGAATGATTTGAAACGGCAGCAATTGCACTGGAGTGAGGGTGAGCCCTCCCGGCAAGGTGATTTCTGCTGCGGCACTCGGCGTCAGAAATGTCAGTAGTAAACTAAAAACCAGCAGCAGCAAAACATCTGACAGCGCACTGCCAGTTAGTATGGCATCTGGAATTCCTTTTTTGACCCCCCAGCCTAGACTTTTGAGGCGCAGCATTCCCGGTACAATGACGGCCGGTGATTCTGCGCCCAGGATGCAGCCCAGAAGCAGGCCGGTGGCAAAGTCAAACTGGAGTAGCACCATGGAGGCCAAGGCGATGGCGATCGCCTCACAAGCCGCAGGCAAAAAGCCTAATCGCAGGGCTACGCTGCTTTGCTGATCTAACTTTTCTGGATCTAGCCCCAATCCCGCCTTCATCAGGATCACCATGACGGCGATCGCGCGGAGTGAGTCTGCTGTTTCCAAAACCTCTGGTGCAATCACATGGCCCAGGTGGGGACCCAGCACTATGCCCACCAACACCATGCCCACCAGCGCCGGAATCCGCATTCGTCGAGCAATTTGCCCCACGAAAAAGCCCATCAACAAAATCCAGATAATGCTCTCTAACATAGCGCCACGTTGCAGTTGCGTCGGTGAATCAACGTGACCTGTAGCGACAGATGTGCCTCAGCCCATACAAGACCCTGCCCTACCTTTCCGCTACAAGCCGGAACAGTAGGAGCCATCAGCCAATTGCGTTGTGATCAGGCTTAAAACGCTGGGCGGTTTCGGCGAGCTCCATCGCCATCGTTCCCCTTATACCATACCGATGCACTCACCCGCCTTCCCTAGACTGGATAAACTGGATAGGAACTCGCCCGCCTTGACCGGGAAAATCCTCCCCTGGAAACTCATCGGCAAATGTAACGAAACCTGAAGCAATCGCCTACGGTGCAATTATGAGATAAAAATGAAATATGAAACGATTATGAGATTGCTTGCATCATCATGGCGACATCATTTTCTCTCCAAGGGATGATACTTGCGTCTGGTTTGGCATTAGGAGTGTGTTTGACCGGTTGTGGGAGTGCGGATGTGGCGACGCCAGAGACCCCCGCAGAGGAGGCGACCGAAGTTGCTGCAGAGGCCCAGGCTGAAAACCAGGGTAAAAAGAAGGTTTTGACCACGTTCACCGTACTGGCTGATATGGCACAGAATGTGGCCGGAGATAGGCTAGAGGTGGTCTCCGTTACTCGCATTGGCGCAGAGATTCATGGCTATGAGCCGACTCCTAGCGACCTTGTGAAAGCCCAGGATGCGGATTTACTGCTCTACAACGGCATGAACTTGGAGCGCTGGTTCGATCAGTTCCTGGGCAACCTTCGGGATGTGCCGTCGGTAATTCTGACGGAGGGCATTGAACCGATTCCTATCGCGTCAGGACCTTACACCGATAAACCTAACCCCCACGCCTGGATGTCGCCCCGCAATGCGCTGGTGTACGTCGAAAATATCCGCAAAGCCTTTGTGGAGCTCGACCCTGACAATGCCGATGATTACAACGCCAATGCAGCCGCCTACAGCAAACAATTGAGGGCCATCGATGCTCAACTGGCCGCTGATTTAGATCAAGTCCCTGCTACTCAGCGGTTTTTGGTGAGTTGTGAAGGGGCGTTTTCTTACCTGGCGCGGGATTATGGTCTCAAGGAGATTTACATGTGGCCGATTAACGCTGAGCAGCAGTTCACCCCCAAACAGGTGCAAACCGTGATTGAGAAAGTCAAAATCAACGACGTTCCCACGATCTTTTGTGAAAGTACCGTGAGCGACGAAGGCCAAAAGCAGGTGGCTCAGTCCACTGGCGCTCGCTTTGGCGGCAATCTCTACGTGGACTCTCTCTCGACGCAGGAAGGGCCGGTCCCCACCTTTTTAGATCTCCTGGAATATGATGCCCGTGTAATTGCCAACGGTTTATTAGCAGGTAGTCGTTCCCAGTGAGTTCACCGGGGTTGGGCGCGAGGCGCAGGCCGGCCCCTTGTTCAGTTTTGTCTTTTGAACGCGATATCCAGACCCCCCCATCTCGTCCCTCCAGAACATCAAGCAAGCGATTCCTCACTATGCGAACCTCCTTCCCCCGTCTCGATATATCCGTGGATAACGTCAGCGTTACTTACAACAATGCCCGATTAGCCCTTTACAACGCCACCTGCACCGTCGAACCCGGCACCATTACTGCCTTGGTGGGGCCAAACGGTTGCGGCAAGTCCACCCTGTTCAAGTCCATCATGGGCTTTTTGCAACCCAGCCAGGGACGGGTGCTTGTTGGGGGCTTTCCGGTGGAAAAGGCACAAAAGCAGCAGTGGATGGCCTACGTGCCCCAATCCGATGAGGTGGACTGGAACTTTCCGGTCAGTGTGTTTGACGTGGTCATGATGGGTCGCTACGGCTATATGAATGTCTTACGCATTCCCAGCCAGAAAGATCGTCGCCTGGTGATGGAAAGCCTGGAGCGGGTTGGGATGGTCAAGTATCGCGATCGCCAGATTGGTGAACTCTCCGGCGGTCAGAAAAAGCGGGCATTTTTGGCCCGTGCCCTGGCCCAAGGTGGAACAGTCCTCTTGCTAGATGAACCGTTTACCGGAGTGGACGTGAAGACCGAGAAGGGCATCATTGACCTGCTGATTCAGCTGCGGGAGGAGGGGCACACCGTTTTGATTTCCACCCATGATCTGGCCTCAATTTCAACCTTTTGCGATCGCACCATTCTGCTCAACCGTACCATTCTGGCCGAAGGTAAAACCGAGGAAACCTTTACCCAAGAGAATCTGGAGTTAACCTTTGGTGGCCTTCCCATCCTGAACTTGAATCCCCGGTTTATCGGTTGAGGGGGACGCATGAATTCAGCGGTGTTTGCTTTTGCTCTGTGGGATTGGCTGGTTGAGCCCTTACAATATGCTTTTTTGCTGCGGGCGATTTGGGTGAGCGCCTTTGTTGGCCTGGTTTGCGCTGTGCTCTCCTGCTATATCACCCTAAAGGGATGGTCGCTCATGGGCGATGCAATTTCCCATGCGGTCGTTCCCGGCGTAGTGCTGGCCTATGCGCTGAACCTTCCCTTTGCGATCGGCGCCTTTGCCTTCGGTTTTGGGGCAACGGTGGCCATCGGCTACGTCAAATCCAAAACCCGGCTGAAGGAGGATGCCGTCATCGGCATTGTGTTTACTGGCTTCTTCGCCTTGGGTCTGGTGCTGGTGACCAAAATTCCGAGCAATGTTGATCTGTTTCACATTCTGTTTGGCAATGTGCTAGGCATTTCTCAGCAAGACATTCTCCAGACCTTGATTGCCGGATCGATCACCCTGGCAGTGATTTTATTGCGGCGTAAGGATCTGCTGCTGTTTTGTTTTGATCCCAACCATGCCCAAGCCATCGGGCTGCGTACCCAGGCTATGTACTATACTCTGCTGTCAGTGCTGGCGCTCACCATTGTGGCCGCCCTGCAAACGGCGGGCATCATTCTCGTGATTTCGATGCTGGTCACCCCCGGATCCATTGGGTATCTGCTCAGCGATCGCTTTGACCATATGCTGCTGTATGCCGTTGCCAGTAGCGTCCTGTCCTGTGTGCTCGGCACCTACTTGAGTTATCACTTTGATATCTCGACGGGTGGCAGCATCGTTGTCCTGCTAACAATCCTTTTTTTGCTGGTGATGGTCTTTGCCCCCAAGTACGGCATTTTGGCTCAAGAATTCAGAAAACGGTCCGCTCAGTCCCTGGAAGAGGATCAGCTTCATTCTCCGTCAAAGCGCTAGCCCACTATCTAGGGGCAGTAGCCAGCCGGGAGAAGCCCGAGATCTCCTGAAATAGCTTGGTCTGTCAGTGAAGGGCTTGATAAGGAGGCGGCCATTGGCGATTGCATCACCGTCCTGGACTCTCGCAGATGCATATTGGCCATCTACCAATGGGTGTAGGGCAAGCTTGCCGCGATCGCTTGAGTATTCTGCGCCTGGCTCACCAACTGCCCACAGGCATCCCAGGTCCCTGAGAGAAACATTTGGCGGGGGCCTTCGGCAATCTCTAGGGGGGCGCTCAGGGTGCCCCAGGTGACTTGCAGGGCCTCCAGGTCCACCCTGATTTTCAGGGTTGGATCGCGCTGAAGTGATGACTGCAGAGCTTGGGCTGTTTCAGACTCCACCGTCACGCAGGGAATCCCCAGGGCAATACAGTTGCCAAAGAAAATTTCTGCGAAGCTTTCGCCAATGATCGTTTGAATACCCCAGCGGGCGATCGCCTGGGGCGCATGTTCACGGGAAGACCCACAGCCAAAATTACGGTTGACCACCAGCACCGACGCTCCCTGGTACGGAGATCGATCAAAGGGGTGCTGCCCCTGCGCCTGGGCGCGATCGTCAGCGAACACCTGCTCTCCCAGCCCATCAAAGGTGATGCATTTGAGGAACCGTGCCGGAATAATGCGATCGGTGTCGATATCATTGCCACTGAGGGGAATACCGCGACCGGAGATACTGTGGATCTGACTCATAAAGGCAGGTCAAAATTGGTGAGACAGGGCTAAAGCCATCCTAAATCATTCCGGTCTAAGTTACAGTGAAAGACGCTGTTTGAAAAGCATCCCAGATGACTCAATCCATTTCTGACATCTCCGTTCAATCCATCACCGGTCAAGAGATCACCCTGGGAGATTATGCAGGCAAGGTCCTCCTCCTTGTGAACGTTGCCTCCTACTGCGGTTACACCAGCCAGTATGCTGGACTCCAGCAGCTCTACGATCGGTTCAAAGATCAGGGCTTTGAAATTCTGGCGTTTCCCTGCAATGACTACGGACAACAGGAGCCAGACTCGCTGGAAAAAATTCAGCAGTTTTGCTCAACTCGCTACAGCGTCACTTTCCCCCTATTTGAGAAGGTTCACGCTAAGGGCGCTGATCAGCACCCGTTGTACCAAACCCTGACCCAAACTCCACCCGCCGGAGAGGTCGCCTGGAACTTTGAGAAGTTTTTAGTCAATAAAAATGGGGAAGTGGTGGCGCGCTTCAAAAGTGCAGTGAGTCCCGACGCTCCAGAATTAGTTGCGGCCATTGAGAATGCACTGTCTTGAGGCTTGTTGGGGCTTGAAGCTTGTTGGGGTAACCTGTGGCGCAAAGGCGGGTTGAAGAGGGTTCTCCCTGCCTGTGCGCCCTAGGGATTTATCGGTAGGGGGCGAATCCCGTGATCGCGATAACGGCGATAGTCAGCCAGAATCTGATCGTGATCAAAACAGAGGTTTGCCGGCAGATCCCACAGATCAAACACCTGTAGATTTTGCGCATCGTCTGCAGCTAGGGGCTGCCCCTGGGCCTCGGCAATATAGACTAGGCTCAGGGTGTGCTTGCGATCATCGCGGCCGGGATCTGAGTAAACATTTAGCAGAGAAATGAGCTGTACCGAGAGGCTGGTTTCTTCCCGAGCTTCGCGGAGGGCAGCGGCTTCCACCCGTTCTCCGTAGTCCACAAACCCACCGGGGATCGCCCAGCCCAGTGGTTCAAACCTGCGCTCGATCAGCACAATTGGGCGATGGGGACGATCCCTCAACTCAATAATAATATCGACGGTCGGGGCTGGATTGCGATAGATCATAGGACAATGACAACGCGACGCCGGGGTTTAAGGGCGACGCGTTGACTGAGCTAAGTCCTTAAACCCGAGGCAGTGCGCGTTAATCCTGGTCTGCAAAAATATACTTGTAGAGATCCTCCGGCTTGGGATCGGGGCTTTGCTCTGCAAATTCAACGGCGTCATCAATGACGGCAGTAATTTTTTGCTGAATCCCCTTGAAATCCTCCTGAGTTGCCAGGTTTTGCTCGATCAGATAGGCTTCAAAGCGCTTAATGGGATCGCGAGCGAGCCAGATTTCCTTCTCCTCTGGGGACCGTAGCTCATCCGGGTCGGCCAGGGAGTGACCTCGGAATCGGTAGGTGAGCGCTTCAATCAGGGTGGGACCTTCCCCGGCCCGGGCTCGGGCGATGGCCTCCTGGGCCACGGCCCGCACCGCCAACACATCCATCCCGTCCACCTCGTACCCTGGCATCCCAAACACCTGGGCCTTACGGTAAATTTCCGTGTCAGAGCTGGCGCGATCGTGGGCCATCCCAATCGCCCATTTGTTATTTTCCACAATGTAGAGAATTGGCAGCTTCCAGAGCGAAGCCATGTTTAAGCACTCAAAAAACTGCCCGTTATTGCTGGCCCCGTCGCCAAAGAAGCAGGCCGAAACTTGGTCAGCGGAGGCATCTCCCATCACCTCGCGACGATACCGCGCCTGAAACGCGGCACCGAGGGCCACCGGAATCCCCTCGGCCACAAAGGCAAAGCCCCCTAATAAATTGTGCTCGGCTGAAAACATGTGCATCGACCCGCCCCGGCCCCGGCTACAGCCGGTTTCTTTCCCGAATAGCTCTGCTGCTACCTGTCTTGCCGGAACCCCTGCACTGAGGGCATGGACATGGTCGCGGTAGGTGCTCGTGACGTAATCGTCGGGACGCATGGCCTTGATCACCCCGGAGGAAACCGCCTCTTGGCCATTGTACAAATGGACAAATCCGAACATCTTGCCCCGATAGTACATCTCAGCGCACTTATCTTCGAAGTAACGACCGAGAATCATATCCTCATAAATGGTCAGCCCCTCATCACGGGCAATCTGCACCTTAGCGGTTTCAAACTTCGGTAAAACTCGTTCCTGAACCATTGAAATACGCTGTCCTTATTTCCAGAGGTCGACGCCGGTCTAATTTTTAGAGTATACGTTGATCAGGGGGCAGGTTATGATAGTCCCAACTATTTTCGCGCCCATGGATCTGGTTAGCTGCTCTTTCCATGTCAACATCGAACCCCTTGTTGCCAAGGACAACAACTGTGCCAATAACTGTGCGTATTCCTTTAGACTACTACCAAATCCTAGGGGTATCGTTTGATGCCACCCCTGACCAGCTCCAGCAGGCCTTTGAGGATCGCGTGCAGCAGCTTCCGCGGCAGCAATATTCTAACGCAGCGATCGCCTCGCGCAAAAAAATCCTCCAGTCCGCTTTTGCCATCCTCTCTAATCCCCAGCGTCGCCAGGATTACGACCAGTCTCTGCCCGCTGAGGCACCGGATTCCTTCGCAGCTCTGTTTGCCACGCCAGAAGCAGAGGAAGCGCTAGAGTCCTCGGTCCATGAACCGGGGATTGAACTTGACCCTAAGCATCTTGCTGGGGGGCTCATTTTTCTGCTGGAGTTTGGGGAGTTTGATGCAGTGCTGCGGCTGGGGCGCGAACATCTCAATCGCCCCATTGACCTGCGGCAGATGCCGGACCATACCATTCCTGCAGATGATGATGTGGTTCTGGCTGTGGCCCTGGCCTATCTGGAGTTAGGGCGGGAACAGTGGCAACGGGAAGAATGTGAAGCCGCCGGGCAATCTCTGCAGTCAGGCCTCAAGCTCCTCACCGATGAAAATAAGTTTTTTGACATTCAGTCTGAAATCGCCGGTGATCTCAGCAAGCTCCGGCCCTATCGGGTGCTGGAGCTGCTGGCGCTGCCCCTGGATGATCCCAAGCGTGTGGAGGGGCTGAGCCTGCTTCAAGACATGCTGGATGAGCGCGGTGGACTGGACGGCACCGGAGATGACCAATCGGGGCTAGGCGTGAACGACTTTTTAATGTTCATGCAGCAAATTCGAGACGCGCTGACGGTGGATGAACAGTTTAAGCTGTTTAACGCAGAATCTGACCGTCCCTCCTCGGTGGCCACCTACCTGAGTGCCTTTACCCACGTTGCTCGCGGGGTTTCCGAACAGCAGCCTCAGTTCATTAGTCAGGCTAAGGGACTGCTCCGCTCCCTGGTGGATCGGCAAGATTTGAATCTAGAGCTGGGCATGTGCTCGCTCCTGCTCGGGCAGCCCGATGCCGCCATCACCTTCGTTCAGAAAAGCAGCGATGAAGAAGCGCTTTCGTATATTTATCAAACCTCGGAAGGCGCCCCCGACCTGATTCCGGGTCTTTATCTCTATACGGAGCAGTGGCTACAGCAGGAGGTTTACCCTTACTATCGGGATCTGGCCACAGAAACGGTGTCGCTGAAGGATTACTTTAACGATGAGTCCATTCAGGAGGCCCTGGCGAAGCTAGAGCCTGAATTACCCAATCCGCAGTCTAGCTGGGCCAATGCAGAGGGAGAACAACAATGGGAAAGCTGGTTCAGCGACCAAGCCGTTAATCCGGTCAAAGCTGAGTCGGAACCCCTGCAGTCCGTAGATGTACCTCAGCAGGAAGGGGCGGCAGAGCCAGGGCCAGCCCCCGTCCATCCAGAATCCTCCTCTGATTTAGGTTTTGTGCCATCGGACTTTGACTGGACCTCCCCGTCCCCCACTGAGGCTGCGACCGTTCTCCCACCAGAGGTCAGGGTGGAGTCCCCTCCGCCTTCCCCGCGCCCACCAAGTCAGGCTAAAAAGCCGAAGCGTTCGAAGCGTGCGCCTTTAAAAAAATCAGACCGCAGACCGCCCCCCCGCCCAGCCTCTGGGCGGCAAAAGATCTGGCGCTGGGGCTTAGCGCTGTTCTTGGGGATCGGGGTGGTCTGGGGAGCCTTGGCCCTTGGGCGCATGGGGAATAGGGCCTCCTCCGATGGCAGCAACGATGGACCGCCCCCGACGGCTTCTCCTGTCCCTGATACCGCTGAACCCACGCCTGCAGCGACGCCAACCCCTACCCCAGGGGCATCGGTCTCTCCAGGCACTCCCTTGACGCAGGAAGCAGCCAAAAAAATTATTCAGGATTGGCAAGCCATTAAAGCGGATGCCCTCGGAAAATCCTATCAAACTGGACCGCTTAGCCAGATCTTGGTAGATCCCCTGCTGTCTGACTGGCGCAACAGTGCCAATGCCTCTAAGGCTGAGGGCACCTACACCACCTTCACCCTGCAGGGATTAAACATTGAGTCTGTGTCGACTCCCAGTCCGACTGAGGCCCTTGTGCGCGCCTCGGTTAAAGAGTTGCGCTCAAGTTACCTGCAGGGGAATTCCACCCCAACCGATACGAAAACCGATGCCTACAAAGTGGATTATCGGCTAGTGCTGAACCAGGGACAATGGCGGATTCGGCAAATGGATGTGGTGGAATAGAGACAATTGAGGTCTAAGATCTCTTGTCTAAGATCTCTTTTGATCGCCTAAGGGTGCGAGAACAGAAGGTCCGCGATCTATTCGCTTCGGATGCGCGTTGGGATAGATGGAGTCTGGCTGCTTGTTGATTCCCCTCGATGGGGATGACGCAAGCATTTACTAGAGTATTGAGTCCCAGTAAAAATGGTATGATGGATTCATGTTGACCATGAACTACCGCTACCGCATCTATCCTTCTGCCGTTCAGCAAGCAACCTTGTTTGAGTGGATGGAAACTTGTCGCAAGGCCTATAACTATGCGTTGCGAGAGATCAAGGACTGGTGCCACAGCCGGAAGTGTAGGATTGACCGATGCTCGATTGAGCAGGAATACATCTTGCCTGCTGACTGGAAATTTCCCAGTGAAGTGCAACAGTTGAATGCCCTGCCACAGGCTAAGCAGGCCTTTCCCAGATTGGGTGAGGCTCCGTCTCAGGTGTTGCAGCAAGCCATCAAACAACTGCACAAGGCTTGGGAAGGGTTTCAAGGTCGTGGATTTGGATTCCCCCGATTCAAAAAGTACGGGCAATTCAAATCGCTGTTGTTTCCACAGTTCAAGGACAATCCCATTACGGCAGCGTATTTGAAGCTGCCGAAAATGGAACTGATTCCAATTAATCTGCATCGCCCGATTCCTGATGACTGTGTAGTGAAACAGGTTCGCATTCTTAAGAAAGCCGATAGATGGTATGCATTGCTCAACATTCAATGGGATGTCAATGTTCCTGATCCCCTCCCCCATGGTCATCCCATTGGGGTGGATGTAGGACTGGCGAAGTTTCTCGCAACGAGTGACGGTGTGCTGGTCAAGCCGCCCAAGTTCTTTAAGCAGATGCCAAGCAAGCTGAAATTGCTGCAACGCAGGCTGAGTAGAAAACAAAAGCGGTCGAGGAATTACGAGAAGCAACGCCTCAAGGTGGCTCGGATGCATCACACCATTGAGAACACTCGAAAAGACTTTCACTTCAAGCAAGCTCACGCCCTTTGCGATGCTGGAGATATGGTCTTCATGGAAGACCTAGATTTTCGCGTCATGGCAAAGGGCTTTCTGGGCAAGCAGATGCTTGATGGTGGATTCGGGCAATTCCGAAGCATTCTCCAGTACGTGTGCTGGAAGCGCGACAAGTTTTTCAGGGTGGTTGATGCTCGGGGCACGTCCCGAATTTGCCCTGAGTGTGGCGCAATGGTCAAGAAAGAGTTGAGCAAGAGGATGTATCGTTGTCCTGAGTGTGGATACACAACAGATAGAGATGTCGCGATTGGTCAAGTCCTTCGCAATCGAGGGCTAGCCCTCATTAGTACCCCAGGGCTTGGGGGAATCGAAAGCGTCTGTGCAGTCGGTCTGCCGAGAATTGGGGCAACTCAATCGAGGTCAGAGGCGAAACCCCGCAAGGGAACAACCAGAAAATCTCAAGAGTGATCTTGGGAAGCCCGCGCTGTCCCTGTACTCAGGTCAGCGTCGGGAGGATGTCACTAACCCTTGACCGAAATCACCCGCTGAGCGTAGAGCGCCCAGCTCTTCTAGGAGGGGTGGTTCAGCATGCTGTGGATATTTTATGCTCAACCGATCAAAAGCGCAGGCGGGTCTTGTGGTGGCGGGGATTAGCTTTGGCTTGGGGCTGGGGCTCACGCGCAATCTTGAGCAAGCCGCCTACACCAGCGCGATCGCCGTCGCCTCTACGGCAACGGGTGTGGTCGTCAGCGATCGCCGCAGTTCTGGACGCGACGGTCTGCCCCCCAGTCCCCTGGATCCCCTGCCCTTGGACGAGGGGCAACCTGCTCCTCAGGAACCTGAACGGCAGCAAATCGCGATTTTCTGGGACTATGAAAATGTGCGCGTACCGACCCAGGGCACCAGTGCGCCCCTGGCGGAGCTGTTGGTGGACTATGCCAAGTCGCTGGGGCATCCCCGCCTGAAAATTGTCTACGCCAACTGGTCTGGACGGCAGTTGGGTCCAGGCTGGCGACGTAATGTCACGGCCTCCCCCGCCCTGAATAAGGAAGAAGTTGTGGTCAAGGCCCTCTATAGTTTGGGCTTTGAACCCATCTATGTGTCCATGGGCAAGGCCAATAGCTCAGATGTCAAGCTCGCGGTGGACTGCCTCAATGCTGTCTACCGCGACCCTAGCTTGCAGCACATTATCATTGTGACCGGGGATAAGGACTTTATTCCCCTGGTCAATGCCCTGAAAGATCTCGGGAAAACCGTCACGATCATTGGTCACGCAGACAAGGTCAGCGAACATTTGATGCTCAGTGCCGATGAATTTGTCTCGGTGAAGGAACTGTGGGTTACGGAACATGAGCTAGATACCCCAGCTTCGCCCTCGCAGATCCCAGAGCAGGACGCTGCGCCGATGCCCTACGAGGATGCCGTGGGCTGTTTGCTGGAGGCCATTGAGGCGGCCCTTGAGCAGGGAAAAAGTACGAGAATTGAAACCATTGGACGCTTAATGCGCACCATTAATTCCAGGTATCATGGGGCTACCTACGTCTACACGCCGAATCAGCAGGGGACCTTTACAAAGTTCAGTGCCTTTATTGCCAACGTGGCGAATGAGGGAAAAATTCGCCTAGAGACTACCGATAGTGGATTTAAGGAACTGTTCCTGCTGGAGGAAAATCCCCAGGATGAATCCGAGTTTCGATCCGAAGCAATCACAGCCATGGATCGGCAGCAGTGGCAAACCCTCATTGAGCAGGTGCAGAATATTCTGGAAGAGAAGGGATCGCTCTCCTTTGTGCCGCTTCTGTGTTTGCTGTCCAAGGCGAAGCAGGAGGGGGCCCTGGCGTTTTTGAGCCACAGTAGTCTGCGCAAGGCCCTCCAGCAGCTCATTGAAATTCAACTCCTAGTGAAGGAAGACGAAAAACTATTTCGGTTGCAAGCGGGGGCGATCGCCAATACCGACCAATACCTGGATCAACTGGTCCAGCTGAACGAGGATCAATGATCGACCCCTCAGGGGTCAGGGGCGATAACGCAGGCCGTGGCGGGTGCCGAATCCCGCAATCGGAGGGAACCGCCTGGAGAACCGCCCTTGGCCCCTAGTCCCCTCGGCGGTGAACATAACCCCAGGAATCGCGAAAGCGTGCCTTTCCCCCGATACGATGGGGGAGCAAGCCTTTGCTACTTTGAGATATGGACTCTTCTCGTCATCGCCCCCCGCACCCCGAGCTGGATCGGCCCCTGAGTGTTTGGACTAAATTGGCCTTTGGGGCCGGGGATTTGGGACCGGCGATTACCGCCAATATCATTATTTTCTTTCAGCTCATTTTTTTTACAAATGTGGCGGGTATTCCGGCGGGGCTGGCCGGAAGCATTCTATTAATTAGCAAAATATGGGATGCCGTCAACGATCCCATTGTGGGAGTGCTGACGGATAAAACTAGCTCGAAGCGCTGGGGGCGGCGTTTACCCTGGATGTTCTATGGCGCGCTACCCTTTGGTCTGTTTTTCTTTTTGCTGTGGATTGTGCCTGGATTCAAAGGGCTGGACGGGGCTGCCAAAGGCTGGTGGCTGTTTACCTACTACGTCATTATCGGTGCCATCTCCCAGGTGTTCTACACGGTGGTCAATTTGCCCTACACGGCCATGACCCCAGAACTGACCCAGGACTTTGATGAGCGGACGCAGCTGAACAGCTTTCGGTTTGCCTTTTCCATTGGGGGCAGTATCTTATCGTTGATTGTGGCCCAGATTGTGTTTCAGCTCATTCCAGAGTCCCAGCGCGATGTGCAGTACCTGATTCTTGCGGCCATCTGTGCGGTAGTCTCGGTTTTATCCATTTACTGGTGTGTGTTTGGCACTCGCAAGCGGGCGCTGGCCTTTGAGAAACGACGCATTGAAACCACCTCCGCTGCCCCTCTGCCCCTCCTGCGCCAGTTTAAGATTGCCTTTAGCAATGGCCCCTTCCTTTACGTGATTGGGATTTATTTGTGTTCCTGGTTGGGGGTCCAGGTGACCGCTAGCATTATTCCCTACTTCGTCATTGATTGCATGAAGCTCAAACAGACGGACGTGCCTCCGGTGCTAATTGGGGTTCAGGGCACTGCTTTACTGATGCTTTTTGTTTGGAGTCGGTTGAGTCAACGATACGGCAAGCGGGCCGTTTACTTCATGGGTATGGGGTCTTGGATTGTGGCGCAATTTGGACTGTTTTTTCTTCAACCCGGTCAGGTGGGCTTGATGTATGTCCTGGCTATCATGGCAGGAATTGGCGTCTCCACGGCCTATCTGGTGCCCTGGTCCATGATTCCGGATGTCATTGACTTAGATGAGCTTCGCACGGGTCAGCGGCGAGAGGGAATTTTCTACGGCTTTATGGTGCTGCTGCAAAAATTTGGCTTGGCCTTAGGATTATTTTTGGTGGGCATTGCCCTGGAGGCCTCGGGGTTCCTTGAGGCCGTGGCGGGGGCTCCCTTACCAACGCAGCCTGATTCAGCGCTGGCGGCCATTCGCTTTGCCATTGGTCCGATTCCCACCTTCTGCTTACTCGTGGGGCTCGTGCTGACCTACTTTTACCCAATTGGGCGGGAGCAACATGCTGAAATCATGCTGAAGTTGGGGGAAAGAAACAGGCCCTCGCCCTGAGTTGGGATTGCTGATCTCTGGGCGATCGCTGGCCTTCTCCCACGGGGGCGACCTCGGCTCAACAGCTGGTGTCTCAACCTGTATCTTTTGGGCGACGCTCCCTGTGCCATTTCCACCATCCCAGCCCGCTCGTGAGTCCCTGAACCGGTAAGAACCAGTTGTTCCAGCGGGTATAGAGAGTTTGCCCTTGACGTCGATAGAGGGTGGCCAGGTGGGTCTGATAGGTATTGCGCTGGGAGCGCCATAGGGTTTTTCCGTGGGGATTAATCACGCTGGAATAGCCCGTATTGGTGGCCCGCACCAGCCAGCGATCGCTCTCAATCGCCCGCATCACGTCCTGGGCATGGTGCTGAAGCATCATCCGATGACTGTAGGGATCATTGTTCGCCACGGATAGGATAAACTCGCCCCCTTTTGCCACCTGATCGCGAAACAGTTGCGGAAAGGCAGAATCATAGCAAATGGCAACGATTGCCTTGCCGAAGGGAGTATTCAATTGCTGATCATCGGCACCGGGAAGCATACGGTAGCTTAGGGGGGTCAATCGCCCGATCAGCTGTCCTAAGGTCTCTTCCCAGGGCAGGTACTCCCCCAGGGGCACGAGCTTAACCTTGGCATAGTGACTGAACTGGAAATTCTCAGGGGTCACGGTCACCAGACTTTGCGTAATGTAATCGCCCTGGGGCATAAAGGTGCCTACCCAGGCCGGAATCCCTTGCCGGTGAACAGTTGCCAGAAACGATTGAAAGCGTGGCGATCGCGGGTTCCAGGTGGTGGGAAAGGCCCCCTCCGGCAGCAGTACCGCCTCTGCACCCTGACTCACCAGCTGTTCGTAACCCTGCTGATAGTCTCGAAACGCCTGGCTTAAGCCCGCTGGAAACAGCTTGATTCTGGTGGGGATGTTGCCCTGCACAATTCCAATGTTGAGTGCGTTTTCGGCACTGGGGTTCAAGGGCTGCGCCAGCATCAGAGCCCCCAATCCGTGGCTGAGGATCAAAACCGCCATGGCTCCCCTTACCCAGGGCGTCTGTGTCAGCCCCATCCTGTCCAGGCCACGCCTGGACCGTGACCAGGCAATCCAAGCCTCCGCCCAGCAGCCATTCACCAACACCAGCACCGCACTCACGAGACCCGGTCCCGAAAATTGCCCCAAATGCAAAATTGCCAGATTATGCGGACTTTGCGTATAGGACAGTGAGGTCCACCAGAGCGGCGACTGAGTCCACAGCCACTCCAGCAGACACCAGAGGCTGGTGGCCATCCAAATTCGCAGCAGGGGGGGCACGCGATGGCGTGAGAGGGCGGCAAGGGTTACCAGCCATAGCGTTGGAATAAAGGCTCCCCAAACCGTTACGAACGCCCAAGCCGCTATCGCAATGGCCAGACTTGCAGCCCAGGGAATCCCCATCCAGGTCATGGGATGCAGCCCCCAGATCCAGGACAGCGCCGTACCGTGGTAGCCTACCCCCCAGCAGAATCCCAATAGAGCCGCCCGCCACAAGGGCGGCGACTGCAGTCCAAAAAACCACAGCGGCCCCAAGGCAAACCAAGCAATTCCCCACAGCACGGGATGGGCCGGTGTGACGCCCATCAATACCCCAAATCCCAGGGCCAGTGTAATCTGGGGACTGCGCTGGAGCAGGGGCTTCAGGAACAAAATTTTTAGCAATTTGCCAACCTATCAAAGGAACGGATCCGTGCAGGGTCTGGCTGGACAAGGCGGTAGTTTTTACTCCTCCCTAGATGGGGGAAGATCCTCAACCTGCCGACCCCACAATCTGCAGCAGCCTTGTGCACGGACCACCAGATTCACTATAAATTCTCCCCAATTAAAATTCTCTCTAAGCGAATAAAATAGCCTATTCGAGCCGTCGAGACGGATTGGAAGGTCCCAGAAGACAACCTATTCTTAACCTGGTTTTTACTTTGGTTCGGTATTTTTTGGGTAATGTGAATTCGGTGTGTGAAAAAAGATCATTTGGGAGTGTTAACTTCATGGCCGCTATCCAGTCCATTAAGCGTGTTGCGACACTGGCTTCCCTAACGGTGATGGTTGGGGGTCTAGCTGCCGCCTGTGGGGGCGGAACCGCCAGTAACTCTACAGATAGTGGTGCCGACTCGAGCCTGTCTGGGCAAGTTGCGGTGGATGGTTCGAGTACCGTTTTCCCCGTTACCGAAGCCATGGCAGAGGAGTATCAGAACGCCAACTCAGGGGTGAGGATTACTGTGGGGGTCTCGGGAACAGGAGGGGGATTTAAAAAGTTTTGCGCGGGCGAAACGGATATTTCCAATGCGTCTCGTCCGATTAAGGCAGAAGAAGCCAAGCTTTGTACGGATGCGGGCATTGAGTTTATTGAGCTGCCCATTGCCTATGATGCCGTTTCAGTGGTCGTCAACCCTGAAAATAATTGGGCTCAGTGCTTAACCACGGATGAGCTGAGCAAAATGTGGGCGCCCGCAGCTCAAGGAACCGTAACCTCCTGGAAGCAAATCCGCGATAGTTTCCCCGATGAACCCCTTCAGCTGTACGGGCCGGGTACAGACTCCGGCACCTTTGACTATTTCACCGATGCCGTTAATGGTGAGGAAGGGGCCAGTCGCGGAGATTACACCGCCAGCGAAGATGACAACGTTGTGGTTCAGGGGGTGTCAGGATCCAAAGGGGGGCTAGGCTATTTTGGCTACGCCTACTATGAAGAGAATAAAGATAAGGTTAACGTCGTCGCCATTGACAACAAAAAACCAGATGATGGGGAAGGCTGCATTGAACCTAGCGAAGCCACCGTGGTGAACACCACCTATCAACCCCTAGCCCGTCCCATCTTTATCTATGTCAGCAAGCCTGCCCTAGAAAAGCCAGAAGTGAAATCCTTTGTTGAATTTTACTTGAATAATGACAATCGACAGTATGTGGCGGAGACTGGTTATGTTCCGCTCACCGAGGAAATCTATGGCGTGGTGAGCAAGCACCTGGCTGATCAAAAGGTGGGCTCTGCCTTCCCCGGTGGGTCGGTGGTGGGTGTGGACCTCGCCAAGGTCTATGCCAGCGAACTCTAGAAGAGTTGCTGCACGGTAAACCTAGTCTCTGATGAAGGGGTCTGGCGGGTGGACCTTTCGGCTTCCGCCCGCGTAGCTCCTGCCCCTATTAGGTTTCTAAAGTCTTTGCGAGTTTTAGAAATCCTCCATGGGTTCCCTGCTCGGCCTGCCCTCTGCTTTTTTATCTCCCTGCTCCTTGAGACACAATTCCATGACTTCCGGATCCAATCCCCTGCCCACCTCCCAAACCTCCCAGCTCTGGAAGCCCAAGCGATCGCTGAGTGTGTGGTCCGAGAAGGTTGTTCGAGTTCTGTTTGGCCTCTTTGCTGCAGTTTCTGTGGCGACCACGGCGGGCATTGTTTTTACCCTGATTTTTGAAACCATTGAATTTTTCAAAGAGGTTCCCATTGTTCGCTTCTTAACGGAAACTGAATGGACCCCTCTATTTACAAACGCAAAATTTGGAATTTCGGTGCTGGTGGTCGCCACCTTGATCACCTCCCTGATTGCCATCGCCGTGGCCTTGCCCGTGGGATTATTTTCAGCCGTTTACCTCAGTGAGTACGCCTCTCCCCGGGTACGGCGTTGGCTAAAGCCTACCTTGGAAATTTTGGCTGGGATTCCCACCGTTGTTTATGGCTACTTTGCCCTACTCTTTGTTACCCCAATTTTGCAAAATATCATTCCAGGATTGCAAACCTTCAACGCTCTGAGCGCCGGTCTGGTGATGGGAGTGGCAATTATTCCCCTCGTGGCTTCCTTGAGTGAAGATGCGATTTATGCCGTTCCCCAAAGTCTGCGGAACGGATCCTTTGCGATGGGGGCAACCCAGCGAGAAACCATTGTTGGGGTTGTTTTGCCCGCGGCCCTGTCCGGAATCGTGGCCTCCTTTGTGTTGGCCATCTCTCGGGCCGTGGGGGAAACCATGATTGTGGCGATCGCGGCGGGCCAAAACCCCATCTTAACCTTTGACCCACGGGTGCCTGTCGCCACCATGACCGCCTTTATCGTCCAGGTGAGTTTAGGCGATACGCCCACCACCTCCTTAGCGTTTAAAACCATCTTTGCGGTGGGCATGACTCTGTTCCTGATGACCCTAACGCTGAATTTATTTAGCTTTTGGTTTGTCCGACGCTTCCAGCAAAAGTACGAGTAAAGCGGCCCTTCGGCTGTTAGTCTCCCCCAAATTCCCCAGTCAATATTCCCAAACCCATGACTTCCCAGAGTAGCTCCCAGAACATCACCTTCGCCGAGAATAAAAATTTTAATATTGCCCTTCAGCGTCGGTATGCCCTGGACCGAGTCTTTTTGACCCTCAGTGTGATGGCCACCTTGGTTGGGATTATTGCCCTCGTTTTATTGATGTATGACGTCTTTACCGATGGTTTGGGGGCCATTAATCTAGGCTTTCTGCAAAATTTTCCCTCCCGACGACCAGAGCGCGCCGGCATTCTTTCCGCCATTGTGGGCAGCATCTGGCTTCTGATCACCACCGCCTTGATTTCCTTTCCCATCGGGGTCGGGGCCGGAATTTATCTGGAAGAGTTTGCCACGGATAATTGGTTTACCCGCTTCGTTGAAATTAATATCAGCAATCTGGCAGCCGTCCCCTCAATTATTTACGGACTGCTGGGGCTAGAATTATTTGTGCGCATTGCTGCTCCCATCACGGCCGGTCGCAGCATTCTTGCCGGAGCGATGACCCTTGCTCTGCTGATTTTGCCCATTATCATCGTGGCCACCCGCGAGTCCCTGCGGGCAGTGTCCGACAGTTTGCGCCAAGGGGGATTTGCCCTGGGCACCACGCGCTGGCAAGTGGTGCGAGAACTGGTGCTCCCCCAGGCCTTCCCCGGTATTTTGACTGGCAGCATTTTGGCGCTCTCCCGAGCCATTGGTGAAACTGCCCCGCTGATCACCATCGGCGCCTTGACCTTTATTGCCTTCCTCCCTCCCCTTTCCCTGGAAGGATTTCAAACCCCCTTCACGGCCTTACCCATTCAAATCTATAACTGGGTATCCCGCCCCCAGGCTGAATTTCATACCCTGGCAGCTGGCGGCATCATTGTTCTGATGTTCATCCTACTCATGATGAACGCCCTAGCTGTATTTCTCCGGAATAAATTCCAGAAAGACCGAGTATAAGTTGATATCCCCTGGCGTAGTCCTTCGATTGGCCCAAAAACTTTTGGTAATGTCCCATGCAGACTAACAAAACCTATTCTCCAGATCAGATGTCCCAAGCCAACGCCTCCTCTGCAACCCCGTCTAAAGCTGTGCTCAAGGCGGAGAATGTCTCGGTTTCCTACAACTCCAAGGTTGCGGTCAAGGGTGTTTATCTGGACATTCCCATCAACCAAATCACGGCCTTCATTGGTCCCTCGGGTTGTGGAAAAAGCACGATTCTACGATGCTTTAACCGTATGAATGACCTAGTGAGCGGTGCAAAGGTGGAAGGGCTGATTACCTTCCATGGGGTAAACCTCTACGATCGCCGTATCGACCCGGTTGAGGTGCGTCGACGCATTGGGATGGTGTTTCAAAAGCCCAACCCGTTTCCAAAGACCATCTACGAGAACATTGCCTTTGGGGCCAGAATTAATGGCTACGTCGGAGACATGGATGAGCTGGTGGAAAAGTCGTTGCGTAAGGCGGCAATTTGGGATGAAGTCAAGGACAAAATGAAGGATAGTGGTTTATCTCTCTCGGGAGGACAGCAGCAGCGTCTGTGTATCGCCCGCGCCATTGCCATTGAGCCCGAGGTGATTCTCATGGACGAACCTTGCTCGGCCCTGGACCCCATCTCAACCCTGAAGATTGAGGAGCTGATGCAGGAGCTGAAGGAGCAGTACACCATTATCATCGTGACCCATAATATGCAGCAGGCCTCGCGGGTTTCGGATCGTACGGCCTTCTTTAACGCCGAAGCCACCCCAGAAGGTGGCAAGATTGGCTATCTGGTTGAATTTGATGACACGGTCAACATCTTTACCAACCCCAAAGAGGACTATACTCGAGACTATGTGTCGGGACGCTTTGGATAAGGACCTTTGACGATTGGGTGATTCAAACGAACGGTTGCAGCAAATCCTTCGAGCCGTTGCTGCTAGGCAGATCACGCCAGAACAAGCCGGAGAGCAACTGAAATTTTTTGACTACGAACCAGTCGGGGAATTTGCGCGTGTCGATCATCACCGCTCGTTGCGCACTGGATTCCCGGAGGTGATTTGGGGGCCTGGAAAAACCGTTGATCAGATTGTAGAAATTTTTAAGGCCTTGCGATCGCGTCACTGCTGCGCCCTGGCGACGCGAATTACTCCGCAGGTCTACGCACAGATCAAGTTACAGCTACCGGAGAGTACCTACTTTTCAGCAGCACAACTGTGTGCCCTGGGTGAGCCGCCAACGGTGGTGCTGCCAGGGCACATTGGGATTGTCTGTGCTGGGACCTCCGATATTCCCGTCGCCGAGGAAGCGGCCCTCGTGGCCACCTATGCTGGCTGCGAAGTGACGCGATATTGGGACATTGGTGTGGCGGGGCTGCATCGACTGCTCAGTAACCTGGAGGCCATTGCTCAGGCCGACGTCCTAATCGTAGTGGCGGGCATGGAGGGCGCCTTAGCCAGCGTCGTCGCGGGGCTGGTGGATTGTCCTGTGATTGCAGTTCCCACCAGTGTGGGCTACGGCACAAATCTGAGTGGGATCGCTCCCCTCCTCACCATGCTTAATTCCTGCGCCACTGGGGTGGGTGTGGTCAACATTGATAACGGGTTTGGGGCCGCGATGCTGGCCGGAAAAATCCTGCGCTCTCAAGATCGTCTTGCCGCCCGACTGCAATCGTAACGGATTAAGCTTCCCTCACCCTCTTGGTTGTTCCAGTCCTCAACCATGAGGGTGCCATTGCTTTGATCGGGGCGAACGATGAAAAACCGTACATGAAATTGATTGGCGCTCTCATTAAGCTTGAAGAACTTGCCTGGCAAAGGCTTCAGGCTTTTTGTCTGATCCCTTCGCCCGCTTATCTCAACGTTTTATTAATAAAAAAACGAGAAAAAACTTTACAAAAGTAAATATTGATGCTAATGTTACAAATGGATACCTCATTATCCATTGATAAATTCTTTACGGAATCATTAGCAAACATGACTACAGTTCTCCAACAGCGTGAGAGCAGCAGTGCATGGGAGCGCTTCTGTAGCTGGATCACCAGCACAGAGAATCGTCTTTACATCGGCTGGTTCGGTGTTCTGATGATCCCTACCCTCCTAGCTGCTACCACTTGCTTCATCATCGC
>NZ_JTHE03000093.1 GCF_000817775.3 Lyngbya confervoides BDU141951
GAGCGCATGCTCTTTACCTATGGAGATACTCCCGAGGGTATGGTGGAATCAGCCCTGGAATTCATTCGAATTTGCGAATCCTTAGACTTTTACAACCTCGTGGTTTCCATGAAAGCCTCGCGGGTGCCCGTAATGCTGGCAGCCTACCGACTCATGGCGCGGCGCATGGATGAGCTGGGTATGGATTATCCCCTGCATCTTGGGGTGACCGAAGCCGGAGATGGAGAGTATGGTCGCATTAAGTCCACTGCGGGAATTGCCACACTTTTGGCAGAAGGCATTGGCGATACTTTGCGTGTCTCCTTAACTGAGGCCCCGGAAAAAGAAATTCCGGTTTGCTATAGCATTTTACAGGCCCTGGGACTGCGGAAAACCATGGTGGAATACGTGGCCTGTCCCTCCTGCGGTCGGACGCTTTTTAATCTGGAGGAGGTGCTGCATCAAGTGCGCGCCGCCACCCAACACCTGACTGGTCTGGATATTGCCGTCATGGGCTGCATTGTGAATGGCCCTGGAGAAATGGCCGATGCGGACTATGGCTATGTGGGCAAACAGCCCGGCTTCATTTCCCTATATCGTGGGCGGGAGGAAGTTAAAAAAGTTCCCGAAAGCGAGGGCGTGACTGAGCTGATTCAGTTGATCAAGGCCGATGGACGCTGGGTCGACCCCGGATAGTCGTGGGGACCTGATGCTGCTGGGGCTCAAGACAGAAGACTCCGACCCCGGCCCTCCTTGACATTACTCTGGGAAGCAGTTGTTTTCAGCCTTCCCCTTCCCCCAGTCTGACTGGCGCAGCACATCGTTTGGAACAATTTTTGTGGCGCAACAACTGTTAATTTCTGGAACCGATACGGGTGTGGGCAAAACGGTTCTGACGGCGTTACTGGCTGCCTACTGGCAAATCCACCGGCCTCACCTGAAAACTGCAATCTTTAAACCGCTTCAGTCAGGGGTCGGCGATCGCGAATTCTATCAAACCCACTTCTCTTTGGATCAGTCGTCTCAGGAGATCACCCCCCTGTGGTACGAGCAGCCCCTGGCGCCGCCGATTGCAGCGGAGCGGGAACAGCGCACGGTAGATTTAACTCAAGTGTGGCACACCCTGGAATTGCTTCAGAAGCGCTTTGATCAGATCTGGATTGAGGGGGTGGGTGGACTCGGTACGCCAATCACCTACGAGATCACCGTTGCGGATCTGGCGCGGGACTGGCGACTCCCCACGGTCCTAGTCGTCCCGGTGCGGCTGGGGTCTCTGGGGCAAGCGGTTGCGAATGTGGCCCTGGCGCGCCAGGTGGGTCTCCAACTCAAGGGAATTATCCTCAGCAGCCAGTCCGAGACTGCACTACACCAGATCGAGGATCTCACCCCGCCCTGGCTCTTAGAGAATCTCACCCAGGTGCCCGTATTGGGGCTGATTCCCCCGATCTCCTCCTTCCGAGACCGGTTCCATCTAGCGCAGGTCGCCTCTGGATTGAATCTGGAAGGCTTGGGGTAATTTAGCGGAACCTTACCCCAATTGAGCCTTCTAAGGACTGATCCCAGGGAAACCCTGGCAAAACAAACGAAAGTAGCCACAGCTACCGTTAGTTTTGCAAAGATTTGCTACGGTGACCTTAACACTCATCGTTTATGTGATTCAGCACCATGGCACCTACCCATGTGCAAGTCGTTGAAGGAAATCCCCATCTTCGCTCCCTGCTAGGATGGCATCTTCAGCAAAATGGCTACTCTGTCCATCTTACAGCCAACATGCACCAGGGCCGGGATGTCTTCCTGAAGCAGCGCCCCAATTTGGTGGTCATTGACTCGGACTTACCGGATGGTCATGGTTTAGAGCTCTGTCGTTGGCTGCATCGCCAAAATGGTCCGCTGATTCTCTTTATCTCCGCTGAAAACAATGAAAATCATGTGGTCAAAGGGCTAGGGGCCGGAGCCGACGATTATCTTCGCAAGCCCTTTGGCATCCAAGAGTTCCTAGCCCGTATTCACGCTCTAGAGCGTCGCTCCCGTCCGGTCCTGCCTTCCCAGCTGCGTTATGGGGATCTCCGGATTGATCTGGTTCAGCGGCGGGTTCACTACAATCGAGAACTCGTGGAACTCACGCCCCAGGAATTTAGTTTGATTTTTGTTCTGGCTCAGGCAGAAGGCAAGGCCTTGAGCCGTAGCGAACTGTTAGAGCGAGCCTGGCCCGACAATATCGACAATCCGCGCACCGTTGATACCCACGTCCTCTCTCTGCGTAAAAAAATCGAGATCTCGCCGCAACAGCCCCAGCTCATTCAAACCGTGCGCAATGTTGGCTATCGCCTTAACTTGGAGTATTTGCAAGAGCCAGATACGGTAAGCTCCTCGGGCGTGGGCCTATCGTCCAATCCTCGTTTAACCCCCTTTACCCAGCCTCAACAATCCCCCCTTAACGGCGATCGCGCCGTTTACAGCCGTAAATATCGCTGATCTAAGCTTGTAAGAACCCAATTCCCTGTTCAGTTAGCGCCTAACCTCGCGACTTCCTCTTAGTCGCTGTAAGGGGAGTCGTTCTAGGCTGCGGCGGTTCTAGGCTGCGGCAGCGCCGTAGATCACCTGATGAGCTGCTTGGGAAAGGTCTCTGAAAACATGGGCCGGTTCTAGGCGCCGTAGATATTCTGAGCTACGCATCCCGCAGCTCAGGGCAATGGCCGGAATTCCCAGGGATTTAGCAGATAAAATATCTGCCTCTGTATCTCCGATCATCCAGACCTCATCCCCAGAGGACAGACGCAGCGACTCCATAAGCCGGGACAACATAACGGCTTTACATTCCACGTAGTTGTCGTAGGCAGAAAACTCGTCGTCGGTTCCGTAAACTTCCGTGAAATAGTGATAGATGCCAAATCGCTTCAGGCTCTGCATGGCTTGCTGACGCTCCCGCAGCGTTACTAGGTAGAGGCTAGCACCCGCTTGAGTCAACGACTCTAAAGCCTCTACTGCCCAGGTCTGAAGTCGATCCTCTTGGAGCATGATCGGCTGATTTACCAACCGCCGCACCGTATCTAAAAATACGTCAATTTGCGCCCCCCGAAACCCCGTCCGGGCTGCAATGTCTCGGTCGGGAATCCGCTCCAGCTTCATGTGCCAAAAACGATCCTGCTCAACCGGCAGTAGCTGCAAGGTTATCCCCTGGGCTTGATAGTAATAAACTGTCTCTACGATCGCAAGTCGATAGGTTTTGTAGTATCGCCGCGACACATCAATCAGCGGGCCATCGAGATCGCAAAAAATTGTAAGGTCAGAATTCGATCGACTTGCGGAACGTGGAGTCAAGCCAACCATTGAGACATTGTTTTCGGCATAAACCATATTTGACGCCCTGTCAAGTGGCGAAATTAAACCTTAATTAAATCTTAACAAATAATTCAAAAATGGCCAGTGGCACTCTGGGATGAATTTTTGCGCAAGACTGAATTCAGGGGTTAATTTCCAACACGTAAACAAAGATTAATACTAGTATGCCCGATCTTGGAAATAGATGAGTAATTTTTATCCATGAATCATGACAGCCGGCTCGGAACATGCTGTATGCAGGTCCTTTCGGTATAGATAGCGAGCCGCCGTAGGAGGTTCCCGATACTTCTGATACCCCAGTTTTAGGTAGAGAGCCTGGGCCGGTCGATTTTCGGAGCGAACGTGGAGATAGAGGGCCGAGGCTTGCCAGTGACGGGAAACGCTCTCGCAGGATTGCAGCAGGCGTTCACCGATGCCCTGGTGTCGGTATTGAGGGTGAACCGCCAGGTTGGAGATGTAGGGAACCCTCTGGCGAGACTGACCTGGCACCTGCACAGGGCGCTGGCTTAATTCAACGGTCCCGAGTAATTGCGACCACCGGCCTTGCTTTTTCTCGCAAAGCAGGCAAACGTAGATCTCAGGGGTCAGGCTTTGCAGGCGGGTGAGCAACTCATGCTGCATGCCCATTTGCATCACTGGGGTCAGCAGGGCGCGCCATCCGCGCTGGGGGTAAAAGGTGAGGCTTAACAAGGCCGCAACGGAGGCCGCATCTGTGCCTTGGGCTGCCCGAATCTGAACACTGGCGCAATCTCCCTGCCCCAATTCACTCATTCTCTTCGGGAAGTGGGGCAGAGACAGACGAAAGGGAGGCCCTGACCGAGGGCGTATTCAGCAGGGGTTTGGTATCTGCAATAAGCCGCTCACCCCAGAGATTCTCAATGAGAAAGTCGATTTCTGCATAGCGACTATCCTGGACCAAAGCTTCTTGGGCTAGACGAATCCCCTCGGTTTTATCCCCCAGCGTAAACAGGGCAACGCCTAGGGCCAACTTCGGCTCACTGGCGGTTTCATCCAGCTTTAGAGCAGCGCGCCAACTCTCCATGGCTTGATCACGCTGACCTGCTTCGTACTGCACCAGCCCAATATTGTTAATGGCTGGCCAGAGCTTTTCATCTAATTTAAAGGCCTGTTGGTACTGGGCAATGGCTTGGTCGTACTCTAACTGTTTGTAGTAAACATTGCCTAAATCAAAGCGAGCATCTGCGGTGTCTGGCTTGATCTTTAGCCCCGCCAGCAAGATCTGCTCTGCTCGCGCATACTGTTCTTTGCGAAAGTAGGCCGATCCTAAACTAAAGTGAACGCCCGCGTTCTTGGCGTTCAGCCGTCGCGACGTTTCCAGGGCGCGAATTCCTTGGTCGAGCTTCTCAGCGTTTAGGTAGAGTCCTCCCAGAAGGGACCAGGCATCGGCTTCCTCTGGAATGAGCTGCACGGCTAACTCCGCTCGTGCTAAGGCCAGCGGCACTTGATTAAACTGGGAGAGTTGAAACGCTTCGCGAAGGAGCCTGACCCCAGTTTGCTGGAGATCCTCTTCGCGCAGTTCCACCGTGTGGGGCAACACGCTTTGACCCATCGCTGGAGTCAAGGGTAGACCCAGCCCAAGAACCAGAAGACAGAGACTGACCGTGGAGCGGTAACGCACAGAGAATACCTTCGTTGAATTCACCCCTAGCTTAGCTTAGATTTTCAACCTGTAAATGCGGTGAATAAATGCGGCGGATTGGGATTTCGAACTCCAGAGCAAAATCTTCTACAATAGGGGTTCAAAGCCGGTGGATCGCAAGCAAAGTCAGCCAAAATTATGATCGATACCCTAAAGTTGCAGGCCTGGATGACAACCCTATCCCAAAAGCGAGCCAGTCTGGTGCGGCTTTTGGATGAACCTAATCTGGGCACCTTACGCATTGATGTCAATCAAGCCCTAGAGGAAATTGACGACTTGATTGACGAGTTTAAACGAACCTTCCCGCAGAGTCAGGGTCAACCCGATTAAGCTCAGCCTCCAGGGCCTGGATAAATTGTTGGGCAGTGCGGCCGGAGCGGCCATTTTGCTGACTGGCCCACTGCAAGGCCCTGAAGTCTAGGTCTGCTTGATCAATGTGTAGTCCAGCCCGCTGGGCTAGATGAGCAACTATACGGAGATACTGTGCCTGGTTAACCGGTTCAAAGGTAAGGGATAAGCCAAAGCGATCGCTGAGGGAAAGCTTTTCCTGAACCGTATCCCAGCTATGAATTTCATCTGCATCCTGAGGGCGGGGGCGATCGCCAAAAAACTCTCGCAGAAGGTGACGGCGATTAGAGGTGGCGTAAACCACGACGTTCGCTGGCCGAGCCCTTAAGGTTCCCTCCAGCGCCACCTTCAGTCCTTTGTATTGGTCCTCATCGGCTTCAAAGGACAGATCATCGACGAAGAGGACACATTTGTGGGGCATCTCCGCCAGCTGCTGCACAACGGCGGGCAGATCTACGAGATCCGCTTTATTAATTTCAATCAGTCGTAGGCCCCGATCACCATAGTCGTGAATCAGAGCCTTAATGAGAGCGGACTTTCCGGTTCCCCTAGCGCCATAAAGAAGCACATTCAGTGCCGGATACCCCTGGAGAAGCGCCTCTGTGTTGCGGCAGAGCTTTTCGCGCTGGACTTCGTAGCCCACCAGCTGATCGAGGCGCACCGGGTCTGGGTCAGCAATTCCCACGAGCTGCCCCTGGCACCATCGCAGGGTTTTGTATTGGGCTAGGAGACCGGTTCCATGGCGCTCAAAGCCAGCCATTAGCGCCGGGAGCGCTGCTGGCCAATGTTCCTCTCCTAGAAGAGGGGCGACCTGCGAACCGATAGGCATCCATGGGATTTGGTCTCCACGAACTCTGGCCAGCTGCTGCCAGAGCAGCTTAGGCCCATGCTGGGCAATGTGCTGTAGCTGCTGAAGATCTTGTTCGGCCGCCTGTTGGAGCCCTGCCAGGGCCTGAGGCGACAAGGTCTGGTTGAAACATTGCTGAGCCAGTGGGTTATCGGCATAGCGGAGCCGATTCTCTAAATGGTGCGGCCAGGACTGCGCCGTCCGGAGCAATAGCAAACACCAGCGACTGCAGGAGTCAAGGGCCTGCGCTATCTGGTGGGCATCCGAGGTGGGGCTGAGGGCCTGACAGCCCGCCGTCACGGCCCGCTGAAAGGCTTGGCCCACCTCATCGTCAAACACCGTGGGAAAGATGATGAGCGCGGCCAGGGCCTGTCGCAATTGAAATAAATCCATCAAAACAGTCTGGGATTGAGACCAGGGGTCACCGCTTAACCCGCAGTGGAAACGGGCGGTTTAATTTCGCACACCAGCTCATAGATGCGCGTTTCCGGTTTCCCATCAAACAGGGGAGCCATTTTCTCCAAGATTGCCTCATGTTCTGCGGTTTGACTGGACTCCATATCCTCTAGATTGTCCCAGAAAATCACCGAAACCCCGCGGTCGCTTCCGGGCTCCTGAAACAAATAAGCCCCCTCAAATCCGTCTTGATAGGTCATGACGGCTGCTTCATAGAGCTGGCGGGCCTGGGCAAAGGTTCCGGGCTTAAAGGCTCCCACAGCCACTGAGGCATAGCGGTGCTTGAGAAAATCCTGGAAATCAGACATGGGTAAACTCCTGTCTCAACGAACTGAACTGGAGAGGGTTAAGGGCTGGAAGGGGTTAAGGATTGATCGGGTGAATAACGGGGAAATCGGGTCCCCAACCTCAGGTCAGGGGAAAGCGGGGTTCTGCGCCCCGGATCCCCAATGGCCTGCGGCTAAACTTATGTTCAGCCTATACCGCCCCCCGGAAGACTTGAGAAATCGTTAAGATTGAGTATTGAAACTTCAAACTAATTCGTAACGTTTGTGTCTGACGTCCCTTCTTCCCATCGCACAAAGGCCATTGTCATCGGTGCGGGCATCGGGGGACTCACCGCGGCTGCCCTCCTGGCAAGACGGGGTTACCAGGTGCAGGTCTATGATCAGGCCTACCTGCCCGGAGGCTGCGCCTCAACCTTCCGACGCCGTGGCTTTACCTTTGATGTAGGGGCCACCCAGGTGGCAGGTTTAGAACCGGGTGGCATTCACCACCAAATTTTCCAGGCGCTGGATTTACCGCTGCCGCAGGCAAGCTTCTGCGATCCTGCCTGTGCTGTGTACTTACCAGGGGAGTCTACTCCCATCTCGGTGTGGCGAGATCCGCAGCGGTGGCACCAAGAGCGCACGAGGCAGTTTCCTGGCAGTGAATCCTTCTGGACTGTTTTAGCCCAGATCTTCCAGGCTAACTGGAAGTTCCAGTGCCGTGATCCGGTCATTCCCCCGCGAACCCTGTGGGACTGGAGGCAGCTGATCGGTGCGGTGCGCCTTGATACCTTACCCACCCTTCCCTACCTATTTTCAACCGTTGGGGATCTGCTCAAAGCCCATGGATTAGAGGGCGATCGCCGTCTTAAAACCTTTCTTGACCTGCAGCTTAAGCTCTACTCCCAGGTCGGGGCCGACCAAACGGCGCTTCTCTATGCCGCAACGGCGCTGGGGATTTCCCAGGCCCCCTTTGGTTTGTATCACCTCAAGGGCAGCATGCAAGAGCTGGCTAATTCCCTGGTCACGGCCCTCAAGCGAGACCGGGGTGAGCTACGGATGCGACATCGCGTGGAAAAAATCATGGGGGCCAGGGGATCAGCCCAGGCGATTCAAGTTCGGAATCTGCGGACCGGAACTGTCTGGTGTGAATCCGCCGACTGCATTGTGGCCAATGTGACCGTTCAAGATTTCGTTAACCTCACGGAAGATCCCGCGCCCCCGCTGTACCAAGCCCGTGTGGATCGTTTACCGGCTCCCTCGGGAGCGTTTGTCATCTACCTGGGCGTAAAGGACACCGCCCTTCCTACCCACTGTCCGCCCCATTTACAATTTCTCTACGACTATGACGGTCCCATCGGCGAGAACAACTCCCTCTTTGTCTCTGTTAGCCGTCCTGGTGACGGCCGAGCTCCCCAGGGACACGCCACCATTATTGCCTCCTCCTTTACCGATCCCCAGCGCTGGTTTGAGGCGGCCAATCCTATCCAGGATCACCCCGCCCAGGATCCTCTCGTTCAGGATCCTCTCGTTCAGGATCACTATGCGCAGATGAAGCAAGCCTATACCCAATCGGCCCTGCAGCGGTTGGGGCAGTTTTTTAATCTGGGATCGGAGACTATCGTTCACCAAGAAGCGGCTACCCCCTTAACCTTTGCAAAATTTACGGGCCGCCATCGGGGCATTGTGGGCGGCATTGGACAACGTCGCTTTACCTTTGGACCCTTTGGCGTTAGCACCCGCACGCCCTTTCAAAATCTCTGGCTGGTGGGAGATTCTACCCATCCTGGGGAGGGAACCGCTGGGGTCAGCTATTCAGCCTGGACCGCCATCCGCCAAATTGAGCAGGCCTACGGGGCGGCCTAACGCGATTCCTGCCTCCCTTTCCCTGCCCCCTTTCGAGGATGCTAGTTTTGGAGTCGAATCAGCTTCGAGCTTAAGGTTGTTCTGCCCAACCTTGGCGGAATCGTCCCTTAGGGTTAGGATTGAGGCCATTCAACTCATCATCACACCCCTTCCCTTACAGCCGCCATGATTGTTGAAAAGACTGTGGATTCTTCCACCGATGCAGCCCAGGAGCGTGTTGCATCTATTCTGGACCGCCAAAAGCAGCTTAAAAGGCAGCGTCGGAATCGCTCGCTGCAGAAGCTGTGGAGAACTGGGGCTACCTTGAGCGCGACCCTGGCCCTGGGGTGGGGGTTGAGTCAACCGGACTGGAAAATCCAGCAGTTTAACCAGGTGATGATCTTAGGCAATACCCAGCTTGCCACCGAAACCATTGCGCGCCTACTTCCCCTGCAGATTCCCGCTTCCTTAATCCGAATTGAGCCGCAAACCATTCGCCGAACGCTGCAGGCCCATGCTCACATCGATCAAGTCACCGTGTCCCGTCAGCTCTTTCCGCCCCAGGTCACCTTGGTGGTCCAGGAGCGATCGCCCGTGGCACAAACCACCTGCCGCGGCTGTAAATTATCGGGGTCCGCTGTCGCAGCCCTGCCCAAGGACGATACTTGGTTAATCGATGAACGGGGAATTGTGCTACCCCTGTCAAGCTATCCAGCCCTGCAGGAGAGCCAAAAGCTGCCTCAGCTTAAAGTTTCTGGGTTCTTAACCCCCGTGGCATCCCCAGATTCCGCGAACTCCAACACCGTCGCGGTGAGCCGCCAAAAACAGCAGCAGTGGCGGCAGTCCTTCCCGAAGCTGGCTGCCAGTCCTCTGCAGATTGACCATTTAGACTGGCGAGATCCTAAAAACATCAAGCTGCACACCGAACTCGGGACGGTGCATCTTTCTAACTCCCTGGGCAAGCTAGAGGATCAGCTGCAGGCGCTCAACCGCATGCGATCGCTGCCCCAGCAGGTCGATCTCCAGCAAGTTCGCTACATTGATCTGTCTGACCCAACTCAGCCCAGCTTAGAATTGAAATCTCCTCCCAGCCCCAAACCTGCTGCAGAGCCATAAAGCGGGATCGCTCAGGGACGAGGTGGCCAGTCTTCCTGATTTTCTCACCTCCCTCCCGAATAATCGAGAAAAAAGGTTGATCGGGCGCCTTTTATCCCTGGGATAAATTCTAGCTTTGGAACCGAGACCCCTCGATTGGTTTTTTGAATAATTTGGCCTATAGTGGTCTAAAATCTTTTGAACAAAAAACAATTGCTGCGAATTCTCCCCGCCCCCCGATGACTTTAGAAGAACACAATCCCACTGCACAACCAGATCTCTCCACCTTTGATCTTGATTTTTTGTTATCAGATGACTCTCCGGAGGATCAGGGCATTCGTTCTGCTTCCGCTTCCGTATCTCCCCGTTCTTTTTCTGATAGCAACTCCACCACCGTTGAACCCATGATTATCTCCAATCAGAATTCTGATAGTACGGATGCCCTCTTCAGCCCTGAGATGCTGGCAGACACAACGGATCATCTGCCCGAAGGCTCCGCTCGAATTAAGGTCATTGGCGTCGGTGGCGGCGGTGGAAATGCTGTAAATCGGATGATATCCAGTAGTCTGTCGGGGGTTGAGTTTTGGTGTATTAACACCGATGCGCAGGCACTCACTGGCTCAACCTCTAAAAACAAGCTGCAGGTGGGACAAAAGCTAACGCGGGGTCTGGGAGCGGGTGGGAACCCTTCCATTGGCCAAAAGGCAGCAGAGGAGTCGCGCGATGAGCTAGCGGCCTCTCTAGCAGACTCTGATCTGGTTTTCATTACCTGTGGCATGGGGGGAGGAACCGGGACCGGAGCGGCCCCAATTGTGGCAGAGATTGCCAAGGAGATGGGGGCTCTGACTGTGGGTGTAGTCACTCGCCCGTTTACCTTTGAAGGCCGGCGGCGGATCAGTCAGGCGGAAGAGGGCATCAAAGCGCTCCAGAGTCGAGTCGATACGCTCATTGTGATTCCCAACGACAAAATCTTGTCGGTTATCTCCGAAGAGACCCCGGTTCAAGATGCGTTTCGTGTGGCCGACGACATTCTCCGCCAGGGGGTTCAGGGGATTTCAGACATAATCAACATTCCTGGATTGGTGAATGTTGACTTCGCAGATGTACGAGCCGTTATGGCCGATGCGGGCTCAGCCATGATGGGGGTTGGGCTGGCCTCGGGTAAATCTCGGGCCAAGGAAGCTGCGATCGCTGCCATTGATTCACCGCTTCTGGAATCTTCCATTAAGGGCGCCCAAGGCGTGGTCTTCAATATTACCGGTGGTAATGACCTCACCCTCCACGAGATTAATACTGCGGCAGAAACCATCTATGAAGTAGTTGATGCCAGTGCCAATATCATCTTTGGCGCAGTGATTGACGACAAGCTGCAAGGTGAAATCCAGATCACGGTAATTGCCACAGGGTTTACCAGTGAAGCGCCCAAGGGTGCAGATCGCCTACGGGTCGCTGCTGCTCGCAAGCCTCAGGGGGGGGCCCGGCCCGCGGCTGGATTTCCCCCTCGCCCCAGTGCTAAACCCGCAGCAGAAGAGGATAGCAGCGAAGGCGGTGGGCTTGATATTCCTGACTTTCTCCAGCGCAGACGTCCAGGTCGCTAACCAGCAAGCCTGTGGGCGGCTATCAAGCCTGGTGTTTCTGCAAATCCAGTACACCGGGTTTGATGTCTGCACTTAGACGGATGGAGATTGGGGAATGGGTTCCTGAGTCCGTTGAATATCCGTTAAAAGCAGGTTCATTTCAGTAAAAGTTCAGCTTAAGTTTCTCGCGTCATGCTGGGCCAGATCTTGTAGATAGATTTAATGCCGCAGAGGAATCTAGGGTGCTAAGATTGCCTAGAAAGCAATCCAGGACCCGTTGTGATCAGTTCTGCCACCCTGACGCTCAAGTCATCCAGCACACTTGTGCCTGAGAATAACCGCCTAAAGATTTTCTCTGGCTCCGCAAATTTACCCCTCGCTGAAGAAGTTGCCCGCTACCTGGGCGTCGATCTGGGTCCAATGGTTCGCAAGCGATTCGCCGACGGCGAACTCTACGTTCAGATTCAAGAATCGATTCGCGGCTGTGACGTCTATCTGATTCAACCCACTTGCCATCCCGTGAACGACAACTTGATGGAGTTGTTGATCATGATTGACGCCTGTCGCCGTGCCTCAGCCCGGCAGGTCACGGCTGTGATTCCCTACTATGGCTATGCCAGAGCCGATCGAAAAACCGCAGGGCGCGAATCTATCACCGCTAAGCTCGTTGCCAACTTAATTACCCAGGCGGGAGCGAGCCGGGTTCTAGCCATGGATCTTCACTCTGCCCAGATTCAAGGCTATTTCGATATCCCCGTAGATCACGTCTATGGGTCTCCATCCATTTTGACCTACCTGCGCCAGAAGGATCTCTCGGATCTCGTAGTGGTTTCGCCGGACGTGGGTGGTGTGGCTCGTGCCCGCGCCTTCGCCAAAAAGCTCAACGATGCCCCCTTAGCAATTATTGATAAACGTCGCCAAGCCCATAACGTGGCTGAAGTCATGAACGTGGTGGGCGATGTCCAGGGCAAGACAGCTGTGCTGGTCGATGACATGATTGATACCGCTGGGACAATTTCCGAGGGCGCCCGATTGCTGCGCCAGGAGGGTGCAAGACAGGTCTATGCCTGTGCCACCCATGCCGTTTTCTCTCCGCCTGCCGCAGATCGTCTTTCCAGCGGTGTGTTTGAAGAAGTCATTGTGACCAATACCATGCCCCTGGATCAGATTGCGACATTCCCTCAGCTGCGCGTCCTCTCGGTTGCCAGCATCCTCGGTGAAACCATCTGGCGCATTCATGAAGATACCTCCGTGAGCAGTATGTTTCGTTAGCGGGTCAAAGGCGTTGCGTTCTCATCCTTCAAGCTTGCAGAGGGCCCCGTCCGTCTGAGCTGTCCCTCTAGAGGGAGGAGGGAGGTCGGCTTTCGCTGTGGGCTACGGGCCAATCCTCATTTTCGCCTCCCACACAAACCTGGATCAGTTTCACATAGTCTTGGCTAAACTGAGTCAGGGCATTGAGCAGAATATCCAGGGCAATGGCGTCGCTTGTACCGAGGTCGAACCAGCAGCGTGCCCAAGTGCCTTCATATTCCACTGTCCCCATATTGTGCATCAGGGCCATCATCGCTGAGGGGCCGCCGTCCGCGACCTCATAATCCAGGTAACTCAACTCGTAGCCCGCTTCTTGTACCAGAAGTCGCTCTGCATTAAATCCACCGAGTTTTCCCAGAAAGAACCAGGAGTCCAATACTTCTTCTAGGTACTGCTTTTCCTGTTCTGAGGGGACAAATTCAAACTCAACCCAAAGCCAAAGATCAAACGGGTTAATTTCTCGAAACTGAACCTTCATATTTTCCTATCACAAATCCCAGACTAAGCAGGGAGCAAGTTTCCCAAGCCCCAATGATTCAATATATGCTGAATCCATGCTGCGAATAAAAAACCTCAACTATCACCCCACTGCAACCGCAGCTCCGATACTGTGGAATATTTCTTTGGAGTTGGCGCCTCAACAAATGGGCCTGGTAGTGGGTCCGAGTGGATCAGGTAAAAGCACACTCCTGGAAATTCTAGGAGGCCTGTCTAAACCCTCTCGCGGAGAACTCTATTGGGATAACAAAGCGATTCCCAGCGATCAGCTCAGCCGTTTCTCTGGCTTGGTCTTTCAGTTTCCAGAGCGTCACTTTTGTGGGGGCACCCTCTTGGAGGAACTGCGTTTTGGTCATCCCGAACTCACCAGCGATCAGGTGAGCGAGGCTCTCAAAGAAGTCGGTCTCGGGGATTTGTCCTTGAAGACCTCCCCCCAGTCTTTGAGTGGTGGCCAACAGCGACGCCTTGCCCTTGCCGTGCAGCTCATTCGTCAACCGGCCCTACTGCTGATGGATGAACCCACGGCTGGACTGGACTGGTCAATGCGTCAGCAGTTAACCAGGCTCCTGGCCAAAATTAAGCAGCATTGGAGTTTACTGGTGGTGAGCCACGACCCCGTCGAGCTGCTGCCCATTGCCGATCGCTGCTGGACCCTAAACCATGGTCAACTCCATCCCGTTCAGCCCCAAGACCTTATGGAGCGTCACGATGCCCTGTTAGCCAACCCCTCGGAACGGTAAGCGGTCATGGCAAGTGATCCCTGGCTCCTTACCCCCATGCCCCTGGACTGGTGGAATCTCCTCCACTGGGAACCGAGTCCTGATCAACTCCAGCGTTTCACCCGGCTCTATGAAACCTTAATGCGGATCAACCAAAGCGTGAACCTAACCCGCCTTACCCATGGACAGGAGTTTTGGGAAAAGCATATATGGGATTCGCTCATCGGCATTCAGCCTTGGCTTAGTCCTGATCATCCCTTTGCCTGCGGGAGTGATCTGCCCCTGATTCATGCTGCGATTGATATTGGTACAGGGGGAGGCTTTCCCGGACTACCGGTGGCCATCGTTCGTCCCCAATGGCAAGTGACTCTGCTCGATTCAATTCAAAAGAAGGTGACCTGCCTGGCAGACCTTGTGAAACAGCTGCAGATGCCCCACGTTCATCCCCACTGCGATCGCGCAGAGGTGCTGGGACACCACCCCGACCATCGTAGTCATTACGACCTGGCCTTAATCCGAGCGGTTGCCCATCCGGTGGCCTGTGCGGAATATTGCCTTCCCCTTTTAAATCTGACGGGCATTGCCGTGCTCTATCGGGGACAGTGGACCCTGGCTGAAGAGCATCATTTATCTTTGGCCCTGCAACAACTGGGAGGAGAGCTGGTGGAGATTGTCCCCCTGCAAACCCCCTATACCGCCAGCCAGCGTCACTGCATCTACCTGAGGAAAACGCAACCCACTCCCTCTCACTACCCTAGGCGGCCAGGGGTTCCGGTGCGTAAACCCCTGGCCTGAAATCCCGGTCTTTACAGCCGAGTCAGTACCTTCAGCAGCATCTTTGTCCTTGGGGTGAGCAGGGTGCGCCGATAGGCATCCGCAGCTTTTTTGATGGCTTCAGCCTGGGTGGGATAGGGATGAATGACGCGACTCATTTGACTTAAGCCCACCTGCGCAACCATGGCGGTGGTGATTTCGGAGATCATTTCCCCTGCATGGGGGGCCACCACCGTGGCCCCCAAAATCCGATCAGAGGATTTTGGATGCAGGATTTTGACAAATCCCTCGGTTTCGCCGTCGGTAATCGCCCGGTCAACACTAGACATGGGAACGACTAAGGTATTGACTTCTATGCCTTGATCTTGAGCTTGGTGTTCATACAGGCCCACATGGGCAATTTCAGGATCGGTGTAGGTGACCCAGGGCATCACCAATTGGCTCAAGCGCGATCGGCCTAGTCCGAAGGGAGAAAAGAGCGTGTTTTTAATCACGATGCGGGCCGCCGCATCAGCGGCATGGGTAAACTTCCAGTCCATACAAATGTCCCCGGCGGCATAGATGTGGGGATGGGTAGTCTGCAGATAGTCGTTAACCTTCACCCCCCTTTGGAGATCGTAGTCCACCCCAACCTTGTCCAGATTAAGGCCTTCAACATTGGGTGATCGCCCCGCCCCCACCAGGATTTCATCCACAGTCAAGGATTGCATCTGCCCATGCTCACGAAAGGTTAAAACCTTGCCCCCGGCCTCCGCGCTCACCCGCTGGAGGGTACAGTTTAGGCGCAGCTGAATGCCATCGCGAACCAGCGCGGCCTGGACAATTTCAGCCGCATCAGGATCTTCCCGAGGCAGAATCTGAGGCCCCCTTTCAAAGAGAAACACCTGACTGCCAAGGCGCTGAAAGGTTTGGGCCAGCTCACAGCCGATGGGGCCGCCGCCAATGACCGCCAGACGCTGGGGCTGCTCTGTCAGCGAAAACACGGTTTCATTGGTTAAATAGCCAGCCGCTTCTAGACCGGCCAGGGGGGGTCGAAAGGCCCTCGCCCCCGTCGTAATGACGGCCTTCTTGTAGCGAAGGTCATGCTCCCCCACCTGGAGCGTGTTGTTTTCCATAAAGGCCCCGGCCCCGAGAAAGACATCAACGCCCAGGCCCTGGAACCGCTGCGCTGAATCATGGTGACTTATCCCCGATCGCAGCCGTCGCATCCGCTCCATCACAGCGAAAAAATCAACCTGGGAAGCTGGAGGGACAATTCCGTAGTCCGGCGCACGCTGGATCTCTCCTCTCACCCGAGCTGAGCGGATCAGAGCCTTGGAGGGAACACAGCCCACGTTGAGGCAATCGCCCCCCATGAGATGTTTCTCCACCAGAGCCACCTTCAGCCCCAAATCCAGACCTGCTACCCCCGCCGCCGTTACCAGACCGGCAGTGCCTGCTCCAATCACTACCAGATCGTAGCAAGGGGCTGGATCAGGGTTGACCCAATCTTGAGGATGGACATGGGACACCAGCCGCCGATTATAGGTGTCCATCGGCGTAACGGTAATTGCAGAACGAGCCATGTTAAACGATCTCCTCTTCTAACGCTTTACGTGCAATGCGAGTCACATAGACGGTTACCGCCACGGTGGCCAAAAACCCTAAAATTCTCAGGGCCCACTGAATCCCGAGATTGTCAGGCTGCCCCTGGGTGCCAACTTGCGCTAGGCTGCCTGCCAAGGACCCCAGGTATACATACATCACCGTTCCCGGCAGCATCCCCACCGAGGCCAAAACGTAATCTTTAAGAGAAACGCGGGTCAGACCCAGGGCGTAATTGAGTAAGTTGAACGGAAAAACGGGGGAAAGACGAGTTAGGAGGACAATCTTAAAGCCTTCTCGCCCCACAGCGCGGTCAATGGCGGCAAATTTTTGATTCCCCGCAATTTTTTGGGCCACCCAGTCCCGTGCAAGGTAGCGTCCCACCAAAAAGGCAGCGGTTGCCCCGAGGGTGGCACTCACCAATACCAGCACCGATCCCTCCGCGACCCCAAACAAAAAACCAGCCCCCAAGGTGAGCAGGGAACCCGGCAAAAAGGCAACGGTGGCGATCACGTAGAGCAGCATAAAAGCAGCAATCCCCAGAGCACCCTGTTGATCAATCCAGGTCAGGGCGTCCCTAAGCCAGCCTTGGGGATTCAGGGTGGCGATCATCGCGCCGCTGCCTTGGGCCTGAGCAGGCTGGTGGGCCTCCAGTACAACCAGCGCCATCACTCCAGTCAAGACCGTAAGCAGGCGAATCCACCGCAGTAAACGCCAACCGGCGTGGCTTGCACATCGAGTGATTAGGGTCTGCGGCGAGAAAAACATCTGGGCACCTCCAGGTGAAGGATCAACAGGTCTGTATTGGATCAAAGTGGGAGTTCAACGACCCAACCCCTGAGAGCAATATAGGCTGAGGCAGCAAAGGCCATGGGAGTTTATCATTAACTTTTGATAAATTCTGTCTCACAAACTTCTGAGAAAACTGAGGGCAGGAGCCTCGATCTGGCACGGTTCATGCTTGAGATTGGCTCTTGACCTCCTGCCATGCCCCAGGGAAATCCTGGAATCCTGGGCCATTTTTCTAGGGATTCAAGGCTGTTCCCTTGAGAAGAAAAAAACGCTAGGATACTATCTGATAGTGTGGTTACGCAGGGACAGGCCTGTGTAATTTACTATCAACTCAAGAGATTTCGTGTTCGGTTGTGTGTTAAGCCTGGCTCAGGTTGTCAATAACGCTCCGATCCATTTTGATTCTCAACATTGTTTACTTGGAGTCGTTTATGACAATTTATGTTGGAAACTTGTCCTACCAGGCAACGGAGGACGATGTGAACGAGGTTTTTTCGGAATTTGGCTCCGTAAAGCGCGTTCAGTTACCAACTGATCGTGAAACAGGTCGCAAACGAGGGTTTGGTTTCGTTGAGATGTCCTCGGATGACGAAGAAACTGCTGCCATTGAGGCCTTAGATGGCGCCGAATGGATGGGTCGTGAAATCAAGGTAAACAAAGCTCGTCCCAGAGAGCCCCGTCCCTCGGGCGGGTGGAATAATTCTCGCAACGCGCAGTTCTAACCCAAGCGCCACATCGCCAAACCTGCCCGTGGTCTGGGTGCGACACTGCATCAGGGTCTTTAATGGATCAATTAAAGATCCCTTGAGACGTGTATTTTTAGCAAAGCTTGATAAGCTAAAAATACACAACTTTCTTTTTTTTGAAAACTTGGCGCCCCGAAGCGCTTCTACGGAGATACGAAACATATGGCTCAAGTCATCCTACATGACAATGAAAGTATTGAATCTGCCCTGCGTCGTTTTAAAAGACAGGTTTCTCAGGCAGGCATCTTCGCAGATATGAAGAAGAAGCGGCATTTTGAGACCCCGTCGGAAAAAGCAAAGCGAAAAGCTCAAGAACAGCGCAAAAAGCGGCGATTCCGGGCGAAGTAGCGGCTATGAACCTTTGTTTTCCGCAGGGCGGCTGACCAGAAAGTCGCAGTTAAGATTAACTGAGTAAGTTGTGCCCCTTTCCCGTCATTCTAAACTTGTCAACGCTGAAGGTAGCCTTTGGTGGGCGTCACGTAGGTGATCGTTACACTAAGGGCTATTTTTAGGGCTTTCCCTTCACCCGGATGCCCCGATGGCAATTACAAGGAAGTTATAAGGTGGCGGAGGAAACCACAGGCCGAGCAAAAATCATTCGCCCTGCCGAGGTCTGAAGGGCACTGGTGACCACGACGGAGAGCTTTTTGCCAATATGAGACTCTCCATCCTCAACCACCACCATCGTGCCATCGGCCAGATATCCAATGCCCTGGTCTGGCTCTTTCCCTTCTTTCAAGATTTTGAGATCCAGGCTATCACCGGGGAGGTAAACTGGTCGCAGTGACTGGGCCAGGTCATTCACGTTTAAGACCTGAACCTGCTGCACATTAGCCACCTTATTGAGGTTATAGTCGGTGGTTAGAAGTGCTCCGTTAATATCTTGGGCCAAGCGCACTAACTTGGCATCAACGGTGGGGACTTCATCATAGTCAGCGGAATGGATCACCACCCGCTCTGGATAGCGTTCTCGAAGTCTTTGGAGCAGATCCAAGCCTCGTCGACCGCGGGTGCGCTTTTGATCGTTAGCCGCATCGGCCACGCCCTGTAGTTCCTGAAGGACAAACTGCGGCACCAGAATTTGTCCCTCCAGAAAGGCTGTTTGCAGCAGTTCCTCAATGCGCCCATCGATGATGCAGCTGGTATCCAGGATTTTGGCAACGGCAGGTTTAAGGGTCCCGTCCGCCAGCAGCATTGTCTCTAGGGAACTGGGATTAATGAGTCGAATAATGGTTTGACCGTGGACATCGGCTAAGTTCATCCCTAGCACTGAAAAAATCATGCTGCTCAGGACGGCCACAACCGGTTTGATGAAGGAAACCTCGCTCGGCAAGGGCAACAAAAAGGTGGGAGCCAGCAGCAAGTTGGCCACCAATAGACCCAGGACAAGCCCCACGGATCGGGATATTAAAATCTCAGAGGACAGCTGCTTAATGTTGCGCTCTAGACGGCGATAGGTGGACTGGGCCAGCAGCCCCAGCGCTAACCCCAGTAGACCGCTGGACCCAGCCGTTACCCAGCGCAGTCCGTTCAAATTTTCCACTTGGGAGAGAACAGGGGAAGGGAGCAGTTCGACCCCGTGAAAGCCAACGGCTGAGCCTAGGACAATGAACGTTAAGATAATGACAACGTCAAGCATAGTCAACTCTAAAATCGAGACTTTACCTGGGAAAGGAGGGAGCGAGTCATAACGGGCTTGGGCACATCAGCCTGCCATCTCGTCCCTTATTATACG
>NZ_JTHE03000094.1 GCF_000817775.3 Lyngbya confervoides BDU141951
TTTGAGCACCGTTCAGCGTGTCTTGCCGGAGATGACACTCCTGGCCGAAAAAGAGGCTTGGTCTTATTCTCATTTTCTGGAACGCTTAGTCAGCGAAGAAATTGCCCAACGCAGTGAGCGCCGGATTGCCAATCAGCTCTCCCGTGCCAAGTTTCCATTCCATGCCACCATTGAAACCTTTGATTTCACCTTTGAGACCGAACTCAAACGACAAATGCTGGGTCGCTTCTTGGGACCGGAACTTGTCAGTGACAACCGATCGCTAATCTTGGAGGGGCCTCCCGGCACCGGAAAAACTCATCTTTGTATTAGCATCGCCTACAAATCAATTCAAAATGGCTACATGGCTCGGTTTACGACTGCAGTCGCATTAATTAACGAGTTAAGAGTTTCTCACGACCTCAATGCAGCTCTGAAGCCCTATATTCAACCTCATGTTCTTGTCATTGATGAGATGGGCTATCTCGGCTATGGCCCTGGTGCTGCTGATGTCCTCTTTCAAGTGGTCGACCAGCGTTACCTCAAAGGCAAGCCGATTTTATTCACCACCAACAAGCCACTGAAGCATTGGGGGCGGGTGCTTCATGATGAAGAATTGGCTCGCGCGATTATTGACCGCACTCTTCATTATGGAGAGTACTTAAAGCTTTCAGGCGCATCTTACCGCCTGAAAGACCGGAAGTTGGACTTAGGAGATCCGGTCACTTCTATTCCGAAAAGTCATGACAATGAAACTTCCGATCACAAGATCCATTGACATCAAGACCCGATTTGAGTCATCAATGATTTAATGCGCACCCAATTCAATTCCCTGAAACAATGCGATGACCCAGAAGAGTGCACCATTCCGTCCCTATCAGCCGTTCCTGCTGCGGATCTTGCATGGCTTTACAGGGCTGTTCCTCATTGCCGCCATTCTCACTGCCTACTGGACCTATGACACCTACGACGGGCGCTGGGGCGGCATTCCCCTCCCCCCCTTTCGAGAGATTGAAGGCATCCACGGCACCTTTGGGTTGTGGACTTTGCTGATATTTCCAGCATTTGTCATCTATGCTTTTCACCGGGGGCAGAGGCGTTTAATCCAGCCTGATTCACTGAGCAAGTTGGCTCAGGTGGGAAAACCCATCTGGTGGTACACCCTGAATCGGATTAGCAATACCCTGGTTCTGCTGGCGTTAACCTTTGCGCTCTTCAGCGGCAAGATGATGGACGAAACCTGGCTACCCCAGGGAGAATTAAATCATGCTTGGTACTTCGCTCACCTGATCTCATGGGGGGTGATGGTGGGGGCGATCGCGCTGCACCTGTTGATCAATGCCAAAGTCGGCGGTTCTCCCTTCCTCCTCTCCATGCTGACCTGGCAATTGCGCGATAAGGATAGCCCAACCCTTTGGCCTGCCCATGTCTCCCAGTGGTGGGTACAGGTTCGACGGGGGGCCTGGGTAGGCTGGGTTCCGCCAATGACCAAGATGAGCGTCCTAGAAATTGCGATTTGGATGAGCATTGCTGCTGCCTGGATTCTTCCTCTGCTTCATTGACCTCCTCAGCTTGCCTTGGAGATTAGCCGTGATTAAGATCGATGAGTGCAGCCCGATAAGTGTAGCCCAATAAATCTGGCGCTACTCTGTAATCCAGTGCAGCAGCTCAAGGGAGTTGAAACTGCCCAAGAGATGCGCCCCCAGCATGTTAAGGCTCGCTAGCAGAAACAAGATATCCAGCGATCGCACCGCAATCCGGGGGGTATAGATTGCGGCCCCCTGGGGCTGGGCAAGGGCTTTGGTCAGGGCTTCAATCCCCATGAACTCCGCTGCAAAAAACGCCGCGACCAAGCCAGCGCAGCTCACAATTAAGCCGATTTTCAGAGCTTGGATCACAGAGTCTCGGGTTGGGCAAGCACCGGGGGCGGGATGCTCCAGTTGCTGAGCAAGATGACGATAGCGATAGGCCCAGTAGGCGCGAAACCCGATGGCCAGGAAAGCCCCACAGGCCAGGATCATGCCAATGGGCGTTAGGGCAGTTTGGGCCTGGGGCGCCGCATCTTGACTGAGAAGGGCAATGACCAGCATCGTCCCAGAAACGCAGCCTAGAAATAGATGGAGCCAAAAGCTCAGACGACTCAACTGGCGAAAGGAGGGGGCAAACTGTTGTCTGGTGGGAACCCGAGGCTGCATATTTTATCCTACCGATAGACGCACAACACATCACAGAAGAGAATTTAGAGGGCTACTGGGCATAGGGATAAATGGCGTCGGCAACAAAGACCGGCTGGGTTGTATATTCCGCCTCGATTTTCTCCTTGAGCGCCAAATCCCAGGTGAGGTCGTAGTCTTTCTCTAGTTCGGAGAGAACAAATGGTCGGAGTTTACCGGTGACGGTAACCGTCAGGCCGTCCAGGGATTTGGGGGTAGGGGTTCCTACCACGAGTAGGTCACTTGCCCCAAAGAGCTGTTCTTCGTCGAGGGTGAGGCTGTTGCCATCTAACACATCTTCAACTTCCCCTTCGATGGCAATGGGCAGATTGTAGTAACGTTCAGGATTTTGGGTGACCTCTCCCGGATCGGGGGCCAGAGCCAGCGATTGCGCCAGCAATGCGGGCTTGCTTTCGTAGGCTGCGTACAGATCCGGTTCAAGATCGAGACCGTATTCCTGCACAATGTTGGTCAAAACGAACTCTTGGACTTCTCCCGTGGCCTGGACCGCGATATCCTCATCTTCTGGTAGCAAAAATGGCTGTCCAGACACATTGATCACCAAGACCTGCTCTCCGTCGTTATCCAACAGGAAAGAAACTTCATTCACTGTTTGGGCCACTTCTTTCCGGAGGGTCACCGTCTGTCCTTCGACCAAGTCGGTTTGGGTTGCGACTTCTTCCGCTGTGACGTTATTGTCGGCATTGGGGCTGGGGTCTTCAAAGGTGCAGGACTCAAACAGCATCGAGCAAGCTAACAGCCCCAGCGCCAGGCCCGCTTTGCCCAGGGGGCGATTGCCCAGATGCTTCGGAAGGGTAGGGTGAGTGAAATGAGTCATCATGATCTCCAAATTGCTTTGCTCCCGCGCCCTGCCATGACCTGGGGACCGGGACCTCTGGGTCGGGCTCGCTCCTCGCAGGGGGCGAGAAGAGTGTCCCGGCAAGGGCCAGGATAATCAGAACTTCCCGACCAGAACTTCCCAAATGGTCTGGGGCACTTTAGATAAACCTAGCGAAGACCGAAGACGCCCACCTCTATCGGGAGTGCCGAATGCATCGGTTAGGGGTTCATTCAATGGTCAGATTCTCCAGGGTTAGATTCTCCAGGGTCAGATTCTGGCTCTGGGATTGCTGGCGGTCCCGATGGTGGCGACTAGGAAAAACCCGCAACATCCCGCAGGGCCGATCCCTCGCGCAGTTGGGTTACCACGCTGAAGCTCCCATCGGTTTCCAAAATAACGGCCTGGACTTCGGCTAGATCGCCTATTCCCTGATTGCGGACAGCGGCCAGCACTTCGCCTTGGGTCACGCGCTCCGATCGCAGTGCTTGGTTTAAAAAACTGCCCCGATGCATCAACAAGGTGGGTTTCGCCTTGATAAAGCGCTGCACCAAGGGCGATCGCGCCGCGCTCCAGGTCAGCAGAAACTGGTACAGCATGAGCAGCGCCACTCCCAACATTCCCTGCAGCACAGAGGTTTGCTGAGACAGCAGCGTGGTGGCTAAAATCGAGCCAAAGGCAATGGTCACCACAAAATCAAAGGCATTCCACTTTGCCAGCGTTCGTTTTCCTGATATCCGCAGGAGAACAATGATGGCGATATAGCTGAGGCTTGCGGCAAGCAGCGTATTCAGTAAGGCTCCAACGCTATTAAACATAAGTTCTCTGGTTATCCGATTCTATCCCTCATTCCTTGGACTCAGGGCTTGCCTACAGTGCAAACAGCTCCTCCCCAACCGAGGGGTGAATCCCAATGGTGTTCTGGAGCTCCGAGATCGTTAGGCCCTTGCGCAAACCTGGCACCAGCGCCTGAATGACGTCAGCCGCTCGCGGCGCAATCAGGTGAACGCCTAAGATCATCTGATCCGGGCGATGGACCACGACTTTAATAAAAGCTTCAAGGGATTCATCGCTCAGGGCATATTCCAGGGGACTAAAGCTGTTGTAATGAATGTCTATCTCCTGCTGTTCTTGGCGGGCCTCTTCCTCGCTCAAACCCACCGTAGCTACCTCAGGATGTATAAAAACCGCCGAGGGAACCCAGCGATAGTTGACCTGAACAGAGCGATCGCCAAACATTGCCTCCGCGGCAACCTCGCCCTCGGCCTTTGCCACCGGCGTCAGTCGCAGTTGGGTGGTACAGTCTCCCACCGCAAAAATATGATCGACCGTGGTTCGCCCCTGCGGGTCAACGACAATCTTGCCCTGATCCGTCGATACCGCAACGCGATCCAAGGCCAGGTTCTGGAGATTCGATAATCGCCCCAGGGCACAGAGAACCTGATCAACGCTGAAGGATCGGCCATCGGCCAGGGTGGCCACTAGCCCAGTCCTCGTTTTTTCAAGGCGGCTAAGGCGGGCCTGGTCAAGTACTTGAATCCCGTCAGCGGCTAGAATTTGCTCCACCCCTGTTTGCAGATCAAGGTCAAAGCCGTCCAGGACATGGGGTTCTGTGTCCACCAGCAAAACCTGAGATCCCAAACGATGTAGAATTTGACTAAATTCCACCCCAATATATCCGCCCCCAGCCACCAACACCGATTGGGGCAACTGGTCTAGATCAAAGAGATCGCGAGAGGTCAGGGCATACTCAATCCCCTCGATCTCAGGCAGGCGAGGATGGGCACCAACGGCAATGAGAACATAACGGGCGTACACGATTTGATCGCCCACTTGTAAGCGATGGGCCTCCAGGAATGTTGCCTGGCCGCGGAGAATATCAATGCCCTCTAGATCTTGAATTTGGCGTTGGCGCAGCGACTCCACGTGGGCATGCAGGGCATCCTTAAAGGCGGGCCAGTCAAAAAGACCCTCAGGATTGACCCAGCCGTAGCTACTCGCTAGGTCCTGCTGCTTAGCAAAGTCAGCGGCATGGATCATCAGCTTGGTGGGAATGCAGCCCCGATTGACGCAGGTGCCGCCAATGGCCTCCTGCTCTGCGATCGCCACTCGCTTGCCCAACTGATGGGCGCGTCGGGCGGCCGCCAGCCCCCCGGATCCAGCGCCGATTACCACGAGGTCGTATGCATCATTCATAGGCTTGGCTGTTGTGGGCATCGAGACGAATCGTCCGAGGACGATCGGAACAGTTCCACCTTATGCAGGGACACGGCCCTAGAGCCTCTACCTATAGAAGCAAATCCCCCCCCCTTGCTGGCTCTCTAGGGTCACCCGCTTTCCCCGCAGGGGTCTATATCCAAAGGGGGAGAATCTTTCCCTGCCGTGGTGAACGGATTTCATTCCTTGAGTAGAAGGGGGATCAGGGGAGCCTTGGTAGATTGGGCTTACCTGGGATTCGGCACAATCAGTAAACCCTAAATCTATTTTTCAAGTTTACGATTTCTAGTGCTGTTTGCCCCATCGCTTTATCTTTTTCCGCAGGAGACTTTCAAAATGAATATTATTGCATGGGTTGTTTTAGGGTTATTGGCAGGTGCTATCGGGAAAGCTATCTATCCCGGACATCAAGGCGGGGGCATTCTTGCCACAATGCTCCTAGGAATTGTGGGGGCGTTTATTGGGGGAACGATTGCCACCTTGCTGTCCACGGGTAAGCTGGCGATCACGGCCAGCACGCTCAGTCTCCCTGGTGTTGCCCTGGCCGTTTTAGGTGCCATCATTGCCATCTTTCTGTGGGGAGTCGTCACACGTCGAACTGCATAGCACCGGAAGCAAGGGATTCCGCCTCTCTAGGTCGTCAGAGGAATTCGCGGCGCCTTGGCGCTCATCCGATTCACCTTACGATTTTAGAGACCCTAGGGCTTGTCTCACCTGGAGGCAGGCCATTGTTCTTTTGATCTGAGCAACAGACTTCAACATGGATGAGATTTCAATTACCCTGGCCTGGGAAAAAATTGAACTGATGCTTCAGGAAACCATCAAGCTTCTACCGAACCTGGTTATCGGAACCATTATTTTTATCCTGTTCTGGTTCATTGCCCGCTTCGTGCGCTCATTTGTGCGCCAACTGGTGCGCGGTCGTCGCAATGGACGCAACCTGGGTCTGGTATTTGGTCGCCTGGCCCAGTGGTTTATTATTATTCTGGGTGCCCTCGTTGCCCTAACCATTATTCTCCCTAGCTTTAAGCCCTCGGACTTTTTGGCTTCCCTGGGAATTGGGGGCGTTGCCATTGGCTTTGCCTTCCGAGACGTGCTGCAAAACTTCCTCGCGGGAATTTTGATATTATTAACGGAGCCGTTTCAGCTCAATGACCAGATCGTGTTTAAGGACTTTGAAGGCACCGTCGAGAATATCGAGACGCGCGCCACTACCATTCGCACCTACGATGGGCGACGGGTGGTGATTCCCAATGCTGAGCTATTCACCAATTCTGTAACTGTGAATACCGCCTTTGATAAACGCCGTCTGGAATACGATTTTGGGATTGGATACGGAGATGATATTGCCCAGGCAAAGCAAATCATTTTAGCGGTGCTCCATGAGCAAGAAGATGTCTTAACGGATCCGGCCCCGGAGGCCATTGTGGTGGCCCTAGCCGACTTCACCATTAACATCCGCGCCCGCTGGTGGATTAACCCCCCGCGCCAAGCAGACCTGATTAGCGCCAACGATCAGGTGCTAGAGGCGGTCTGTGTGCGCCTGGCGGAGCAGGGGATTGACCTACCCTTTCCCACCCAGCAAATTTTGTTCCATGACCAAACCGAAGAAACCGACGGCGATCGCACCCGACAGCGGGAAGGGTGGCCCGTGGCCCTCGATGGGTCAGCGCCCAAGGCACGGGATTTAGTCAAGGCCCTGCGTCAGCGCGGATCCCCCTAAGTGCTATCGGTGCAGTCCTGGTTCTTTTTTGTGCGAGATGCCCTGTGGTCTCGTTTACCCTGGAGTGGATCCGCTGAGGAAATGGAGCAGGAACTCCAGAGTCCAAAGGTGGGTCGCGCCTTACTTCAAGATATCCAAAGGCAGATTGCGCAACAGCCCATTCCCCAGGAAGAGGACACCCATCTCTATACGTCCCTCCAGCAGCATTTAACCGAGTGGCTGTTGAATCCCACGGCCCTGAATAACTCCTGCGTTATTTTGCACCCCCCCACCGTGCAGGCCCCCGCGTTTATCCCGGACGCGGCTCAGCAGTGGATCGCGCAGAAACAGCTGCCGGTGAAAATTTTGGAATGGAGTGATCGGCCCGACCCTGACAGCATTCAGCCCAAGCTCCAGCATCAGTTGGGGGGGGACCTAGCCGTGCTCCAAGATCCGGAGGTGGTGATTATTCCCAGGCTGGAATGGTGCTTTCTGCGGCATGTGGATGGGCTTTGGGGCATTGATTGGCTGTGCAAGGCCCTGGCCGAAACCGCCCATCGCTTCTGGATCCTCGGGGCTGGGGAAATTGGCTGGGGCTACCTGGCCCAAATTTCCCAACTCGACAACTATTGCAGCGCTTCCGTGGAAACGGCGACCCTTTCGGGGGCGGCCCTTCAAAACTGGCTCGCCCCCGTGATCCAGGCCCATGATGTTGACTTTTCCGATTCCGCGCTTGATCTTCCCCAGGCCGAGAAGGATCGCGATCCCGGCGTGCAGTATTTTGAAAGTCTGGCCCGAATTGCCAGCGGCGATCGCCAGGTGGCCGTGGCCCTGTTCCTCAACTCGCTGTATCAGACCCCCGAAGATCAAGACACCATTCAGGCGCAGCATCCCACCCTGCCGCCGCTCCCCCCCTGTGATGGGGAAGATCTGTACCTGATCTATTCCCTGCTCCTCCACGGCAGCTTGCGGGTTCACCCTCTGGCTGAGAGTCTGGGGGTTTCCCTCACCGAGGTGCAGCCGCGCTTGCAGGCGCTCCATCGCTGCGGGATTGTGCATCGCGATTCCCAGGGCTATCGGGTCAATGCCCTGCACTATCCGCGTCTGAAGCAGACCCTTGCCAACAATAATTTTGTCGTAGACTACAGCTGCGACTAACCCCTCCTATGAACATGTGGGCACCCCTACTGGCTCAGTCCTCCGGTCAGGCCGCAGAAAAAACCGCCGACCAGGCTAAACAGATCCTGGCGGAGTTAACCACCTGGAAATTTTTTCAGGCGGTCATTTTAATCGTGGCTGCCTTTTTAATCATTAAGGCCGTGGATAAATGTGTGCTCTGGCTCTCGGAGAAGGTGGCCCGTGACTGGCGCCTGCGGGTGATGCAGTTTTTGCCGTTTTTGCGCACCTCCGTCCTGGCCTTCACGGTGGTCTCGCTGATGAATCTGTTCCTGAACCTATCGCGGGAAAACATTTTAGCGGTGACCGGAACCGTTGCAGTGGCCCTGGGATTTGCCTTTAAAGACTATGCTAGCTCGATCATTGCTGGACTTGTGGGCCTGTTTGAAGCGCCCTACCGGGTGGGCGATCGCGTTCAGATCGGGGACTATTACGGAGAAGTCACCAGCTTTGGTCTGCGCGGCATTCGCCTGCGCACTCCTTCTGATACCTACGTCACCATTCCCCACAATCAAATTTGGAATCAGGCGATCGCCAATGCCAACATGGGGCAGCTTGAAGCCCAGGTCGTGACGCGCTTCTACCTCGATCACCATGTGGACGTGCAGCAGGTCAAGGATATCCTCTACCGCGTGGCCTATACCAGTCGCTATACCCACCTGAAGCTGCCTATTATGGTTGTCATGGAAGAAAAAAGCTGGGGAAGCTATTTTAAGCTCAAGTGCTATCCCATCGATGCCAGGGACGAGTTTAACTTTCAAACGGACCTAACGCTGCGGGCCAAGGCCGCCTTTGTCAAAGCCCATATCCCCTATCCGCGGCTGCTGGACGTTAAATTTGACCCCCAACGATCCCCCACTGACTCGCCCTAGGGAAGGAAGGCCCACAGTGTCAGCCTAGGCCTTCGCCGAGAGTCTAACTTTAACTGGGGAACTGGACACAGGGCCACCCTCCCGCTTCACCCTCTAGGGGCAGAGAGATCTCGCACCCAGAGACTCAGGGCTGCCCAATAGGATGGATTACCAAAATACTAAGGGTAACCCCAGGACTACTGGTAAAGGCTGGACACCCCGAGTCGCGCTTCTAGGGTGCGCTGCAAGGTTTCGGGGAGGAGAATTCGATTCACGGCATGAATGACGCCGTTGTTTGCTTGAATATCAGCATTAATCACGCTGGCATTATTCACAATCACTCGGCCTTCCTCAGTCACCCGTAGCGCCAAACCGCCCCCTAGGGCCTCAACCGGACCGCTCACGATCTCGCTGGAGGTGACTTCCGCAGGCAGCACGTGATAGCTCAACACTTGTCGCAATAGGCCCCGGTTCTCAGGCCTTAGCAGGTATTCCACGGCGCCCGCAGGGAGCTGGCTGAACGCTTCATTCGTGGGTGCAAAGACGGTGTAGGATCCTGCCCCGGCAAGGGTATCTACAAAGCCAGCCGCTTGCACCGCTTGGACCAGGGTTGTAAAGGAGTCGTTGCTGGAGGCAATGTCCACGATACTGCGCTTCATTGCCGCATCGGTCTGCCCCATTTCGGCCTGTTGCATGGTCTTTGGCAAGTCCGATGACGGCGCATAATTATCCGCCAGGGCCGCAGTGCTCATGGTGGCCCCAGCGCCAAGGACGCTCACAAACAGGGCAAGCTTTAGGGTTTTAGAAGTCAGAAGTTTCATAGGAGTAGGAGTAAGTTAGTAAATGAATGGCCAACAATATTAACTTTAGTAAACGCATTCTCAGCGACCCTCCTTCTTTTGGCCTATCTTCCTTTCCAGGCCAACGGGAGTCTTAGAACTGCGGGAGATCTAGGAGTATGGCAATGAGCCACGGACGGCGGCTAGTTCATAAACCTGGTGGACAGCGGATGGGAATCAGGATTTCTTAGCGGACGGGCCGCAAGAATCAAGCGATGAAAATACGTAGGCCATGGGTGAGGAGGGCGATCTTTCGTTACCCAGCGCAGGATTTTGCTCCGGGCACATCCAACCCTGTGCTGACCTTAGGAATCTATCAAAAGGTTGAGATTTCAGAGCGATCGCCCCCCGGAACGTCCTTCGAACAGGCGAAGCTGGGGCAGGTGTTCCTTGATAGGGTGTTTAAAGCGAATCCCCTTATGCTTGCTAAAACGGTGGAAATTTACAAATAAACTGGGGAATTCTGAGGCCATTGCCGGTGAGTTCAGGATCACGATTCCTGAGCCTATTTCAAGCCGGGTGGTCGAGGGAATTCTCCCGATGGATCAGATGCCAAACTTAACGGTTTTCAAAATTACCCTCAAACATCTTCTCGCTAACATGTTTCAAATTCTCGACGCCCTCCCGGATAACTATCGTCGTTGCGCGGTACTCAGCTACGTCAACTCAACCCGGACGGTGCAAATCGCCCGGATTAAGAATATTCCTAACTGGTCCTTTGAGCGCGTGGTTTTTCCCGGGCAGCGTCTCATTTTTGAAGCCCCCCTGGAGGCCCGTCTGCAAATTCACACCGGGGGGATGGCGAGCGCGATTTTGACCGATACCATTCCCTGCAGACGCCTGGCCCTGGATCGATCTGCCGCCTTGGCCCAAGCGCATGACGAGCAGCAGGCCCGCGAACATCACCATGAGGGCTTTTTCCCTGATCCCGATCGTCAGGGGCCAAACTTGGCCCAGGTAGAGGATCGCTGCGGCAAGTCCTAGGCGATGCCGTCTAGAAAGGGGCCGTCTAGGCAGGGGCCGAAGTTAGGGGAAGACCCAGCCAGTCGCTGATCTCTTGGGCCAACCACCTCATCTCTGCCTCTTGCAGCTGTAGGGCGCCGCCTAGACGGTACTGTTTGCGGCCTGCATAGAGGGTCAGGCGGGCTGGAACCTCAACGCGATCGCCGTCGGAATCCTTGGTCCAGTGTCTGGGCACCCATTCCACTTGATCAATTTCTTCCAGCTTGGAGGGAGCAGGCCAGCGACAGGGAATACCAAACAGCGTGACGGTGTAGATGAGCTGCCTGGGATTTATTTCAAGCTGCACCTTGCCAAACAGCGCCAGCAAAATGCCACCAGCCATTGCCAGACCTACGGCCCAAAAGGGCAGGGAAAACAGCAGAAACACCAGATTTACAGGGAACAGGGTAAAGGCCGCAGAAAAGGTCCAGAAGGCAACAAAGCTGTTCCAGGCGATGGCAAAGGGTAGCAGCAACACCAGCCCCGCATGAAACCCAGGAGGCGGAATCTGAATGTGGAGGCGATCCGGCTGTTTAGTGAGTCGCACCCGACTTTGCTGGGGCTGCACCAGAGGGGGGGTGGGCTGCTCAAAGGTTTCTAACTGATCTAGCCCGGTGATGGCGGCCTGGGCTGAGGCAAATCTCAAGGCCAAACTGGGTTCCACCAGCTTTCCGATCCAGCGGGTCATGGCTGGCGAGAGGGACACCCGCGATTCAAACTGGAGCTTCAGCATTTCCTGGGGTAAATCCGCTGGGTGCTGTCCTGTGGCGATGGCAATCAAGGTGGCTCCCAGACTGTAGAGATCCGAGGCCGGAACCGTGCGTCCCCCAAACTGTTCCGGGGGCATGTAGCCGTAGGTGCCCACGATGGTTCGGGTGGCCCCCTCCGGCGCTAGCGCCGTTTGCACCGCATCAAAATCCACCAGAAACACGTTCCCCAGGGAATGGGCAGAACGATTGGCCACAATAATATTGCTGGGCTTGAGGTCGCGGTGCAGCACTGGGGGCTGACGCCCATGGAGAAAGCTTAAAATCTGCAGTAGGGCGCGGGCTAGCTGCTGCAGATCCGCCTCGGTGAAGGATCGGCCCTGGCGCAGTTGTTTGGCCAGCGAGTCTCCCTCGACGTAGGACTGAATCAGCCCCAGCCCCTGCCGATGGTCGTCCTGAAAATCGAGATAGCCCAGGTATTGAGGAATGTTGGGGTGAGTTAAGCTCCGTAGCACCTGCGCTTCGCGCTCAAACAGCCTCACCTGCTGCCAATCCAGGCCCGCATTAAAGTACAGGAGCTTAATCACCACAGTTTGACCTGAGATCTGATCCTGGGCAAGCCAGGTCTCCTTTCCAGGTCGTTGTTGCAGCAGCTTGCGGGGCTGATACTGTTTTCCCAAGGGTTCCGGCAGTGCACCGGATATGCCACAGGCCATGGTTAAAATGACAACGCTATCCCTAGGATGGACGATTGCAGCCAAAAATTTCAGCCATCGTTCCCCTTTGGGAAAGGTCTATGGAGACCGTGCGATCGCCCTAGCGATAGTGGAAGGAGAGCTTGCGGGGAATCGCGCGCACGTTGTTGCTGGCGTCGCTAGGAGCAAACAGGGTGGGCTCAGAGGCTTCCGGGACAGTCGGCGACCATCTCTGCCGCACCTGCTGCGATCGCGCAGATCGCGCTTCAAAGGCTGCCAGCCGATCCTTGGCATCGGCCACCTGCTCTAACAGCTCTTCTCGCCGTCGCCAGTCGTTCCTTGGGTAGTGGAGCTTGAGTTCCAGTTCCTGGACAAGATTGTGTAGGTATCCGCGTATGATCTGGTCTTGATGGAAATCCATGGAAAACAACCCTCAATAGAAATCCTGCCGAGCATAGATTTTAGCTCAAATTTAGGACGATCGCTCAAGTTTATTGTGGGCATGAATCCACGATTTCAGCAATCCCTCAGGGTTGTCCTGATCGGCAGCAAAGCGCGTCATTCATGTTGAGGCTCTAAGTGGGATCATTGCGACCCTGACGGTGGGTATCCTTGTCACCTTTATGGATCTCCTCAACAAGCTCATCTTGATATCTGCTTAGGAGGCGTAGAGTTAGAAAATCGCTGCGGTGTGCGTCCCACCGCTCTCCCGTTGCCTCAATATTGGCAGCTACGATAAAATCCCTGCTTGGTCGGGCAGTGAGGTCGCTTAAAATACTGGTTTTCGATGCAAACAGTTTCACGCATCTGAGGGCGAAGGCAGAGACTTTCGTAAATGTTCAAACGCTTCACAAAGCATGAACTAAATTGTGTGCAGCCCCGAAAACCTCAGACAGTTCCATCATGCTGCAGGGCAAGGAGATAGTCATACACTGGCCTGCGATCGCCGTCATGAATAAATTTAAGAGTTGTACAACAATACCTTGAACCGTTAAGGTTGTTGCGAGGGCAGTATTTGATCGTTCCACTCACCATGAAAAGTGTCGTTCTATTCTAATTTTTCTCCCGATGGACGATTTCTGTGGAGCAGCAGTGGCGATCGCACCTTGCAGCACCGTGTGGCAATGGGCGGTACACACAGGGGATTGCCTGCAAACCTACTGCGGCCATCAGCAATGGCTTTGGTCCCTGGCGCTGCTGGAGGAGGATTGGCTGTTGAGCAGCAGCCAGGATGAAACGATCCAGTGCTGGAATTGGGCCCAGTATCAGGCACTAGAGGTGCTCGGGGCGCGGCAAGGCAGCCGTTCTCAACCGGCTGACCCTCTTAACGAGAGCTGAGGACGAGAGCTTAGAAAAGGACACGGGATGCGGATCTCTCCGACTGTACCGATCGCACAAAGCGCTGAAGCTGCCGGCTTTCTAGTTCTAAAACTCGACGGGCAAAATCAGGATCCTGGTCGAGTAAATCATCAAAGGCATCCACAGAAATCGCCAGGATTCGAGTCTTTTCACTATCCGCAACGATCGTATTTTCTGAGCTGCTGTGGGCTAAGACCTCCAGCTCATCGAGGGTCTGTCCGGGATGAAACTGCTCCATCCGAACGCCAGATTCAGTTTGGTAGTGAATGTTGGCATCGCCTTCAATCAACAGCAGTAACTCGCGACAGGTGTCTCCGGCTTCTGTGATCATCTCCCCTCGCTGATAGGCTCTCACCTCTGCCCGTGTCGCAAGGGCAATGAGGGTGTCACTCTGCATTCGGTGAAAGAAGTCGCTGTTAAAGAGATAAACCAATTTCTCCAAGGTTGGGAATTCGGTCAGGGAAAGGGGGGCTGTGGGTGCCGAGGTTAGAGATAAGAGCCGATCACTCGTTTCCTGAAGCAGAGGAGCATTGAACCCATGACGATGATTTTGAACGATCGCCCGACTGCGTTCTGGGTTTAGCTGAGCCAGAATATAGAGGGCTGCTGCCTGAATCATGGGATTATGATCCTGAATCAGGGCCTCTAGATGCCCTAAAATGGCCGCAGCGGAGAATTCCAGGGAACAGGAAACCGGGCTTTCTCCCGGTTGGGTCAAAGAGTGCCAGATCGCTGGCGGCAGGCGATCGCCCCAAGGCTCCCGATCTAAAATCTCTCCTAAAATGGCCGGTGAGGCCTGCTGTAGAGACTGGGCTAGGGGCAAGGCTGCCGGGCCAAACTGAAGATCTTCCAACGCTTCGAGCAGCGATCGCACAATCAGCTCCTTTTTGTGGCTGATGTTTTCTTGCAGCAGGGTTAAGACCGCTTTGTGCTCGTGCAGCACTGGCTGATTCAGAGCGCGGTAACAGTCGATCAACTCCGGGAGTTGGGCGAGCAGGAACGCTGCTTTTTTAGCGCTATTGGCCTGGCCCGAAAGTCCACTCAAAATCCACTCTTCTTCCTGGGAGGTGACGGAATATTGACGGCGCAAAGAACGAACCGCGGCAGACTCTTGTAAGGAGACTGGGTCAAGGGCCGATCGGTCGATCTGTTTGCGTTGCAGCACCATTAACCGCTCTAGGGCTTTGCGGTAGCCACTCAAGCGAATCTGATTTTCCAGGCTGCGCTTGTGATCGGGATTAAGCAACTGGGGATCTTCAATCCCCAATTCCTCCAGCACCAGACGGTGTTCGTCATCCGTAATGCCTAACTCCTGGCGCATCTGCTGTAAAACTTCCAGGCTGCTGGAGTAGTTCACATAGCCTTCCTCCAGCGCTTCTCGCACCACGCCCTTATAGGCCTGATGGCGTTTCTCGCGGGTAAAACCAGGCAGCACCTTGGCTAAGACATACACTTCATGAGTGTTAAGGTCATTCAGGGTACGTCCGTCTAAAAACTGAGAAACGTTCAACTGCAATTTGTCTAACTGTTTGCGGAATCGATTGGCTAGATTTTCGCGGGAGTAGAGATCAGGACTGCGTCGCCAGGTTTTACAGAGCCAGAGGGTACTCAGCGCCACCAATCCCAGATCATAGAGGTACTGCACTGACCAGGGCAGAAGCTGCACCAGGGGACGCCCCCCAAAGATAAAGAAAAAGTTGAAAATACCAAAGGTACAGAGGGTAAAGAGGCGATGTCGCAGGACTTCCGGGGACAAGTTCCCCTGATTTTGACGACGGTGGTAGGCCCGGGCCCGTTTTTCAAGCCACCGTCCTCCTCCATAGGCGATCGCGGTGCATCCCCCCAGCACCAGCGGCACCGCAAGCCATTTTGGAAGATTAATCACTTGCCCAAACAGATAGAGTCCAGGGTCAAATAGCGAAGCGATCTGATCGGTTTGCCGTAGCCACACCCCCGAGAAATAATAGTTCCAGTTACCGGCATAGAGATAGTAGTAGCCAAAATAGCCCACCACTAAACCCACATAGCCATAGCGAATCAATGAGGTTTCCGGTTTGTTCAAGCTGTGCCAATAGGTTCGCTCAGCATCAATGTCGATGCAGGGATTTTGACAGGCGACGCAAGCACTTTGCTCCTTTCCCTCCGGCAGCACCGTGCGGCACATCGACTGCGTCACCAGCTGTTCACTGGTATGGGCTTTGCTGCTCAACAATCCCCCCGGTTCACTGTAAATACTCTGCACCGGAGCCATGGGGCAAAAGTATTGACACCAGGATTTGCCCCCGTACCAGTAGCCAACGGCAATGGCGGCTGCCACTGTGAACAGTAGCCAGCCCGCCAGCACGCTGCGATCGGCGTTAAAAAACAAGATTCGCCCGCACAATCCGACAAACAACCAGCCAAACTGCACATAGGGATAGTTTCGACCCAGCCATGAATTTGGATCCACCTTGGCTAGCTCGTACCGCACCTTGCCCGTCTTTTTGTTCTCTCGCTTGAACTGTCGTTGCCATCCCAGGGCGCGAGGAATTTGCGATAGGAACGAGAGGGGGCAAATCCGCCGCCACAGCTCATGTCCAAACACCAGCAAAATAAAGATGGCAGCCGGTACAATGGCGCCCCAAAAGAGGGTGGTTCCCAAGGGATAGGGCTGATCCTCAGACAGGCATTCTCCCTGTACTTGAATACAGGTGTCAGGCAGGCGCAGCGGACTCCAGGGATGATCCGCGGCAGTGAGCGCCGAGGTCCAGGGATCATATAACAGGGAGGCAAGGATCAAGAGCCAACCCACAGTCAATATCCAGCGAATCCAGTGCATTCGCCGCTCTGACAGTTGTGCGAACATAAACAAACTCGCTCCCGTTTCTGGTGTGAATCAATTGTGCGCCGAAGATCATCCGGTTCTGCCATTGATTTTCTCTAGGATCACTATTTAGGATCACTATTAAAGTTCTCAGCATATCCCGTCATGCTTAGGACCCTGCGAGATGCACAATACCAGGCAATCCGCTCAAAATCTTTCTAAAATGTGAAGGCTGATTCCATTTCAAAAGGGTATGTGGCAAGCGATCGCACGACTTAGCATTGGGTTTCTCTGCTGTCTGGGCCTCTGGTTGGGCGGGGGGCAGCTGCCTGCCCAGGGAACCGATTCAGAGGCGTTGAAGGCTCTCCATCAGGACCTTGACCAGATCTACCAGCAGGCGTTCCAGGCTACGGAGGCCGGTGATTTTGGGAATGCCGAGGCCCTCTGGACGGCGGCCATCGAGCGGATGCCGGAAAATCCTGCCACCTGGAGCAATCGCGGCAATGCGCGGCTGAGTCAGTTCAAGCTAGAGGAAGCCATCGCAGATTTTAATCAATCCATTGCCATTGCCCCCGACCAACCCGGCCCCTACGTGAATCGTGGGATTGCCTGGGAGGGGAAAGCCGATTGGGATCGGGCGATCGCAGACTATAATCATGCCCTAGAACTGGACCCCGATGACCCGGTGACCTTAAACAATCGCGGCAATGCCGAAGGCGGACAGGGCCACTGGGAGGCCGCCCAGGCTGACTTTGAGCGCGCCGCCAACCTGCGACCGGGGTTTGCCATGCCCCGCATCAATGCGGCCCTGGCAAGCTACCAGCTGGGCCAAAAGCATGAAGCCCTGCGCCAGATGAAGAATTTGGTGCGCCGCTACCCGATGGCCGCCGACACCCGAGCGGCGTTAACGGCCATGCTGTGGGATGCTGGACAGCGGGGCGAAGCTGAGAGCAACTGGGTTTCGGCAGTGGGGTTAGATCCTCGCTATAGGGACCTGGATTGGGTCAGCCATATTCGGCGCTGGCCGCCTGCTCTGGTTTCCGCGCTGCAGCGATTCCTGAAGTTGGAATAGCTTTAATTGAAATTCACTGAATTTCAGCGTTTACCCTGTTTGTTATCCCCACCCTTGCCATTTGACGATGACCCCTGCTCCTCTTTCCTGGCCTGAACTTGAAGCGCTGACCGACTTTCAGCGCGATCGCGTCAACGGACCCACCAACGCCCAGTCCACACTGCGGCTGTTTGGGCAGCCCGAGTCAGCGGTGCAGGTGACGCTGTACCGGGATAACCATGCCTGGTGTCCATACTGTCAAAAGGTTTGGCTGTGGCTGGAAGAAAAGCAGGTCCCTTATCGCATTGAGAAGGTGACCATGTTCTGCTACGGCCAAAAGGAGATCTGGTACAAGCGCAAGGTGCCCTCGGGCATGCTGCCCGCCCTGGAACTCCAGGGGAACCTGATTACCGAAAGCGACGATATCTTGATGGCCCTGGAGCAGGTGTACGGCCCGCTTTGGAAAGGGATGCAGGATTTAGCGGTGATGCCCCTGCGACGGTTAGAGCGGGTGCTGTTTCGGGCCTGGTGCAATTGGCTGTGCTACCCCACGCGCTGGCCGCGCCAGGAGCAGAGCCATCGTAAGGCCTTTGTGGAGGTGGTGGCCAGGGTAGAGCAGGCGATCGCCGCTACGCCGGGGCCCTATTTCCTGGAGGAATTTAGTACTGCCGATGTGATTTTCACCCCCTACGTGGAGCGGATGAACGCCAGCTTGTATTACTACAAGGGCTATTCGTTGCGCGAGGAAAATCCTGGGTTTTCGGCCTGGTTTGATGCCATGGAAACTCGCCCCACCTATCGCGGCACCCAGAGCGACTTCCATACCCATGCCCACGATCTGCCGCCGCAGATGGGGGGCTGTTGGGAAAATGGCGAACCCCAGATGCTGGCCAATAAGGCTCAGGTGGATCAAGGTCCCTGGCTGGGGCTGCCGGATGCCAAGTTTCCGGAACCGGAAAATTCGCGGCAGGAGGCGCTGCATCGCGTGATTAAGCATCGGCACAATATCATTCGCGTCAATCCTACCCCCGATGGCGATTTTGACGAGGCGCTGCGCTGTGCCCTTTCCCACATGATCACGGGAGAGGTCTATGATCCTCCGGCAGGGTCGGAAGTGGGGCTGCGCTATCTGCGCGATCGCATTAATGTGCCTCGCGATATGTCGATTTATGCGGCCAAGCGGCTCCGAACGGCGCTGGAGGAAACGGCAGCCCAAGTGAGCGATCGCCAGGGACCCCCGATTCCGTTTAACCACCGCCGCGATCAAGACCCCCAGGAATTTAAGGCGGTGTCTTAAACGGGGGGACGCCACCCACTTGGGAGGGGTTTGTGCTCCCAGGTGCTAGCGCCAGCGTTGCGGGACTCGAAATCGCGAACCGTAATTTTCTGATGCGAGAAATCGACCTGTTTGAGGCGTTGAGGCAAGCATATTCCCTCAAGGACATCTTGATGGCCAATCCTTGCAAGAGGGGCGTTACCAACCTTCCCCGGTGCGACGGGTGATTATCCCCAAACCGGGCGGGAAAGGAGAACGCCTGTTGGGAGTGCCGACGGTATTAGACCGAGTCATCCAACAAGCCATCTTGCAGGTGCTCACGCCAATCTTTGACCCGGCCTTTTCCGAGTCAAGTTTTGGCTGCCGTCCAAAACGCAGCGCCCACGGGGCAATAAAACAGTTCAAAGAATACGACAAGCAAGGATATCGCGGGGTAGTGGATTTGGACTTGGAAAAGTTCTTCGACACCGTGAACCACGATGTTCTGATGTCTAGAGTCGCCCGCAAGGTGCG
>NZ_JTHE03000095.1 GCF_000817775.3 Lyngbya confervoides BDU141951
CAACTTTGCGGAAGCAAGGACACAATGTCGTGGATGCTCTCATTGCTCTATTTTCTGGAAGCCCCAAACCTTTCTTATTTCAGCCTGAGTAGTTACTTGGAGTCAACTATTTCTGAATTAATTCTAGCAACGCCTCCGTAGAGATCTTGCCACTCATATCAGCACCTTCTAATAGACTATCTGCAAGGTCACGTTTTTGACGATGTAAATCAACAATTTTTTCCTCAATGGTATTGCGAGTAATCAAGCGATAAATAGTGACAGGTCGTGTTTGGCCTATGCGATGAGCACGGTCTGAGGCTTGGTCCTCTACCGCAGGATTCCACCACGGATCCATATGAATCACATAATCTGCTGCCGTTAGATTTAATCCCGTACCGCCTGCTTTCAAGCTAATGAGGAAAACATCCCCTTCTCCGGCCTGAAAGGCTTCCACTCTAGCTTTTCTCTGTTTCGCAGGGGTGCTCCCATCTAAGTACTGATAGGAAACTTGCTTTTCATCCAAAAAATCACGCAGTATTGCTAGGTGATCTACAAACTGGCTAAACACTAAGGCTTTATGATGATTGGCTAATAACTCTTCCAGAACTTCTGCAAAAACCTCTAACTTGGAGCAGCGTCCTGGTAAAATATCTGAAGGCACCACGAGTTGTGGATTACAGCAGCAACGTCGAAGTTTTGTGATTTCAGCTAAAACCTGTAAATGTTTGGTTCCTGCCACTGCATCTGAATCAGATAACGTTTGAATTGCTGTTTGACGGAGTGCTTCATAGAGCTCTTTCTCTTTAGGGCTGAGGTCTACGTAGAGTGGAATTTCAGTGCGAGAGGGTAGCTCATCTAATACCTCTGCTTTGGTGCGTCTCAAAATAAACGGCTGAATTAACTTTTTGAGTTGATGTTTAGCGATTAAGTTTTCATCTCGCTCAATGGGATAAGCAAAACGCTGATTGAACTGCTCGAGGGACCCTAGCAACCCTGGCGTAATGAAGCGGAAGAGGTTCCATAATTCACCCAAATGATTTTCAATAGGGGTTCCGGTCGTCAGTAACTTGAATTCTCCTTGAAGTTTCATCGCCGCTTTGGAACGCTTCGTTGAGGCATTCTTAATGGCCTGAGCCTCATCTAACACCACGACTTGCCATTGGACCTCCGATAGCATTTGAGACACCTTCGGTTGCTGCAGTAACCCATAACTACAGATCAGCAGGTCAAAGGGTTGTAAATTCTCAATTTGCTTTTGACGATTACTGCTTCCCAATTGAATTGGATTGAGCGTGGGGGCAAATCGCCCCACTTCAGTGCTCCAATTCATGCCAACTGAGGTGGGTGCAATCACTAGGGTTGGGCCTTTCGGCGCACGGGTTAGGATCATCGCAAGGGCTTGTAAAGTTTTACCCAGTCCCATATCATCGGCTAAACAAGCCCCAACCCCCCATGCCGATAATCGGGCTAACCATTGAAATCCTTCAATTTGATAGTCTCTCAATTCTGCTTGCAAGGTCGAAGGCAATTGTGGTTCAAGGACTCTCACCTGCTCAAGACGTTGAAGATGCTCCTGCCAATGCCGATCTACCTGCAGCTCTCCAACTTCATCTAGCCAATCCTCTAAAGCCAGTGAAGCAAGAGGATTCAGTCGTCTGCCACTACCAGATTGCTCGCTAATGGCCTGTAGTTCTTCTAAGCGTTTCCGGAAAGTTTCTGTCAACGCTAGAAATTGACCATCGCCTAAGGGCAAAAAACGTCCTTTTGACTTTTCAAGCAACAGAATTAATTGTTGAATATTTAAAACTTGTTCAGAATCGAGTTGAATTTCTCCCTCCACTGCAAACCAGTCTCGTTGACGCTTCAGACTCATACGAAACTGATCTAGGCTGAACATTGGTTTCAGTTTGAATTTTTCACCTTCTGGCCATTCCAACACTAACTGACTGTCCAGGCTTTGTAGACTGAGCAAGACCTCTAAACAGTCTTCTACTTCATCTAAAATCCATTCGTAATTCTCAGATGAAATATTCTTCAAGACGGAACAAGATTGAATAATTTTTTCTGCGGATTGAATCTCAGCAGAAAGATCTCGTTTTGTGAGTTTTCGGACTCCTTCAATTTCTGAAATTACAGTTATTCCACCTTGTCCCGGAGAAAAGTAAGGGCCGACAGAACCAAAAGGGCGGATTAATATTTTGACGTTTAAGCCCTCATTTAGCGGAAATAACTGGAGATGAGGAGTTGAAGAAGCAGGTAATTCTTCAATGGATTCATTCCCACCTCCAATATCTGAGTGTACCGTGACCAAATTAGAGATAGAATTAATGGCTTCTAAAACCCGTTCCTTTGCTTCTAGGGGAACGGTTAGGGCATTCTGTGAGCCCAGAATAATTGCAATCCGTTCATGCTCTGGTTTAACTGGAATGACCTTCACTCGTGTCAGCGTTTCTTTTTGAATAATGGTGCTTTGCCCTACCTTGATCGGGGGGGATAGCTCGAGCAATAGAGAATCTGCTGAGGTCTGCTTGACTAAAATTTCAGGTTCGCCAGAGACAACCTCAACCCTAATGTCAGGAGCACTTTCCCAAAATACAAGTGGATGACCCACCAATTCCTGAAGAGCACGATCAGTGAGCTTGTAATCGACATTGTAATAATAGGAGTATCGGTCCTGATAGGTAGACTCAATACAACGACAAATGCGACGATCTTGTTCACTTAAATAATCAAAATTATCTAGCTGATCAGACTGGGCAAGTCGTTTGAGTGAGATGACTCTCCCTTTGCTCCAGGTTCCCTTGGCATTAATTTTTTGCTCCTTTGGTATCAACGCCCAGCCATGCTGATTGACATTTAAAAACCAGACAAGGCGGTTAACTGTGACAACGGGCTGACTCAGACTTTCGGGCTGGTTCAGCTGGGTCAGGGCTGTGAGACATAATTCCCAGGGTTCAACAGGTTGAATTAAATCAACCATTGGCACAATCTGACGCGTTGCTAGCAGAGATTTGACTCGTACAAGATGCTCTTTATTGGGCTCTAACTTTTGGAGAAGATAGGCACTTTCAGCCGCAATCCAATCATAATTAGCCCTTAGCGCTTGTTCTAAAACTTCATCAATAATAGGGGCTAGTTTTTTAGCCTCCTTGGGCATCACCCAGTACCATCCCAAGGCGATCAATAAGGTGCTAATTCCATTGCCTGCTGTGAGGGGTAAGACCTTAAAGTGGCGAATCTTTTCACGTTGCAAGATATCTCCCGCCTGATAATCGATGATCAGGGCCAGCATCTCTAGCACATCAGAAAAGATGTGTTTCCCTTGAACCATTTGGTGAATTTGCTGTTTAGCAATTTGAACCTTACCTTTGTCCTGACATTTCATACTTGCCAAGATAAACAAGACTCCGGCTAAGCTCTCCAAAAAAATTGGGCTACCAGAGGTTTCTTTTTTCTTCTGCTTGAGACTTGCCTGAAAATGTTCTAAAGCTCTAATGTGATCTCCTTGAACAGCTGCAACAACTCCAAGGTAGTGATGCTTTAGATATTCTAACGGTGGATCTTCACATAGAATTTCCACCTCTGAGAACATTCCACGATAAAAAAGCTGGGAGGCCAATAATGGCCATAATGCGATGTTAAAGTCATCCTCTACCACTTTATTTTCAAGCAGTAGAAACATTTCTTCTGCAGGCGTCAGGGTAAAAACCGACTCATTTAGATTGTTGTAGAAGATTGGAATCTGGAAATAATCTGGCAATGTTTGGAACCAGGCTCCATCAAATGGATTATCTATGATTTCATGAATGATATCATAGTGACTATCATGCAACCCAAGATCAGGTAAGGGTGAGTTCTCAAGTATAAGTTCGACATGGTCAATATCATGGGTATACAGTCCAATTCGAATTTCACGAATCAGCCTACCCATGGATCGAATGATAGGCTTTCCTCTCCAATTTAAGGCCATCGGAAGAGCCAGATGAACTGCCTTTGTGAAGCTCTGAATGCTTTGATTTTGAACAAGAGACCGGGTGATAATTTCAACAATAAGTGGATTACATTGATATTGTTGAGCTTGACACTTTTTGAGAAGCCTGAGTTTGGTGAGATTTCGGATTGATTTACTCAGTGTTGAGTCTCCGTTCACTTTTTCGCGAAATTTTTTGGGAAGCTTTGCCAGACACTTTTTAATGCTGTCTATTTTTACGGGCTCATAGATCACGGAATAGAGTTCTATGAGTAATCGATCTGATGGTGAAAGTTTTGCAAAACTTTCCTGAAGTTCCATACGTCGTTGTTCGGCTGACTGAGCTAGCATAACTCAAAGACTCAATTTATAATTTGTGAATAGTATTTACGCTATTCATCTCTTGACTGTTCACTGACAGTTCTAAGAGAGTATCTTTTTATCTTATAAGCAATGGCCGACGTTCTGTAACCCATGGCTAAAGCGCATGGGTTACAGAACGAGTAAGCACTTTTAAGTGACGAAGCGATTAGAACTTAACTGTCAGGATTCCGATCCCCGTATAAGCTTGCTTTGTATGACTCGTTCAGAGGTGGTTGGTGCTGCAAGCGGGATTGTGGGTAGCGCGGTGGTTGGCAGAGACTGAACTCAATCGCCTGGGAACTGCAGCAACTCCTTGGCCAGCCTGTCAGCTTTGTGGGCAAGTCCTGCACTGGCCACCAATTTAAGCCGGGACAGAATGCAGTGTGGGCATTTGAGGCTGTGTAAAATTTTTGTATCGTCTGGCTTGGGGGAACTCATCCATTTGTGCCAACACCGACTCGAATGCGCCTAAAGGATAGCTATTCATCAACTTGCCATAGATCCGACTCTAGTGAAGACAAGTCTTTAGATATTCTGTGGGGCCGGATAATTAAAATAATGCGTCCAAGAAGCTTCATCTCTGGATTGGAAGAGAACCAATTTGCACGCAAAACGCCCTGTTCTTCGTAGAGGAAATAGGAGTCTCCAGACCACTGTCGCTGAGATCTATCTAAAATGACTAGCACTTCTTCTACAGGGTCAGGAATAGGCAGAGACAACTCATCACTGCTAGCAAGAAATGCCATGGGGTCTTCAGCCTGAAGCAGAACCTGCCACCCTGGGATGGCAACCCAGGCTGCCGCCGAATGATGTTGAACTACTTGAAACGAACTCTCTGACGCGATTACGGGTACTGAGACCAAGTCATGAGTGACTAGGGGCCAACGCCCAATCACTGGCACTATCCTTGGCATATCATCCGATTGATCTAGACGATATAAAGGCAACGTCGGCGCCATTAGTGGTTTCACAACGGAAAAATCCGTTAGGAGCTTTTCCAGGTGCTGGCGTGCCTCCTGACTCGATACAAACCTGAGACCACGTCCAATCAAGCGCGATCGCTCCTGAAGATCGGACTGCTGACGTGCTAATCGCCAGCATTCATAGGCCACCATATCGCCAGGAGCTTCCGTAAATCCCTGCGGAAGCTCCTGGACTCGAGCCACATCTCGCAAATCTTTGGCAATGAGATGGGCCTCATCTGCATCAAGCTGATGTTCCACTGCCAATGTAGCGGCCTTAACCCGATCACGTTGACCTAAGATTCTAAACTCGTACAAAACATCACTTCGACGTTCTGCAAAGTAATCTAAAACAACGTTAGGCGCCTTCAAATCATACAAGTTTGTATATATTTGAAATGATACAATGATTTGATTTTGTTGAATAGGCTCGAACCCTGTAGCTTCAAAAATAGACTGCGGTGAATATCCAGCTTTCTGCAGTATTTGACAGGCTCGTCCCCACTCCGGCCAAGTCTCCTCTTTCCGTCTCAGCATTTGTAGCAGGCGATCGCGCTCTGCCTCTGCCAAAGTTTCAGAAGTGCCAGAAGCAAAAGATTGGGAAGGATTAAACTGAGACATCTGCATCAACCCGCGCGGAGAGACCTACAATCAATTCTTCCATGAGGCACGTCTAAATGTGGAAGTTATCCCCAACTAACTTAATAAACAAGGGGGGGCGCGATCGCGCCCCCCCTTGTCCGTATGACCAATATCAACCGTTAAAGCACAACAGTCCGTTAACGGTTGACTCAAGCCTTGCGCTTAGTACTTACTGGGCTTGTGAACAATGAAGCTCATCACCTGACACTGCTTGATGTTATCAAAGGCAACAATTCGAATGTAGCAGTTGGGATATTCAGAGCGACACTGCTGAACCTCATTCAGAACCTCTTGGGGAGAAGTGGCATTGAACAAAGGCAGCTTCCACATTGTCCAGTAATAAGTCTCTGCAGCAGAATCCTCATTGAACTCAACACAGGGAAAATACCCCTGGCTCAAAGTATATTCCAACTGCTTCACAACCTGGCTATCCGTTAGCGGAGGCAGGTAGGAAAAAGTCTCGTAACGACGCTCTTTAGGTAAAGTTTTCATGATTTCCTCAATCAATATGAAACGGAAGTAACCGCAGTGTTAGGAGGTCTTGAGGCGTCGCGAACAACTCCTCTCACTCAGAGGACGACCCAGCAGAACTAGAACCGTCAGAAAAATTAGATTCATCCAATTCGGGGTTAGTCTTCAAATCCAGTCTTGTCATCCGCTCTAGCTGCTGCCGACGCAGGTTCATATTGGCTTGTTGAACACCCGTGAGAACCATCTCCGGCAAAAACTCCACAATTTCCGTAGCCAGAGCCTCGCGAACCGTCAAAATACGAAAAGCAAGATCCTGACGCTCCTGAAACAGCGCTTCAAGATAGGCTTCCCCATCCTGAATTTTGTCTCGGGAAGAAAACTGATGGAGCCAAAAGGCTCGCGGCGGATCAGTTTGGTGGAGCTGAGCAAGCACCGTCTTCACCGCTTCATAGGTGAGATAACTGATAACGGTTTTAACGGTATTTTTAGCAACTTGCTTCACGTCCATCGGACAACCCCAGCAGGAGGAAACACATCGTAGAGCCGAGTCCTTCGCCCCACTCTACAATGCGCATTTCGAATTAGACCGTATCCATCGCCTCAAATTCGAACTTGATTTCCTTCCACAGCTCACAAGCAGCAGCCAGTTCAGGACTCCATCGGCAAGCCTCACGGATGATGTCGCCTCCTTCACGCATCATGTCGCGACCTTCATTACGCGCCTGAATACAAGCTTCCAGAGCAACCCGGTTCGCCGTTGCACCCGGAGCATTCCCCCAGGGGTGACCCAAGGTTCCACCTCCAAACTGGAGCACCGCATCATCGCCGAAGATTTCAACCAGAGCAGGCATGTGCCAGACGTGAATACCACCCGAGGCCACAGCCATAACCCCCGGCATGGAAGCCCAGTCCTGGGTGAAATAAATTCCACGGCTACGGTCCTGTTCAACGTAGTTCTCACGCAGCAGATCCACAAACCCCATGGTGATTCCTTTTTCACCTTCAAGCTTACCCACCACGGTTCCCGTATGAATGTGGTCACCACCAGACATCCGCAAACACTTGGACAGAACGCGGAAGTGAATCCCGTGATTCTTCTGACGATCAATCACCGCGTGCATCGCCCGGTGGATGTGCAGCAACAACCCGTTATCCCGGCACCAGTGGGCCAAGCTGGTGTTGGCAGTAAAACCAGCCGTCAAGAAATCGTGCATGATGATGGGCATTTCCAGCTCTTTGGCGAACTCAGCCCGCTTGAACATCTCTTCGCAAGTCGCCGCAGTCACGTTGAGATAGTGCCCCTTCACCTCACCCGTTTCTGCCTGTGCCTTATGAATCGCATCCGCCACAAACAGAAAGCGATCGCGCCAGCGCTGGAAGGGCTGGGAGTTAATGTTCTCATCGTCCTTAGTGAAGTCCAGACCACCGCGCAGACACTCATAAACCGCGCGACCATAGTTCTTCGCCGACAGACCCAGCTTGGGCTTAATCGTACAGCCCAGGAGCGGACGTCCATACTTGTTAATCTTGTCCCGTTCCACCTGAATACCGTGAGGAGGCCCCTGGAAGGTCTTCAGGTAGGCCACTGGAATCCGCAAATCCTCCAGACGCAGAGCTCGCAGCGCCTTAAATCCAAACACGTTTCCGACCAAAGAGGTCAACAGGTTTGTAACAGACCCTTCCTCAAAGAGATCCAGGGGATAGGCCACATAGGCAATATATTGGTTGTCCTCGCCCGGGACTGGCTCAACTTCATAACAACGACCCTTGTAGCGATCGAGGTCAGTCAGCAGATCCGTCCAAACCGTCGTCCAAGTTCCAGTGGAAGATTCCGCCGCAACCGCAGCACCCGCCTCCTCCGGAGGAACCCCCGGCTGAGGCGTCATCCGAAAGGCAGCCAAGATATCCGTATCCTTAGGCGTGTAGTCCGGAGTGTAATACGTCAGCTTGTAATCCTTAACCCCGGCTTCATAGCCAGAACGGGCCTGAGTCTTCGTTTGAGAGTAAGACATGTCTCCCTTCCAATTCTTCAATCAATAAGAATGTGCAATAACCATCAGAAGCCTGCTGAACCAGTTTTGACCCGGTTCAGCGTTCATCCCAGTGCTTAGCCACAGCCGCAAACCGCTGCCAATTGCCAGTTTTAGGAGCAAACTCGCCTAACCCTTAAGAGTAGTGTCTTGAGGCTTAACTTTTTAGCTTCTCTATAAAAACCTATCAGACATTTGATAAGTCTAATTTTGAACGTTATTATTTTTTTTATAAATTTTCCTTATCATTGGAATTAAGCATCTCTCCCTCTGGAAAGACACCCATAATTTTTATGAGTACATGTACTCACACATCAACAGCATCCTCCGCCAGATTTACAAAATTGACATCCTCCACCGGCGGGAACGACAGGGATCCCTCACCACGTCCAAACCGGCCCTGAGCAGGGGAAGGGTCGCTGCTGGGTTTCAACACCTAGAACGGTATATATTCGGTATATATTCGGTCATTTCAAAATCACGCACGGCGGCAGCAATTGTCCTGGGCGCACTCACGGATCGGCGAACCATCACGGTCCTGCGCCGCTATCTGGATCAAGGCGGTAGTCGCCATGATGCGACAACCTGCTTATAAATGTTAAGCGTATTTAGCGCACAAATTAATTTTATACAGTTTTTTTTTACAAAGCAGATCCCTCAGGAGCTAACCGCCTGGGGGGCTGGTGAGTCAGGCCGGAGGGCTCAGAGAGGGGTTCCACAGCCTTGACATCGTCAAGCACCCACTAGCCTCAGCCGACCCAGGATCGATTTCTTTTTACCAAGGGAATAATTAAATTAGCCCCAAAGATTGGAAAGTATGACCCAGTCTGAGGGCAGTCATGATCTTTGTCTACTCCTCAGCACGCCAGGGATCCCCTTCACGGTGGTTCGCGCGTATTAAATTGACAAAATGTACTGTAAAGTAACTCCCACAGATGAAGAATATACGATTCCTCTTCATCTCGACGCGGCGGAATCACAATCTTCGTCTCGATCGCCTGAGTACAGCGCATTTCAACGAGGCGATCAAGGGATTTACCATCTCCTCACCTTTTCACAGCAAGACAAATCACGGCTGCTTTTACTCGAAAGTTCCTCCTATACCATCGGTCGTCACGAGGCCAATTCGATTGTTCTAGACTCTCCCACCGCCTCGCGGCACCACGCCTATCTAATTCGAATTCTTAGCCCCACCGAGAAACAATATCATTTCCGCATCTTTGATGGCGACTTTAACGGGAAGCGTAGTCGAAACGGCCTATGGGTGAACGGAAAGCGAAGATCTGCCTGTACCCTCAAAGACCAGGATATCATTTCCTTCGGCGAAGAATGGTCCATTCGCTACCACATCGTTTCCAATCGCCATGACAAACGGCTTGACCCAACGGTAGCGGTCAGCGAATTTCCCATTCCCCAATTGGCTCCCAACCTAGCCCCCGGAGCACAGCTGTTTCCCAAATCAACCCAGGGCGGTCAGATCAAGCCCGATGAGAGCCTAAAACACCATGAAATGATCCTGGCGCGGCTCTCCTCCTTTGCCGAACTTGCCCCCCATGCAATCATTGAAACCGACCTGAGCGGCCAGATTACCTACTACAATCCCATGGCCGCCATTCAGTTTCAAAACTTAATCCTGGGGGAAACCGCTGCGGTGGTTGCGGGACTCATGGAGACCTTAGACCACGGCAGAATTCAAACTCTAACCCGCGAAGTCATGGTGGGCGGCTGCGTCTATGAGCAGTCTATCCACTGCATTTTACAAAGTCAGGTGATTCGCTCCTATTTTACTGAAATTACCCAGCGCAAAAATTTAGAACAAACCCTGGTTGAGGCCAAAGCCCGCTACGCCGCCGCCGCCAATGGGGCCAACGATGGTATCTGGGACTGGGATCTAGTTGCAGATCGGCTCTATGTCTCTGCGCGCTGGAAAGCCATGAGCGGCTACAGTGAGTCCCAGATCAGCGCCGACCCCAAGGAGTGGTTTTCCCGAATCCATCCCCATGACCTGGACCGGGTTACCCAGGAAATTAAATTACACTGCAATGGCTGCATTCCGCACTTTGAAAGTGAATATCGCATTCTGAACCAGGATGGAAACTACCGCTGGGTGCGGGCGCGCGGCCTGGCCCTTCGCAATGATCAAGGCCAGGCCATTCGCATCGCTGGGTCCCAAGCCGATATCCACGATCACCATTTGGCCAAAACCCAGCTGGCCCATGATGCTCTCCACGATGGCATGACAGGCCTTCCCAACCGAACTCTGTTTTTAGATCGGCTCAATCAAGCCCTCAAGCATTTAAAGCGCACCCCAGAGGCCAAGTGCGCCGTTTTGTTTTTAGATCTCGATCGGTTTAAGTTAATCAATGACAGTCTGGGCCATAGCGCCGGAGATGAACTGCTCATTGAAGTGGCCCATCGCCTGCAACAATGTTTGCGAGCCGAGGACACCGTAGCACGGTTAGGAGGTGACGAGTTCGTGGTTCTCCTCCATTCAATTGAGAAGATTGATGATGCCCTCAGAACCGCCCATAAAATCCTGGCGGTTTTAAGAACTGCCATTCCCATCCAGGGCCACGAAATCTTTACCAGCGCCAGTATCGGAATTGCCCTTTCGGATCACAGTACGTCCGCCGCCGCCGACCTCCTCCAAAACGCAGATACGGCCATGTATCAGGCGAAACATTTGGGCAAAAACCAGCTCGCGCTCTACGGTAGCAGCATGCGAGGCCATTCTATTCGGCAGCTCACTCTGGAAAGCGATTTACAAAAAGCCCTACAACGGCAGGAATTCCAGCTCCTATACCAGCCCATTTTGACACTGGACTCGCGCCAGACAGTGGGAGTAGAAGCCTTGATTCGCTGGGATCATCCCACCCGCGGCCTCGTGGCGCCAGCCGATTTTATTCCCGTGGCCGAGGACACAGGGCTAATTGTGCCCATTGGCTGGTGGGTGATCGAGACGGCCTGTGAACAGCTGCGGTGCTGGTCTGAGCACTATCACCCTCTCTCGATGAGCCTCAATATCTCGAGCCGTCAGTTCCTCGAACATGACTTTGTCGCACGGGTGGAGGAGGTTATCAGGCGCCAGCAGATCCAACCCCACCAGCTCAAGCTGGAGATTACCGAGGGGGTGGCCATGCATAATCCCCAGATCATTGCTCGCAAGTTTGAGCAGATCCAGGCCCTGGGCGTTCGCCTCATGATGGATGACTTTGGCACAGGCTATTCTTCGCTCAACTATCTCAAATCGTTTTCCATTGATACGCTCAAAATTGACCGGTCGTTCATTGACGCCATGCTCCAGGAGAATGGGATAGAAATTATCCGCACAATCATTAATCTGGCTCACAACCTCAATATGGACGTGGTGGCAGAAGGTGTCGAGCACGAGGATCAAGCCCAACGTCTGGTTGAACTGGGATGCGAGTATGGCCAGGGGTACCTGTTTGCCAAACCGATGGATGCCGACCGCCTCAAAGCCACAGTCTTAGACCCCAAAACCGGGTCATTGCCAGCGCTGTAGAGCATCGACCCAGTAGTCTAACAGGGCGATCGCCTGACTGCGACGAGCCTCAAAGGTGGCGGCAATCCAAATCAGCAATAGCCCCAGGGCAATCCCTAAGGCCCACAGCAAAAATGAATGATCCGCCACGAAGGACCAGAGCAGCAGCAGGGTTTTGACCATAAACAGCAGGGTGCCCACGTAGAGACAGGCGCGCACCTGCAGCATGACCCCCACCCCGCCCAGGATCAACCCCGCCAGGACCGTCAGCAACGACCCCAGCAGATCGCCCTGGGATTCAAGTAGGGCCGTCACGGCCATCAGCCCCAGGGCAGCACAGCGCAGCCAGTGGCGCAACTCTCGCTGCCGGGGCGATTGCAGCAGCGGCTCTAGATGCACAATCAGTAACATCGAGCCGCCCAGCAGCAGCGAGATCCAGAGGATGGTAACCCCTAACCAGCGGTCCACCAGATCCAGGCTGGCCCAGTTAGCCAGCCCAATCCCCAGGTAGGAGAGCCGCAGCAGCCTGGGGCGCTGCCCCACCCAAAAATACCAGGCGCTCGTCAGCAGCACGCTACTCAGGCCCACCGAAAACAGCGTGATCAGCACCACGCCGCCAGGGAGGAGAATGGCCAGGCGCTGCCCAGGGGTCACCTCCCAACCCCAGCGGTGCCAGGGAAGATAAAACAGGCCCAGGGCAGCGACCACTGCCATGGCTGCCCCCCAGCGACCCAGCAGATCGGGGGGCAGGGCCTGAGCCAACCCAAAGGCGATGGCCGCTAGCCCCTGACCGATTCCGGCGGACACAAAGCTCGGTTCGCGACGGCCTGCGGCTAGAGCATAGCCCCCCAACAGCAGCATCAAGCCAATCCAGGCAGCTTCTGCCCAGGGCCGCATCGGAGCCACCAGCGCCGTTCCCAGGAAAACCCCGGCCAGGAGCCAGTGCAGATGGGCCACTGGTAAAAACTGTGGTCGGGTCAGGCGCAGCAACCACGGGCTCCAGCGCACTAGGAGGCGATCGCCCAGGGCCACCGCCGCCGCTACGCCCGCCAACAGAATCAGCGCATCCCCCGGATGCGGCCCTCCCTGCTGCAACAGCTGGTAGACCAGCAGTTCGTAAACCCCAAAGGTGGTGGCAGCCAATCCCAGGTAGGTGGCCCCTATCCAGGCCTGTCGCCCCACCAGCAGCAAAATCAACCCCGCCCCCAAGGTATACAAGCCGGTATAGGGCAGAAAATCATGGTGGCCCACCAGCCAGCCCCAGCCCGCCAGACAACAGGACAACAACTGCCAATGCAGCGGTGAAATGGAGCGACGCAGGGGGGGACAAATCAACCCGATCTGGGTCAGGACTAGCCCCACCGTCAGGGTTCCCAGCGCAATGGTTTCGTAGGGGCGATCGGTGAGCGTCGCTCCCAGACCCAGGCCCGCCTCAAGGGCCACCACCGCGGTATACAAGGCAACGGGGCCAGGCTGTATCCACAGCCGGCAGAGTGTGGCGACTCCCGTCAGTCCAGCCCCCCACTGCAGCGCCAGGGAGGGAGGGGCAGCCGGAAAGACCAAACAAACCCCAGCCACCAGGCCCACGGCCAAGACCATCCCTAAATCCAAAAAGCGACTCCAGGCTAGACAGGCCCGCTGATATAGACCCAGGCGGCCAAGGCGCTGTAGCTGCTGGGCCAGCAGCAGCAGCAGCACACTGCTGAGGGGCGTCAGGGCAAAGAGCCAGACATGGTCACGCCCAGGGCGGTAGGACAGCCAGCCATTCATTCCCATCAGCAGGGCAAAGCCCAGGGTGGCCGCCGCCGGGAAGATCACCGGCAGGGACCGGGAACTGAGAGCCATCAGCCCGGTGGCCAGACCCAAGCCCACTGTGCGCGGTAGGGTGGACCCCAGGCACAACATCTGAGCCGCCAGAATCGCTCCCACGCCCAGCCACTGGGCCGCGACGGCCTGGGGAAAGCGACCCCAGCGGCCCAAAGTGACCAGACTCAGGGGAATGACCCAGGTTAAGAGCGTCCAGGGGGTGGTGGTACCCGACAGCCAGAAAAATTCCCCATACTGCTCAGCTTCTTGCGCCGTGAGCGTGCCATAGGCAATGGCCGCCAGCAGAAGTCCCGCCCACCAGGCACTGCGCTGCCAGGGGGAGGTGGGTTTCCCAGCCGCAACTCCCCACTCCAAGAGCATCCCTAGCAAGGCCGCCACGGCCCAACCGCGCCCGGAAAGAGTGGGCAAGGTCACATCAATGGCGCTGGCGATCGCTCCTAGGGCCACACCATGGGTGAGGGCCAACAGCCCCGGTGCGGCTCCCCCCTGGGATTGGCACCCCCGACGCAGGCGTACACCTAGCGTTGCCGTCACCAACCCCAGATAGGCGGTGCGCAGGATCGGGTTCCCCAGACACAGCAGGGTCAGCAAACTCCCAAACCCCAGACACAGCAGATCCAGCTGACGGGCCAGAGAGGGCTGCTGCTGGCTACGCAGTTGCCCCGCTCCCCACAGACACCCCCACAGGTAGGGAAGACCCAGCAAGCTGATCAGGGCCTGGGGCATCCAGCGGGGGCTGGCCAGCGCACTAACCTGGGTCACAATTTCAGCCCGCGTCGGGGCGGGAATTAGCGAGTAGATCGGCCACAGCCCCTGCAGACCCACGCCAAACATGACCCAAAGAATCCAGATCGGCCAGCGGCGCACCAGGCGATCGCCCAAGAGTGCCAGCCCCAGGCCAGTGATCACCACCGCCTGGATCGGCGCCTGCGACAGCACCATCACCCGTGCGATCAAGAGCAAACCCAGCCCGGCCAACCACCAAAGGGTGGCCCCCGGCAGCGATCGGCGGCCCACCCAGCCCCACAGACCGCCCACCAACCCCACCGCCAGCCCCAGCGACGCCCCAGACATTTGGGCAATCCAACCGCCGCGCAACAGGAGCAGCAACACCGCGTAGAGGGGCGTCAGCCGCAGCAAGTCATCATAGCAATAGCGGCGCGGAATCTGAGGCTGGGGCCAGCGCATATCCAGATAAATCGTGGTGAGCCCGGTGGCAATGATCCCCAGATAGACCGCCAGAATTGCCCAGGGTTTCACCATCCAGCCCCAGTGCAGCCAACTCAGCAGCAGCAAATTACCGCTCACCAACCAGCCCTGCCCAGACCCAGACCAGCGATGTCCATCGCGAGGCTGCAGCGTCAGCAACAGTAGACCCGAGAGAGTCCCCCCAGCCGCTAGGGCTACGCCTATCCCAGGCCCGCCTTGAATCAAGGCAAAGGCATCAATCATCCAAAAGTTCACGGGAATAATCAGCAGGGTGGTCAACTGAAGCGTACAGGCCGTGAGCTGAAGATTGGCACGGCGACTGAGCCAGTGACTGACCAGCCAGGCGACGACGGTATAGCCCCAGAGAATGCCATACTGTCCAGCCGGAGGAACGTTTTCCCACTGGCTCGCAGCCAGAATTGCCGAGGAGACAACCACCAAAAAAACGCCCAGAAACAGCAGCCACAGCACGCTAATTTCATCCATCAAGGCCTGGAGGATTTGCGCCAGCCAGCCTGGCGATCGCGCACTGGGTGGGGGCGACCCCGAGGGCAAGGGGGCGGCGACCACCGCTCCAGCGGTGGCAGGGGAACGGCTGGGCAAGTTTACGCTGAGGCGATCGCGGCTCCAGCAGCGCATTTGCTCCTCACTAATCAGTCCCAGACGGAGCCAAATATCTAGCCCTGCCAGTAGGTTCGGGTGGGTCAACCCAGGAGCCAAGGGCAGGGCGATGGGGCAACTCAAGGATCGGGCACACAGGTGGCGCAGCTGCGTTTCTGACAGCAGGCCGAGGGCCACCCACTGCTCTAATCCCTCCAGCAGCTCCACCCCCAGGTCAGCAGCGCCCGGTTGTATGCAAAGCATCAACTCTAGTCGATTCGGATCAGGAGTATTCATACAGCTTGGATCCCAAAACACCCAGGGCAGATCATCGCTCATCGCAGCGCTGAATCCGCCCGTTGAATCAGCAGAGATCAGGGGAGTAGATGTAGCTTAGGGGGCGATCGCTCTCATCTGAGCGGGGATTGTGCCAATTCTTACCCGTGGCAATCCACTCCTTGACCAATCCTATGCCGACAGAACACTCACAAAATTTCAACCCTTAGCCCAGAGGATCGAGTCGACTGGAACCCCTAGCCCACGGCAATGATCATGCAGCGTTCCAACCAGAATCAACAGAGCACATTTAATACGTTTAGTGTATAGACATCAATGTATAGAGATCGCACTCATCTCTAGTTCGATGGACAATGGAGGGTTCAGTTTGTCTAATTTCCAGATTTCATGGCCTGGAAATAGCTGAATAAATTCAGTTTTCTTCTTGCTGAAACAGGTTTTTTGTGGATCGATCCACAAAAATTGGCACCTTAATTCTTAAGAAATGTTACAGGGATCGCCTAGTTCGACTGCTTCTGCTCTACGCCAAACCCCACCAGGGCCACATCGGTGAGGGGTTGATCCGCCGGGGGACGGTGATAGTTCAAAATATTGCGGATTCGCAGGCTAGGATTGACCAGGGTAATGGTGTCAACAGAGACGATGCGGGTATAGATGGTCTGCATTTTCAGCTCCCGCAGCTGCGGATCAAATTGAAATTTGGCCACCATGGGTTTGGCTTCCTCGTAGGCGCGATCGCGGAGGTAGTCGCCCACCAGCAGATCGCCGGACTGTTCGTAGACAAACAGCATATTCAGCGAATGGGCAACGCGCTCTCCTGCTTCTGAGACGGTTTCAAAGGCAAGATGATAACCAGGATAGGGGCTTAAGTCCCCCAGTTCTTCATAGCCGTTGTCGGTGATCACCTTTTTTTTGAGGACCGGCGAGAGGGGATGAATGGTGAACTCGGTGTGGGAGCGCTCAACCTGTTGATGGGTTAAGTAGTGATAGGTGCGCTCAGTCACCCAATCCCCGACACAACAGTCAAAAAAGTCCTGAAAAACATGGGCAGCGCTCACGACATCACTCCTTCTGGGGGTCACTTCCTTACGATAGCTAATCTAGGCAAGCTCACTTCATCCCCGCACAAAATCGCAACAGTTGTTGAGAGGTCAACCAATGCCCCAAACCCAAACTGGCGCAGAACTCCTGTTGCGTTGGCGGCTCGCGCTGCCCTCAGACAAGAAACCCGAAGGCTTGGGCCGTAACAATAGGAGGGCATGCTAGGGCGTCTCATTCACTCTTCTTGAAAAACAATTGGGAAACGGTGCAAACAAGGTAAATTTTTGTAACAATATAAACAGTTGACCTTGACAGGCTCTCGTTAGACTAGAGCTAAGGACAACCTAAAATCTTTTGTGTGAGGCTTCCATGACCTTTTCCCTCTCCAGCCCAGCGCGCACCCTTGATGAGTTGGTCATCGCATTTTTCCGAGCATCGGAAGGGCAATGGCGATCGCAGCGGCGCTATTACACGCTGAAGAATAATCAAACAGAAGAGGTCACCAGCTACATCACGGTTCGCTACCTGACTCCCGACAGTCAGGAGCTACAGACTCTAGCTCGACTCCACGATTTGCCGGAGGGAATGCTTTTGAGCTGTGGAACCGAAGTCACCTGGGAAAGCCATTACGACAGTCCCAGCCGTAAGCCAGCCCAGGGCTCAACGCTATTTGGGGCACGGGATGGATTGCTCTACCGCGATCGCGGATTTGCCACACCCAAACCCATCGTGGCTCGCTTTGACTTCCGGGATGAGCACACCATGCGCCTATTTACGGAGTACGACCAATCCTCCTTCGAGGAGGAGCTGAAGCTCATTGGCCACCAATACCGCACCCGCCAAACCATTATTTCTCGCGCCGGTGAGGAGCAAATGATTGGTCAGTATCTAGAAAAGCGCCTCTAGGTTCGCTTGGCCGATCCTCACCGGCGCCGATGAGTTCGAAGTCGAAGTTGAGCCTGTTTAGACCGCTCTCTCGGGAATCTTCTCCCTGGAGACTCTTCGGCTCTCTAACGCAGCGGAGTCAACTCTCCAAATTTTTTGTTCGTACATTTTTCACACAGATACCCCTCCGGTCCATGAGAATAGCCGTCATAGCCCAATCGAATCACTCGATTGCATTCAGCGCAATGAGTCGGTCTATACTTGGGCGGGTTAGGTAGCTTTTCAAAGTTGTATTCATTCGTGCCGTAGTAGACATACATCTCTGTTTCAAACATCTCCCGGCACTGCTGGCAATCTTGCCAGCGCCCCTCATGGCCTTCAACATCGTGAGCAGCACACAGGGTATAGCGGCGATGGTTGCGAGAACAGCTATTGTGAGCAAATGAGAATAAGCGGTACTGATCTTCGTCGTCACAAATCCAGTGGTTGCAGCACTTGGTCTTAGTCAAATTGCCCGTCTTGCCGCACAGACCACAGCGGGGTACTTTGCCACCCTTGCCCTTGGGACTCTGGCCTCTATCCAGTCGCTTGACTTGATTCAACGCTCGTTTGACCATAGCCGGATCTCCTAACCCATAGCTTTACAATCTCTCCCCCCAATTCTGCCAGGGTTCCCTACAGTTCTGCGATCGCCGCTTCCGGCTCAACCATCATTCCTAGACCAGGGTAGTCGGTTCTGGCAAATCCTCTGAGCCGACTTCGCTCCATATCCTCGAAAGTCTGGCCAAGGTACTTGCGACGATCGCCTTCATGCCATATAAGCAAAACTCATGCCAAACAAAGCTTTAACTTATCTTATAAAACTTTACAAAAGTAAACAGAGCGTTTAGTATAAGGTCATACATTCATCTTTGTTTGATTCGGAATTATCAACCATGACTACAGTTCTCCAACAGCGTGAGAGCAGCAGTGCATGGGAGCGCTTCTGTAGCTGGATCACCAGTACAGAAAATCGTCTTTACATCGGCTGGTTCGGTGTTCTGATGATCCCTACCCTCCTAGCTGCTACCACTTGCTTCATCATCGC
>NZ_JTHE03000098.1 GCF_000817775.3 Lyngbya confervoides BDU141951
GTTTTTTACGAGGCATAAGGGAATCTCCTTTGTTAACTGGATTCTACTTCCCTTACACAAAATTCTGATCAGTCTCGTAGCGGTCGACCACGTCAACTCCGGAAGAGCCCATTTTTGAAGACAAAGCCTGAAAGTATTGATTTCTCATTGGCAATTAACGGCTGAAACCCTTATTCCCCCGTTCAAAGCTTAAAAGTGTCCGGACGATTGTGAAATTGAGTTAAAGTTAGAAAACCATATCGGTGCTCTCTGGTACTTCATTCACCACTACACCGTATCCTTGCCCTTGCAGGACTACCCACTTCAATGTACGTCTAGTTCTCCATTGAGTCGATACCCAGCGCCTCTCACGGTTTCAATCAGGTTATTTCCTAATCTCTTACGCAAATAGCCGACATACACATCCACAATGTTCGATCCAGGATCATAGTCATATCCCCATACTTGATCTAAGAGTTGCTGACGGCTTAGCACTTGGCCTGGGTGTCGAAAAAATGTCTCAGCCAACGTAAATTCGCGGGTGGGGAGTTCAATCCATTCATCCCCCAGCTTTGCTTTTCGCGACTTTAAATCTAGAACAACGGAGCCGACGCGCAGGGTCGAAGGGCTTTGATGACTCTCGCTTTGGCTTATTCTTAATCGCACTTTTATCCGTGCTAGCAATTCCTTAAAACTAAAGGGTTTAGTCATATAGTCATCAGCCCCCAACTCTAAACCCGTCACTTTATCATCAATATCATCTCGAGCGGTGAGAATGATAATAGGTGTCTTTACCCCTTGGCCTTTCAGAGTTTGCAAAACCTCTAACCCGTCTTGATCGGGCAAGCCCAGATCCAAAATTACCAAATCAAAATTCAGTTGAGTCGCCCAGTTAATGCCCTCTGCAGCAGTTTCCGAAAGCGTCACTGCATATCCTTCACTTTTGAGTCCTTTTTCCACAAAAGAAGCGATTCTCGGCTCGTCTTCAATCACTAAAATTTGACTCATGCGAATCTCACACTCTTTGATTTCAGGGGCAGTGTCATCACAAATTTTGCACCATGATCAGGTTCGCTCTCAACGGTGATTCGTCCTCCATGAGCTTTGGCAATCGTTTGCACAATGGATAAACCCAGTCCAGATCCCTCTCGATTGCGAGTGCGTTGATGGCCTTGCTCAAAACGCTCAAAAATTCGAATTTGATCCTCTGCCCTAATGCCTTCGCCAGTATCTTGTACCCAAAAACAAAGAGATTGAGCCGTCGTCTGGGCACCAAAGCCAATGAGATCATCCAATTGGGTATGTTGCACTGCATTCTGGGCAAGATTGAGAAGCGCTTGAATCAGCCGTTGGCGATCGCCAATGAATTGCCCCTGCACAGTTGCCTCGAATTGCCACTGGCGGGGTTCGGCAGTCAGGCTGATCATCCGCTGAAAGACCTCTGAAGTAAAGGACTTGAGATCAATGGATTCTAAGCGCAGAAAATCCGGGCGTTCAGATTTTGCAAGCAAAGATAAATCCTGAACCATTCGACCCATTCGCCCTAGCTCATCAAGCACTAATGCCATCGTTTCTTGATCTTCAGGGGGTAAAGTTGAGGTATCTAGGAGTTCTAGGTGGCCTTGGATAATGGTGATAGGTGTTCGCAGTTCATGTCCCGCATCATTGAGAAACTGACGTTGATCGCGGAAAGCCCTTTCCAACCGATCCATCATGGAATTAATGGACTGGGCTAAGTCAGCGAGTTCCCCCTTGGTTGAAATGGGAATACGTTTGGTGAGATTAGATTCATTAATATCACGGGATACTGCCAAAATCGTTTTCAGCGGGGAAAGAACCCGCCCCGCGATGGCCGCACTGACCAGAATCGACAATGCAAACACCCCCAACAGGGTTAGAAAGACAATATTGAGGCTAGAAAGCGCTTCTTGTTGTTCTCCCGCCACAGCATGGACAACAATAAAGCGACCTAATATTTCCCGATTAGAATTTTGAATCGGTAAAACTTTATACAGAATATCCCCTGTTACAGAGTTTGGATAAGGATCCAATCCCGTCATCAAAACATTTGTCTGGGATAGTTTTCGAATGAGTTTGGAACTAGCAGAAATTTCCTTGGGAAGCGCTTCTGGGCTTGATCGATAAAAATCTTCCCCGATAATACCAATCAAAAATGTGTCGTCTTCAGGGACGCGACGCGCAAGGTAAAGATTGAAAAGCTCAATCAAATCAATCGGTGTGTCTGGATAATCAATAGAGGTCTCCGTTATTCCCAGACGACTTTTAACCTCAGCATCATCTCGCAGAAGATCTTGAAATAACTTAATATCTTCTCTTAAATCTTTTTGAACGCGGGTATTAATATCATCAGCCACTAATTTCAGCATAATCGGCAGCGACAATAGCAGAAAACCAGAGAGCAATAGAAGATACCAGAAAAATACCCTTGCGCGAACTGACAACAACTGAGCCGCGAGCAGAGACCATTTTTGTGCGGCTTGCTGTCTGCACTTACGCCAGAACTCTAGGGCCATGGGTTTCTTAAGAGCGCGGGTCTTTGAATGAATCCCTTGACTTCGGACAAACTACCAAGATCTAGATATAGTGCATCTTTAGCTAAGACATTTCCCTGTATTGTAACATCTGACGCGAGTAGTCTTGCATTTCGATCCACAGTGACATTTCCCTTAACAGTCGTTCCTTTCAAGACACATTGGTGATTGGTAGGCACATGAATGGACACCACAGTGATCTTGCCTAAGACACCTTTACATTGAACCACTTGAGCATAACTCGCAGGGGCCACATTTACTGCGATCAAAATTCCCAACAGGCTCAGTAACGTATGTTTCATCATCCTTCACAACAGAATATGGAAGATAAGAAAAAGGAACCTTGTGACATTATTAGGTATCTTACACGGTTCCTTTCTCTTTTTCCTCTCGATCGACGAGCTTGAATTCAAACACCAGGGAATCAAACTATTTTTATCCCTAAAGTCTGCGACATTGATCCTCTTTACTCCCTTGAACAATATTGCCTCCACCCACAGGAGCCGGACGATTCTCCTTACACTGGAGGTTTCCGTCAATCCGGTTGCTCCGAAGCGTCACCCCGCCTGTGTTTTGGAAGGCTTGTAAATCCGATCCAACCATATTGCTGTTACTCACCAAGGTGCCACGATTCGATTCAAGTTGAATACTGCCTGTCACTCTGTTGCCCACCAAACGAGCACGCTGACCTTGCTTGAGCTGAATGCTTCCACCCACCCGAGAGTTCGAGATAACCTCCACATATGTTGCACCTTCTGCCTGAATATTTCCGTTCACCTGGATGGCATTAGCTCGCAGGGTCGCATTATTACCCACGACAATATTCCCCTTGACTTTCGTCCCGTTCAAGATGCAGGTTTTGCCTGGAGGAACTTTGACGTTATCCACTGTTATGGCACCTAAAGTGCTTTGGCAGCTAATTTCCTCAGCATAGCTAGGATTTGTATAGCCCAGGGTAGAGGTCAGACTCATGGCAAGAAGTGAAATTCCTGATACAAGCTTTTTCATGATTGAAATACCATTGAAGTGGACATCATTGATTATTGAGTTTCAAGATGAAATGAAATTAAATCTTTGATGAGAAGCATCTCATGAATGTAGTCGGGGCTACATTTAAAGCGCGAGAGCAGACCACTCACAATAGCCCAGGAGGTGTTCCGTCCAGCCTCGTCGATCTGAAATCTGCCAACTAATGGAGATATGACGCACTAGGGTTAGCCAGGTATAGATTTTGATGGCAGTCCGCAGGCGCTGCAACTCGCCAACTGCGTGAGGCTGCATCGCACAAGTGTGGATCTGATACGAATCTAGATAGGGCTTAAGAAAGGCATCAATCCACGGCTCTAGTTGATCCAGTGAAGCATAATAGCGCAAACTATGCTCTCTAATGTGGGCCATGAAGTTCCCTAAGTCAATGGCTGCATGACTTTGACAGCACAGATCTAAATCTACGAGCCAAAGGCGATCGCCCTCTACCAAAATTTGATCGGGGTAAAAATCCCGATGAATGAGGGTTTCCGGTAGTGCTAGATCACTAATGCGCTGACCCAGACGTTCGCATACACATAATAAATTCTCTAAGCGTTTAGTCCATTGTGGACAAGCTTGAGAGAGTTGATCTAGGCGATGGCGTAAAATAGAAAGTTCATTGTCAATACTATGGGTTTTCCTGGTTGGAATCCCACTCTGATGGAGCTTGAAAGCAAGTTGGGCAACCTGCGGCATGATCCGTAGTCCCACTGACGTTCCTAACAGTCGGGTCAGGCTTATCCCAGGAACCTGTCGCTGGAGCCACATCTCCCAAGACGGGATCAGTCCCAGGGGTTCAGGAACGGCTAACCCCTCTAAGTTGATTGCCGAAAATCCGCTCTCCCACAAAGTTTGTTGAAGCTGATAGGAATATTGATCCAGCCCCTTGGCTCGAATTTTTCCTAAGATGCTGATTTCTTGGGTCTTGATGGAGACTTGATAGGCAATTAACGCCCGCCGCCCTTCCTTATGACGCAGAAGTTGAGCAGAGGACACCTGAACGGGTTGGGCTAGGGCTTCGCTGAGTTTTAGCTGGGCAATGTTGCAATTCAGGGCCTCCGGCAAGTGTGGAATTTTGGGATCGCAAAGCTTAGCAAGCATAGGTTAAGTTGGGCTGGAGAGCGGATTGTATCTGGAAGAGGGTGGCATAGGATCCGTTCTTTTGCAGGAGTTCTGCATGGGTTCCCTGCTCGATAATTTGTCCCTGATCCAAATAGAGAATCTGATCGGCTGATATTGCCAGGTGTAAATCATGGGTAATCAAAAACGTCGTGCGGTTACGAGAGAGTTGATCAAGCGCCTGCAAAATCCTTTGCTCACTGACATTATCCAAACCACTGGTGGGCTCATCCAAAATGAGAATGGGTGTTTGTCGAATGGCCGCACGGGCGATCGCAATTCGTTGCCGTTGCCCACCGGACAGGGTGGATCCCTGTTCCCCTACCACCGTGTCGTAGCCTTCCGGTAAGGCGGTAATAAACTCATGGGCATCGGCCAACCGTGCCGCCGCTTCAATATCTGCTTGGGAGCATCCTGATATTCCATAGGCAATATTTTCACGGATGGTGGCGGCAAACAGAAGGCTCTCCTGTAAAACCACAGAAATCTGGGAACGTAGGCTATGGAGACGATACCGACAGATATCTTGACCATCAATGCGAATCTGTCCCTGAGAGGGGTCGTACAGACGTAAAATTAAGCTCATCAAGGTCGATTTGCCACTTCCTGAGGGGCCAACGAGGGCAATTTTCTGACCTGGAGCGGCCTTAAAAGAGAGTCCCTTTAGGGTATGCAATCCTGGTTGATACTGAAAATGCACCGCCTTAAATTCCACCCCGCCTTGTAAACGCGGTGCGGCGATCGCATCTGGTCGATCTTGAACCCCTGGCACTTCCGCTAAAACATTGAGAATCCGTTCACCGGAGGCTGCGGCTTTAGCCAAGCGCCCGGTATATTTTGCAAAATTTTGAATGGGTTTGTAGGCATTTCGAAGATAGGTTAGAAAAATAATTACATCACCAGGGGTGAGCGCATCGGCAATCACAAGCTTTGCCCCATAGCCCATCACCAGAGCCGTTCCCACCGCAATGATGACATCAACAGTGCGTTCTAAATGGGCCGCAAGCCGTTTCGTCTCAATACTCTCCGTTAAACTTTTTTGATTCTGCTGTGAAAATAAATGGGCAAAGGGCTCCTCAAGGGATAACGATTGAATGAGCTTAATGGCACCTAAGGATTCTGCTGCGGTTGAAGCCACTTGACCTTCCTGTTGCCGCTGGCGCAAGGAGACTTGGCGAATTCGATGGCTGAGGCGAGTGGCCGCAAACCAAAAGACCGGAAAGGTCAGTAAGGATAACAGCGTCAATTTGAGATCTAGCCAAGCCATAACCCCAACCATGCCCGTCAAGCTTAAAAGACTCACCATTAGCGGCAAGGCGGCTGTGAGGAGAATTTCTTGCAGACGGCTGGCATCACTGCTCACACGCACAATTAAATCGCCACTGCGAGCTTGGCTATGGTAGCGCAAGGATAACTGCTGAAGATGGCCATAGAGCTGATCGCGCACCTGGGTCATGACGCGACTGCCGACAATCGCTAAACTCACGGTGTTCCAGTAGGTGGCGATCGCCCTCAGGCTCGCAATCAAGATCACACTCATCGCCGTTGCCGTTAGCAACCAAACAGGATCGAGGTCCAGCCAATGATCACTGGACTGTTTGGGGACTAAAACGTAGTCCACGAGAACTTTGAGGGGCCATGGCTCTAGAACCCGAAGTCCAACATCAGCCAGCAAGGTGAGAACCGAAAGAGTCAGTAACGGCCACTGTTCGCGAATTTGAGGCCAGAAACGCACAATCAATTTCCCAAGGCCAGGGACCTCTTGAGGCTTCAATAGCTGTTGCATCATGAGTTGATCAAAATTTTGGACGGGGTCTGGACTTGCTGCCTGAGGGAGCGTTCAGCATGGGCAAGACTTAGAATGCGTTGTGCCACAGAGTCCCAGGTGTAGTGAGTAAGCACTCTTTGTCGTGCGGCAGTTCCTAGACGACGACAGAGGTGGGGCGATCGCCACAGGCGCTCTAGCGTTTGAGAGAGGGGATAACTCTCTCCCGGTGGGCAGAGGAGTCCCGTCACGCCATCTGTGATGATTTCTTCAATCTGCCCCAGTTGACTGGCAACAACAGGTAATCCTGCCGCCATATATTCCATCACCTTCAAGGGTGAAAAATAAAAATCATCTAGGGGCGGATAGGGGGCAACCGCAACCGTCATCTGACGCAAGCAATCCGGAATTTGGGTCGGGGGTACGGCCCCTGTCCATTGCACCTTGTCTTCTAATCCTTGTTGAAGAACTCTCAGCTCTAAGGTTTGCCGCTGTGGCCCCTCTCCCACAATCAGCAAGCGAGCCCGGGGAACTTGGTGCTGGAGTTGGGCAAAGGCGTCGATCAGGTGTTCTAAACCGTGCCAAGGCTTGAGTGTACCCACAAACCCCACGGTAAAAGGAGAGGAGTCTGGCCTCCGTTCAGATTGTGGGGCAAAACGACTCCCATCCACCCCATTGGGAATCACCTGAATGCGATCGCCCTTGACCCAGTTCAAAAGATAACCTTTGACTTCCTGGGAGACGGCCATCAATTGGGTTGCAGAGGAAAAGGCTCGGCGGGCCACCTTCTCGGCTGCCTGGCGATTCTCCAATCTCCGATGTTTTGCTTGTTCTTCAATGAGGGGAGCATTGACTTCTAGAAACCCTGGAATGCCCCGAGCATCAGCAAATTCCATTCCGGCATAAGACCACAGAGAATAGCGTTCATAAATCAAATCATAGGCACCCGCCACGGCTAAGATTTTGGCTATCTCATCGTTGATTGCCAGCAAGTTTTGCTCTCGTTGAGCCAGGGGAATCCCTTTTGGAACTGGAGGTAGCTGATGCACCGTTAGAGATTGGAGGTCTGCGGGAGCGTCTCCCCCGAGTTTGGCAGCGATCAATTCAACCGTGGCACCTTGCTTTTGGATTGCGCGAATCACCTCTTGAACGTGAATGGAGCCTCCCTTGTGTCCAAACACAGGTACGCCAGGATCAGCGCAAATATAGGCAATTTTCATGGCTAAACCTCCTGAAGATCGGAAACGGTCATCTGCGGATCCTTGAAATAGGATCTCAACTGAGCGGCGTTTTGATGAATATCAAAGTCTTGTTCAATTAAACGACGAGCTTGCTGGGCAATGGATTCTCGCAGGATTGGATCACCCAGTAAGGTGTCCAATGCTTGGGCTAAGGAAACGGGATCACGTTGGGGCACTAACAAGCCTGTGGTGCGATCGCGAATAATTTCGGGAATCCCGGTCACCGCTGTGGCGACACAGGGCGTTCCCAACGCCATGGCTTCTAGTAAGACCGTCGGAAGTCCATCCCGATTCCCGTCTGAGGCAATCACATAGGGCGCGACAAAGAGGTCTGCTTGTTGCATTTGGGCAAAGACTTCTCCTTGAGGACGGGGCCCCAAAATTTCAACCCAATCTTGTAGATGTAAGCATTCCAGTTGCGATCGCAGGGCTGACTCCAAGGGGCCAGTCCCGATGATTTGACAATGAAATAAACGACCCTGATCTCGTAAGATTTGACAGGCTGCAATCAAATCCGATAGCCCCTTTTTCTCAACCAACCTGGAAACAGCTAAAATTTTAGGAATTTCAGATCGATTGGTTCTAAAGGCATAATTCAACTCATCCAAGTCCATGCCATTGTAAATTCGGGTGACCCCTTGGGCATTCACGTCATATTGATGATGTAAATAGGCTTGGTTGTAGTCACTGACGGTGATGATTGCCGAGGCATCTTTCAGTTTGCGGGACAAATCTTGGGGGACAACATCGTCATGAAAAATATCCTTGGCATGGGCAGTAAAGCTATAGGTAATCCCAGCGAAATGAGCCGCCAAGCGAGCCACACTGGTGGCCATCGAAGCAAAATGGGCATGGAGGTGGGTAATCCCCCGTTGATAAATTTCTTGGGCCAGCCATAACGCCTGATAGACGGTGGTTGCTCGTTCTCCCCGAGCTTGTTCCAAACGGATCCAAATATCTGGAATTATTTCTGCCGTCGCCTGTAACTCTGACCAAAAGAAGGTCGCAGCTGAGGGCTGTGTCGTTGGCATTCCAGGATGAAGTCTTCCTTGGGTCGGCTTTGCCAAATAAATCACCGGAGCCTTGACGCGGGAAATCTTATCCTGATAATGAGTATCTGAGGGCGGACGCAGCGCAAAAATATGTAAGTCCAACCCTGCCGCTTCATGGGCTAAAATTTCATTAACAATAAAGGTTTCTGAATAGCGCGGATAGCGTTTCACAACATAAGCAATAGACATAGTAAGCCTTCCATTCTCTTCGATAGATATGCAACCAGGATTGGACTAACAGGCTTTAGGGAGCGAGACATCACACAACAGTCGTTGAACTTCATTCACAATATTTTGAGCTGCATTCATCTGTATAACCTGACGAGATTTCACACCTTTCATGGGTTGTTTCAGCCAACTCGATAGTTTTTTGGGCGAAATTTTACTGGGATGCAGAGTATCCAAAAGTCCTAGTTTTTGCAGTTGCTCAGCTCGAATCCACTGCTCTTGACGAGGAGTCACCCTTGGCACAATTAACGCTTTTTTTTGAAACGACAAGATCTCACAGGTGGTGTTATAGCCGCCCATCGCAACCACTCGACTGGCTCTTTTCATTAAGTAGGTGGGCTCTTCCAGGTAATCAACCAGATAAAAGTTTGGTCTTTTCTCGGCGATCGCCTGGACTCTTTTTTTGACCTCTAAGGGCATAAATGGCCCGGTTATAAGCACCCCGCTCAGTCCTTTTGGCAATGAAGCCTTGGCAAAAGCGATCGCCAAATCCGCCCCATCTTGACCGCCTCCCACAACCCCCAACACAAAATCTTTGTCCGGCAGGTTCAGGCTTTGCACTTGTTTGAGCTGACTCGCACCCATATGACGCAGCCGTTGACGTTGGTCAAGATATCCCAACGATTTCATTTTTGCGCGCGTATCGACGGCAAAATGGTACTGTTGAGTGAGGTCATAAACTTTTGGGTCTCCATAGATCCAGATGGCGTCATAGTACCGTCGAATGGCCGCTTCATTTTCTGCACGTTGCCAATCTCGTTGGACCACGTCAGGGGTATCAAGAATATCACGCAATCCCAGCACGCAGCGGATATGAGTTTGTGTTTTCACATAGTCTAAGGTAGCATCCAGCTCTCGCACCGCACCCCGAGGCACATTATCGACAATCAGTAAATCCGGTTGATATTCAATGATGGCAGCGCGAATAATTTGAGATCTAAGCTGAATAATGGATGTGAGGGATAAGCCTAATGATCTGGCACCATACTGCCCTTGTTCATTTTTCTGCAGCGCAGGCAGCGTAATGTAATCTACTCCCCGCGGTAGTGCTTCACGCGTCGCCTCTTTCATGCCACTAATCAGTAAAATATCAATCGGCAAGGCCGAATCACTCAATATTTGGGCAATTAACTGATTCCGACGTTTATGGCCTAGCCCCATCGTATCGTGGGAATACAACACAACCCGATATCTTCGGCTATTCCGCTCTGATCGACTTTGTGAAAGACCATACCCAGAATGTTGACCCCACGCCGCTTGCCGATAAGATCGCTGGGCAGTTTGCTCCCGATATGGACGACTGAATTTCATGGACATCAACTCCTAGACATCTGAATCACAAAGGCTAATCTGTGAATAGACTCTAGCGTCGTTCCCTTCAATAAAAGTTTGGTTAAAGTTAGATGAGAAAGTTCTCATCTCAGAGGCAAGGCTGGAACTCAGGCCCCCCCTTCCAGAATGGCGATCGCATCTTGATCACACCCAAGCGACGGAAGGAGGGCGATCGCCTCAAGCTTCTGGAAACGAGTGGTGGCGCGAGATTTGTTGTTTTTAGCCGAGAAATCTGCACTCCTGAACGGCTTATGCATCAATCAAGTTGAGTTTGGTTTGCCCATTTCGCACAGCAACAGATCCATTGCATGACCAATCTGCTGGCAGGAAAGTTTGGAGCCAAGTCCCCTAAATCAGAACCTCCTGACACAGAGTTGACACAATTTCATCATCCCCAGGACACAGCCAGCTTTTACCCTCTATTTTAGTACCTAAACATCACTTCTCTGTAAACCCGTTGTGAGGGGAGGGACAGTCCATGATCAAACCTACAAAGACAATATTTTTTGTGCTGATACTGGCCAGCCTTGGCTTAGGCGCTTGCGGGAAGGAAAAGACCCCTGAGGATAATCCATCCCCAAGCTCTTCGCCTTCCACGAATGTGCCAAAGTCTGAAGGCTCCCATAAAAATGCCTTTGCAATGGGCACAGACACCGGGAAATGGCTGGCTAGTCATCTCCCGAGTCGGTAAAATCAACTCGTTATCTCAAAAATATAGATAATTCGCTCTATACTCAATAGATAGCTCCTCATATTGAGTACGCTCCAGGTCAACTTGCTTGGAGCTTTTTTAATGTAGGATTCAACGTCCTTCTCCAATCCCCTGAAAGGAGGGTCTCTAAGATCCGTTGATATTCTCTAATATTCTTTGATTTTCTCTGACATATTCTAATATCCGTTGCTGTCACGAATTCGACATAGCAATGACAAAGACCCTTGTTAAGGTCATCGGCCAAGAGCCTGAATCCAGGGTAAGAATCTTTTACCCTTTTGATCTATCGAGAGCAACCTATGTCTATCCAACATCTGATGAATTTTGACAGTAAACGACCGGAGGATTGGATAAACCGCAAAAACTTAGTGGCGACACTGGAGCTGGTTCAAGACCTGATCATTGTTTTACTCTGTTTCGGCCTGTTTAGCTTCATGATTATTCAGCTACGAAATATGTATCTCTCCTTGCTTCCTCCCTTGAAGCTGTCCGTGGTGACCGCCGACATTTTGTTTCTCCTCATCCTGGTCGAACTGTTCAGACTTTTGATCATTTACTTAAAGGAAAAGCGAGTCTCCATTGGCGTGACGGTGGAAGTCTCCATCGTGTCCATTTTGCGGGAGGTGATTGTGAAGGGGCTCCTTGAAATTCCCTGGCCCCAGGTCTTGGTGAGCTGCATATTTTTGCTGACCCTGGCCTGCCTGCTGGTGGTGCGAACTTGGTTGTCCCTCTCCATGGAACGCGATCATCCTCGCTTGATCCTTGTTCAACGGGGCCGTCAACATCACTTGCACGAGAATCGAGATTAAAGGAGCCCCAGGATCTCCCTGGAATCGAAGGAAGGACCGCGATGAATCTTAAAACCTCTCAAGAATTAATGGGACAGCGTCTTCTGGGGCGGCCTGGTGTGGAGATCAGGAGTAGTTTCACACCAGGACAGTCACCGGCCCTGGTGTTTCTGCAAGGCGGCCTGGGAAGTCGATTAAATTGGCGATCGCAGTTTGCAGCCTTGTCAAATTCAAATCTGTATCGAAGTTCGCGGGGTCAGGCAATCACCCCAGCGCTGATGGTAATCGCTGAATATCCAGATTTAATTAATCAGGCGATCGCCCAATTTATGAATACAATTTAGACGACCATCCTGGTGTTCTCCCGACCCCATGTCCCCCTCTCGCCCATTACCACCTTGGTTTTACTGGGGAATGGCCTTACCTCTGCTGGTGCTGAACGTCTGGGTGGCCTTGCAAATATTGGCTTATTTGCAATCCTTGGTGACAATTTTTGCCTCAGCAGCTTTGCTTGCCTTTATTCTGAATTACCCGGTCAAAGCCCTACAGCGCTTCCGGGTTCCGCGCATCGCTGCAGTCCTGGCCATCTTACTGTTTGGAGTCAGTCTGGTCGCCCTGGTGGGGATTTCGCTCGTTCCCGTCTTGCTCGATCAAGGTAATGAGCTGTTTAGGCGTCTTCCTGAATGGATTGAATCTGGCACGCTGCAACTCCAGGCGTTTCAACGCTGGGCGATCGCCCAGCGCTGGTCGATTGATCTAACCCATTGGATTAGTCAGCTTGAAGATCGCTTAGCCACGCAACTTCAAGCGGGCGGAAGCCAAATTCTTGAACTGTTGCTGAGTACCGTTGGGGGGCTATTTAATTTGCTGCTCACGGGGGTTGTGACCTTTTATCTGCTGATCCATGGCGATCAAATCTGGGCAGGGCTGCTGCAGTCTCTTCCTGCAAGCCATCGCGAACAAGTACGAGTAGCCTTGCGTCAAAATTTCCACAACTATTTTGTGGGGCAATTCTCCCTGGCCTTTTTAATGGGGATCACCATGACCCTGGCCTTTGTGTTCATTCAGATTCCCTTCGGCTTACTCTTTGGGCTGGGGGTCGGAGTTTTAGCCATTTTTCCCTTTGGCACCCCCCTGGGCATTGCCCTGGTAGCCAGTTTGACGGCATTAAAGAGCATCTGGCTGGGGCTGCGGGTGCTAGCAGTGGGGATCTTGATTGATCAATGTATTGAAAATATTGTCGCCCCTCAAATTCTGGGTAAATTTACCGGACTTAATCCGGTGTGGATTTTGGCCGCATTGCTCCTGGGATTTAAATTAGGAGGCCTGTTAGGACTAGTGACTGCAGTGCCCCTGGCCAGTTTTGCCAAAACCATGTTGAATCAATATCGGCTGCCATCGCATTCACGCTAATCCGCCAATTTCCCCGCTGTCAGGCAACGCTTCCCTTCGCGTCCTAGGAATCTTTAGAGGCTGCTTAATCGGCAGCGTTCTGGGTTTGGCAGCAGCAGTCCTCATGGTGGCTGAAAGCAATGACGGGTTGACACAGAATCGATATTGCTTCGTCATTTCTTGTACATACTCAAGCAATAGAGTATGGAGAGTAATCAATCCTCAAAATCAGGAGAAAATTACCCCCATGCGCTTCAAACCTAAGATTTTACTAGTTCTTCTTCTCCTCTCCACCCTGAGTCTAGGGGCCTGTCAAAAGGCGGAAAGCACCGTCAAAACGCTCACACCACGATCCGTCTTAATTGATCTCTGATGGAAAGGACCCGTCATGACTTCACTGGCACGCAAAAACCTATTTAATGACATACCCCGACTGCTGATGGCCCAGGCAGGCATTGTGTTTGCCGTTAGCCTGGTGACCATCCAGATTGGAATTCTTCGAGGCTTTCTGCGATCAACCTCTTTGATGGTGCAAGATTCCCAGGCGGATCTATGGGTGGCTTCCAAGGATATGGTGAGTTTGACTTTAACCCTGCCGCTTCCCTACCCTCAACTGAATCAGGCACAGGCCGTTGCCGGAGTGGAGCGAGCCGAACCTCTCCTGCTGCGCAATGCCCTGTGGCGAGACGCTAAGCAAAGGATTGCTCCCGTTACTGTGGTAGGACTAGATCCCCAGGGCAAACTCCTCTCCCCTGGAGCGTTGAGTGAAACTAGTTTGCAGCAGTTAAGCCAGCCCTATAGCCTGATTACCGATCACATCAATCTGGGAGCCCTGAATCTTAAAAAAGTTGGCGATAAAGCTGCTATTGGGTCCGTTCAGGCAAAGTTATTAGGCTTGGCCCACCATATTCAATCAACGGCCTACGATCCGCTGTTGTTTACCTCCTTGGCCTCTGCAAAAGTCTACGGAAGCGCCACCTTACCCAGGGCGAATGCTGCGCCCCAGGCTCCAGTACTCCAGCCTTTCGGGGCCAGAGATAATATCACCTATATTTTGGTTCAAGCAAAACCTGGCGAGAATCTCCAGTTGATCAAGCAGAGACTGAACTCTGCCTTACCCGATACTCAAGCCTACACCCGCCGTGAGTTAATGCAAAAGATTCAGTCCTACTGGGTACAGCGAACCAGTATTGTGTTTATTCTCGGCCTGGGGGCTGCGGTGGGCATCATCGTGGGGGTGGTGATTGTCAGTCAAATTCTCTATGCCTCCGTGAAAGACCACTTGCGGGAATTTGGCACCCTCAAGGCAATTGGCCTATCGGATCGGGACACCTACGCCATCGTCATTGAGCAAGCACTTTGGATGGCGCTGCTAGGCTATGTGCCCAGTATGACCCTATGTTTGGCGTTGGGCGCTTGGACCTCCGTTTTTAAGGGGGTGATCATTCTGATCACGCCTGGCATGGGAATTGCGATTTTTGGAATGACCGTGGTGATGTGTACTACCTCAGCGCTGTTTGCGTTGCAAAGGGTCACCCAGGTCGACCCCGCTGTTGTTTTTAGTGCTTAGGGGTGAGACTGTAGCGAATGATGACGACCTCAACCACAACTCAAACCCTTCAATCTGAAACTCTCCCCGCCATCAGGGCACAGGATATCACCATGACCTATTCGTCTCTCGCGGGGTCAGAACAGGTTTTAAAGGGGATTAATCTGTGCGTGGCACCTGCCAGCATTCAGTTTTTGATGGGGCCCTCTGGATCGGGCAAAACAACGCTGCTTTTAATCCTGGCGGGACTGTTAACCCCCACCTCCGGGGAGGTATGCTTACTGGGTCAATCTCTACCCAAGCTATCTCGCCGAGAGCGAGAAAAATTTCGGCTCCAGCATATTGGCTTTGTGGCTCAGGATTTTAATTTGTTCCCCGCGTTAACGGTGCAGGAGAATCTTGACTTTGTGATGAAATATAAAGGCCTGCGAGGCGCTGCCGCCCAGGAACAGGCTCAGGATCTGTTAACTCAGGTGGGACTGGCGGGAAAGGAACCGTATTTTCCCCATCAACTTTCGGGGGGACAAAAACAGCGGGTGGCGATCGCTCGGGCCTTGGTGGGCAGTCCCGATTTAATCATGGCCGATGAACCCACCGCATCCCTGGATGGAGATCGGGGCTACGAAATTGCGGCACTGCTCCAACAGCTCTCCCGAGAAAAGCACTGTACCGTCCTGGTGGTCACCCACGACTACCGAATTCAGGAGATTGCCGATCGCATTCTTTACCTGAACAATGGTCAGGCCACGACAGAAGATATGCGGTAATTTGGGGTGCGGATGAAAGACGCTGGGGAAAACCTTGTCACCCATGGGGTCACTCGCCTGCATCTGACCCTGAAGCCACTCATCGCGACCCTGGGCTTTGGCGGACTGCTGGTGTGCCTGGGAACATTAATTGGGATTGCGAAACTTTCCAACGAAGTGCTGGAGCAGGAATCCTTCCGGTTTGATACCACGCTGTTGCTGGCCATTCACCGCTGGGCCTCACCGGATTTAGATCGGATCATGCAGGCAATCACTCAACTGGGAAATCCGGGCTTTGTGGTGCCGCTAACGGGCATTTGTCTGCTGGGCTTATGGTGGCGACACCGCAGGCATGAAGCCTATGTCTTGACAATTTGCGCCTTGGGAGGAGCCATCCTGAGCACCGGCCTCAAACTGGTCTTTAGCAAACCCCGCCCCCAGTTGTGGACGCCAGTGATTCATGAAATAACCTACAGCTATCCCAGTGGTCACGCCCTTGGATCCATGGTGCTCTATGGATTTCTGGCCTACCTTTGCGCTCGCAGATATCCCCGCTGGCGTGTGCTGGTTTACAGCATTGTCAGCATATTAATCCTGGCCATTGGACTCAGTCGTCTGTATCTGGGCGTGCATTGGCCCAGCGATGTCATTGGCGGCTATGGCATTGGCTTCCTGTGGCTGTACATCTGCACCAGGCTCGCAGAACTGCCCTGGCAGCGGTCTTGCGGGGAACAGCAAAAACTCCAGGCAACCCGTTCCCTTCCTCCTCACAATCATGAGCTATAAACCCAATCACCATAAGCTGCGACGAACTCGGGTGAGTCAGGAGGAGTATCGATTGCTCCAAAAGCTGCGCGAGCGAAGTCCGGCCCAAAATCCCCCGAAGCGGCCTCCAACCCTGGGCGATCGCATTGCAGACAAGGTGGCGGCAACCATGGGGTCCTGGCGATTCATCATCCTGCAAAGCGGCGTGCTGACCCTGTGGATTATCCTAAACGTGGTGGCCGCGGTGTCCCATTGGGATCCTTACCCTTTCATTTTGTTAAACTTAGCGCTCTCCTTTCAGGCTGCCTATGCCGCGCCGATTATTATGATGAGTCAGAACCGTCAAGCGGATATCGATCGCGAGGAAGCCAAGCACGACTTTGAGGTAAACCTGAAGGCGGAGCTAGAAATTGAGCTGTTACACGACAAAATGAACCTGCTGAGGGAGTTTGAGGTGGTCGAAATTTGTGAACTGTTACAGCAGCAAGCTGAACGCCTGCAGCGGATAGAGGATCACTTGAACCATTCCTTAACGGCGTCTGCGAGGGATGAACTTCAGGGACAACCGGAGTAGCCAAAGGTTCGTCCATGGGGTTCTATCAAAAGATCAAGCGCAAGCTGATTGGTCGGACTCTGCCCAGTGACGCTCAAATCCATGAACGCTTGAGCAACCCGGCAGCGCTGGCCATTCTGTCCTCCGATGCCCTGTCTTCGGTGGCCTATGCCACGGAGGAAATTCTTTACGTCCTGATTCTGGCGGGCAGCGCCGCCCTGAGCCTCTCGCTGCCGCTGGGCCTGGGCATTGTGGCCCTGCTCAGCATCATCACGCTCTCCTATCGTCAAACGATTCGAGCCTATCCCAGTGGCGGAGGCGCCTACACCGTAGCCTCCCAGAATCTGGGGCTCTATCCTGGCCTGGTGGCGGCCAGCGCCCTGATGATTGACTATGGGCTAACGGTGACGGTTAGCATTGCCGCTGGCACAGCCGCCCTC
>NZ_JTHE03000099.1 GCF_000817775.3 Lyngbya confervoides BDU141951
GTAAGTAGTGTGGGAAGATGGTCTTCCGTCCGCTTTCTGCCACGAGCTGAAAAGTTATCCACGCAAATGATCCCGGTACTGACCTCTCGCTGCCCTTTTCGGATCAAATCTCGGTTCCATCCCAATTCGCGCTGGGCTCGACGCTGTCCCCCAGGGCCTAATTCATTGACAACTTGTGCCATAAATCGACGTCGTTCGTGACCTTTCAGAGTTTGAGCTGTTTCAATGAAGAGGGTTTTCAGGCTATCTGTCAATTCCAAAAGACTCTGTCCAAATTGTGCTTTGTCGTCTTGGATATTTTACCTGAGCATTGGCAGTGTCTATTATTTGGAAGTCCCTAAGCAAATAAACTCATCGGAGTGAGGGTATCCATAGTAGCCCTGCAGCAAGCGGTCCTGTTTGCGCAGCATCAAACACACTCCTTCCCCATCTCGCCAGTCCTGGGGATCGGGCTGGCTACAAAACTGGTAGAGCCCGTTAGGAAACTCCGCAAGCTGGAAGGCGGGCGGTCCTTCCTGGGAGAGAGCCTCGGCGACGACCCATGACCCCTGGGTAGACAGTGCCCGATGGCGGGTGGTCAGAAGGGCACTGAGCGCTATCCAAACTCCCAGATGGAACCATTGCCGAATCGGGGATCGCGCTTTGGACATCAGCTTTCCCTCCCTGTAAACCCTATGCTTTATTATGGCAGGAACTGCCGATCTCCTGGGCCTAGCAACGCGGCGAAACCGTTTCACCCACCTTCACATTATCCTCATGGTTTTGAATTACAGTAGAGCAAAAGTTAGGGCTAGGGAAATTCCAGTCATATCCCGCTGCACCATGGCGGATTCATTGGGTGAATTAATTTAAAGTCGTCGACTACCCTCGCATCCCGTTACTTTTCCCTAGCAACACCATTGGTTGATCTATCGTTGCAGATTTAGGGAGTCATTATGTCTTTCAAAGCGGTGATTGTAGCGAATCAAGCCCATGCTCGCTTCTGGATCTGGGAGGATGCCGATCCCTTCGATGGGCAGCGTCAGCAGCTACAGGAGCTTGAAAGTTTAATGAATCCCATGGAACCAGGAGTCGCGAAGGAGGTCTGGTCGAATGCAAAGGCAGGTCGCAATCGCGGTGCCTCCCATCAAGGCCACGGGTATGACGATCATCGCCAAAACCACCTGGATGAGTTTGAGCGGCGTTTCTGCAGCGCGATCGCAGCCCATGGGAAGCAAGTCATTGATCAGCATCAGATTCGCAGCCTAGTCCTGGTGGCACCTCCAGAGGTACTCGGCCACCTCCGCCGCGAGATTCAGACGATCTGGCCCAAACATCTACGAATTCAAGAGCTCTCGAAGGACCTGGTTAAACAGTCTGCAACGGAGCTACAGCACTACTTAACGCAGAAAAAGCTCTTACCCTCCTTCGCTGAACCGAAGCACTGATCTCGCAGCACTGATCTCCATCCCCCAGTCTTGCCCCTCAGGCAGCCCTCAGCACTGCCTGAGGCTTACTGTTCACAGCAATCATTCGATAGCGTTCCTGGACAATTCCTGGCAAGGTCGTGGCCTAAGCCCTTAACTCATGGCCGACTTGCTACGATCGTAGGCAACGGAAAAGTCATGGGGAATCTTGCCCTGGATACTGCTTTCATAGCGGGCCGCATCCTGGGCCGTCAACCCGATTTCTTCATCGGTACGCGCGAGCATGGCCTGCTCTCGTCGGCGAATTCTCCGAATTTTACGAATAAACAGATCACGGGCTTGATCTATCACAGATTTAGCGCTCATGGTATACCCCCCTTCTACTAACCTTCGCTCCCCCACCCCGGCCCTTCCCCAAACAGTCAGGACAATCTCGCGGAGGGCAGGGATCTCAATACAACTGGGATAACTGCCTCTTTCTGTATACTATGATACTTTTTATTCCAGGTTTGAGATAGGGGGATCTTCAGTGCATCCTGGAGGGTCACCCCCTGAAACGACGTCCTTGGAGTTATCGCCCCCTCTCGCACAGGGTCCTTCAGACCTGATTGAGAGAGGAAAGACACTGCTGCCGTCTACGCCTCGTTTTGGCGATCCAGGGCCTGATCCACCTCCTGGGCCAACCGCTGTAAGGAGTCTGAAATTTCAACCCTGTAGCGCCATGGATGAGCCTCCAGGCAGCGGGCCGCTGCTGGCAAGCGTTGAAGTTCTTGTACCGTTCGGCGTCTCACCTGTTGGAGGGGTTCAGGGGGCTGGGTTCGCTGGCCTTGGTCCATGTAAAGCTGCAGGAGCGGTGTTCCTGTCCAGGGATCCTGATCCAGGCGCAGGATGTCATAGGCCAGCTGGCCCTCCGGGGTGTAGTGACGATCCACCTGCTTACGACCAGGCCAGTTGGCCTTGCCCTCGGAGCGCTTCCGCTGAGGCTGTCCAGCATATTCCTGGAGTTTGTAGGCGCAGTCTAGATAGGGCGCATCGCTGGAGGTATCCAGGCTGGTTCCCAGGCCAAAACCATCAATCGGAGCAGCTTGGCTGAGCAGGGCCTGGAGCGCATTTTCGTCCAATCCACCGCTACAGAATATGCCAACCTCGGATAAACCGCCCCCATCGAGAATGGCACGTACCTGGCGCGCATGGGCCGCCAGGTTGCCACTGTCCAGGCGGACGGCTTTAATTTGGATGCCTTGATCCTTGAGCTTGGGGGCCACTTCCACCACCTTGGCCGCACCCGCTTCCGTGTCGTAGGTATCAATGAGGAGGATGACGTTTTGAGGCTGGTGGCGGGCGAAGTTTTCAAAGGCGTCGATTTCGCTGGGGTGGGCCTGAATGAAGGAATGCGCCATCGTCCCAAACAGGGGAATTCCATACTCGAATCCGGCCCGAACCGTGGCCGTTCCGCTAAAGCCTGCCAGGTAGCAGGCGCGGGCAGCAAGGACCCCGGCCTCCGCACCATGGGCGCGACGCAGACCAAAGTCGACCAGGAGCTTATCGGGCGCGGCTAGGACGCAGCGGGCGGCTTTGGAGGCAATGAGGGTTTGAAACTGGAGAAGGTTAATGATCCGCGACTCGACGAGCTGAGCCTGCATCAGCGGAGCGGTAATCCGAATCAGGGGTTCCTGGGCAAAAACTGGGGTGCCTTCGGGAACAGCGTGAACCGATCCGGTGAATCGCAGGGTTTGTAGCTGATCGATCAGCGCTGGACTCCCATGGCCAGACTGGGCCAGCCAGTCCAGATCCGCAGCGGAAAACCGCAGGGTTTCTAGATATTGGAGGACCTGCTCCAGGCCGGCAGCAATTAAAAACTGACGCTGCGGAGGAAGCCGACGCACAAAAAACTCAAACACCGCCAGTTCATTCATGCCTGACTGGGCATAGACATCTAGCATGGTGAGCTGATACAGATCGGTTAGCAATGGGTCACAGTCAAGACTCATGGATCAATATCTAGATAGGTGATGGGAATCGCGCCCTGCTCAATCATGGCGGCCTCCGCGCGATCGCCATCCTCGGGAGTCCGGTTGACGGCCCGAATCGCGTCGGTGAGCAGCAGAACCCGAAATCCCAGCTTAATCGCGTCTTGCACGGTGTTCAGGACACAATAGTCCGTTGCCAGCCCGCCCACAAACAGGGTCTCAACCTGGCGCGCTTGTAGCTGCTGGGCCAGGGCGGTTCCTTGAAAGGCGGAGTAGGCATCCTGGTTTTTTTGCTGTCCCTTCAAAATTAGCAGCGCCTCCGGCGGCAGCTTCAGATCGGACGGGGACTGCGATCCAGGGGTTCCTGCGATGCAGTGGGGGGGCCATGACCCACCCTCCGGGATAAAGGAGCAATGATGGGGAGGATGGCAATCCTGGCTGATCCATACGGGCAGCGATCGCTGGGCAAAGGCCTGGATATAAAGGTTGAGGATTGGAATAATTTCGTTCCCCCCTGGCACTGCCAGAGCACCGCCCGGCAGGAAATCCCTCTGGACATCAACAATGACCAGAGCATCTCCACGGGACAGCAGTAAATCAGCCATCGTATCCAGCCTCAAGTGAGAACAACGGCATCACCTTGGGGGAACAGTCTCTCTATTATTCTATCGAGGTGAATTGATCGATGATCTGTTGTCGCGAGGAGGGCAGGAAATCGTTCAGGTTTGCGTAAAAGCGCGGCGTCACGTACAGCATGCTGGGGTCCTTAGGCTAGGCCTCTTGAGGGAATTCATTCTCTGACTCTATAATCGCCCCATCAAACCTGTATGCTGCCGAATCAGCCCTGAAGCATGTTTGCCAAAATTCGCGAGACCCAGATCTATTTTGATGTTGAGGGATCGGCCCTGGTTCCAGAGGGGAATCGCATGCGAGAGAAGCCGGTCGCCTTTATCGTCCACGGGGGGCCGGGCGTAGACCATAGCTCCTACAAGCCCACCTTTGGGGCGCTCTATGATCAGCTACAGCTTGTGTATTTTGACCATCGCGGTCAAGGCCGATCCGCGCGTGGCCCCAGGGAAAGTTATACCCTTGAGAACAACGTGGAGGATATGGAAGCGCTGCGCCAATATCTGGGTCTGGAAAAAATTGTGGTGATTGGCACCTCCTATGGCGGTAAGGTCGCCCTCACCTATGCAGCACGTTACCCGCAGCAGGTTTCGCATTTAGTGGCCATCGCCACCTCGGCCAGCGCCGGATTCCTGGACAAGGCCCAGGCAACGCTGGCTCGAATCGGCACTCCGGCTCAACGGGCGATCGCTCAGCGGCTGTGGGCGGGCAATTTTGAGCATGAGGCACAGCTCCGCGAGTATTTTGAGATTATGGGCCCCCTCTATTCTCGGACCTATAAAGCAGGAACTCGCAGCGAAGCCTGGGACCGCACCATCCACTCGGTGGAGGCGATAAATGTTGCCTTTGGCGGATTTCTCCGGGAGTTTGACATTCGCCAGCAGCTACCTCGCATTACGGCCCCCACCTTAGTCCTGGGGGCCAGACATGACTGGATCTGTGCGCCCGAGTTCTCGGAAGAGATTGCGGCGGCGGTGCCGCAAGCAGAGCTGATAATTTTTGAAAACAGTGGCCACATGATTCGAGCCGATGAACCGGAGGCAATGATCGCGGCGATCGCCAGGTTCTTAGCTCAGCATCCGGTTCAACTCTCACAAAACCAAAGCTAGGGCTGTCTCCATGCTTATCATCCTGGTCCAGAGAACCGGCTGCGATGACACCTTGATTGCTGGGGTCATCCGCTGGAGATGAACCAGGTGATTACCCTGATGATTCAGCTTTGTGCAGGGCATACAGTCCCTGCACCGGATGGCGAGGTCGCCATCCGGCAAACCGCTGAATCTGCGATCGGCAGGAGTATCCTGTGACAAGCACCTGTTTTTGTGCCTCTGGGTCCGTGGGAAGCTGCGGCTGCCACCCAGCCTTGAAGATTCTCTGGGACAGGGGGTAATGCTCAGCTTCGTGACCATAGACGCCTGCCATACCACAGCATCCAGACTTGACCAGGGTTAGGGGGACACCCGCCGCCTGAAAGATAATCTGCCACTGTTGCCCGGCATTCCAGAGGGTACTCTGTTCCGTGCAGTGGCTCCAGAGCAGCGAGGGGACTTGATCTGACCCTCTAAACCAGGCCCGGATGAGATCTAGATCCTGGCTTAGGAACTCCTGAATCAGGAGAATTTGAACGGACTTGCTCGGGAACAGGGATTGATATTCGTCTCGATAGGTCAAGACGAGACTCGGTTCAATGCCGACGATGGGCAGCCCCAAGTCCGCCATCGCCTCTAGCGTCTGGAGATTGCGCTGGGCGATGGTGCGGAAGCGGGCCATGAACCCCTTCAAGTGATAGAGCTTCCCACTGACGAGGGGGGGTGAAATATAAACTTGATAGCCTAGATACTGAAGCAAATCATAGGTGTCTAGGACTAAGGGAGCATCGTAAACAGCAGTAAAGGTATCGAGCAAGAGTACAACGCTCTTGTGGCGCGAGGTTCCAGTTTGCTGCGCAAGGGCGGCTCGATCAAAGGGGGGGGCATTTCTAGCCGCGAGGCCCTGTGCCAGACCCGGCTGGCTTAGGGCAGGGTAATCCACCATCCCGAGGAGTTGTTTGGCTCCCCAGCGGGCCAGGGGGTGCTGCATGGCCCAATTGCTGATGCGGGGAAATTGCGCCTGGAGAGCCGCAATTTCTTCTAAATAGGCCACCAGATAATCTCGCGGTGGACGGAGGTAACGGCTATGATACTGTTCTAAAAACTTTGACTTAAGACTGGGAATATCCACGTGAACCGGACATTGACTGGCACAGGCTTTGCAGGATAAGCATCCATGCAGTCCAGCGTAAACTTCGTGGGAATAGTCCTCCACACCCCACTGTTTCTGAAGCGTATTCCAGCATCGCAGAATCCAGGAATCGGGCCGGGCTTCTTGCTGGGCAAGTTGGCGCAGCCATTCCCGCAATAAGGTGGCTCGTCCTTTGGGAGAATGAATGCGATCGCCGCCGCCTTCGTCAACGGCCATCCCCTTATAGGAGGGACACATCACATCCTGAGAGAGTACATTGAAGCAAGCACCATTGCCATTACAGCTAAAGGCTTGAGGATACTGCGATCGCCAGGGCTCTGGAACCTGACGGTCAAAGGATCCCTTCAGGGGAGCCTCCAGGGTCACCACTGCCGCATCACTGCCGTAGGGAGTGACAATTTTTCCAGGATTCAGGCGATTCTCTGGATCAAAGGCGGCTTTAATCCGCCGGAGGTCTTGATAGAGAACATCGCCAAAAAACTGCGGGGTGTATTCGCTGCGAAACCCTTTGCCATGCTCTCCCCACATGACGCCGCCATAGCGACGAACCAAGGCCACCACTTGATCTGAAAGCTGGCGAATCCTGTCCACATCGGCCGGGTCTTTCGTATCCAGAGCGGGGCGCACATGAATACAGCCCACATCCACATGGCCAAACATGGCGTAGTCGAGTCCCGCTTCATTTAATAGGGCTTTGAACTCCTGAATATAGTCGTACAGCCGATCCGGGGGCACAGCCGTATCCTCCACAAAGGGAATGGGTTTACGATCGCCCGGCTGGTTTCCCAGGAGCCCCACCCCCTTTTTCCGGAGCGCCCAAAGCTGATTCATCTCGGCATCGGTATGGGCAAGGGTATAGGGGATGGCCTCGGAGCGCAACTGCTGATCTAGCGCCCCTAGCTTTGCCTGCATCTGGGCCAGGGATATTTCTCTCAATTCCACCAAATTGAAACAGCTAGCCGCCCCAATGAATTCTTGCACGGCGGGATAGACCCCATCCTGGCGAGCCAAATCCAGAATTTTTTCATCCACGGTTTCAATGGCTGCAGGGTTCAAGGTCAGCAAGGGTCTGGCTCCCTGCAGGGCCTCATCAAAGCAGCGATAGTGAACCACCGCCAGGCATTTGTACTGGGGGATCTTGAGTAATCGCAGCTTGGCTTCCGTAATCACGGCAAGCGTCCCTTCTGATCCCGCCAGAATGCGGTTGAGATCGAAGGTTTGGTCCGCAGCATTATAGACCTTTGCCAGATTGTAGCCCGTCATAAACCGTGGCATCTTCGGAAAGGTTTGGGCAATGAGTTCCCGCCGCTGGGTAACAATGTGATCGACTTGCCGATAGATACGGCCCAGCGGCCCTGGCTGATCTTTAAGGTGCTGAAGGTCCTGGGGATTAACGGGCATGGACCGTCCCTGCGTCCCCTCCGGCAACACCCACTCCAGGGCCAAGACGTGATCGCTAGTGCGTCCGTACAGTCTCGATCCCTGGCCACAGGCATCGGTGTTAATCATGCCGCCCAAGGTGGCCCGGTTACTGGGCGCCAGGGCTGGAGCAAAAAAGAGTCCATAGGGCTGGAGGGCCTCATTGAGTTGATCCAGCACAACGCCGGGCTGAACCCGCACCCATGCCTCCTCAGCATTAATTTCAAGAATTTGGCGCATGTACTTGGAGCAGTCCAGGACGATTCCTGGCGACAGGGATTGACCATTGGTCCCCGTGCCACCCCCGCGCGGGGTAAAGGTGATTTCAGGAAACTGCTGCGCTAAGCGCAGGGTTTGGACGACATCGGCCCTGGAGCGAGGATAAATAACCGCCTGGGGAAGGATCTGATAAATGCTGTTATCTGTTGCACACAATAATCGACTGGCAAAGTCTCCCCGAATTTCGCCCCTGAAGGCAGTTTTGCGCAGCGCTTGCAGAAACTCAGCGGTTTGGGAACAGAGGCCTGGTTGCGGAGAAAGTCGAGGAATCATGTCGAGGGGGTATACAGACTTGGCTCACTAGGCTAAAAGCGCCCTTACCCTAGCATAGGCCAGATCAAGAGTCCTCTGGCCGCGACGGGGTCACCGGGATCTTCGAAAAGAGCGCTACGTTACAATAAAAACAGTAAACAGGCGTTCCCCCCCCCCCAGAATTTCTAATCCAGATTACCTGTCATCATCCTTTTCGTTGCCGAGGGGCCGTCCGATGAACACCCTCTCCCATTCCATCTCAAATCATCCCGTACTGCGGCTCGAAGACTACGATATCCATCCAAGTCGTGGTTTTCTCCCCACGGCACCGCCAGCGCTTTTACCCCTGACCTGTCGGGGGTTAGTGGATCTGGTGACTCAACTACCCAAGTGGCTAACCTGTGGAGATATCCGCCGGGCAGTGGCAACGCTGCCAGAGCTACCGGTGGAATCGCTGACCTTAGATTTCCACCAGTGTCGGCGGCTCATGCTGCTCTATGCGTTTCTTACCCATGCCTACGTTTGGGGAGCACCGCCACCGGCAACGATACTCCCGCGCAACCTTGCGGTGCCGATCTATCGCATTGCCCAGCGCTTGGGCCGTCCGCCGGTGCTCTCCTACGCCTCCTACGCTCTGGATAACTGGACGCTGATAGATTCACACCAGCCGATTCAACTGGGCAATCTTTTCATTACGCACAACTTTTGGGGAGGCCTAGATGAAGACTGGTTCATTTTAATTCACCTGGACATTGAGGCAAAAGCAGCTCCGGCGATCGCTGCGATCCCCAACATTCAACGGGGAATCCAGCTCGAGCAGCCCACCCTCGTGGGCGATGCCCTCGTTGCCATTGAGCAGGCCTGGCAGCACATCAATGCCACCCTAAAACGAATGCCAGAGCGCTGCGATCCCTATATTTATTTTCAGCGGGTTCGTCCCTTTATTCACGGTTGGAAAAACAATCCGGCACTGCCCACCGGACTCATCTACGAGGGCGTCACCGCCTACGATGGGCAACCGCAGCAGTTTCGGGGCGAAACGGGAGCGCAAAGCGCGATCTTGCCCACCATGGACGCTCTGTTTCAAATTGGGCATGCTCCCGACCCGCTCCGAGACTATCTGTTAGAGATGAGAGATTACATGCCCCCCCGACACCGGGCGTTTATCACAGAGGTGGAATCATCCGTTGATTTACGGGGCTTTCTTCAGGGATCGATCTATCCCCAGATTCAGCAGCAATACAACCGCTGTCTGGATTTATTGGAGCAGTTTAGAACCCAGCATCTAGAATTTGCAGCTCGCTATATCCAGCGGCAACATGGCCAGGGGCAGAATGATACCACCCTTGGCACCGGCGGCACCCCCTTCATGCCCTATTTGAAAAAGCACCGGGATGAAACGCACCAGCATCTGATGCCCTGAGCAGGCCCCCAGACTGGGGCAATCTCAGCTGGAAACGGCTAGCGGCATTGACTCATGCCTCTGGGGCCGAGCACTGGGTGGCCTTCTGAAAATATTGCCCCAAGGCCTGTACAACCCCGGCAAAGCTAGAGCTATCGGAACTCACCACCTGAACCTGAACGCCCTGGGCCCGAATGCCTTGGGCCGTTACCGGACCGTGGGCGGCCACAACCACCCCCTGCAGCCATCGGTGGGGATCGATCTGCAGGGCGCGCAAACTTTTTAACAGTCCTTCTACCTCAGCGGTACTGGTCAAGATTATCGCCGCGGCTTTTTGCACAGGTTGCGAAACGCGCCCCCCCTGCACTAAGGCCGCAGCGCAATCTGCACCACACCAGATCGTCTCATAGGCATCCAGGCGCAGCGGTCTCCAACCCCGATGAGCGATCGCCTTGAGAAAGTTGGGGATTACCGCTGGTTCCGTGAGCCCCACCACCCGAGGGACGGGGCAGAGTAGGGGACGACCTTGCCCTGGCCCCAAGGCTTCCACCAAGGCCTCAGGGGTAGCGACGGGGGGAACCACCACTTGGCAGTGGGGATGTGGATAGATCTCCGTCAAACTCGATAACAGCTGAGCATCTCGCCCCAAGGCCCCTAGATAAAAGGGGGTCCTAAGGGGAGGAAGATCCACGGAGGAGAGGGCGGAGGCAACGGCTCGAATTCCGTTTCGGGAGGTAAAGGCAAGGCCAGAAATCTGGTGCAGTTCTGCGGCAATCACCTGACGCACCTTGGCCTGGAGGCGATCGCTTTGCTGAATTGAAATGGTGGGCACCCAAAGGGGAATGGCCCCCGCCGATTCCAGCTGCGATCGCAGAAATTCCCCGTAGGAGACAGGGCTGGTGAAGGCAACGCAGCAATCTAGTAAGGTGGGGTTCAACAATCTCACAGCGTAGGGTTGTCAAACTCATTAAAAGATATTTCAGAACCTGCATCAATCGGACTAAACAATCCGAAAAGAGATTAATAGAATTAAACTTTGGTGAATAGACTCCCAAAAACTTTCAGATTTATGATATTTCTGAGGTAGTGGATCACCCATTGAACGATTAGCTGAAATATTGCTTATTTTGTAAAATCGCTTCTTAAAAGTTAGCGCAAAAGTCCTAACTCATGGAAGTATTTTAAAGCCCTACGCGAAATCCCACCGATAAACATCAGAGGCTGCAGGAAAACAGCTAAAAGCTTTAGAAATAGACGTTTCTGAATCACAGGGCACATCAATCAAAATCCCAACACGACTACAGAATTAACAAACGTTAGACTTCTGGTGAGGTCAGAAATTTTCTGATGAGAATCTTTGTTGATAAAGGGGTAAACTCATGAAATTTCTAAACGCGATGACCAGTCTCCTGGATAGTGCCGAAGATACAATGGCAGGTCTAAAAAAAACTTTTTATCATCAATTTTCTCCAGGAGGTTCATTATTTCAAAGTCAGCTTATTTCGATTACACCCCAATTTCCCGCTAATCCTGCCGATGCGCTAAGTTTAGGTGAAATTGGCAAGATTCCCCCCTTAAATTCTCGCTCGGCCTTTCATATATTCAGGCCGGTGGAGAAGTCCTTTAATTCACTGTTAAGAGCACCCACGAAGTTATTCCCAGGGGCTGGGGATGGGAATTCACAATTAGCCTCCAGTAGCTTCATGGATGCGCAGCCGACCTCCTCCTTTTCAGACATCGGTGATTTATTCAGCAATCTTTACGTTTTTGGCGATAGTCTGACAGATATTGGCAATATCAAGAATGTCACAGAGTTTGTCCAACCCTTCGATTGGTTGTTTGGACTGGATATACCCGTTGCTCCTCCACCAACTCCTGAGGGGGTACCACCTTATTTTGAGGGGCGATTTTCCAATGGTCCAGTGTGGATTGATATTGTGGCCGACTCCCTCGGCAAGTCTCTGACGGCTTCCTCAAAGCTGTCTGTCTTTCGTCCTGGTTTGCTCAGATTTCCGTCTCCCATTACCGTGACCCAAGAGGGTTTATCGGTCAGTCCTTACTTCAACGGCAATCTTGTGGATGCCAACGTCAACTTTGCTTTTGGAGGAGCCAATACGGATCAAACCGGCCTAGGGGGAGGAGACTTTGATACCTTAATTCCAGGTGCCTTAAAGCAGGTGGGGTGGCTAGAGAAGGATCTAGCGCGATCTAGGGAATCCATTGCCCCTGAAGCTCTGGTCATCTACTGGTTTGGTCCCAATGACTATTGGACGAATCCCCAAGCCGACCCTGAGACTACGGTAGGCAATATTGAGGAAGGGCTGACCCGACTGATTGACATGGGTGCTCAGAACCTACTGGTGCCCAACATGCCAAACCTGTCTAAAGTACCCAGGTTTAACGAAGCGGAGGGGAATCCAAAACCTCCCTATGATAGTCAAGTTATTAATGATTTTTCCCTCCATCATAATGCGTTACTTCAAGAGACCCTTGATGGTCTCATCGGGGAATATCCTGACGTTAACTTTATTCAGCTGGATGTCAATGCGCTGTTTGAAGAGGCGCTAGATCCGCTATCAGACTTCGGCTTCACTAATACAGTTCATCCTTTCCTCAGCCCACTCACACCGATGAATGCGGATCCAAAGGATTACTTATTCTGGGACGATATTCATCCCACAGCCGGTGCCCACGACATTCTAGCCCATACTGCGTTAACGGAGCTACAAGAATTTTTCTTGCCGGCTGAGGGTTCACTTTTCCAGACTCAGTTTGATCAGAGAACCCCAAGCTTAGTCTAACAATGGCGTGCGGATTCCTTCAGCGCTGAACGCAATTTCATGGGGAAAACCTCAAGGGCAAGAAAAGAACTGATCCTATTGAAGAGATTGCTCGGAATAAATTGCTAAGGGGTCATAGTGCCTGCAGGATGGCTTCACTTCAAGAGTGGATCCAAAATCCGAAAAATTTCGGGTAGAGGATTACTCAACGGGGTGGGTGAAGAATCAGAGGTGGAAGCAGTTGCACGGTCTAGGGGTCGGGTGGTTACAAAAAATTTAAGGCTTGCTCGATCGCGTTCATTACCGCGAGTCGTAACGGCGGATGGAATGCTGTCGTGGACACCCTGGATATCGCCGGAGAGCGATCGCGTTTTTGGATTCAAGACCAGATCTAATCCATAGCCAGCTTGAGGGTTGATATCAATGGGGTCATCATCACTCCGCAATCCCCCATCTTCGTCCCAGAGTTCATAGCGAATCGGCACCTGGGTTTGAGTGGAATCGATCATTTTTAAGGCGATCCAATCGGGATTGATTTGCCGCCGATCTAACTGCATCGCCTCGACGAAGGTTTGGCCTTGAATGGTAATGCGGGCAAAGAAGTCCGCCGCACCGCCGGGATCAATCCTGGACTCCAGCAGCCCAACGGGTTCCTCTGCAACCTGTAAGGTTCTCACCAGAACCGCCGTTTTATGGATAGGACGAGCTTGCACCGTCGGAACGGTTGGGGGAGTTGGCGCTTGCCCATTCAGGCCTGGGAGCAGTTGGGCAAACCAGCGTTTCTCCTTGAAGTGGTTAACAAAAATAGAATCTGCCCTGGCGGTCCATTGGGCCGTAAAGGCCACAAATTCGGCGTTGCTGCCACTGCCTCTCCCCTTCCAATGTCCTTCTTCGTCACCCACATCAATCCATTCCGAAATTCGATAGGCCGCTTCCAAGTCCTGATCAAGCTGCTGACGATGCTGGGCAGAGAGTTGTAGCCCCAGGGCACGATTCCACACCGGGGGATTCACAGCCTGCACCCAGTCGCGAATCTGAGCGACCCATTCATGGGAGGCGGCATAGGCAAAGACATAGGCTTGATCCCATTGGGGACGATTATAGGAATCTTGATTGAGGCCAAAATCGTAACTGCCGTGCTCCGGTTGCGATCCGGCGCGATCGTAGCGCCCTGTGAAGACACCTTGGGGTGATGCCGTTGAAAACCAGGTGTTGGTGCGATAGGTTCCCTTTTGGGGAGGATACAGCGTTGGCCAGTTGGAATGGGTGTAAAAATCTTGCACCACATGTAAGCTCATCCCGAGGAGCGCCAAAAGCTTCAGCGGATCATTTTCGCGGGCGGCGGCTTGCACGGCCACCTGGGTGTTGGTGGTCAAGTGATTCCAGTAGGACTGAACCTGAGCATCGGTAAAGAGGTTGTCGAAGTGGAGCAGCGCGAGTTCGTCCTTGAGTCCGGCTGCTGGCTGGCTGCTGTAGTAGTCCACCAGCCAGTTTTCAACCTGGGCCACCTCAATGGCATTGCGGTTAAAGCTGTAATCGGTAAGCACGTCCTTCGTTAAATCGGCGTGATGCCCGGTATCAAAGGCCTGAGCCATGGGCTGTCCCAGGAATCCGCAGAGTCCCAGGAGCGCAACTCCCGACAGAACGCGATCGCACAGCATGATGTTTTCCTCCTCCCAAGGCAGTCAGCTATAGGATACCGTCTTCATTTACCACTCCCTGGAAATTTCCAGAAAACTTCCAGTGGGTCATTTCCATGAAGACACTTCTTGGATCAGATCGCTTGACCCGTGAGGACCCAGGGAAGCGATCGCTTTAATCCCCTTAGAGCATCACTAGAGCATCAGGAGTCTGCGTCGAATTGCTTCCATACAAAGCGCAACTCTGGGACTGGTGGTTTGATCGTCTAAATAGTCGATGTCTAACTTTACCTTGAGATGCTGGACGCAATTCTGAATTGTCTTGAGGGAAAGGTTCATCTCCTGGGCGATCGCCTTATCTTTCATGGAATTCTGGCACAGCAAGCGGAGAACTTCCAGTTCCCGTTCCGTGAGCACAAAATCCTGACGAAGTTCTCGCGGTAATGACAATTTTCCATCGAGTGCCTGCTGCACTCCTTCCAGAAAGGCTTTGCGCCGCTCCAGTTTGCTCACCACCACAAAACCGCCTTGGTGATGACTAATCCGTTGCGATAATGGTCTCAGGTAGCTGTATTCACTGGTGTAAATCAGAATATTTAGGGAGGGATAATCCACAAGCACCTGTTCTAAAAAGGCTATGCCATTATGGGCAGACTGTTCTCCTGTTAACGTTCCCACCAGCAAATCCACCACGGCGAGGGCAACAGGTTCCAGGCTAAGACGCTCTAAGGCAGCAGGGTGGGTTGTCGCAATGGTACAGGTCGCCTCAGGATTGAGCTGCTCCAGAAAAAGGCAGTTATTGTGTGCCACTTCTGGATGATCTTCAATAATCAGAAAAACGGGGGAATACGATTCCATCAGAGAAAAATAGTGTGTGGTGAGCATTACACAGCACTATTAAGCACAAAACAATGAAGCCAAGTCAACTGAATCCGTAATCCTCCTGCAGACAGGGGTATGCACAGCAGCTGACCATCGGGAAGTTCCGTGGCAATCGTGTGCATGAGTCTCATGCCATACCCACCCCTTGGGCGCCGGAACGGGTCAGGCGCACAGGGGTCGATACCGACGGGATCGCCGTCATTTTCAAGAACCAAGCAGCAGCGATCCTGCTCTTGTTTTAGACGGATGCTCAGGTAAGTCGCGCTACCCTGGGGTGGTTGTGCGTGGCAGATGATGTTTTTAACTGCTTCATTAAAAAAACGATAGATATCTTCTCGGGCTTCCAACCAGAGGCTGCTGAGTGAGGGTTCCGCGATCGCCTCAATTTGCAGGTGGACAGGCAGAGTTAATTCGCCAGACTCCTGCAGCGTCTGAATCCGCGATCGTAGCCCATCCCCTAGTCCCTCGCGCAGTTCCGGACTAATGCTCAGGGCAATCCCACGGGTTTGACTCAGATGTTGTCGCAGGTGATCGCCCAAGGTGGACAACTGGTCCAGCAGCGGATCCACGGGCAACTGGGGAAATTTGAGTTGCAGCAACTCCAGCTGATCCATGATCACCTTGAGTTCCTGAAGGGGGCCATCATGAATATTTGAAGCTAGCCGATGCATGAGCTTCCGCGCTTGGGAAATAATGGCAGATTGCTCAACATTGTGGAGACGATTCAGCTCACACTGCTGTTGGTTAATCAACACGTTCTGTAAGCCTAGATGTAGTGTGATCAACGTAGAGATCAGGGTCGCACCCCAGACCAAAAGTGGCCCAGCAGCAGGCAGCAACCAACCGTGCAGATAAAGGATTAAACTGACTGTGGCAAATCCGCCCAGCCCCATCAACGGGAATAACCAGAACAAAACCTGCGATCGCAACTTGGAATTTAGCTTACCCGCCACAACCCATTGCCCGACGAAGATCCCCCCCAGTAGGATCATCAGAGTTTGTATCCAGGGTGGAACCAGTTGGTAATAGGTTCCTGTGAGCAAACTAGCCAACTGATGGGCCTGATATTCTACGGAGGGAATTAAACGTCCAGTGGGGGAGCGGATCGAAAAGCTATCGGGATGAGAAGTCTCAGTAACCCCAACCAAGACGACTTTTCCCTGAAGCGAATGGAATGCAGCCCCATCCGGACTAATCTTGGCTTCTTGAAGCTGGGAAAAAGGACGATCCCCAAAATGAATGTAAAAGGCACGTTTCGGCAATTGTACAGGGTCGATTAGATTAGATTTTTGTAGCGCCAAATGGGAGGCGGCTTCCAATTGTTGCGGACGCGTTGAACAAGGCAATGTCAATTGGGTGTAGGGGTTAACTTGCCGCGCGGTGCTGGAAAGCTGATTAGGCTGCCTCGCTTCCGGTTCATACTCTACGAAGCCTAGGATACTAGCCGGAGTCACAATCGGGATTTGGAGCTTTTGATTGGAGAGAAAGTAGTTATAGTTTCGCCACCGAATCGGCTGCGATTTTACCGCACTGGCAGTGGGAAGAACAAGAACCAAGCGATCGCTATGTTGTCGAATCAGGGTTTTGATTGGGTTGTCAGCGTGATCTGCCGATCGCAACCAATGCGATTGCAGATTCAGAACGACAACGGAAGCTTTTGCAGCTAATAAACGTTCAATCAGCAACTGAAAATTAAGCTGCTGTTGCTCAAGGTCTTGATCGAGATCAGAATCTAGCGAAACAAGGACAATATTAGAGGAAGGCTGGAGAGAACGGTGACGCTGTAGATAATCGTGTTGCAGGAGGCTAAGACCCTGAAGTTTGGAGAAATCAGAGATCAAAACGCCCCAGAATAAGCCCCACAAAAGACCTAACCCAAGTCCAGTTCGTTTCCATGATTGATAGAAACCCATATGTCAGGACTCAAGAAAATATCAAAACATCGACTCAAAAGCTCACATCAAAAGCATAAGCAAGTATATATTCAAGGCTGATTATACGACAAAAATCATACACTGTCAGATTTACCGCACTGAAAGAAAAAAAATCCAAGGGTTAGACATCTTTCGCAAAACCAACTTTTTTTATTTTTTGACATAATAAACAAGTAATTAATATTGTGAAAAAAATGTAGTTGGTCACAGCAAGAAGTACACCTTATTGGAAATAGGGCGTTTCCTTAAGTCGTACAGCAATTATGCGGAAGC
>NZ_JTHE03000100.1 GCF_000817775.3 Lyngbya confervoides BDU141951
TGTATCTCACAATTATATCTAAACTTTGTGAGATGCGTCAATTGTGTGGGGCTAACGCCCCGCTCCTATCCCTCCCCGACCTAAGAGGATCGGGGTTTCTCGGAGAAAACTGATGAAGGGATCTGATCCGTTTTGCTGGTCTTCCGCATCAGGGCCAGGGATAATATCTCAGGGCACAATTGTCCTTGAGCAACCTTAGACAGATGGAGACCACCGGTTTTGGGCGTTGAACTACGCAGCTATGTTTACCTTGACAACTTACAGCCACAACATGCCGCGTTTATGGGGACAGTTGCCGTGGGCTTCCTTCCGCTGCCAGGAGATACGTCGCTATGGATTGAAATTTCGCCCGGCATTGAAATTAACCGGCTGACCGATATCGCTCTTAAGGCCGCCGTGGTGCGGCCCGCAGTCCAGATTGTCGAGCGTCTCTATGGACTATTAGAAATCCACGCCAGCAGCCAAGCAGAGGTGCGCGCTGCTGGCAAGGCCATGTTAGAGACCATGGGCGTCACCCAGGGCGATCGCCTCAAACCCCAGCTCATGTCGAGCCAAATCATTCGCAATATTGACCCCCACCAAGCCCAGCTGATCAATCGCACCTGTCGCGGAATGATGATTGTGGCCGGACAATCGCTATACGTTATGGAGGTGCAGCCCGCCGCCTATGCCTCTCTGGCTGCAAACGAGGCAGAAAAGGCGGCCTCTATTAATATTTTGCATGTAACTTCGGTGGGGAGCTTCGGACGGTTGTTTTTGGGCGGCGCTGAGCAGGATATCAAAACTGCCGCTGCTGCAGTGGAGGACACCTTAAAGTATGTCTCAGGGCGATCGCAGCCGGTCCAGGGAGCAAGGGAGTAAGACCATGGCCGATCCAGAACATCTTCATTATCTGCGTAAAGGCGCGATTGCCTGGCAATATTGGCGCCGCCAGCATCCCCAGACGAGGCCCGATCTGCGGGGGGCGCTGCTAACGCACCTAAATTTACAGCGCTATGACCTGTCGGGGGCCAATCTGCAGGGGGCCAACTTGACCGCTGTGCGCTTAAGCAAAGGCAACTTGAAGGGCTGCGATCTGCGAGGTGCCATTCTAGAGAGAGGGCAACTGAACCAAACGGTGCTGGTGGAGGCCCAGCTGGATCAGGCCCAGCTTCAGGGCTGCTCCCTCCGGCAGGCGGACCTGCGCAATGCGATCGCCACCGGGGGAGACTGGGAAGGATGTGTTCTCCAGGAGGCGGATCTACGAGGCGCCTCCTTTGCAAGGGTGAACCTCAAGGGCGCTAATTTACGGGAGGCAGATCTGCACCGAACCCGATTAACCCAGGCTCATCTGGAGGGCGCGGACCTGAGCGGGGCCAACTTGGCCCATGCCAATCTGGCCGCAGCGGAACTGCGGGAGGCGATCCTGGTGGGCACCCATCTCTATGAAGTCAACTTCGAAGGGGCCAACCTGTCAGGAGCTTGCTGTCCTAAAACCTATCTTTTCGATGCCAATCTCAGGGGCTTGATCGCTCAGGCGGTGGACTTTAGCTGGAGCACCCTAGGAAAAAGCAACTTTGCAGGGGCTGACTTGCGCCAAGCAATATTCAAAGGCGCTAGATGTCACGGCACCAATTTTCAGGACTGCCACCTGCAGGGAGCAAACTTTTCGCAAGCTGAGGTGGAAATGGCGCGATTTAAGGGTTCAGCCCTAGCCGGGTCCACCTTCTAGGAAGCTTCTCAATTTTCTCAATTCCTAAAGATGGCAAAATTTATCACAGCCAGGCACCCCAAACAGCAGTGTCCAACCTTAACCGATGGCTCGGCCCCAGAAAGATGACCCGGATCTTTGGCCTGCATTTGATCCTATGATGAGGAGCGCAGTGCGTTTGCAGAGCATTGCCCTTGGATAGTGATGGGGTAGGAGACCAACAATGCGAATCTTAGTGATGGGAGGAACTCGATTTATCGGCGTTTCTCTCACAAAACTTCTGGTGCAGCAGGGACACGAGGTAGTGCTGTTTAATCGGGGAAACCGGCCCGCCCCAGTGGAAGGCCTCCGGCAAATCCATGGCGATCGCACCGATGGCGATCAAGTTCGCTCGCTGCTAGAGCCAGAATCCTTCGATGCCATTTTTGACAACAATGGTCGTCAGCTCTCCGACACTCAACCCCTAGCCGACCTCTACCGCGACAGGGTGCAGCATTTCGTTTACATGAGTTCCGCCGGGGTCTACTTAAAATCAGACCAGATGCCCCATCGGGAAGGAGATCCCCTCGATCCCCACAGTCGCCACCGGGGCAAGGGGGAAACGGAAGCCTATCTGGCCCAGCAGCAGATTCCCTTCACCGCCCTTCGCCCCACCTACATCTACGGCCCCCAAAACTACAACGATTTGGAAGCCTGGTTTTTTGATCGAATTGTGCGCCATCGCCCGATTCCAATTCCTGGACATGGCGAACATTTAACCCAGCTGGGTCACGTTCAGGATTTAGCCATGGCCATGACCCAGGTTCTAGGAAACACAAGGGCCATTGGGGAAGTTTACAATGTGAGCGGCGATCGCGCGATCACTTACAGCGGGTTAGCAAAAGCCTGTGCCATCGCTGCGGGAAAGTCTCCGGAACAACTGAATCTGGTTTATTACAACCCCAAGGACTTTGACTTTGGCAAGCGCAAGGCATTTCCACTGCGATTGCAGCACTTCTTTGCCGATATTCATAAGGCCCAAAGCCAGCTGAACTGGACCCCAAGCTACGATTTGATCGCAGGGCTGCAGGATTCATTTCAGCAGGATTATCTCGCCAGTGGCCGGGACAGCGCTGACATCGATTTTAGTTTGGACGAGATGATTCTCGAACAGCACAGCTAGAACAGCACGGCTAGAACAGCACAACCAAGAGAACAAAATCAGGTCAGTCAGAAAAATTGCATGCTCCTACCAGGGGTCTTCCTGGGGTTGTGGCCGATCTCCCGCTGCCCGCAGGTCTTCACAAACCCAGTTGTTTGAAGGGGTCCAGCAGATCTTCCGCCAGATCTTCCGCAAGGGTATCAACGGGTACATTGATCCAGCAGCATTGACCAATGCTTGGACGCTAGGATGATGAAAAGCGGTCCCATTCCTGTTCTCATACCTCCAAAACAATGTTTCACGACCCAGATCTGGGTCGTTGGCTACAGTCAACGCTCCTGTTTCGGAATCTCTCCACCTCCCAATGTTCATCGTTACTTCGAATTTCCCATCCCCAAACCTTCCAGAAAGGGGATCTGATTTTTCGACAGGGCCATGATGCCTTGGGGTTTTACATTGTGCAGACGGGGCGGGTGAAAATATTTAAGGTCTCCAGCACAGGGCGTGAGCAGATTCTCAATATTTTTGGACCGGGAGAAAATTTTGCAGAGGTGGCCGCTCTGGATGGCAAACCGTTTCCAGCCTCTGCAGCCACCCTGGAATCCACAACCATGATCTTTTTCCCCCGTCAGGCCTTCCTACAGCTGCTGCGGGAATGTCCTGAAATCGCCATTAATATGCTCACTAGCCTGTCGCAACATACCCGTCATCTCACCGGCGTGATTGAGGAGTTGTCCTTCAAAGATGTTTCGCAACGTCTGGCCTCTTATCTGCTTAAGCAAAGCGCTGACGGTTGCGTCCAAGCTAGCGATTCTCTCAGATCGGTTATTCGTTTAGAGCTGACGAAGAGCCAGCTCGCAGCCACATTAGGGACCATCCCAGCCACCCTCTCACGGGCCTTCTATCGGCTGAGCCAGGAAGGACTGATTGAGGTCAAGGGGGCAGAGGTCCTAGTCCGAGACCGTCATCGACTGCAACGATGGGGGCAACCCCTGGATGGTGAAGAAATTCGCACAGAGTAGGGATCTGTGAGGATCATTGCGAGGCTCTGAAGTCTATAAAGAGATCAATCTACACAGTTTTGTCATATGAAGTAGACATGCTAAATATGACCTGGGAATTCAGGTTAGAGCCGACTGCCGAGCAGATTTCAGAGATTGGGCACATTCTGGATCTGTGCCGCAATATCTGGAACTTTGCGCTGCGGGAGCGCAAAGACTGGCTCAATTCTCGCAAGTCACCCGTGAATGCTTGTTCGATTCAGCAAGCGTTTATCCTGCCAACGGATGCGCCCTTCCCGAATTACCACGTTCAGGCAAAGCGGTTGACTGCGAGGCTAACTTCCCTAGGCTCAAGACCGTGAATGCTCAGATGCTTCAGCAAGTTCTCAGGAGGCTCAATGGCACTTGGGAGTCGTGGCGATTGAAACGATCTGGCTTCCCTCGGTTCAAAAAGCCGAATCGGATGCGCTCCTTTGGGTTCCCTCAGATGCTCAAGACCTGCATCAGCGAGGAAGGGATGAAGCTGCCGCAACTGGGTTTGGTAAACGTGCGCTGGTCACGGTGCATCCCCGACCTGTTTGAGGTCAAACAAGCCCGCATCGTCCGTAAGGCATCGGGGTATTTCGTCACGCTGAGTCTTCAGTCTGAGGTCGATATTCCTAGCACAATGCCTCATGGCCATCCGGTCGGGATTGATGTCGGGCTGGAATATTTTCTCTCAACTTCCGATGGGGAACCAGTGAAGCGACCTCGCTTTTTCAATGACTTACACCGCAAGCTGAAATTGCTGCAACGTAGGCTTAAGACGAAGCAAAAAGGGTCAGCGAACTACGTTGGATGCAGGATTGGGGCAGTTCACTCATCAAATCCTGCCTGGGGTGTGCTTCAAGCGAGAGGTGTATTACGGCAAGGTTGCCCCAAGAGGGACGAGTCAGAACTGTCCTGATTGTGGTGCCGCAGTCAAACAAGACTTGAGCGTGAGAGTGCATCAGTGCCCTAGTTGTGGCTCAACTAAGCCGAGGGATGTTGCAGCAGCGCCAGTGATCTGTAGCCGTGGGCAACGGGGAATAGAAAATGCCTGTGGAGTCGGGGTGACAGGGAGTTCAGTCATGAATTCTAGTCAACTGGCACTGAAGCAGGAAACCTTTGGGGCGACCCCAGGAATCTCTCTCTGTACCCGACAGGTCAGAGGGAGAGGATGTCAACGCCGTTGTCGCTTCTGCAAACAATCCAGCATCTGCTGCCTCACGGCATTTGCCCACCGATCAAAATCATCTAAAGCAATGGGGCTGCCCGAGGGGTTACCTTCCTGGATGTCAGTATTTCGCTTTGCTTGGTAATCCATACTGTTCGCCGCTCTCGTGGATATGTTTAGCTTGGCAGAACCATCCCCGTTTAGACGCACAATGATGTACCAATCAAATAAAAACTATGCAACCGTTGCATCGCTCCCCTTGAATCCTCCCTTGTGAAACTCCACTGAAAAGGGGGGGGGCAACCGGCAAAGTCAGGCTGGACAGCGCATTTAGAGCCTGTCATGTTTTGTTGATTTTCTTGAGCAGTGCGGCTGCCCTAGAGAGAAGATCTTCGCAGGCGGGACTTTTTATTTCTAGAGAGTCCAGATTTCTAAAGAGTCCAGAGGGTCAGGTCCCGAAGGGGTAAGGCAAGACAGCTGAAGAAGCGATCGCCCTGGTGCATCCGGGAAAAGGTCTATTATCATTGCCAATGATAGATCCGCAGCGAACCCCACTGTTATGCCATTTGCCCCACATCAAATACAGCGCATCAAAACTGGCCAAAAACGATAGATTTCTCATTCGGATTAGCAGATGCGCCATCCTTTACTCCTTCATAACCTCTGACTCTGTTTGCCCCAGATAGACCTCAATGACCCTGGGATCGCTTTGCACCTGGTCCATCGTTCCCTCACACAGAACCGATCCCTGGTGCAAAACCGTGACCTGGCGGGCAATTTGTCGCACAAATTCCATATCGTGCTCAATCACCAGAATGGAATGGTCCGCAGCAAGGGCCAGGAGCAGTTCTCCCACATTCACCGTTTCTTCATCCGTCAACCCGGCAACAGGTTCATCCACCAGGAGTAAATCCGGAGATTGGGCAACCAGCATCCCAATTTCCAGACGCTGCTTTTCACCATGAGAGAGCAGTCCGGCGGGGATGTCTGCCTTGGCTTCCAGGCCAATGGTGGCCAGCAACCCGGCCACAGAGTGACGCTCAGCCTTGGTAGATTGACCCAGGATCGCCGCCCAAACCGATTTGTTTCGTGCGCCTGAAACCGCCAAATTTTCGCGGGTCGATAGATTAAGATACACGCGCGGCGTCTGAAACTTTCGGCCAATTCCAAATCGGGCAATTTCGTGTTCAGCGTAGGGCAACAGGTTTTTCCCCTTGAACTTGACGGTTCCCTGGGTAGGTTTCGTTTTCCCAGTAATCACATCCATGAAGGTGGTTTTTCCCGCTCCATTGGGACCAATGACCACACGCAGCTCTCCCGGCAGCATGGAAAAATTCAGATCATTAATTGCCTTGAAACCGTCAAAGCTAACGGTCAGATTGCTGATTTCCAAGAGTTTCGCGTTCATAGGTTACATCTGGATCCGTTTCTAAACTTGGATAGGTATTCAGGTTGGTTTTCCCTAACAGATAGCGCCACAGATTTTGCCCCTCCACTCGCAACCAGCCCACAATTCCATCGGAGAGAATGGTCACAACCAACAAAAAGAGCGCGCCCTGGAAAAATAACCAGATCTCTGGAAACTGCTCGCTGAGAAGCGTTTTAGCAAAATTTACCAGAATGGCCCCCAAGACAGCTCCCACTAAAGTGCCTCGTCCCCCAACGGCAACCCAAATCACCATTTCAATGGAAAAGGGAACATCCATAAACTTAGGCGTGACACTGCCGGACTGGACCGTGTAGAGCGCCCCCGCAATCCCCGCCAAAGCCGCTGATATGGCAAAGACCAGTACTTTAAATCCGGTGGGATTATAGCCAGAGAACCGCAGCCGACTTTCATCGTCCCGAATGGCAATGAGTAGCTTACCGAGACGCCCCTGCACCAGCCAGCGACAGAGCCCGTAGGCGATCGCCAGCACAACCACCGTTAACCCTAGAAAAAACTGCTGCACCTCCGTAGAACCGACCTGCTCACCAAGCCAATAGGTGGTCGAGGTGGTAAGGCCGTTCGTCCCATTGATCAGTTTCTGCTGGCCGTTAAAAAAATTGAAAAAGACAATCAGCGAGGCCTGTGTCAAAATCGAGAAATAAACCCCTTTAATCCGGCTTCGAAATACCAGGTAGCCTAGAACCGCTGCAATAATCGCTGGGATAGCGGCGATCGCCACCATCGCAAACGGGAAGGATTGAAACGGCTCCCAGAAACGGGGAAGATCCTCAACACCGTAGAGGCTAAAAAACTCTGGCACGCGGGGAGCATCCCCCAAGGTCTGGGGCTGCTGCAACAGATGCATTGCCACAACATAGCCCCCCAGCGCAAAGAAAATGCCGTGGCCTAGGCTGAGCATACCTGTATAGCCCCAGATCAGGTCAATTCCAAGAGCAACAATGGCTAAAGATAGAAAACGGCCCAGCTGGTTCACCCGAGATCCCTGCCCAACCGCGGTGAGAACCTGGGGCAAACCAAACCAGATCAGCAGAGCAACAGCAATGACCAACCCAACTTCAATCCAAACCTGACGACGACGCACCATCGACCGAGCAGAGATCAAGCGAAATATCATAGATCTATTCCTGCACTATGCATCCACAGTTCGTCCCTTCTGGGGAAAAAGCCCCGCCGGACGAAACTGTAGAAATACAACAATCAAGGCAAAGATAAAGACCTTCGCCATGCTGGAGGTGGCAAAGAATTCAAAGAACCCCGTAATGGCATCATTGAAGCCCAACAGATTTCCAAAGGTATTAGACCCAATGGCATACTGCAAAATTCCAATGGTCAAGGCAGCAACAATGCTCCCCACTAGTTTGCCAACTCCGCCCACTACCACCACCATGAAGGTATCCACAATATAAGCCTGGCCAGTGTTCGAACTTACCGATCCCAGCAGGGCGACCCCGCAGCCCGCCACGCCAGCCAATCCCGATCCCAGGGCAAAGGTTAGGGCATCCACCGTGCGGGTAGGAATTCCCAGGCAAGCGCTCATGTTTCGATTCTGCGTAACAGCACGAATCTTTAGTCCCCAGTTCGTGCGATTCAGGAATGCAAAAATTCCGGCAATACAGACCCCAGCTAGCACAATGATAAACAGTCGACTGAAGGGGAGTTGGTATCCCTGAAGAATCGGCAGACCGCCTCGGAGCCATTGGGGGGCAGTCACATCCACCCCTTGCGTACCAAACCAAGGCTGGGTAACCGCAAGCTGAAACTGATTTCCCATCACCCCAGCCAGAGACAGGGCGATCGCCGCACTCATCGGAACCCATATCGTCAAAATCCAGCGTTTAAAGCGCTGCATTTGGTTGAGGCGATCAAGCACAGCCCATCCCCCAAAAAAGACCAGGCAAAAGAGGCCCAGGGCGGCCATGAACTGCCAGCTCACGCTTCGCACAAACTGCTGCAAAATCAAACTAACCCCCCAGGTGGCCAAGAGCGTTTCCAGGGGACGACCGTAGAGAAATCGCACCACGCTTCGCTCCAGCAAAAGTCCCAGCAATGCCGTAATGCCAAAGGCCACAATCAGGGCAAAGAAGATGTATAGATCGGCAAAGGGCGTTTCTTTGAGGCCATTCTGAACCACAAAGGTTGTATAGGCACCAATCATCATCAATTCGCCATGGGCCATGTTAATCACACCCATGAGGCCAAAGACAATCGCCAGACCCAGCGCTGAGAGCAACAGCACCGAACCGATACTAATACCACCGAGCAATGATTCAATCAGCTGAGTCAATCCCCACACTCCCTAAATTCAAGTGAACAGTGGGGGCAAAATCTGCCCCCACCCAATCTTTGAAAATCCTTTAAAACCTTAAGCCTGCTTAAACTTACCGGGATTTTCAACATCCGTTCGGGTCCAGTCACACTGATACCCCTTGGTGTCGGCCACAAACTGATTCCAAGGTAGAGGAGCAACAGCCTCCGGTGTAGAGTAGATGATTTCAAATAGACCATCATCACGCACTTGACCAATGCGAACCACCTTTGACAAATGATGATTCGCATTCATGGTCACCGTCCCTTCGGGAGCGGCAAAGGTTTGCCCAACAGCCGCGGCTCGCACCTGATCGAGATCGTCCGCCGTACCGGCTTTTTCCACAGCCTGCTTCCAGATATGGACCATGATATAGGCCGCCTCCATGGGGTCGTTTACCACTCGGTCCTGGCCGTACTTCGCCTTGAAAGCCTCGACGAACTTTTTACTCTCGGGGGTATCCACAGTTTGAAAGTAGTTCCAGGCGGCGTAATGTCCCTTTAAAAAGTCAACGCCAATGGCCTGAACCTCCTCCTCTGCAATGCTGACAGACATGGTGGGATATTGATCCGGTCCCATCCCCGCTCCCTGAAGCTGCTTGAAGAAGGATACGTTGCTATCTCCATTGAGGGTGTTATAGATCACTCCGCCGTTCGGGAGCGCCTGCTTGATTTTAGAAATAATCGGGGTGACTTCCTTGTCTCCGAGGGGTAGGTAGTCTTCGCCCACAACCTTCCCCCCACTTGCCTCAAGCTGGGCTTTAATAATGGTGTTAGCCGTGCGGGGAAATACATAGTCAGAGCCAACCAGGAAAAACTCCTTGCCAGGATATTTCTCCAGGAGCCAAGTCACAGAAGGCTCAATCTGCTGATTCGGTGCTGCTCCGGTGTAGAAAATATTCTTAGAGCATTCCTGTCCTTCATACTGGACCGGATACCAAAGCATATGATCCTTAGATTCAAAGGTGGGTAAGACCTGCTTACGGCTCGCAGAAGTCCAGCAGCCAAAAATCGTCGCCACCTTATCTTGATCAATCAACTTCTTGGCCTTTTCATTAAATACCGGCCAGTCGGAAGCTCCATCTTCAGTGATCGGCTCAATCGTTTTCCCCAGAACGCCTCCGGCATTATTAATTTCTTCAATGGCCAGCAGTTCTGCATCAACAACGCTTTTTTCGGAAATGGCCATGGTCCCGGTCAAGGAATGCAAAATCCCAACCTTGATCGTGTCTCCACTAGAAGCAGACGGACTAGCAGAATCCGTGGAACTCGTAGATTCTGGCGCGCCGCTACAGGATTTCAGCAGCATGCTTCCCGCCACCGCGGATCCCATAATTAGGAATTCTCGTCTCCTAAATTGCTTCGACATTCGCAACTCCTCTCCTTAAGGTTAGTGCCGTAAAATAATGGACACCCGTGTTAAATACAGAGCATCCTACGACCAGCAATAAATTAAAACTGTACATCCTGATACATAAAAATGTGTCCAGGTATACATTTTCCTGAGGGAAAAGGTCCTGAGGGAAGGGCGATCGCTTCCCCTGATGAAGATTGCAATGCCATCCTTCCCTCTCTCTGGGGGCTAGGGGGGCGGCTAGGGGAGGAGATCTCGCTCGATAAACTGCAGCACGGTGGCTAACCCCTGCTGTGTTTTAAGATTCGTAAAACAAAAGGGACCATCCCCACGCATGGTCTTGGCGTCGCGCTCCATTATCTCTAGACTAGCGCCCACGTGGGGGGCAAGGTCGATCTTATTGATCACCAGCAAATCTGACTTGGTGATTCCCGGTCCCCCTTTACGCGGGATCTTATCTCCGGCGGCCACATCAATGACGTAAATCGTCAGATCCACCAGCTCTGGGCTAAAGGTGGAAGCTAGGTTATCGCCACCGCTTTCCACCAGTACCAGGTCTAAATCTTGGAATTGAAGCTCTAGTTCCTCAATGGCGGCCAGGTTCATTGAGGCGTCTTCGCGGATGGCGGTGTGGGGGCAGCCCCCAGTTTCAACGCCCACAATGCGATCGCGAGTTAAGGCCTGGGAACGGGCGAGAAACTGGGCATCTTCCTGGGTATAGATATCGTTGGTGACCACCGCAATTTGATAGCGATCGCGCAGCGCTTTGCACAGGGCATCCACTAAAGCCGTTTTGCCCGATCCCACCGGACCGGCAATTCCCACCCGCAGCACTCGCTTCATGGCTCCCACCTCAAGGTCTCCTGGACAATTTCACACACTTCTCCAAATAGTACCTGGCTTTCTCCAAACCAGCGCTAGAGTGTCGACAACCTCTAAGGGAGAGGCCTCTGGGGAAGAGTAGCTTAAAACAAACGGATTCTGGCCCTCATTCCGGAAAAGTCCCTCTAACCTAGCCATTGAATGCCATCCAAGTCTGGATTGAGGAGAGGGAAGCATGAATAGTGCTGAGATGGCAGACCCAAACCAGCGGAAGATTGCCCCGCCTGGGGATCCCTCCACCTAACTGTGTGGAGGACAGCAGTTTTATCGGGGCAAATTCGCTAGATTGTCAGCAGAATAAATGGTGATTCATTCTGCATTTCATATCCGGTATAGCTGCGATGTCCTTTTTTTCAGATTCAGTGGCCTTATCACGAACCCAGTTTGCGGTAACGGCCATTTTTCACATGCTTTGGCCTATTTTGACCACAGGAATGGCGATTTTCCTGGTAATTGTCGAAGGTCTCTGGCTAAAAACTAAAAATCCTGACTATTACCGCCATGCTCGATTCTGGGCTAAGCTCTACGTGCTCAACTTTGGGATTGGCGTCGCCACCGGATTGCCGATGGCTTTTCAGTTTGGACTCAATTGGGCGCCCTTTTCGGAGGCAGTGGGCGACTTTTTTGGGACCGTCCTAGGGTTTGAGAGCACCATGGCCTTTATGTTGGAAGCAAGCTTCCTGGGGATCATGCTCTTTGGCTGGGATCGCGTTCCCGCCGCCATGCATTATCTAGCCACCATTCTGGTGGCCATTGGCGCAAATCTTTCAACTTTTTGGATTCTTTCGGCCAACTCCTGGGTGCAAACCCCAGCCGGGGGTGAGTTTATCAACGGAAAATTCGTGGTCCATGACTTCTTCCAGGCCATCGCTAACCCCTTCATGGTCAAAAGCTTTCTTCACATGTTTTTTGCCACGCTGGAAACCTCGCTGTTTGTGATTGGGGGGATTAGCGCCTGGTATTTGCTCAAAAACCGGCACCCAGAATTTTTTCTGCGATCGCTCAAGATTGTTTTAGTCGCTGTGCTATTGATTGCCCCCCTACAGGTGTTTGTGGGCCATCTGAGCGCGGAGCAAGTCTATCATTACCAGCCCACCAAGCTAGCGGCCATGGAGGCTCAGTGGGAAACGATCCCCGCTGGCGCCACGGCTGACTGGAATCTGCTGGCGCTCCCAGATAACGCAACGGAGTCGAACAAGTGGTCGGTTAAGATTCCACAAGCCTTGGGTCTCGTCTTGGAATTTAAACCTAAACTCTCCGAGCCAGTTTTAGGACTGAAGGAATGGGCTCCCCAGGATCGTCCGGCCATGGTGGGCCTGATTTTCTACTCCTTTCGGTTAATGGTGGGGATTGGCTTTTTCTTTGTCGCCCTAATGGGCTTTTCAATTTTGCAATGGTTGCGCGGCAAGCTTCGAGTGGACGCCATTGCCCAACAGCCGTGGCTGCTGTGGTCCTGGATCTTTGCAGGACCCATGGGCTATCTGGCCGTAGAATCTGGATGGATTGTGCGTTGCGTCGGTCGTCAGCCCTGGCTCGTCTACGGCCAGATTCGGACCGCCCAAGCCGCCTCTGTACTCCCGCCAGGGGAGATTCTATTTTCTCTGGGGGGTCTGACGGCAATGTATACCGTGTTCTTCTTTACCACCCTGTTTTTTGCCCGGCGCATTATCGTTGAAGGTCCGAACCTGGCGGTTCCCCTTCCAAAATCAGCAACATTTCTGGGCGCAAAACCCCTGAGCCATGAACCCGACAGCCGTCCAGCCGAAGCGCAACAGTAGGAACACACAAGCCGTAGAAATGCACCATGGAAACCCTAGACTATTTTCTCCCGCAGCTCTGGTTTGCCATCCTGGGACTGTTTCTATTTCTCTATATCTTGTTAGATGGCTTTGATTTAGGGGTGGGAATCCTTTCCCTAACAGCATCTAGTGAAGAACGACGCAGCATCCTCATGACCAGCCTGGGAAACGTATGGGATGCCAACGAAACCTGGCTGGTGTTAATGGGCGGATCCCTGTTTGGCGCCTTCCCCCTCGCCTACGCGACCATCCTCAATGCCCTGTATCTGCCCGCCGTCATCATGGTGGTGGGGTTGATTTTTCGGGCCGTCTCCTTTGAATTTCGGGAAAATTCTCGCAATAAGGTGACCTGGAATCTGGCTTTTGGTGCCGGCAGCTTCTTAGCCGCCCTCGGTCAGGGATTTGCCCTGGGATCTATTTTTGAGGGTATTACCGTGGACGGAAATGGGCACTTTACCGGAGGCGCCTTTGACTGGCTGACTTGGCGATCGATTTTGGTGGCCTTAACACTGATTCAGGCCTACGTCCTGGTGGGGTCCACCTACCTGGTGATGAAAACCAGCGGAGCGCTGCAACAAACCCATTACCGCACCGCGAAGCTTGCCACAATCACCACATTTCTCGGGGCTGCTTTCATTACCGTGAGTACCCCTATTTTTTCCCCGGCCATTCGGCCACGCCTGTTTGCCCCTCCCCTGCTCTATCTGTTTCTAATCATCCCCCTACTGGGGTTATTGCTGGTCACCCTGCTGTACCGCAGTCTTAACCGACAACAGGAAACCATGCCCTTTATCTGGACTGTTCTGCTCTTTGTTTTATCGTTCCTGGGGCTGGGATTCCTAATTTTCCCCTACATCATTCCCCCCACCATCACCATCTACCAGGCAGCCGCAGATCCTAGCTCCATGGTTTTCATGATTATCTTTGTGGGCTTCCTCATCCCCATTCTGCTAGCCTACACAATCTATAACTACGTGGTGTTCCGGGGAAAAATTGTAGGGGAGGCCGATGCCCCAGACAGCTGAAATCTCAGGGCAAAGCGGCCCTGCCAGGACCGCTTTGCCTCGGCAATGCACAAATTGGCAACTTTGTATCATATTTTTCACATCTTTTAATATCGTCTCGCTAAGATACAAGTAATGTTTTCCTAAATTTGTGTTGGAGGCGATCGCCATGGGGCTCTCTCGTCAGATTCAGATTAAGTCACTCGAATCCACGTCTAGCGGCATGGCTCAGTTTTACACGCCCCAATCGAGTAACGAAACCATGCTGGTCAAGGTAGACGCTGGCACCGCTGATGACCTATTTGTGCACCACTTTCAAACCGATCAACTGTTGGTGGTGAGTGGCCAACTGGTGCTTGTGGTGCTGCAAAATCGCCAGTATCAATACATCCCCCTCAACCAGGATTCCCCTCAGGTGGTCACCATTCCACCGGGGGTGCCCCACGGGGCGGTGAACCTCTCCAGCGATCCTTGCCTAGTGGTCAACGCCGTGATCCGGCATGGAACCCCCCACGAACGTGACTACCGCCCGTTGAAGACACCCTTTCCCTACGATATGCAAAAGATTCGCACAATCATGGAACAGCCGCTGGAGCAGGTTGCGGGGGGGTAAGGCCTCCCCCTTGGGTACAAGCAGTGCCCGTAGGTTAACCCATAACAGCGACGGAGTTCGCTTGCTTCTCCTGGTTTTGGGATTGAAGATGATCTCGGTATTCGGCATCAAGCCAGCACTGCGGCAGGGGTTCCTGGGACGGAAAGATCAGGTGTGATTTGGTAAAGGTTTCATCATCCTGTAGCTCTTCCCCGGCATGGAACCGGCCCAGCACAGTGCGCTTAAAGGGATCCATGAGATCCTGAACCGCTAGAATTTCAACTAGATTGCCGCTTGGTTGATGCTTTAAGAACATGGGTTTTGTCCTCCATTCGCAATGATTTTAGCGAGAGACTCTCCCGATCATTCAACGATCGGGAGCCGCTGTAGACTTTAGTCTCAATATTCGTAGCGTCCCGTAAATACCCTGACCCCAGCGCTTGAAAGAGCCCCCTCAGAGTCTCTTCCATTGTGACATTAGAAACCCTTAAGGGTGGGGGTCTGTAGTAAAAATTTAGGCCCCCTTGGGCATTCCAGGGAAGCTCATCCTTCTCCCTGGAGCCTTACCCTGACCAAAGACGCGCCTCTATCGCCCGGTTCACGCTCGCAGCAAAAGGGGAATCTTCAACCTTCTGGTTGGGCTAGAACAGTTGCGCATCACCCACTTCTACGGACAGATGGGCATGGGCTCCCTCTCCACAGGTGCGCGGCGTAGGAAACACTTTCTCTGGATTTGCAAGGGTTTTCGGGTCAAAGGCCTGTCTGACCCAGAGCATCGATTCTAAATCCAAGGCACTGAACATATCCGGCATAAAGCATTTCTTGTCCGATCCAATGCCATGCTCTCCAGAGATGCTCCCACCTGAACGAACGCAGAGCTTAAGGATTTCTCCTCCCAGGGCTTCTACGGCTTGCAGCGATCCTGGCACCGACTCATCATACAGAATCAGTGGATGCAGGTTCCCGTCACCAGCATGGAAAACATTGGCAATTTGGTAGCCAAACTGCTGTCCCAGGGCCTCAATTTCCCCCAGTACTGTGGCCAGCTTCGTGCGCGGAATGACGCCGTCTTGAACAAAATAGTTGGGACTGAGCTTGCCCGCAGCGGCAAAGGCCGCTTTTCGCCCTTTCCACAGGCGCAAACGCTCCTGAAGGTCCGTGGCAACGGTGACCTGCCGGGCACCGTTCTGATCACAAATAGCGCCCACGCGCTGGCGACTGGCTACCACTTCTTCTTGCAATCCATCCAGTTCAATAATCAGGACCGCCCCAGCGTCGCGGGGATAGCAGTTGGTTTGAACCACATCCTCCACCGCATTGATGCTGAGGTTATCCATAATCTCCATCCCGGCCGGAATGATCCCAGCCTGGATGATGTCAGCCACAGTTTGTCCCGCCGCCTCAATGGTGGTAAAGTCCGCCAGCAATACCTCCACAGCTTCCGGCGCTTTAAGAATCCGCAGGGTTATTTCAGTGGCAATCCCTAAGGTCCCTTCCGAGCCCACCAGTAGCCCGGTCAGGTCATAGCCTGGAAGTTCCGGCACTTTTCTGCCAGTCTCCATCACCGCACCATTGGGGAGAACAAAGGTCATGCTCAAGACATGGTTGTTGGTTACCCCATACTTGAGACAGTGGACTCCCCCGGAATTCTCGGCAATATTTCCCCCGATGGAACAAATGATTTGACTGGAGGGATCGGGCGCATAGTAGTATCCCGCGTCTGCCACCGCCTGGGTCACCCAGGCATTAATGACCCCCGGCTGAACGCGCACCCGCTGATTCTCTAAATCCACTTCCAGGATTTGATTCATGCGAGCCGTGACGATCAGCATGCAGTCGGGAGTAGGCAGCGCTCCCCCAGAAAGGCCGGTTCCCGATCCTCGGGCAACAAAGGGGATTAACTCGCGATCGCACAGTTGAACCAGCGCGGCCACCTGTTCTGTGGTGCGGGGCAATACCACCAGTCCAGGCATCTGCCGATAGCTGGCTAGGCCGTCGCATTCGTACACCGAGCGCTCTTCGGCGCTGCTGATCACTCCATCTTCACCGACAATTGCTGCGCACTGCCGGATGAGGTCAGTCCAATTCCTGGATGAAGGTGCAACCATAAATTCCAAGCCATTGAGGAACGCCATAAGCTGGGGCGCCCAGTTTATTCCTAAGGTATCGCAAGTTCAATCATAAAGAATCGTCACTCAAACCGTCACCCAAAAAAAGGAGCCAGCTATTGCCGCTCCCGATTCATCTGGCGAATAACCCCAGCGGTTACTCGTCCTCATCTTCATCCTCATCGGTGGGGTAATAAAAGCCTTCGGCACGTCCAGTCAGCACAGACTTCCCAATTGACAATGCCTTTTGCGCCTCAAATTGCGCCTGGCGCTTCCAGTGCGACCGTCGTGAATCACGCTTAGATTTGGAGGTTTTCTTCTTAGGGACAGCCATTGCTTCTTGCCAACATTAATGAATGCACAACCTTTCAATGGTACCACGCTTGCATCGGCATTACGGAAAACGCGATGGTCAGATGGGTCGGACGGATAGTCGAGGGGAGCAGAGGGTCCGCTCTCAAACCCTCCACCTCTTCCGAGGGGGGATCAGGAAATGTCGGCATCTCTTTACAAAAGTTGATAATCCAAAGATAATTGGGTGAAATTTTTCCACGAGGTTATCGTCTCAAATCCTTTCTCTATAAACTTTTCATCGCTCAAGCGAATATTATGACTAGGACGGGGTTTGGGGGAGATCGCCTTCGCCAATCTTTAAAATGGTCCAGGGTCCACCATAGCCCAGGGACATTGATTTAACGCAATTTTTCCTAAGGAGTTCCCATGTACATCGTTCAAATTGCCTCTGAATGCGCACCTGTCATTAAAGCGGGAGGTTTGGGCGATGTGGTCTACGGGTTAAGTCGTGAGGTGGAGAAAAAAGGGCACTGTGTCGAGGTAATTTTGCCCAAGTATGACTGTATGCGCTACGACCAAATCTGGGGGCTGCACGAAGCCTACCGAGATCTGTGGGTGCCCTGGAATGGGGGCGTCATCAACTGCACCGTTCACTGTGGCTGGGTGCATGGACAGCTGTGTTTCTTCATCGAGCCGCACTGTGAAGAGAACTTTTTCAATCGCGGTACCTATTACGGCGCGTTAGATGACCACATGCGCTTCGCCTTCTTCAGCAAAGCAGCCCTGGAATTTTTACTCAAGGCCAATAAGCGACCAGACGTCATCCACTGTCACGATTGGCAAACCGGTCTGGTCCCGGTTCTACTTTACGAGATCTATAAATTTCAGGGCATGGATACCCAGCGGATTTGCTACACCATTCATAACTTCAAGCATCAAGGCATTGCTGGAACCAACATTCTCTGGGCCACAGGGCTCAATCGTCCTGAATATTACTTCCATCCCGACCGACTCCAGGACAATTTCAACCCCTTTGGCCTCAACTTTATGAAGGGCGGCATTGTCTATTCCAATGCCTTCAACACCGTGTCTCCCCACCATGCCTGGGAAGCCCATAACACCGACGTGGGCTGTGGGTTAGGGGGCACCATCCACCAGCATCAGGGGAAATTTTCGGGCATTCTCAATGGCATCAGCTACGATATGTGGAACCCCGCCGCCGACACCTTTATCCCCCAGCACTACTCCCCGGAAACCTTTGAAAAGAAAAGCGTGAATAAGCAGGCGCTGCGAGATCGTTTGCTGCTGCGAGACGAGGACAAACCCCTTGTTTGCTATGTGGGACGCCTGGACAACCAGAAAGGGGTGCACCTGGTCCATCACGCCATCTACCATGCTCTCAATCGCGGAGCCCAGTTTGTGCTCTTGGGATCGGCCACCGAAACCTCGATTCATTCCTGGTTCTGGCATGAAAAAAATCACCTGAATGATAATCCTGACTGCCACCTTGAACTGAGCTTTAATGAGGAGCTGGCCCATCTCATTTACGCTGGGGCAGACATCGTGGTTGTTCCTAGTAACTACGAACCCTGTGGCCTGACCCAGGTAATTGCCCTCCGCTACGGAACGGTCCCCGTGGTACGCGGGGTGGGAGGGCTGGTCAACACGGTCTTTGACTATGACTATGATGAAGCCCGCAGTCCCAACGAGCGCAACGGATTCGTGTTCTACCAGCAGGACAACTATGCCCTGGAAACCGCCCTCGACCGGGCCTTGGATCTGTATTATCAAGTGCCCGAAAAATTCCAACAGTTAGCCCAGCAGGGTATGGCCTACGACTATTCCTGGAATAAGCCTGCCGATCAATATCTGGCGCTCTACGAATTTATTCGGCATCCCTAGCATTGGGTGAGTCCCGCCCTTGTCAGAATGGAAATTGGGAGAAATATTGTCCAGGGGCGATCGCTCTCCCCGAGGGCCACAAATCGCCAGTACCCAGCGGGTAGAATGGAGAAGTTCGTCAATCCCACACCGACTCAGGGGGTGCCTCCATGCGCGCATTTGATTCCCAATCCTTCCGGGCAAGCTTCCAAGCGTTACGCCCCTGGATTTTGACATTTGGAATCATCTGGCTCTTGGGAACTCTGGGTTTAGGTTGGCTCGTCAAGTCCTTTGTGTTCCTGATCCTGTTGCTGCTCCTGGCACCCATGATCTTGCTGATCATAGGGCGGTGGTGGCTCAGTCGAAACGTGATCCAGGCCCCTTGCCCGGTCTGCGGATTTCAACTCACAGGATTGAGCGTTTCTCCCACTCGCTGCCCCAGCTGTAACGAAGTCCTGGAAGTGAAGGATCGTCAATTCCAGCGGGTGGCAACCCCAGGCACGATTGATGTAGAGGTGGTGGATGTGACGGCCCAGGCAATGGACGAGTGACCTGTTCTCAGTGTTCACCGCTTAGGGGGACAGTGCCGGCTTCTTTCTCGATCCGAGGCGGGTTGAGCGTTTTTGACGAATCTGGGCAAAGATCGCAGAACCATGACAAGGTCCCCCGGGAATCCTCCGCCTTTACACCCTACTCGAAGGCCGCACTGAGATAATCAAACAGGAAAAGGCGATCAGGTCCAAAGTCAACCCAGCTGCCAGGAGCCAAGTCTCGAGGCACCATGTCGGGTCGAGCAATTTGCACCAGCGCCACATCAAATCGCCCCGGCATCTGCATCAGGTCTGGAAAATCGGCCAAAAATAGCTGGGCAGCGTGTCGCAGCTTTCTTTGCTTCTGGGGGGTGACGGCCAGCAATCCCTGGAGATCCCAGTTTTGTTGTCGCCGGGTCTTGACCTCTACAAAGGCTATTTCAAAACCGCCGCCGGACGCGGGACACTTGACCACGAGATCTAGTTCTCCCCATCGACAGCGCCAGCGTTCAGCCAATACCCTAGATCCCTGACCTCTGAGCCATTGCGCCACCAGTTTTTCACCAATTTGGCCCACCCCAGGGGGTTGAATAGCAGAATTTTCCATACCTCTAGAGTAGCGATTACAATCGCCCTTGATCGCCAGAGATACTTAATCGCCATAGATCGCCATAGATATAGGTCGCGATGGATGACAACTGCGATCGCAGGAGACCTTCAAGACCCTTGGCAGAAAATCTAATCCGCCCCTCAGCTTTTTTCACTCCCCCTCCCCTTTTTGTGAGAAATCCTTCTAGCATAGGGATGGTGGATGGCTTTTAGTTGGAAGGTTAGCTATGTTTCCCTTTTGTTTTTCGAACTGCTGTGATGCTGAGAGCCGTCAGAAAGCCCGCCTGGCGCAGCTTGATTTTCTGAAATGGGTGCGGGATAGCCTGGAAACTCGACTGGCAGCAACAAATGCAGCCATTGCCTCCCTAGAGCGGCAGGTCGGTCAGGCGCCCTCTGCCCAAGACAGCTAAGGCAAACTGGTTTGGAGCATCGGCTGGAGGAAGGATTCCCCAGTCCATGCTTCCAGCCCACCCAGACTCCAGACCAAACTCCAAGCCAATCAGCCAGAACTCACCTGGCTTTTCCCACAAGTCTCCTTAGAACACTGCGATGGGTCCTTGAATCCCTGGGCCAACTACTTCAGATTTCCAGGTGGTCAAACGGGCTAGGGCGCGATCGCGGTAAGCGCCATAGCGATCGCGCTTGTTCCGAATTTTTTGGGGGAGGGTAGGGATAATCCCAAAATTCGGCGGCATGGGCTGAAAATGCCGGGGAGAGGCGCTGCTAATAAATTCAAAGAGGGCACCACTCATCAACTCTGGGGGAAGCACCACCGGATCAAGCCCCAGGGCTATTCGCGCTGCGTTAGTTCCTGCGAGCCAGCCTCCAGCGGCAGCGGCCGTGTATCCTTCCGTGCCAATGAGCTGCCCTGCCCCCAGTAAGGTGGAGCGCTGCTTAAATTGCAGAGTGTTGTAGAGCAGTTGAGGAGCATTCAGAAAAGTGTTGCGGTGCATAACCCCCAGTCGAACAAACTCGGCAGTTTCCAGACCTGGAATCATTCGAAACACCCGCTTTTGTTCGCCCCAGCGCAGATTGGTTTGAAAGCCCACCATATTCCAAAGCTGCCCAGCCTTATCCTCCTGCCGCAGCTGCACCACTGCATAGGGACGATCCCCTTGATTTTCGGGGGATCGCCAATCACCCCGGCGGGCATCAAAGATCCCCACTGGCTTCAGGGGACCATAGCGCAGAGTGTCTTCTCCCCGCCGGGCTTGCTCCTCCACGGGTAAGCAGCCTTCAAAGAAGCGAGCCGACTCCCGATCAAAATCCTTGAGCTCCGCCTGCTCCGCCTCACAGAGGGATTGCCAAAACGCCAAGTATTGCCCGCGTGTCATCGGACAGTTCAGGTAAGCGGCTTCCCCGCGATCGTAGCGCGATGCGAGAAAGGCAATCTCTCGATTAATGGACTCCCCCATCACTATGGGACTAGCAGCATCAAAGAAGCTTAAATAATCCAGGCCCGTGAGGCCTCGCAGCTGATCGGACAGCACCGGACTGGTGAGCGGCCCGGTGGCCAAAACCACCACCCCTGACTCGGGAATGCACTGCACTTCTCCCCGACGCAGTTCAATCAGGGGATGGGCCGCTAGGGTCCGGGTCAAATCTTGACTAAAGGCGCCACGATCCACCGCCAGAGCCCCTCCGGCAGGCACTTGATGTTCGTCGGCTTTGCGAATCACGATGGAGCCGAGCTGACGCAGCTCTTCGTGCAGCAAGCCAGCAGCGCGATCGCTGGCCTGCGCCCCAAAGGAATTGCTGCACACCAGTTCAGCCAGATGGTCGCTATGGTGTGCGGGACTAGTATGTAGCGGTCGCATTTCGTGCAGAATAACCGCAACTCCGGCCTGGGCAATTTGCCAGGCTGCTTCCGTACCCGCCAAGCCACCGCCAATTACCTGCACCTTTTTCTGCAAAGTCATGACCTCTTACTGAATCGACAAATGAAAACAAGACCCTTTCATCATAGAAAGAGTCTCGTTTGTATGGCCCCTGGATCGACCAAGGATCCCCCTCGCTGAATCTTGGATGCCCTGAGGCGTGAGCTACCGCGCCAACGGACGCGGCTTCCTGTGGAGGCGCAGCATCGAACCGCTGAATTGACTCACCTATTATCTCCCGGCATAGGGCACGGGGGACGATAGGCCCTCCTAAAAATCCTCCTCATCGGGATCCATATCGCGATCCATGATGGGCATCGGCATGGGGTTTCCATCTTCATCCAAAATGGAGGAAGCTTCGCCATGATCGGGATAATCAGGGGCACCTTCTAAGGTTTCCTGAAGTTGACTGGCCACCTGATCGTCAATCAACGCATAGTCGTCGGGGTGACCCGTCCGATTCAGCTGAGCAGGAGGAGCCATCCCGGGCAGAGGATCCGCCAGCAAATCCTCACTGGCCAATGCCGGCAGGGAATCGCCATTCCCCATCGCACTTTCCATACTGTAATTCCGGGCCGTACGATCATCAATCACATCCGGGCTTTCCCCAAATCCGCCCCCATCGTAGCTCCCGCCCATGTCGCCCAGTCCCGTGGACTCGTCATAGGTATTAAACCCGGTTCCCGCAGGAATCAGACGTCCAATAATCACGTTTTCCTTGAGACCACGCAGGTAATCAGACTTCCCTTCAATGGCCGCTTCAGTGAGCACGCGTGTGGTTTCCTGGAAGCTAGCCGCCGAGATAAAGCTGTCGGTGTTCAAGGATGCCTTGGTGATTCCCAACAGCACCGGTGTATATTCCGCCGGGGAGGCGCCGGTAATGGACATGGCCTCGTTCACCTGCTCCACCTGGTAGAGGTCAATGAGCTCTCCAGGAAGCATTGAGGTGTCTCCCCCATCGTCAATGCGCACCTTCGAGGTCATCTGACGCACCACCACTTCAATGTGCTTATCGGAAATATCAATCCCCTGGGACTGATAAACCGACTGTACGCCATTGACCAGGAAGGTTTGCACCTTTTGTAAACTCAGCAAGGCCGCCTGATAATCTCCCAACTCTGCCCGGTAAACCTGGAAAGAGATGGCCAGAATATCATGGGGATTGAGGGGACCATCGGTGAGGGCTTCGCCCGCTTCAACGCGCTGCCCATCAATCACGATCGGGCTTTTGCCGGGAATCAGGGGGTAGTCTTGAATGGTGCCATCATCTTCAACCACCTTAATCTCAATGGAGTCATCCTCGTTGTAGATGACCTGAGCCGTTCCCGATCGCTGGGCAAGAATACACATCTCCTTCGGCTTCCGAGCCTCCAGCAGCTCTTCAATTCGAGGCAATCCCTGAATGATATCGCCGGTCTTGGCTCGCTCGAAAACCAACAGGGCCAGGTTGTCCCCACGCTGCACCAGATCCCCATCTTCAATTTGCAGCACCGCACCGGGGGAAACCAGATAGGGTCGTGCAATTCGAAGGGTCACCTGCCCGTTTTCAAGGGCCATCACCTGACCCGACTCTTCAGTGCTGATGCCCTCCGCAATCGCATCGCCAGCTCTAAGCAATTGGCCCAGTTGAACCTGGGCGGTTTGCCCCTGTAGATCCATCGAGAGGGAGTCTTCAGAGGTCACCACCAAAATGCGGCGCACCGCTTCTCCATCCTGACGAATCCCTTGCACAAGGCCCCCCTGCTTCGCAATAATGCCGGTGCGGGCCACCACTGAGCCAGGCTCAATGACATCTCCATCTTTCACCAACAGCTTGGTTTGGGTGCTGCCCTGGGTTTGATCAGCGGCGATATCACGCCGCAATACCAGGGATTCCAGAATGACCAGCTGCAGCTTAAAGGTGGTGCAGTCCTCATCCGCATCATCGGGCATTAGCTCAATGTCTGCGGCAAGCTGGGGTGCATCGGTATGAATTTCGAGCACCAGCTGCGTCCGAACCAAGTCTAGACCGTCAACGGACTTCACCCGTTCCCCGTCCTTGTAAGGAAGCCGCTGCACCGCGCGCAAGCTAATGGATCGGCCCTCTTCATTGACGGAGTCCTGGGAGGGCACCGAGGGTTCGTCAGGAACTTTGTACTCTATTACAGGCCGCAAAAGTGCAGCATATCCCTCTGGAGTTTCCACACATTCTAGATAGCGCAGCTCTGAAACCGTGACTCCAGGCACTGGCTCCTCACCAGGATGAACTAGGGTCTCGTTTTTCGCCAGAAGGGCCTCGGGATCATCGACGAGATGGACATCTCCTGGTTTAACAACCACCTCACGCAGGATGTCATTTTTCTGGGTGACTTCGACAATACCAGCAGACTGGCTGAAGATATCCTTGACCACCTCCGTGCCAGCTTCAATGTACTGGCCATCCTCCACAATGAGCAGGGAGCTGTCCTTATTCACTTCATGGGATTCTTCAGGAATCCAAAGAATTGTGCCTCCCTGCAGCACCTCGTATCCTTGCTTCGCCTTCCCTTTCTTGGCTACTTCAATGCCAGAATATTTGATAATGCCACCCGAGTTGGTGCGGTATTGATCATCAATGAGCTCAGCGACCACTTGATTGTTTGCCACCTTCGTTCCGGGCGCAGCCTTGAGCAGGAAGCGCTGTCCTTGATGGGCTTCAATGATGTATTGATCGCTTCCCTGGTGACTTTCCTGGCGAACCGTGGCCTTATCCAACAGCACCGAAGCGGTAATAATTTCCACTTCTCGCGCCCCTTTGGGCATTACCGGTTCTGCGAGGCGAACCACCCCCCCATGCTCCGTAACCAATTTGGTTTCGGCAAGGATATCTTCGGTTTGAATCACATCCCCATTTTTCACCATCGGCTCTGCGCCGGGAGGTAGGTTGTAGACTTCCCCGGAAAGCACCCAGATGAGACCGCCGCGCGTGGCAATACGGGTGGTATTGCCCTGGCGATCGCGCTTCTCCTCTGGCACCAGGTTAGAAAATTGCACCTGACCCGCCAAATCAGAGGCCACATCCTTGGTAGCTTTTTCCGTAGTCTTTTGAACGTTTCGACCCGTGGCCGCCACCTCTGCTAGCATTTGGCCCTTTTTGACCGTTTCTCCCTCCGCTGCCAGCAGGGTTGAACCCTGGGTAATCTCAAAGGTTTCCTTTTCACCTTTGCCCTCCAGGGTTAGCTTAGAATTTGCCTCGGCAACCTGGGCATCCTCGCCGTGGCGGGTCCGAAACGGACGCAGGCGAATGTTCTTGGGATATTTAATCTTGCCCTCAAAGGGCGCACGGATTTGCCTGGCCACCTCCGAAGTAAAGACCCCCCCGGTGTGGAAGGTGCGCATGGTCAACTGCGTTCCGGGCTCACCAATGGACTGGGCAGCAATGATGCCCACGGCTTCCCCAATATCGACGGTGTGGGCATGGGCCAAACTCCAGCCATAGCAACATTGACACACGGACCGGGCTGCTTCACAGGTAAGGGGCGATCGCACCACCACCTCTTCTACCCCCGCTGCTGCAATGAGCTTGGTATCCTCTTCAGAGAGGGGCTGATTCTTGACAAGAAGCACTTCCCCTGTCTCAGGATGTAAGATGTCCTCCAAGGGCACCCGCCCCAGCAGCCGTTTGGCCAAGGGAATTAAGACGCGATCGCCATCGGTCATATTGCGAATGGGAATTCCCCGCGTGGTCCCACAGTCCGCCTCCCGGATAATGACATCCTGGGAGACATCCACCAGACGACGGGTAAGATAACCCGAGTCGGCCGTCCGCAGAGCCGTATCCACCAGCCCCTTACGTGCTCCATAGGAGGAGATAATGTATTCCGTAACCGTGAGCCCTTCCCGAAAATTAGTTTTAATGGGCAGGTCAATAATTTCACCCTGAGGATTAGCCATCAAACCGCGCATCCCCACCAGCTGACGCACCTGGGAGAGATTGCCTCTCGCCCCCGAGAACGCCATCATGTATACCGAGTTGAGGGGATTGTTTTGACGGAAGTTTCGCACCACCTCATCTTTTAATTCCTCACTGGTGCCATTCCAGGTGTCAATCACCTTTTGGAAACGCTCCACCTCCGTAATTTCACCGCGGGTGTAGCGATCCTCGGTCACGCGAATTTCTTCCTCAGCCGATTCCAGTAGCTTCCGCTTGCTTGGGGGAATCACCAGGTCATCGACACTAATTGAAACACCGGCACGGGTGGCATAGCGAAAACCTAAATCCTTTAAATTGTCCGCCATTTCCGCCGTACGCGCGGTGCCATAATTACTAAAGGCCCAGGAAATCAGATCCTTTAGCGCTCCTTTATTGACAATACGGTTGCAGAAAACTGGGGGAGCCTTATCAGTTTTTGCAGCGGGTGCGAATTCAGTCATGGGTCTCTAACTCTCCTGCAACTTAACTAGCCAACGAGTTTTGAATGGTTTTGTTGTAAATAATCCGTCCGGGGGTTGTTCGCAAATACTGCGACAGCAGCACACCCTGCGCGTTTAAACGCAATCTCCGATGGGGATAGGTTTCAACCCGAGATCCATCGGCAAAGGTTTCCACCTCCGGATCCAACCCGGCGTCGTCATCCTCCACAGGGCCATCATGACGAACCCACACGTAGGCATGAAGATCCACCAGCCCCTGCTCAAAGGCCACTATGGCATCTTCAAGATTGGCAAAGTAATAACCGGACCCTCGCTGCTTCCCTGGGTTCTCAGCCGTCAGATAGTAACATCCCAACACCATGTCCTGACTCGGCGTCACAATGGGGCGTCCGGTGGCAGGAGACATGATGTTATTAGAGGCCAGCATCAGCAGCCGCGCCTCCGACTGGGCTTCAATCGAGAGGGGAACGTGCACCGCCATTTGGTCACCATCAAAGTCCGCGTTGAAGGCCGGACAAACCAGGGGATGCAGCTGAATGGCGCGTCCCTCCACCAGAATCGGTTCAAAGGCTTGAATCCCCAGACGGTGGAGAGTAGGCGCCCGGTTAAGCATGACCGGGTGCCCCTTAATCACTTCTTCCAACACATCCCAGATCACCGGATCATTACGCTGAATGAGTCGCTTGGCCGCCTTGATGTTGTTCACCAAGTTCTGGCGAATGAGCCGATGGATCACAAAGGGTTGAAACAGCTCAATAGCCATTTCCTTAGGCAGGCCACACTGGTGGATTTTTAATTTAGGCCCCACCACAATGACCGATCGACCAGAGTAGTCCACTCGCTTCCCTAGGAGGTTTTGGCGAAATCGCCCCTGTTTACCCTCAATAATGTCAGAGAGCGACTTAAGAGGACGATTGTTGGCCCCTACCACAGTGCGACCGCGGCGACCGTTGTCAATCAACGCATCCACCGCCTCTTGCAGCATGCGCTTTTCATTGCGCACAATAATCTCAGGAGCCAAAATCTCTTGAAGACGGGCCAAACGATTGTTGCGGTTAATCACCCGCCGATAGAGATCGTTCAGGTCGGATGTGGCAAACCGGCCCCCGTCGAGCTGCACCATAGGACGAAGGTCTGGGGGAATGACCGGAATATAGCTCAACACCATCCATTCTGGCCGGGCACCTGTCCCCACAAAGTTGTCAATCACCCGCAACCGCTTAATGAGCTTGGCCCGCTTTTGACCTTTGGCCGTAGAGATTTCCTCCCGCAGTTGTTCGGCCTCGGCCTCCAGATCAATATCGACCAGAAGCTGCTGAACCGCTTCCGCACCAATACCCACCTCAATATCCATCAAGGTGGTATCGTCACTGTAAATTTGGTCCTCAATCTCCATCCACTGATCTTCAGTCAGGAGCTGCTTATAGGACAACCCATCGTGGTTCCCGGGGTTCAGGACCACGTAGGCATTAAAATAAACCACCTGCTCCACATCGCGCAGAGGCATATCTAGAAGGGTTGCCATGTAGCTTGGAATGCCCTTGAGATACCAGACATGGGTAACCGGAGCAGCCAGTTTAATATATCCCATGCGATGACGGCGCACCCGGGACTCGGTCACCTCAACCCCACAGCGTTCACAGACGATGCCCCGGTGCCGAACTCGCTTATATTTGCCGCAGTGACATTCCCAATCCTTCGCTGGACCAAAGATTCGCTCACAAAACAACCCATCCATTTCGGGCTTGAGAGTCCGGTAGTTAATCGTCTCGGGCTTGGTCACCTCACCCACCACCTGACCATTGGGCAGCGTGCGCTCTCCCCATTGACGAATCCGGTCGGGGGAAGCCAACCCAATTTTGACGTAATCGAATCGCTGCTCTAGCTTCGGCATCGCTTCACACTCTCTTTGATATTGCTCAATTGTTCATGCGGAGAACCGCGGGAAAACCTCAATCCTCCAGGGGGTTGCCCTGGCCTAGAGGGCCAGGGGACATCCCTTATTGTTCTGGGTTAGGGCTCTGGGGCCGATAGCCGTCAGGCTTCAGCCTCCTCAACTTCCATCCGGTTTAAAGATTCATAGGTGGGGCGAGAGGGCGTGCGGCGGTGGCTAACATCAGCCATGAGATCAACTTCCACATCGCGGCTGGTGCCATCGTCTTCGGTTTCAATCTTGTGGACTGCAATGTCCAGGCACAGAGACTGCAGCTCTCGCATGAGCACCTTAAAGGACTCAGGGGTTCCCGGACGCGGGATGGCCTGACCCTTCACAATGGCGTTGAGGGCTTCATTACGACCCTGCATATCGTCCGATTTAACCGTGAGTAACTCTTGGAGAATGTAGGCCGCACCAAAGGCCTCCAAGGCCCAAACCTCCATTTCGCCAAAGCGCTGTCCTCCCTGCTGGGCCTTGCCGCCAAGGGGCTGCTGGGTAACCAGGGAGTAGGGGCCTGTGGAGCGAGCATGAATTTTGTCGTCCACCAGGTGAACCAGCTTTAACATATAGGCTTTCCCGACGGTCACGTCCTGATCAAAGGGTTCCCCTGTCCGCCCGTCAAAAATTTGAAGTTTGCCGGGATTATTGGGATTGTATGTCCAGTCTCGATCCCTTTGGCTAGATCCCTCTGCCAGCTTACCGTGGACACTCAGGCGGGAGGCTTCCTCCCCGTGCATCTCGTCAAAGGGAGTCACCTTAAAGCGAAGGCCAAGGTTGTGACCAGCCCAACCCAACAGGCATTCAAACACCTGACCCACGTTCATGCGAGACGGCACCCCTAGAGGATTCAGCACAATATCCAGGGGGGTTCCATCCGCCAGGTAGGGCATGTCCTCCACCGGCAGGATTTTGGAGATAATCCCTTTGTTGCCGTGACGACCGGCCATCTTATCGCCCACCTGAATCTTGCGCTTCTGGGCAACGTAAACTCGGACCACCATATTGGCGCCCGGCGGAAGTTCATCTCCTTGCTCGCGGGTAAAGACACGAACATCCACCACCCGACCTTTCTCACCATTGGGAACCCGCAGGGAATTATCTCGCACGTCTCGGGCCTTTTCACCAAAGATGGCACGCAGCAGCTTTTCTTCCGGCGGCTGGTCCGATTCCCCCTTGGGGGTCACCTTTCCAATTAAGATATCGCCAGCCTCCACCCAGGCCCCTACCCGGATGATGCCGTTCTCATCCAGTTGACGCAGAGAATCTTCCCCAACGTTGGGAATTTCGCGGGTAATTTCCTCCGGCCCTAACTTGGTCTGCCGAGCCTCAATTTCATATTTTTCAATATGGATAGAGGTGTACACATCGTCACGAACCAGCCGCTCACTCACCAGGATGGCATCTTCGTAGTTGTATCCTTCCCAGGGCATATAGGCCACCAGGATGTTTTGTCCCAGGGCCAACTCCCCCCCCTCGGTGGCTGAACCATCGGCAATAATCTGGCCAGCCTGGACGCGATCGCCAGGAAACACGATGGGGCGCTGGTTTAAGCAGGTATCTTGGTTAGAACGCTGATATTTCTGAATGGGATATTCATGGAGCATCCCCTGGTCATCGCAAACGTAGACCACATCCGCTGATACCGAGGTCACCTCTCCATCAGTATGGCTGATCACAACCATTCCAGAATCTCTGGCAGCCTGAGCCTCCAGCCCGGTGCCCACTAGGGGACGAGTGGGCTTGAGCAGCGGGACAGCCTGACGCTGCATGTTAGATCCCATCAGGGCTCGGTTCGCATCATCGTGCTCTAGGAAAGGAATCAAGGAGGTGGCCACCGAAATAATCTGCACCGGCGAAACCGCCACATAATCCACTTCGGTGGGAGAGGTGGTGGTAAAGTCCTGACGATAGCGAACCGGAACAATATCGCCCAGAATGTGCCCCTCCTCATCGGTGGGAATATCTCCTGGCGCCACGCGCAGATCATCTTCTTCATCTGCTGTCATATAGACAGGAGGCTGATCTCGCTGTACTATGCCATTTTTCACTGGGTAAAAGGGGGTTGCAATAAATCCGTAGGGATTTACCCGAGCGTGGGTTGCCAGAGACCCAATCAAACCGGCGTTTGGCCCCTCAGGCGTTTCAATAGGACAAATCCGCCCATAGTGACTGGGGTGGATATCGCGGACCGCAAAACCCGCTCGTTCTCGGGTCAAACCTCCAGGCCCCAGAGCGCTCAAACGACGCTTGTGAGTCAGCTCCGCTAGGGGATTGGTTTGATCCATAAATTGGGAGAGCTGGCTGGAGCCAAAGAATTCCTTAATAGCGGCCACCAAGGGTTTTGGATTCACCAGGGAGGCCGGCGTTAGAGACTCCACGTCGGATACAGTCATGCGCTCCTTGATGATTCGCTCCAGGCGGTTGAGACCCACTCGCACCTGATTCTGCAGGAGCTCTCCCACCGATCGCACCCGGCGATTGCCCAAATGGTCAATATCATCCACCGAGCCAATGTCAAACTCCAGGTTAATTAGGTAATCAATGGCGGCCAAAATATCTTCCGGCGTCAGCACACGAGTTGATTCAGGCGTGTTTAAGTTGAGTTTGCGATTGAGCTTGTAGCGCCCCACCTTGCCCAGGTCGTAGCGTTTTGGATCAAAAAAGCGCGATTCCAGGAGTTGCTGCCCCCCCGACACCGTTGGAGGCTCACCCGGACGCAACTTCCGGTAAAGCTCCAGCAGTGCCTCTTCCTCTCCAAACTGCCCCTCTTTATCGATGGTTTTCTGATAGTATTCGGGGTGACGCAAGCGATCGAAAATTTCGCCATCGCTCAGGCCCAAGGCCTTCAACAAAACCTGGGCCGAAAGCTTGCGGGTCTTATCGATACGAACCCAAACCAGATCATTTTTGTCGTTCTCAAACTTCAACCAGGCTCCACGATTGGGAATCAAGCTGGCGTTGTAGGTTCTACGCCCATTCTTGTCTGTTTCAGACTTGTAATAAACCCCAGGACTCCGCACAATCTGATTGACGATCACGCGCTCAGCACCATTGATAATGAAGGTGCCTCGATCCGTCATCAAGGGGAGGTCGCCAATAAAAACCTCTTGCTCCTTGATTTCGCCCGTTTCCTTGTTAATCAAGCGAGTCGGAACATACATCTGCACCGAGTAGGTGCTATCACGGCGCTTGGCTTCATCAACATCGTACTTTGGCCGCTTCAGCTTATAATTGTGGGCTAGAAAGTGCAGCTCGATTTTCCCGGTATAGTCGGTAATGGGAGAAAAGCTCTGCAGCTCCTCAATGAGGCCCTCTTCCAAAAACCATCGGAAACTCTCCCGCTGAATCTCGACCAGGTCGGGCAGAGTGAAAGCAGGTTGAGTGTAAGTTGAGTTAGTCATGCGTCTCCTCTAGAGGTCACGCTGGCTTGGAACCTTCAATTCCGTTAGCAATTGCCCACTTCCCCAGAAAAGTCAGGGAAAGCAGGCAATTTCAACAAACTGAAGTCTCAGAGGCCAGAAACATTGGACAGTGGGTTCTGAAGAAAAAATAAATCAGAATTTAAACAGCAGGCAGTTGAAATAGACGACAGGCGTTGGCAGTGGTTTGCTGCGCCAACACCTCAAGGGGCACGCCTCTCAAGGAGGCGACTCGCTCAGCCACATAGTAAACATTGGCAGGCTCATTTCGACGGACGCCTCGCTTGGGGACGGGACTGAGAAAGGGACAATCCGTTTCCAATAACAACCGGTCGGCAGGAACCCCGTTAGCTGAGGCATGGATCTGCTTGGCATTCTTAAAGGTCACAGTCCCGCTAAAGCTTATATAAAACCCCAGATCTAGAAACCAAGCGGTTTCTTCGGGGCTCCCTCCCCAACAGTGCATCACCCCCGCCACAGGGCCATGGACATCCCAGTCTTGACGAATCAACTCTGCCATGGGTCGGGCCGCCTCTCGACAGTGAATAATAACGGGCAGCTTCAAACGTCGGGCAATGGATAACTGAGCCAGAAAGGCTGCCCTTTGAGCCTCAAGATTATCAGCCTTGAACAAATCCAATCCCGTTTCTCCAATGGCAACCACCTTGGCATCGGATTGGGCCAGGGACTCAATTTCCTCCTCTAACCCAGCATGCCATTGCTGAACATCAAGGGGATGCAGCCCAACCGCAAAGTAGAGCTCTGAAAACCGTTGAGCCAGCTCCTGAATTTTAGGGAATTCTCCTGGCTCAACGCAGGAATGGATGAGTCGGATAATGCCCCGCGATCGCCATCGGTCGGCCACCTCATCAAGATCGATTTGAAAATCATCAAAGTTGATATGAACATGGGTATCAATCAACTGCATGGAAGCCTTGCCTATGCCGCGGACTCCACCTGTTGCTTGAGTAACCTAGACAGACGGGCTTTACGCCGCGCCCCCGTGTTGCGATGGAGAACCCCTCGCTTAACCGCTTTGTCAATTTTACTAAAGGCCGCGGACAGAGCCGACTGCAGCACCTGCTTTTGGTCAGGCGATGGATCGGAGGCATAGCTGTCTAGGGCTTCCAGGTAGCGTTTGGTCAAAGTTTTGATGGAAGATTTGTATGCTTTGTTGTGAAGGCGATTACGTTCAGCAATCTGGATTCGCTTGAGTGCAGACTTAGAATTAGCCACGGTTTACGACGATAATGGAAAGTTTTCGGTGAGTCAGGAAAATCCCAAATAGTAAGTATATCACGCGATTTATCATTTAGGCTGGCAAGTCCACGATTTGCCCGATTTTACGATTTTCAGATCAGAACCATGGCCTCCCCCCTGAACAGATCCTAAATGATTCAGATAGGATGGGGACAGCAGCGCCAACCCAACTGAGCGCGCCCCTAAGGCAAGCCGCAGCCATCCCAGAAATTCGTTTAGAATTCACTAGGATTCAACAGTGCTCCAACGATAACCGTTCCCACAGATTCTATGTTGCGAATCATCACCCAAATCAGTGAAGCAGAGGCGGAGATCCAGCGGATCTGCAACCGCACCCACGATGATCAAGTTATTCACAAAGAGGCAACGGTTCGTGAGGTGCTGCAATTCGTCAAACGGAATGGAGACAGCGCGGTCCTCTCCTATACAGCTGAGTTTGATCAGCAAACGCTCACGCCTGAAGATCTGAGGGTTAGTGCCGCAGAACTAGATATTGCCTATCAGCAGGTGCCCAAGGATCTGCTCGATGCCATTCGGCTGGCGCGTCGACAAATTGAAGCCTTTCATCAGCAGCGCAAGCCCAAAAGCTGGGTTCAGTTTCCAGGCCAGGATGTGGTTTTAGGCAAACGCTTTACCCCGGTTGACCGAGCTGGGCTCTATGTGCCTGGGGGACGCGCAGCTTATCCCAGCACTGTGCTGATGAATGCCATTCCGGCCCTGGTTGCGGGCGTGCCCCGACGAGTGATGGTTACCCCACCTGGCCCAGACAAATCGATTAATCCCGCGGTTCTCGTTGCCGCCCAGGAAGCAGGAGTTGAAGAGATATACCGCGTCGGTGGAGCGCAGGCGATCGCGGCCCTGGCCTACGGCACAGAAACCATCCCCAAGGTAGACATCATTAGCGGGCCAGGCAATATCTATGTCACCCTGGCCAAGAAGCTCGTTTACGGAACCGTGGGCATCGATTCCCTAGCCGGTCCCTCCGAGGTGCTCATCATTGCTGACTCAACGGCCAATCCCTCCCACGTGGCCGTGGACCTCTTGGCCCAGGCAGAACACGATCCCCTGGCAGCAGCTCTGTTGATCACCCCCGATGCTACCCTGGCACAGAAAGTGGTCCTCGAGGTCAATCGGCAACTCGAGCACCACCCCCGACGAGTCTTGACGGAAAAGTCCATTGCCCATTACGGTTTAGTGATTGTGGTCGAAACCCTGGAGCAAGCAGCAGAGCTATCCAATGCCTTTGCTCCTGAACACCTAGAGTTAGAGGTGGCAAACCCCTGGGATCTCCTGGAGTCTATTCGCCACGCCGGTGCCATTTTTCTGGGAGCTAATACCCCAGAAGCCGTGGGCGACTATCTAGCAGGTCCCAACCACACGCTACCCACCTCAGGTGCCGCCCGATATGCTTCGGCTCTAGGAGTGGAAACCTTTATGAAGCACTCGAGCTTAATTCAGTATTCCGCCGAAGCCCTATCGGAAGTTGCCGATGCCATTCAAATTTTGGCAGACGCCGAAGGACTGCCGTCCCACCGAGATTCTGTGCGTCTGCGGATTCAGCGTTCATCCTAGGAGGACTTAATGGTCTTTGAAACAGTGCTGGTGGCCCTGGCCAGCAGCGATTTAGCGGATGATTTGACGCAGCAGGTAATTGCTTCGGTCCAGAGCCTCCAGCTTGAACCAGACAGTAAGGTGGTTTTGACCCACGTGGTTTGCGTTGGGGAGAAGGATGTAGATCTGGAAATGGACCGGCCCCATTCCGAACCCCACGTGGATGGGATTCGCAGGGTAGAACGGATTCTAGCAACGCTACAGTCGCAGTTTCCTTGCGCTTCAGAAATTGAGGTCGTCTCCGGCGATCCCGTAGAAGAAATTGTGCGGCTGGCCCACATCCATCGGGCAAGCCTGGTCGTGTTAGGCAATCGTGGATTACGAGGCGTCAATCGAATTTTACAGGGTTCGGTGAGCAGCCAGGTGGTCAGCGAGGCTCCCTGCACAGTGATGGTCGTCAAGCCTCACAGTCTTGAATCTATAGAATCTTGAGTCTAGACCGTTAAGAGCTCTAGACCGTTAAGAGCTCTAGACCGTTGAGAGTTTAAGACTGCCCCCGCCCTATTCTCCGCTCAGGTGCACATAAACCTCCCGTTCAGACCCCCGGTCGCGATGTTCCCACAGGTAGATGCCCTGCCAAGTTCCCAGAACCAGTTGCCGATTCGCAATGGGAACAGCGGTTGAAGTTTGGGTCAGAACAGAGCGAATATGGGCAGGCATATCATCTGGCCCCTCCATGCGATGTCGATAGAGGGCAGGGTTTTCGGGAACCAAGTTAGCAAAGAAGGTTTCCAGGTCACGCAGCACGTCGGGATCTGCATTTTCCTGAATAATCAGGCTAGCCGAGGTGTGGCGAATAAAGAGATGACACAGCCCCTCTCGAATTCCAGAGGCGCTGACCAGCCTTTTGATCTCCCCAGTAATATTGATCAAGGACTTGCCTCTTGTCGCGATGGGCAAACAATGATTTTGACAGGACATAGGATCTTCGATGGCGATGGATCAAGAATTCAGTCGTACAATGGGGCCAAGGTAGAGTCCCCGGTTGCTGATCGTAACGTGCAGTGACTCTTCCTGGATGTGCTGGCCTCTGCTTGTAAGGATTTGCGACGATGACTTCCCATTCTCGATACAGTAGCCAACTCTTTCAGTTCGTCCAGTGCCAGTCCCATCGGCTTCGCGATCGCACCGGACACCTATTGCGTCAAGGAAAAAACCAACTGACTTGGGGAGCGCAACTCTGTTTTCTAGCCCTGCGCAGCCTCTTCCAGGCAGGACGGCAAGCGGCCCTGTCCTTTGGGCAGGCGCTGCACTCCGGGGCCGGATTCCTCGGGGCAGCCGTTCAATCCGGGGAAAGACCCCTTGCCGGGCTAGACAGCGACATCCCAGTGCTGCGGGTTATGGAGGCCATCTCCCTCACGCCCCCCCAAGGCGCCCCTCCGTTTCAGAGGCAAGTGACCCTGGACTTCCCCCAATCTCAGTCCCGCCTCCAAGCAGGCATCACGGCCTTCAAGGCCATCGCTCGCCGTCTGAGGCGAGGGCGGCCCTTCAAGCTTCCAGTCAAAGGAATGATCTCGGCCCAGCCCTCCAACCTGCGCGTTGAAACCCAGCCCCTCTTGCAGGGGATTGCCTCTCTGCTGAGCACACGCACGCTGGTCCTAGTCACCGCCGATCAGCACCTGTTGGACATCCTCAGCCCCGATCAGCAATCCCGGCTCTACCGACGCATCCTGTGGGAGGTGGCCAGCCTTTATCGACGCCGACGTCAGGCCCAGCGATTCGCCCGTCCTCTCCGGATTCTCACGACCCTTCCCAAAGCAGTTGCCAGGCTGGGTAGTGCAATCCGGGATCACGCCCAGTCCCTACCATTGCCAATTCCTCCCCTCAGGCCACTTCTAGAAGTCCACAGCGCCAAGACGCCCTTCCGACTGCCCCCTTTACCTGACGGCTTCGGAATGGTGCCGGGGAAAATAGGAGAAGCTGCCCCCCTCTCCCTCCCCCAGGCCAGTAGGTCTGGCGATCGCAGAGGGCTCAAGACAGGGTTCAAGATAGGGCTCAAGACAGGGTTCAAGATAGGGCTTAAGACTCTATTCGGAGCAATGGCGGCCCTTCCCGCCCTGACCCTACCGGCGATCGCGGCCCCTACCTCTCCCCCGGCCCCCGCAGCACAGCAACCCTCCTTCCCCTCCGAGTGGGCCGATCCCGGTCGCATGAAGGCCAAACCAAACTGGAATGACATTCAGGGTATGATGCCGCGGGGCTTTGCAGGTCGACAGGGTCTCGTCACCCAACCGGTTCAACATCGCCCTTCCGCCCCCGTGAGTCAAGCCATCCCCAGCGGACAAACCACCCACGCTAAAATCCGCTATTCGGTCCATGGACCCGAAATCGATGTTGAAGCAGAATTTATGGGATACGATCCCCATCTGCTAGAGCGGATTTTACAGGGGCTAGATACCTGGGTCCTCCACCTTGAAACCACGGTGGGGCTCCTGTGGTCTCTGGTGGGAGCACTGAGCCTGGGATTGGTAAGCTTCTACCAACGGCTTCGCCCAAAATTCATCCCCTAGTCTTGCCATCAAGTCCCCAGACACCATCGGTTTGGCCCAACCCCCAAAAGTTGACTTCAGATATTTTAATCTGCACCAAGAGTTCGATATGATATTGAGGCGACCTCATTAAATGCTGTTTTCTATAGAGATCAAGTAATGGAAACACTCAAAATCGTTGTTTACATCGTTGTGATATTTTTCCTAACCCTGTTTGTTTTTGGGTTCCTATCCAGCGACCCGTCTCGGAACCCCGGTCGAAAGGATCTTGAATAAGAGCAAAAAACAGTTCTTTTTTTGAGCATTTATCAATTCTGAACGGTATTGAAGAAAGAGTCCTTAAGTTTTGAGGACTCTTTTTTGGTGAAGGGTTCAGGTTCCTTGCCACCGTGCTGGGTTAGAGGGGGCAGCACTAAACTCCACAAAATCCAGTGCTGGGCGTTTCTTTAATTAGAGTCTTCGATTAATATGTCCTTGGGGAAATTCGGGGGACATTTACACTTAGAACTGGGATCTTAATTATGCCTGGGCCCTTATATTGCATTGGGTGCTTCGTCCTATGACTAGAAAAAATCAAGAGACAGCCGTTTCAGCAATTGTAAATTTGCTGAAGCTCTATAGCTTCGAATCTGGTCAACGGTCCCACGAGAAGAATCTAGAGGTGTGGCTCAAGCGATTTCCGCTAAATTGGGTCAAGTTAGCCCTGGTGGAATCCCTCTATCAAGGACGCTACAAGGCGATCTCCGTCGAGCAAATTTTAGCGCTATGGCAGCGGCGCGGAGAACCTTGCTATCATTTCACCCACGATTTTGAGCGCCTGGTCTCCCATAATCTTCCCCAGGATTTTTCGGCGGCACCCCCGGTCCGTCAGCGACCGATGGAGCAATCTTCACAGTCAGACTCCTATCGATCTCGTCGCCACGTTCTCGCGCGGCTCCAGGCCTTGGGCGATCGCATTGAGCCGGGGAATGCTGAGATTGAGTCGGTGGATTCCCCTGCTGCCAATGACTCTGAAAGCCTGAATCCTGAAGATTTTTCTCCCACCCGTCCCGCAGGCAACACCACCTTGCCAGCCCCCCTAGAATCTTCCCCTGAAACCCTGGGATCTTCCTTCGGGCAGGAGTGGGATGAACCCGTTTTGCCCCCCTCCCAGGAAGCAAAACACTCCCGTGCCCCACAGCAAGAATGCCCCTCGCAGGCAGGAGGACTTTTTCCAGAACCTGCGGATTTCGAAAAAAATTCCGTTGCTCCGGATTTAGCCTCCTCCACTTTTCCCGAGACGAATGACCTAGAATCGAAGCATCTTCCTATTTCGGAACCCTTAGCTCCCAAGCCGCTTTTGCTTCCCCCAGAATCCAGCCTGAGGATCAATCCAATTCATCAATTTGTTCCCCAATCTGGCCCCTCTGGATTTTATTCAAAATTAACGGCAATGGTGCAGCAGCGTTCCTAACCCTTGCAAGCTGAAAACCATCATGCCTGTTGACTTAACCGCCCCTGAAGCTGGCGGGGAAAAGTTTGCGCTGCGACTATCCCTCTTTGGATCCCTGGGGGCAACGATCCTGGCCTTTGCCTTTGCCTTTGGGTCCCGATCTGGGGCCATCATGTTAGATGGCTTTTACTCCTTGGTTACCCTGAGCATGAGCTTGCTCACCTTAAAAGTGGCCGATCTACTGGAGCGCGGCAGAAGCCCCCAATATCAATTTGGCTATTATGGCTTTGAACCCCTGATTAATACCATTAAGGGGATTATTGTCCTGAGTGTGACGCTGTTCGCCCTGGTGAGTGCAGTGGAAGCCCTGATCTATGGCGGACGCCCCCTGGAAGTTGGCAGCGCTTTTGTGTTTGCGCTACTCTCGACGGTCATTTGTGCTGCCATGGGTTTAACCTTGAGTCGGTTCGCGCATCGGCTGCAGTCTCCCCTGCTAGCGGTAGATGCACGGGACTGGAGAATTGATACGCTCATTAGCGGCGCGATTGCGATCGCCTTTGGACTAGGCTGGATGATGAGTGGCACCGCCTGGGTGTTCTTGGTGCCCTATATTGATCCGCTGTTGGTGACGGTGCTTGCCCTGGTCGTGGTGCCCATTCCCGTGCGGACCGTCTTGGAGGGCGTTAATCAGCTTCTCGCCGGCGCACCGGACCCTGAACTAGAAACAGCTATCCGCAGCAAGCTCCAGCAGGTCTGCGAGGACTATCCCATTTGTCAAACCGAGGTACAAATGGCTCAAATCGGTCGTGTCCTCTGCGTTTCTGTACAAGTTTTAGTTCCAGGACAGTATAAACTCACCCATGTACCAGACCTGGATCAAATCCGAGAGCGGTTTACCCAGGTCATCCAAGCAGCCCATCCCCACACCGACATTGATATTTGCTTTACCGGAGATGAGCAATGGTTAAAGGGAGAACCCTATGAAGATTCTGCAGATCTGACCTAGCCCCGATTAGGGTGAAAGCTGCTGCTGTTGTTGATAACGTTCTTGCCAGGCTAGCAGAGGACTTTTCTGAGCTTCGTGGGCGTCAGGTTTGGGCTGAAGGGAACCCATGCGGCGAATTTCCGAACAAAAGTTAGCCTCCGAAGTGCCCTGATCATGGGTAAGGGTGCTACTGCGAATTCTTAAGTTGGGACTGGCAAACCAAATTCGCTCGCTCAAGGTGCCATGGTCCTGAGTTTGGACCAGAGTCATCACCTCATCTTGCCCCAGGGTAAAGGTGCCAAGGCGAACGGCGCCCTGCTGGGACTGGCTAATTAGCCGCCCCTGGTGGGGCGCCTGCGGATCTAGAACTGGGACCAGTAAGGTTGTCCCGATTTGAGTGCGACCATTAGAGAGGGTCGCCTTCCAGGTCACTTCCAGACCACAAATGGCCTGGTCCGCAGGCAAGTTCGACTGTTTACAGGCTTCAATCACCGGAGAACTCTCAGCACTGAGGCACTCCATCCAAAGGTCGGCACGCGCCACATCGGTTTTTTCTTGAAGAATGTGATGTTCGGTGCGCTGTGAAACCCACTGCCCTTCACAGAGTTGAAAAAACTCCTGAATATCCATGCCAACGCTTTTCCTAGAGTCAATAGAAACACGAGTCAATAGAAGCACGAAGGTCGACCTTGTAATGACGAAAAGCGTTCATGCCAAGGAACTTCGCGGAGAAATATGCTTTCCCCAAGACAGTATTCTAACGCGAATTGGTCTAGGGGCTGTCCAGAGACCCAGGACATAAAAACTGGGCATGGTGACGCAAGTGATCCTCAATCAAACTAGCAATGAAGTAGTAGCTGTGATCATAGTCTGGATGCTGACGTAGCGTGAGCGATCGCCCTGTCTCTGCACAGGCCTGGGCCAGGGATTGGGGCATCAGATCCTGGAGAAAGGGATCGCTCAGTCCCTGATCCACCAGCAGGGGACGAGGATCCACATAGCGCTTGAGAAGTTCTGTTGCATCATAGTCCTTCCAGGCGGCCACCGTATCGCCTAGATAGCGCTCAAAGGCTGGCCGGGTCCAGTCGCTGGCTATGGGGTGGCAAATGGGGGCCAGGGCCGAGATAGATCGGTAGCGATCGCCGTTGCGCAGCCCAATGACCAAGGCGCCATGTCCGCCCATGGAATGCCCCATGATCCCCTGGCGGTCCAAGTCCACGGCAAACGCTTGAGCAAGCAGGATCGGCAGTTCCTCGACTACATAGCTATACATTTGATAGTGGCGCTTCCAAGGATCTTGGGTCGCATTCAGGTAAAAGCCGGCCCCGGATCCATACACCCAGTCTGTATCTTCATCAGGAATTCCTGTGTGGCGCGGACTAGTATCCGGCACCACTAGACACAATCCCAGTTCCGCTGCGAAGCGCTGCGCTCCGGCCTTGACCATAAAGTTTTCCTCCGTGCAGGTTAACCCCGACAGAAAGTACAGCACTGGCCTTGGCCCCTGCTGCATCTGAGGGGGCGCGTAGAGCGAAAACCGCATGGGACAGCCGCAAACTCTAGAGTCATGTTCATAAAATCCCACCGTCCCGCCAAAGCAGTGATGGGTTTGTAGGGAGGCGATCGCCCCCGGATCAAAGGGACTCATGATGGGTCTTGTGCTCCTATAAACAGTGGGTCAAAAAGGCCAGTCCAATTCCGTCATGGATAGCCGCTATCAGTATCAGTGATCTGCCCCTTGCGAGCTTGGGCAGTCCCTGGGGCAATCTATAGAGAAGTCACGCCCTCAGGGGTCCACTGATCCGTAAAAGTGTACGAAAAACCATCTATGTTCTTCAAGACTCCCTCTCTCCGTCGGGCTCTCACGTTGATGGCGGGGGCCTTCTTTGCCATTGGCATGGGGCAATCCGTGGTCGCGATGTTCTTAGCTAAACCCCCGATGGGACAATCGGCCCGTGAGGCGGCACCTCAGCCTGCTGAGCTTGCCCAACTTGAAGCAGGCTACAAGCTGGTCTTGGCGCGAGAGCCTCAAAACCCAACCGCCCTAAGGGAATTGCTGAACCTGTACCTCGCCCAAGCAGATTGGGTGAGCGCCAGGGAAATCTTGGAACGATTGCGCAAACAGCAGCCTCAGGAAGCCGAATATTCGGCGCTGCTGGCAGACCTCAATCAAAAAATAGGGAGTCAAGGTCCCCTCAAGCCCTAACCCCCCCACAGCCCTAACCCCCTCAAACCCTGGATTTCCTACCCCCCTGAGCCAGCCACAGTTGCAGGTACACAGGGATCTTGCACGCCGGAACCTGACCTAGTTTCAGACGTCACCTAAGGTGAGTTTGCCAGGTATATGGGCAGCGAATCAGCCCAAGGATATCTTGCCGCCCTAGGATGGGATTAGTTAGAATTTTTCCCCGGTTTCCACACCTGTGGTCTAGTTTTTCCGTCCAGGCCTCCACTGTTGGGACCCTACCAACGGTGTTTACCCCGGAGTGTTTTTCTGAGTTTTATTCCAGGTGCTGTTCCGCTCCATGACCCTTCCCCAATTCCTTAAGACTTCCTCTCCCTTACTTCTTAGCCTTAGCCTTCTTAGCCAGCTGTGGATCCCCTTTTCCTCCAAGCCAGTCCTGGGACAAACCCAGGACTTTTGCCAGCTGCCCGCGGAAACCATGCGCCAAAAAGAGCGCTATCTTGCTGCAGGGTTGCAGGGCGATCGCCAGGCCCAAATAAGCTATAAGGCCATGGTGGCCAAACACCGAAATGAACTTCTTCAATGCCGACAGCAATCCTGGCTAAAGAATCAGGCCATCTGGCTCAGGCTGTATGAATGCGATCTCAAGCCGGGGGTTCTCGATAGCCTCCTCGATCGGCTGGTGAGCCGGGGCTACAACCAGGTCTATATCGAAGTGTTCTATAGCGGCCAGGTTTTACTGCCTCCTGGCCAGAACCCAACCCCCTGGACCTCGGTGGTGCGATCGCCTGAATACGCCAATCGAGATCTCTTGGATGAAGCAATCCAAAAAGCTCGCGAGCGGGGGATGGAACCCTATGCCTGGTTGTTTAGCTTAAACTATGGCTATCAATACGGGACGCGACCCGATCGCCAAAGCGCAGTTGCCCGAAACGGTCGGGGCCAAACCAGTTTGAGCCTGGGATCGGCCAGTAACCCCAACAGTGGAGATACCAATAAGACCTTTGCAGATCCTTATAGTCCCCTTGCCCAGCAGGACTATGCCAATTTGCTTCAGGCAGTCCTCCAGCGCCGCCCCAAGGGGGTTTTATTCGACTACATACGCTATCCCAAACAGAGTGGCGGCGCATCGGTCGCCAGCCAAGCCCGCGACCTCTGGATTTTTGGGGACGCCTCCCGCGCGGTGCTGATTAATCGAGGTTTAAATCAAAAGGGCCGTACCGTGATTAATCACTACCTCAAAACGGGGACAATTTTGCCCCAGGATGTAGTGAAGCTGGATCAGCTTTTCCCAAATGAGGACGTTGCCCTCTGGCAAGGACGCAGCGTGAATGGAATTTCTAAAAACACTCCCCCGGAGGATCGAGCCGCGAAGCTACGTTGGGATCTGTGGCTACTAAGCGTAGCCCATGCCTACCAAGGCATTATTGATTTTCTGCACCGGGCGGCGGTGCAAGCCCAGCGCCAGGGTATTGTCCCAGGGGCTGTATTTTTCCCGGATGCCAACCAAGCCGTGGGTCAAGGGTATGATTCGCGTATGCAGCCTTGGGACCGATTTTCTAAAAACTTGGAATGGCACCCGATGGCCTACGGACTCTGTCCCGATGGCGTCTCCTGCATCACCAGTCAGGTGGATCGGGTGCGTAAGACCCATCCAGATAAAACCATTACCCCTGCGATCGCCGGAGCCTGGGGGCGTCCTGCCTTTAATCGCCCTTCCTTAGAGATCCAGATGGATGCCATTCGGCGCGCAACTCCAGAAGTCCAGTCCATTAGCCACTTTGACTTTTCCTGGCAAGACCCGGAATTTGCTAACGCCCGCCGGGACTGCAAAGTTAACTTTACCAGCGCGGGTTAGCGCGATCTTGGGCAAGTCCGTTGGGACAGATCACGGCTAGGTCCGGGAATGCCATGAACAAGGCATTGGATCAGGCTAAATGGCGCACATCGGTGACGCAGCCGGTAATCGCGGCCGCTGCCACCATTGCCGGACTCATGAGCAGGGTCCGACCCGAGGCTGATCCTTGACGGCCTTTAAAGTTGCGATTTGAAGAGGAGGCACTGATCTGGCGACCTTCTAGCTTATCGGGATTCATGGCCAAACACATGGAACAGCCGGGTTCCCGCCATTCAAATCCGGCAGCACGAAACACTTGATCCAAGCCCTCCGCCTCCGCCTGCTGCTTGACCCGCTCCGATCCTGGCACCACAAAAGCTTTTACATCGGGAGCCACCTGCTTACCCCTGGCAATGTGGGCCGCTTCCCGCAAATCACTAATCCGACCATTCGTGCAGCTGCCAATGAAGCACACGTCCACGGGCGTGCCTTGAATAGGCGATCCCGGCTGAAGATCCATATATTCGTAGGCTTCTGCTGCGAGAACTCGCTCCGATTCCGGCAGCATGTCGGGGGTCGGAATCGGCTCATCAATCCCAATACCCTGCCCCGGCGTAATTCCCCAGGTAACCGTAGGGGCGATCGCCGCTGCATCAAACACCACGCAATCGTCATAAATAGCCTCGGGATCACTGCGCAAACTGGTCCACCAGTTCACGGCCCGATCCCAATCCGCTGCTTTGGGGGCAAAGTCCCGGCCCCGGAGATAGTCAAAGGTCACCGCATCGGGATTGACATAGCCACAGCGAGCGCCCCCTTCAATGGCCATGTTACACAGGGTCATGCGCTCTTCCATGGTCATCGCCGCAATGGTACTGCCCGCAAATTCATAGGCATAGCCAACTCCTCCCTTTACCCCCAAAGTGCGAATGATATGCAAAATGACATCCTTGGCATAAACCCCAGATTGGAGAGGGCCGTTGACCTCAACCCGCCGCACCTTGAGCTTAGAGAGGGCCAGGGTTTGAGAGGCCAGCACATCCCGCACCTGACTGGTGCCAATCCCAAAGGCGATCGCCCCAAAGGCCCCATGGGTGGAGGTATGACTATCGCCGCAGGCAATGGTCATACCGGGCTGGGTCAAGCCCTGCTCCGGGGCAATCACATGGACAATCCCTTGCTGTCCAGAGTGCAGATTATAAAAGCGAATGTTGTTTTCTTGGCAGTTGGCCTCTAGGGCCTGCATCATTTCCTCGGCCAGTGGATCTTGGAAGGGGCGGACCTGATTCTGGGTTGGAACGATGTGATCAACCGTGGCCACCGTGCGCTCCGGCATGAGCACCTGCAACTGGCGATCGCGCAACATGGCAAAGGCCTGGGGACTGGTGACTTCGTGAATGAGATGGAGTCCAATAAATAGTTGGGTTTGTCCTGAGGGCAAAACCCGCACAGTATGCAGGTCCCAAACTTTATCGAAGAGGGTGCCTTGGCTCATAGATGAAATGCGAAATCAGTGGGTTTCTATTCTAGCGAGGGGATGTCTAGCAAGGGGATGTCTAGCAAGGGGATATCTAGCAAGGGGATATCTAGCAAGAAAAAAAGATTACGGCCTTGGGCCTGAATAGACCAGGCCACGCTGCACGTCCATGGTCAAAATCGTACCGCTGCGAATCAACGTGGTGGCATCCTTAACCCCCACGATCACCGGAATTCCCAGACGCAAGCCGAGCACTGCTGCATGGCTGTTCATGTCCCCTTCCTCGGTAATGATGCCCGCCGCTTTCTGCATGGCACCAATGTAGGAGGCATCGGTGTGATTGGCAATTAAAATTTCACCACTGTTAAAATGCTGAATAGCAGAGGACTCACGGGTGATGCGGGCTGGGCCGGTTACGGACCCGTGGCCAATGCCTAAGCCCTTCCCCATGACCGAGGTTACAATTTCCACCTTGACTAGATCGGTGGAGCCCGAGACCCCCTGCAAAGTCCCGGCAGTAATCACCACCAAATCTCCCGCCTTGACAAAGTCTTGCTCAAGGGCAGAATTCAAGGAGGCCTGAATGGTTTGGTTGGTGGACCCGGAATTCAGCACCAGGAGTGGATGCACCCCCCACACCAGCTGCAGGCGTCGAGCCACCTCCACATGGGGCGTAACGGCCAATATCTGGATGCTAGGACGAAACTTGGCGACGTTGCGGGCCGTCGCTCCGGTTTTGGTCAGGGTTAAAATCGCCTTTGCTCTAAGCTGCCCGGCAATCTGCCCCACTGCATGGCTGATAGCGTTGGGAATAGATCGCTTCGGCTCTTCCACAGGGATCGCAGTTTGATTCACCCGCTCCCGATCAATGCGCGTGGCAATTTGAGCCATCGTCGCCACGGCTTCCACAGGATATTTCCCCACCGCCGCCTCATTGGAGAGCATCACGGCATCGGTGCCATCTAGGATTGCATTGGCCACATCGGAAATTTCAGCGCGGGTTGGCCTGGGGTTATTCACCATGCTGTCGAGCATCTGCGTAGCGGTAATCACGGGAATGCCCAAACAGTTGGCTCGATAAATCAGGCGCTTTTGCAGCATGGGAACTTCCTCTGCTGGAACTTCGACGCCCAAATCGCCCCGCGCCACCATGACCCCATCGCACAGCTCCAGGATTTCATCCATCTGAGCGATCGCCTCGTGCTTTTCAATTTTGGCGATCACCGGAACGGACTTGCCGGCTTTGGCAATCAGTTCCTTAATCTCCAGCACATCTGCTGGATTTCTCACAAAGCTCAGGGCCACCCAGTCTACCCCTTGGGAAAGCCCAAACAGCAGGTCTTCTCGATCCTTTTCCGTTAGTGCCTTGACGGAAAGACAAACTCCAGGGAAGTTAACGCCCTTGCTATTGGACAGCACGCCCCCCACAATCACGCGACAGTGCAGGTCCTTTTGGGCCAGGTCCACCTTTTCGACGCGCATTTCAACTTTGCCATCGTCGAGCAAAATAGTCGCACCGAGGGGAACCTCATCGGCCAAGTGGGGATAGGTTACCGAACTCAGGGTCTGGGTGCCGGGCAGTCCTTCTCGACTGGTCAGAATGAAGGTATCCCCTCTTTGCAGGGTAATCTGCCCAGCCTCAAACTTGCCCAGCCGAATCTTCGGTCCCTGTAAATCCTGCAGAATCGCCACGGGCTGGTTTAGTTCAAAGGAGACTTGTCGAATGAGCTTAATGGCCCGCAGGTGATCTTCGTGGCTACCATGGGAAAAGTTGAGCCGCAGGGTCGTTGCCCCAGCTTCAATCACGGCTTTCAACTTTTCATGGTTACAAATTGCTGGCCCAACAGTTGCAACAATCTTGGTTCGACGGGAGGATAAACAATCAACTAAGCTCATTAAAGCCGCCAAGGTTTTGTGTTACATAATTTATTCCTCATTCAGAATACCTCAGTTCCTTCCCGATATTCTCTTCTCCAGCCCCTGAGGACGATCCTGACCTGAGGGACAGTGCCATGAAGTTAAGCCGCAAGGGACAATATAGCGTGAAAGCCATGCTGGATCTCAGCCTGCAGCCCGGCTACGGTCCAGCCTCGGTGCGGGCGATCGCCCAGCGCCAGGATCTGCCCGCCCCCTACCTGGAAAAACTACTCATCCAGCTCCGGCGAGCGAACCTGGTGATCTCCGTACGCGGATCCCAGGGCGGCTATCGGCTGGCCAAACCGCCCCAGGCCATTTCCCTGGGATCTATCCTTGAGGCCGTGGGGGAGTCGATTGAAATGCTCAGCGATTTTGACCGACATGCCGCGGAAGACTGGGTGACGGCCCTGGTGTGGGAGAGACTGAATCGCAAGGTGCGAGACTTTGTCTTTACGCTCACCCTCGAAGATCTGTATTTTGATGCCCGCAGCCGCCAAGCCTCGCAGGGGGATCAAACCACCTTTATTATCTGAGGTAAAGGCGGGCTAATTTTCGATTCGGGAGCCATCTAAGGCGATATCCGATCATTGCCCTTGGAGCCTCCGGCCAGGATCCGCCTGGGGGTTTACGGGACTGGCATGCCCCGTCCTGGGGAACTGGCCCAGTCCTGAGGGCAATTCCAGACCCAACCCATGGCGGTGCGATCGCCTAGGCTAGAGATTTAGCTGAATTTGAAGCAGTCGATAGAGGGTTCTGGAGAGTTCGCGACGCGTCAGAACACGCGAATCTCGAGGCGTGTCAGTAAACAGGGCAATGAGATGCCCGGCCTGAACCTTACTCATTAAAATGGCAAAGTGCGCTCGGGTGATGGACCAGTCTGGAGCGTAACGCCGATTGCCGACCCCCGCAATAATGCCCTGGGCCTTGAGCGTTTCCACACTTTTGTAGGCATAGTGGGTGGTAGGGACATCCAGAAAGGAGGGAGATTCGGGAGCCAGGAGGGGGAGTTCAAGGATATTCACAAGGGCAACGGCAACCACTGCCCGGTTCACGGTTCCGGCAGGATTGAAGTTTAAGTGGCCATAGTTTTCAGTGCGAACAATTCCAGCGGCGGCCAGCACTTGAATCGCCTCAAAATCGGGATCATCGTGGCCCACATCATTAAACCAGATGATGGGAACTCCCTGCCGCGTGAGCTGCCCCTGCAGCTGCCGGGTCAGGCGAACCGAATCCGCCACTTCATGGGCACCCACGGCAGAGTGGGTGAGCAGGGCCGCCAGATACCCACCGGCTTCACCAATGGCCCATTCCACCGGATGCATCCGATAGGCGGCATTTGTAATGTGGGTGGTGCCAATATTTTTCGCCGATAGGATGAGCCCCTCGGTTTGAATCGGGATCAAGGCCCCTAGGGGAATACTGAAGGGGGCACAATCTTGCCCGTCGGTCCCTAGATCCACATGGCCGGGGGATTGGTTGGGATGAAAGTCTAGGTAGTGGTAATGACCAATCCCCACACTATCTGAAAAGATTCGCGATCGCGCCTGCGCAGGGAAAAATTTAGCGGCAACATCCTCATGACGAATGGTGGTGCGGGCAATGGCACGACGCGATTCTCGAATATAGGGCTCCAGGGCAATACCATCGGCGGTCCAGGTGAGATCGCCGCGGCCCACCAGATCAGGAGCATCGTGGGTTTGAAGGTAGTGTACATAGGCCTGGGCGCGATCGCGCCCCCGCTGCCAGATCACCCCCCGATCTTGTCGGGTTTGCCCCACCAGCACCCCATCTTTAAAGTCATTGCCGCAGCCCAGCGGCCCCTGGGCCGAAACCGGACTCATGCCCCAGTTCAGTACGGCCACATCACCCACATGCACCTGCGAATCCGGGATTAGACGCCCCAAGCGACGGTAGCGAAAGATGCCATAGGGGTGGTAGAAGGGCCGGGCGACTCCGTTGGCCCAAAAGGTGCCGGTGAATTCGGAACTTTGCAACCAGGGACTCTGATCGTAGCCTGGCGGCGCTCCAATGGCGGCGCGGTGATGCGATCGCTCCACCACCGCGCAAAAGGTAAAGGCCTGCTGGCACAGGGGACGCGGATCCTCAGGCAAAACCGCTTCCTGGGTCTCCTGACGCGACTCTTGACCAACGCGGGACTCAATATTTCCGATCTCCAGCAAATCGCCCAGATCGGTCCCCTCAATCACCACCTCGGCCTGAACCGTAAATTCAGCGGAGGTCTGGCGGCTACGAAAGACCACCCCCCTCACCCGCCGCCGCGTCGTTCCAAACTGCTCAATGAGCAGGTCAATGGGGTCAGCCTCTGCAATTAGCACTAGTTGATTCGACTGCACGTAGGGGGCAATGGCTTCGTTCAGGGCAATTGCCGCTGTCACCGGCGTCACAGCAAAATGGCTCACCCATCCCCCCCCAGGATTGTCCAGCGCCTGTCCCTGCACGGGCTGGATCTGCCGCTGACGATGGCGGAAAGCCCGCTGAGCTTGAGAAATACAGAATAGTTCTCCGTCATGGAGTTGCTTTGGATCCCGGTAGCGCGCCTGAAGCTGGGAAGCCGGTGCCATCAGGGGAGAATCATCGCTAGCAGGCAGTCCCTGAGCGGTGTATTGTCCCCCCACCACTGGGGTTGGCATCACCCAGCACACCGTTGCATGGGCGGTGAGAGCACTTAGGGTCGCCGCATAGGCTGCGGTGGATCCACCCACCACCAAAACCGGAACGCTCAAGGTTTGTTGATCCAATGGGCGAAGCAGCTCCGCTTCGTTCCAAAGGCCATGGGCATCTGGCATGGGTCTTTCCCTCTTGTGGGTTAGCAGCGTTCAAGATTCGCATTCTCGATTATCCTATGCTTGGCGAAAACAAATCTCAAAGTTAAGGTAAGGCTTAAGCTTTTACGTCATTCCCCCTGGCAGGTTATCCCCCGGTGACGGTCCCATGAGTCTAACCTTGACAAATCTTCTTGCCCTGTTCATCGCCATGGCTATCCTGTCGGCCATTCCCAGTGTGAGTGTGCTGCTGGTGGTTGCTCACGCATCGGTGGCGGGATTCAAGCAAGGGCTCCTCACCACCTTGGGGATTGTTGTGGGGGATCTGTGCCTGATCTCCGTTGCAGTGTATGGCCTATCGGCGATCGCCCTCACCTTGGGTTCAGAATTCACCTGGGTTCGATATCTCGGGGGCATCTATTTAATCGGCCTTGGCGCCAGCCTCTGGAAAAAAAAGGCCCCTCTCCCAAAATTGGGGAAGGACATCAACACTCAGGGGCTTGCCAGCTTCTGCAGTGGTTTATTCCTCACCCTGGCAGATCAAAAGGCCATTCTGTTTTACGTTGGGTTTTTACCTGCCTATATCAATCTGACTCAAGTCTCCCCCTTGGATACCCTCCTTCTGATGGCAACGGCGGCCCTTGCCGTGGGTAGCGTTAAGCTGATCTATGCCTATCTGGGAAACAAAGCCCAGCAGCTGTGTCAAAATTCCCAGTTCACTCAGGTCCTGCAGCGGATAGCCGGAAGTCTAATGATCGCCACGGGGGTCGTGCTCTTCTTCAAGGCTTAATTGAAGAAGACTGAACAACGAGTCCTCCTGAGCCAATCAAGGTTCCAAGAGACCGGCGGAACCTCTGCATTTTTCCCTGCATTTCGGGATCAATCATCACCATGGCCAGCGCCTCCACCGGGCTCTCCATGGCATCTTCTTGAAGGCGTGAGTTCATTCCTGAACCCCTCACCCAAGCCTGGAAATAGGCTTGGGCCGCGGCATCCACCTCTGAGTCAGGCATCCTATCTATCCTTGAGGTCTTTAAATATCGAAACAGCTGCACCTGCGCTAGGACGACTGGGACACCATCCTCATTGCAAGCCGCTGCACTTTCTGTAATTTGGTCTAATTCCTCAAAAAATCCTTCACTGGGCTTCCCCAGACATAGTTCTAAACCCACCTTGTGAAGCAGGGGATCGTAGAGATGAAGCGGATGCTGATCGCAGGCCAATTGATAGGCCGCAAGGGCCGCTTCAAGGTGAGATTTTCGCGCCGATGCTTCCGTGACCCTTGCCCAGCGTCGATGAATGGCCCCCACGAGGCTGTAGCGCTCTGCAGAGGGCTGAATTTCAAGGATGGCTTCTAAGCGCTGGATCGCGCGCAAAAATAGGGAGAAAGGCCCCGCATCCGGAGTTTGCAACCGCTGCCTTCGATCCTCTGGGGTCAAGTTGGCCCACTGCTGCTCTGCCAGGCAGATCTCCAGGTGAGCCAGCTGTTCAATCGCGCCCAGCGGAGCATTTGAACATTTGAGAGCCTGCTCATACCAGTCAATGGCCTCCGCGTAGTCACCTAACTCCCCGTAGGCACGGCCAAAGGCACCGGCAATGGCCCCATCCTGTTTCCAGGACTCAGACAGGCTATCTCCCAGGGATCCAAGCCGCTCTTGCCAGGCGTGACGATCGGCCTGCATCATTCTGCCTGACTGCGGCACAAAATCAAGCAGATACTCTGCAAATTCATGGCGAGACACGAAGGAACGTGCATCTGCCGGACCAGCACCCTGGCGACGGTCCACCCAGTAGAGGGTATAGCCCGGATCGCCATACACCTGATACGCTCCCCAGGTCAAGTCCTCAACGCCGCCAGCCTTATGGGTTTGTGCCCTGGCGTCGCGCACCGCAGCCATCAAGTTATCCCCCTCTAGCAGCCGTTGATAGAGCACCGTTGCAAAACGGATCGCAGCATCATCGCCAATGGCCCAACCCGCAGCCACCACCACACCTACACCCATGCGAATCAACTGCTCGGCAACGCTGGCCGCCAATCGGCCGATTGTCCCCAAGCGCGGAGATCCACTGGCGGTCTCCATTTGTCCCAGGTGACAGCAGTTTAAAAAAACAAGGGACGGCACAGCCCTCAGATTCTCAAATTCGCTGGCAGTCAGAAAGCGTCCTTTCTCCAACAGCACACCTGAGCGAGACCCGTCGTCACTAAACTGACCATGGGCGGCAATGTGAATAATGTCGTACTCATGGCGATACAGGGCCCGAAAAATCTCATCTGAGGGGGCGTCAATCAGTGATTCCACTTGTAAATCACAGGCCAAAAGCTGCTTGGAAACCGCGACGGCTTCCTTCCGCGCTCCCGGCAACGTCGGGTCCACCTGGGCAGGATTACCAATGACGAGGGCGCGTCGTCCTGCGGATCGACGAGGATTTATCCGCCGATTTTGGGTAGTCAGCGATCGTAAAATCCCCACCTTAACGCCCAAGGGCGAGGCACGACGGGGCGCATTCTCAGCAGGATTGAGAAGTTCCCAGGGAATATGGGCAACGTCAGGATCTAGGCCCAACACCAGATCGGAGGTTTGCTGAACGTTTTCAATGAGCTGATAGGGTAAGAGATACTGATAAAGCACTGAAGAAGCCTCTCGATCATTCTGAATGGCCTTCTCCAACATTCCGTCCAGCAGTGACCACTGAATCGGACGCACAAAGGGCTCACTGCGGGCCACATCCGTCGTGACTTCAAAATGCAGCCCCGTTCCATTTTTTTTAATGCGAATGCGTCGGCTCCAGCCCATGGCGTAGGGAGAATAGGGTCGGCTCCGGCGAGAGCTCGCTCTAATCCGCAATTCAGACGCGACGCTCACTCGGCCTTCATAGCGTTGGGGAAGGGTTTGGGCGAAGTGACAGGCCGCAGTGGCAATGTCTCGAAACAGCTCCATAATTTCAATTCCTGCAATCCGGACGCGATCGCCCAGGTGCTGGGTTTCCAGGGCCTGGTTAGCCGCCAAAGCCGCCTCCACCAGCGCCATCACGCTATCTTCTAGCGTAATTTTCGATCCCCCATAACTCCCGATTAATAATGAACTCACCCTAACCTCCTGCAGGGGTTCCCCCTCGGAGGGCAACTGCTGTAGGGCATAGTCCAGCAGGGATCGGGTCAAGTTCCCCTCCAATTCCAGTCGCTGCAAGTCGCCCACCTCTCCCAAACCAATCACAATCACCCCCCTCGGGAGGCGAGGAGAAGGCGGATAAATCCGGACCGTTCCGTGGGCACCCGGATAACAGCCCAATCTTAAATCTCGCGACAGCGTTCCCTCCATTGCCTGATCGAGAACAGATTCTACGCTGACAATGGGGTCACCAATATAATGGCCCACGATTACTGCATGTTTAGCATCGCAGACATCGGCATTAGTGATCTCCAGGGCTAGGGTCGGCGGGACAGGCTGGGGGGTAGACGGATGTCCCACCAGGGTCTCCATTAAGTCCTGGGGATTGGGATAGAGACGTAATTCTACCGCCGGGTTCTCCAACTCCAGCGGGGCCAAAATATCGCGGGTTTCTCGCCTTAGGGGAGGAGGATCTGTGGTCAACTGCCGAGTTTTGCCCTGGGCCAGTAGATCCAACACCCCCCCATGGGCAGCCAGATAATTAGGAATCTGTCCATGTTCGGCATCAACATAATAGGTCTGCACTCCCTCGATCAGACCTAGGGACCAGGGCACCGTTCCGTCCCCCAGTCTGGTGGAGCCAAAGATCACTAAGGTTGCCCTGTGATCCATCCGACAGGGGGTTGTAGGGGCAATCCCAGCCACATAAACCATATGATCTGGATCAACGGCCTCATTAAGCCGTTGCCGAAAGTCTCGGGCCTGTTGGAGCAGCGACTCCTCCGGGGCATAATCAGCCGCCAGTTCCTGCCATCGAGCCGTGTTTAAAAGATCGTGGTCATCCTTGTAAGGCAACAGTTCCACCAAGCCAGGAAAGGATCGCAGCACCTGCGTCAGCTCTTTCCGGGAATTTTTGAGATCCGTCGCGGCGAGGAGATGCATCATGGGGTGCTGGGCAGTGAACAGCTGGGCAGGAACATAGGATCCATAATTAGGCGTGCCCAAGAGGACCAAGCGCCCCCCTCGCCGGATCAGTTCATGCCACACTGGCGCATGGTCCACCCAGAGGGTGCGGGCAATCAGTCCTCCCATGGAGTGGGCCAAAAGGTAAACGGGACGAGGGTGAGAGCAGAACTGCGCCTGAATCTGCTGGGCAAGGTGATGGGCGGCGTGCCGCATGGATAATCGCCAGTCAAATCCAAAGCGAATCACCTCGTATTCCCGGATCAGTCTGGCCTCTAGCTGATCGTAAACGCCTTCTACCAACCCCTCTGGCTCAATGCCGGTCCGGTCTAGGGCCAGGTTTAAGGCCAAGCCTCCCCAGGCTAAACTGGGAAGATGAAGCCATTGCCGCCGATGGGCGATCGCCAGATGAGTTCCCATCATTCCCGGTAGCAGAAACACAACCGGCAAATTATCCAGGGGCTGACAGTCTGGAGCAGCAATCACCGGTACCCCCCCATCGGCCTCCAAGGTCTTGATCGGCTGAAGCGTCTCAAACCGGGACGAGTCCTTTAAGATCAGCCAGTCCAGCATCGGTCTGCGGGTCTCTGGTTCTGCGAAATAGTGGAAATGATCAGCCTGCGGTCCGCGGGCATAGTATCCCCAGGCAGCATTTCGGGGAACGCCACGAAACATGGACCGACTGTCGACCAATAAATCGTTCTCTTGCCAGGAGTATAGCCCGGAGAAAAAATCCTTCACCGGGGTCAATAGGCCACTCCCCTGCAACTCTCCCGCAATCACCGCCAGTTCATTTCCACGAGGATCGGCGCAGTTCAGAAACGGAGCAAACCCTTTTTTTCCGTGGGGCATCATGGCCTCAAGCCCAGGCAACATTTCGGCTTGGGTGCCTGTGGCAATGACGGCCAGGGCGATCGCCTTGAGAAAATCATATCCAGGCGCCGCAGGCCCCGAAAGCTTTCCCACCGCGCTCAGCATTATATTGAGATAAAGATCTAAGGGCTTTGACGCTAACATTGTTCCAGCAGCAGGAGCCGCAACACGCACATAGCGCTTAATTTGAATCTGTTTTCGATCAAGGATCTGGCGCAACTGCTCCAGCTCTTCACGCACGGTTTGATAGGCCGGATCAGCAAAAAACTCCTGTATTTCGCGACTTTCTTGCGGACTTGACCAGGGATAGCGACAGAGGAGATCTCCAATTAATCCGCCACGGGAATAGGTCAACAAATGCACCGCTGCGCCGGGAGGAAGGGCAGCGGCAAGCTGGACCGCATTGGCAGCAGGACTTTGGGAGAGGGTATGGTGATCTAAGGCTAATAGATGATCCAGGGAGTATTGCGCCCTAAGCCTTGGCCAATCTTCAGAGGAAAATAGGTGCTGAAAAGATCCAGCGGTGGAGCTGAAGGGGCCATGAATAAAAATGAGGTAAGGAGAGTCCGCTTGCAACTCAGCGTCCTTGACCCTGGCCGCAACATTGCCGTCGGGATCTAAATGGACCAATCCTGGGGCGGGCATACTTGCAAATTCAAGGGGCTGAATCACCTCAGTCATCAAGGACCGGACAGATGGACCGGCTGAGGGTTCAGTCATCGTGCGGCGGATTCGCTCGGCCACCCGAATTTTCTGAACCCGCTCCAGGGTAATTTCTCGACTGCCGCGAGTGGGCTGCGTGGTCCTGTACAGCGGCAACAATAAGGTATTATCGGCACGGCGAAGCTTAGGATAACGCTGCGCTAGCTGATCAACTCGCACCAGCTCCACAATATCTCCAGACCAGTGCAGCTCTAGCACCGCATCAGGTTCAGCCTGGATTGTGACAGCAGCATCTTGACGAGTTGCGCTGACTGCGACTGTGGTTATCTCTCCTTCTATCACGTTCCCGACTAGGGCGCCCAACGGTGCCGACAGCACCGCATCCATGAGGAGACCCCCAGGAATTCTAATGTGTTGCATCGACATCTCGTAAACCCTACCCCCCAGCAACGGCACCCAGGCCAGATCAAGGCACCATGAACTCACAGTCATCAGACCACGATTTCACGGCAGACATCTGCGCCTTAACGATTGTTTAAACCGAACAGATCGCTTTTTTTCGTTGCCGATGGGTCCTCCCTGGCTCGAAGGATAGATTCATTACCACTTCAGAGAAAACCAAGATTAATTCCAGTTTCCCACGATGGTATAACCCGACCAGTAGTAGGGGTGGCGGAAGTTCAAATCACCCGCCAGACCCGCCTCCAAGGGCAGATCCATTCCCTGAGTTCCCCGCGATCGCAGCTGACCTGCCTGGATAAAAATTTCTTCCCTGAGCATGGCTAGCTGAGCAGTCCGCAACGCTTCCGCCTTAGTGGGAGAGGTCTGCAGGGCTGCATAAAATTCATTCATCAGCCCCAGGGTACCTTGATCATTCACTCGCCAAAGACTGGCAGCAGTGGATTTCACCTCAGCAAGTAGCGCCGCGCCTGCAAAGCCAAGTTCTGCCTCGCGACTGCCTAAGGCGGTTTCGCAGGCACTCATCACCAGCAGTTCCACCGCAGGAGCTTGACCCCAGGACAACTCTCGGGCAAGCTGATTGAGCTTCTTCAGCTTTAGACGTTCATTCCACAGTTGAATATAGGAGTTATTAATATCGCCGGGATTGAACTGCGCATGGGTAGCCAAATGAATCACGCCATAATGTCGTTGCCGATTCAGATCTCGCAGGTTTTTCACGGTGGAGGACTCATCGAGAGTAATCGCTTGATGGGCCTGCCAACGCTGAGATAGCGCTGAGAGTTCCAGGGGCACCGCGGGTAGCGCCGAGAGCCCCTGATGCTCCTTGGAAATTCCCATGGCCAGGAGCGGCTTCTGGATCAGGTGGGATCTCAGACCCGAGTCGGTTAGTCCAAAACTTGGAATCAGGGCTACGCTGTGGGTCTCAATCAAAAACCTCTGACCATCGTGCAGCGCCGCCACAGGTAAGGACCGCAAACCATCATCAAGGGAAAATAACACGGTATCTATTTGATGGGCGCGCAGCTGCGAAGCCAGGGGAGCCACCAGCCAGCCATAGAGCTGCTGGGCCGAGGAGCGATAGCCCAGGGACTCCACCAGGGTGGGATCGCTAATCTGACGGCGGAACTGCGCAGCCACGGTATGAAACTGCTTAGGATTCACGTCTGCGGCAATCTGACGAATAACGGGAGATTGAGTCGACTGGGCAAGGGAGAAAGGAATTGTGCCCCGAGAGGCCACGGGCGTCCCTGTGCCTGCCAAGGGTTGGGTTTGGGGAAGCACCAGCATTCGGCCAATCTGGTCGGTGCGCTCCAGGTTGGCCAGGTACAATACGGCGGTGCGACGACCGGTTAGCCGGGATAAAATCCCCAGCTGTCGGGCAATGGATTCAGCGGACAAAAATCCATCTGGAATCTGGATTTCAAGCTGATCGGCAAAGGTACGGCGCTGTAATTGCTCAAATTTTTCCACCGCTTGAGCGGGCGTTCCCCCATAGAAGGCCTGTTCAAAGTCCTCTCGGGGAGAAAGCTGGCGAGGCCCCTGGTTTGGCTGAGCCTCAAGGATGGTTTGAAAGATCCCAAAGGGGTTGACCCCATTGGGTCGCGATCGCTCGTTTGGATCCGTCCTGGTGGTTTGGCCTACGGAATTGCGCCCCCCCGAGGGATTGTTAGGAGATCGAGAAGGCCCAAAAAGACCAAAGCCAAACTGAGCCTGAGCGATGGAGGATGGCATCATTGCCAGGATTAAACCAAAGGTCAGTAATTGCCCTACTTTTCTCATAACTCACCTGCGATCGCGATTCTCAAAATTGCCGCACGGGTCTAGTCTCTAGGAGGAGAATAGGGCAAACAAGTCGCACCAACGATGATCTAGATCCCTCAGAGAGGGTGATTACGATCAGGCCCCAGGCGAGAGCGAGGCTAAGTGTCTGCACAGTCTGTCCAGATCAGGACCAAAACCGCTCCAGATCTGGCGGGCAGGTGGAAATGCAGTGCATTCTCCTGCAACGTGAAATCAACATGACCCCACAGAATCTTCACCTCATGAATCTCGATCCCCAGGCTTAGAAGGCAGATCCCCTGATGGGGCTGGAGAGCGCTATTGACCAGCACCAGCAGTCGTTGATCGCCCTGGTGTCGCACAAACCCGTAGGCTCCAGCCTCTTGCAGCACCGTCTGGTAGTCTCCCCCTTGCAGCGCAGGATAGAGATGCCGCAACTGGATCAACTCCTGATGCAGGCGCAGCACCTCCGGGTTCCAATCTTCCGGGGGAGGAAAGCTACGACGACAGTCTGGATCGGTTCCTCCTCCCAGCCCCACTTCATCGCCATAGTAAATCGAGGGGGCGCCCGGATAGGTCATCAACAGGAGCGTAGCCAAAGCCACGCTCGATTGGGCAAAATTAGCTGCGCCGCGATCGCCCCCGGCAATGCTCCATAGGCGCGCTGTGTCATGGCTCGCCAGCAGGTTTAGCTGCGTCCGCTGAATCTGCCAGTCATGGCGATCGAGAAGATCTTGAATCCGCTGCGCGTACCCTGGGGCATCTAGAGGGGGATAGGGGTCGTAGGCCACTGGATCGACATATTCGCGAACCATGCGATCGCCAACCACAAAGGCCAGCACCGCCTCGGTAAACGGATAGTTCATGACTCCATCAAACTGCTTTCCATCGAGCCAGGGGCTAGCATCTTCCCAAATTTCACCCACGATATAGGCTTGGGGGTTAATGGCCTTCACCCGGTCCCGAAACTCTTCCCAAAATCCAGGGACTTTAATTTCGTAGGGAACATCTAAACGCCAGCCATCTATGCCAAACCGCAGCCAATATTCGGCAATTTGCATGATATACTCACGCACCGCCGGATGATCGTGGTTAAACTGCGGCAGGGCGCGATTGTCGACCCAACTTTCATAGTTGGCGGGGCGATCGCCGTCGTAGGCGGACAGGGGCCACTGGTGAATCCTAAACCAATCGATCCAGGGGGAATGGGGACCATTTTCTAAAATATCGTTAAAGAAGAAAAAACCGCGACTGGCATGGTTAAACACGCCATCTAGAATGACCTTCATCCCTCGCTGATGGGCCGCATCCAGTAGATCGCGCAGGGCCTGATTTCCTCCCAGAAGCGGATCCACCTGATAGTAATCGTGGGTGTGATAGCGATGATTACAGGCCGATTGAAAAATTGGCGTCAGGTAAAGAGCATTGCAGCCTAAGGATTGAATGTAATCCAGGCGATCCAGAATTCCCCACAGATTGCCCCCCTTGTATCCCTGTAGGGTGGGGGGGGCTTGCCAGTCTTCCAGCAAAACGTTCATGGCGGGGGAATCAGTCTGGCGCTGGGTGCGGGCAAAGCGGTCAGGAAAAATCTGATAAAAAACAGCTTGCTTCACCCAGTCTGGAGTAGAAATGGTCATATCAAAACACTCGTAAGATATTGTCGAAGTGAAGGCAGCCGCGTCAACCCACCGTGACCTCAACGCATCTGATCAACAATTCAGGCTCATTCTAATACCGTTTTCCCAAGCGCGTCGTCCAGCCTCATTCTCTGACACCCCACCCCCCCTTGAAATTGCCGATGAAAACCCTACTGATCACTGGAGCCAGTGGATTCCTGGGCTGGTATCTTTGCCAGGCCGCCCTTCGCCAAGGCTGGCGGGTCCAGGGGAGCTATTTTAGCCATCCAGTTCAGATTCCGGACGTTGAGATGTATCCCCTCAATCTCACCGAGATCAACCAAATTGAGGCGCATCTCAAGACTCTGAAGCCGGATGCGATCATTCACTGTGCAGCCCGTGCCCGCGCCCAGGACTGCCAGGAAAACCCCGAGGCCACCCATGGGATTAACGTGACCGCCGCCCTAGGCCTAGCCCGATGGGGCCGCGATCGCCCCTTTGTATTTATTTCCACCAATCAAGTGTTTGATGGACGCCAGGCCCCCTATGGTGAAGCGGATCCAGTCTCACCCATCAACGTTTACGGACAGCAAAAGGCCAGCGCTGAAGCTGCCATTTTGGCCGATCATCCTCAGGCCACCATTTGTCGGATGCCCCTCCTGTTCGGCGTCGCCCCCACCGCTCCCAGCTTTCTTCAGGCTCTATTGCAGCAGCTTCACACCGGCCAGTCCTTAGATCTGTTCACCGATGAGTTTCGCACGCCCGTTTATGCCGCAGACGCCGCTCAGGGCATCTTGATGGCCCTAGAGCATGAACCTCGCATCCTCCATCTAGGAGGGGTGGAACGGCTATCGAGATACGAATTTGGCCAAATTTTAGTCTCGGTGCTGGGTCTCCCAGACAGCTGCTTGAGGCCCTGTTTACAGGCTGATGTCCCCACCCTTGCCCCCCGAGCTCCCGATCTGACCCTGGATAGCCGCCAGGCCCTCTCCCTCGGCTATGCTCCCCAGGCTGTCCGACCCGTCCTGGAAAGAATTCTTCCCTAGGGTCCGAACCGTCCCTATCGCCAATAGCGCCGACCTTTCCAGAACACCCCTAGAACCAAACCCACCAGGGTGGGCTGGTTAAAATTGACGGCCAGCAGCCGATAAAGCCGAATTGGCACATATTCGTAAAAAACCATCCCCACGGTCACCGCCAAGACTAAAAACCACATCATCGGTACCGTCAACCGTCCTTCACTGTTGTCCAGGAGCGTGAAGGCCAGTACGCCCAGCAAAATCCCAATTCCCAGGTTCGAGATCAGGTTCATGGGCTGACGCAAAAACAGGGAGAAGACCGTCTCAATGGCGGGAAAGGATTGGGCCGCAAACCAAAGGGCGGCGCTGACGATTGCCCAGGTGATCACGGTTAGGGCCGCCGATCGCACGATGGCAATCCAGGGCAGGGTTTTTAGCTTCATGCCTACTCCTTTCCCAGGGCCTGGATCAGCTGTGCCCTTGCCTGGGCAAGAGCCGCGGTGAGCTGACTGGGATCGCGTCCACCCGCCTGAGCAAAGTTTGGCCGCCCGCCGCCGCCGCCGCCACAGAGCTTTGCGACCTCCCCAACCAGTTTCCCGGCCTGTAAGCCAACTTGGTTGACGCGCGGCCCAAAGGAAGCCACCAAGCTCACTTTCTCCGGCGTCGGTGCCGACCCCAGAACCACGGCGGCGCTCTCTCCCAGCTGATGGGTAAGCTTTTCCGCCGCAGTTTTAAGGGCCACCGGATCAACCCCCTCTAGCTGAGCCACCAGCACCTGAAACTCACCCACCGCCTCCGCGCTCTGGGCAAGCTGATCCGACTGCCTCAGGGCAAGCTCTGCCTTAAGGCGATCCACCTGCTTTTGCGCTGTCTTGAGCTCTGCTTGCAGCGCCGCAACCCGATCTGGAAGTTCTTCCGGCTTGGCCTTAAAGCGATCGCTCAGATCCCGGACCACGGCATCGCGGACATTGAGATATTCCAAAACCGCCACCCCGGCGATCGCCTCAATGCGGCGAATCCCTGCTGCCACCCCGGTTTCCGAAACAATCTTAAACAGACCAATCTCTGCCGTATTGAGCACGTGGGTTCCCCCACACAGCTCCATGGAAACCCCTGGCACATCTACGACGCGGACCTGGGATCCGTACTTTTCGCCAAACATGGCGATGGCCCCCCGAGCCTTGGCCGCATCCAGGGTCATCACCTCCGACTGGGTCGGATGCCCCTCGCTAATCCAGAGGTTAATCTGATCCTCAATTTGCTGGATCTCCTCCGGGGTGAGGGACCGCGTAAAGTTAAAGTCGAACCGGAGCCGATCAAAGGCCACCAGGGATCCGGCTTGGGAAATCGAGGCATCAATCAGCTTTTTCAGCGCTGCTTGCAGCAGGTGCGTAGCAGTGTGGTGAGCCTGGGCGCGCCGCCGACAGGCACGATCAATTTGAGCCGTCAGGGTATCCCCCAAGGATACGGTTCCCCGCTCCACGCGACCGCTATGCAGAAAAACATCGGACTGTTTTTGCACGTCTTCAACACGGATGACCCATTGATCGCCCAGAAGAAATCCGCGATCGCCAATTTGTCCCCCCGATTCAGCATAGAAGGGGGTTGAATCAAGGATCACCTGCACCTCATCACCCGCTTCTGCCTGCTCCTGCAGCTGATCGTTAGCCCACAGGGCCAGAATCTTCGCGGACTGGGCCGGTTGGCCATAGCCCACAAACTCCGTGTGGGGCAAATCCATCAGGAGCGCATCCAGATCGGCCTGGGCCGTCAAATCAATGGTGATATGCGCGTCCTTAGCCCGCTGTCGCTGTTCCTCCATCGCCGCGTCAAAGCCTGCACGATCCACGATCAGACCCTGCTCAGCCGCGATTTCCTCCGTGAGCTCCAGGGGGAAACCATGGGTATCGTAGAGGGTAAAGGCATCTTGACCGGAAATTTGTTTTGGCCCCTGGGCAATGATCTCCGCCAGCAGTTTTTCCCCCCGATCCAGAGTTTTGCGAAACTGGATTTCCTCCCGTTCCAGCTCAGATTTAATCACCGAGTCGCGCTCACGCACCTCCGGGTAGAATGGCTCAGCCAACTGCATGGCCACTTCCACCACCTGAGGCGTAAACAGCTCTGAAATTCCCAGAAGCTGACCGTGGCGCACCACTCGCCGGATTAAGCGTCGCAGCACGTAGCCCCGACCCATGTTAGAAGCCGTAATTCCATCGGCAATCATGTGCATTACGGCCCGAATATGATCGCCAATCACCTTCAGAGAGGTCTTTGTTCGATCCTCCGCAGTGGCATAATTGAGGCCCGCAAGGTTCGCAGCCGCCTCGATCATGGGAAAAATGAGGTCGGTTTCGTAGTTATTGGGCACCGCCTGGAGAATCTGGGCCATGCGCTCTAGCCCCAAACCCGTATCAATATTTTGGTTTGCCAGGGGAGTCAGGTTGCCCTCGGCATCCCGGTTGTACTGCATAAATACCAGGTTGTAGAACTCAATAAAGCGGCGATCGTCCTCAAGATCTAGCTTTTGATCCCCTTGCTCAGGATGAAAGTCATAATAAATTTCGGAGCAAGGTCCACAGGGTCCCGTGGGTCCGGAGGCCCAAAAGTTATCCTCAGAACCCATGCGCTGAATTCGATGGGCCGGGATACCAATTTGATCGCGCCAGATGGCAAAGGCTTCGTCATCCTCTTCGTAGACGCTGGGGACCAAGCGATCGGCAGGGAGACCAAACACCTGGGTGGACAGTTCCCAAGCCCAGGCGATGGCCTGCTCTTTGAAGTAATCGCCAAAGCTAAAGTTGCCCAGCATTTCAAAGAAAGTGTGGTGCCGTGCCGTCACGCCCACGTTTTCAATGTCGTTGGTGCGTACACACTTTTGAGAGGTGGTGGCCCGCGGCACCAAGCGCTCACGCTGTCCCAAAAATACGGGCTTAAACTGCAGCATCCCCGCAATTGTCAGCAGCACAGTCGGATCCTCTGGCACCAGAGAGGCGCTTGGTAAAATGCGGTGGCCTCGCGCCTGGTAAAAGTCGAGGAAGGTCTGACGGATGGCCGCACCGGTCATAGACTTGGGCTGGAGGAGGGTCTGAGCCGCAGATTGAGAGGCAGATCGATGAGATCTAGACGCGGATCGGTTTGATGGTTTTTTAGAAGAGGACTTCTTTGCCATGTCGAAGAAAACCCGCATCAGCGGTGGATGAACAGTGAAATTCAGCGTATTGAATCCCTTTCATCATAACCCTCGGTTGGGTTGCAAAGGCTGAGGGCTCAGATTTGGATATAAAAAAGATCACGACTTAGAAAAGGCGAACAAGAACCTTGACTGATCCCACTGACGCACCCTGGCTACCGGAGATTGGGGATCCTACACAGCCTTCCTAGGTCTAAATCACCAGGCTTGGGGACCACTTGCACAATTGGGCATGGTAGCTTAAACAAGGTGCCTCCGTTGTCAAAAAGAAACCTTGTCATGCAGTCTTTGCTTTTGCCCTCTGGGCGGCCCATACCCAAGTTAGGACAAGGAACCTGGCGCATGGGGGAGCGGCGATCGCAACGCCCTCAAGAAATCGCGGCCCTGAGGGAAGGCATCGATCTCGGCCTCACCCTCATTGATACGGCGGAAATGTACGGCGAGGGCGGGGCAGAAAGGGTTATTGCGGAAGCCGTGGCCGATTGCCGCGATCGGATCTTTCTAGTTAGCAAGGTCTACCCCCATCACGCCTCACGAGCCGATGTTATTAAAGCGTGCGAACGCAGCCTACAGCGGCTCCAGACCAACTATCTAGATCTCTATCTGCTGCACTGGCGCGGGGGGATTTCCCTAGATCAGACCTTCGCTGGATTTCACGCTCTGAAAACCGCGGGAAAAATTCGCGAGTTTGGGGTCAGCAACTTTGATCGAGCCGATATGGAGGAGGCGATCGCCCAGCCCTATGGCAATGAAATTGCCGTCAATCAGGTCCTCTACAATCTCATGCGGCGCGGAATCGAATGGGATCTGTTGCCCTGGTGTCAGCAGCACCAGATTCCGATCATGGCCTATTCTCCCCTGGAACAGGGACGCTTACTCCAGAATCAAACCCTTGGCAACATCGCCCAACGGCGGCAGGTCAGCCCGGCCCAGGTGGCGATCGCCTGGCTACTGCGTCAGGATAACATCCTCACTATTCCCAAGTCAGCAACCCCAGATCGCATCAAAGAACATAGTGCCGCCAGGGAGATCCAGCTCCCCCCTGAGGAACTGAAAGCTCTAGACCAAGTATTCCCACCTCCCACAGGTCCGGTCCCGCTAGAGATGCTCTAGGCTGCTGAATCTCCCTCCTCTGATCACGGCAACGAAGCACCTCCCTGATCCTCTAGCCCTGCAAACCTAAGGAAAACCGGATAAGTCCTATCCCCAACGTCTCCAGCCAGAAAGTCTCTGGCCCTTATCTAACTGCAATTTAGCGGGTTGGGTTGACCCTCTCGACAGGGTCAACTCACTGTTGAGAATTATAAAAATAATTATAGTTCCTTTTGATTATATTTCCCTTTGATGACTTTAATCATTGCCAGGATGAACTTTATGTAATAACTACAGTACAGCCAATATTCCACAACATTGAAATTCAATAAAAGTACTCAATAGGAGTTGTTATGAGCGGCGAGAGCAGATGCCCGTTTGTGGGCGGAGTGCAGAAGGTTCCGGCCGGGGGAGGCACATCCAATCGGGACTGGTGGCCCAATCAGCTCAACTTAAAGATACTCCACCAGCACACTCCCCAGTCCAGCCCCATGGGCGAAGCCTTTAATTATGCAGAAGCCTTCAAAACTCTGGACTTTGCGGCGCTAAAGGCCGATATCTTCGATCTGATGACCACTTCTCAAGACTGGTGGCCAGCTGACTACGGCCATTACGGGCCACTCTTTATTCGCATGGCCTGGCACAGTGCGGGGACTTACCGCATCGGGGACGGACGCGGTGGGGCAGGGACGGGGAATCAGCGCTTTGCCCCCCTTAACAGTTGGCCTGATAACGCCAATCTAGACAAAGCACGGCTGCTGCTCTGGCCCATCAAGCAAAAGTACGGGGAGAAAATCTCCTGGGCCGATCTCATGATTCTGGCCGGGAACTGCGCCCTGGAATCGATGGGATTTAAGACCTGTGGGTTCGGCGGCGGGCGCGAAGATATTTGGGAACCGGAAGCGGACATCTACTGGGGTTCTGAAGCAGAATGGCTAGGCGATGAGCGCTATACCGGCGATCGCGAGCTAGAAAATCCGCTGGCAGCGGTGCAGATGGGCTTGATCTATGTCAATCCCGAAGGACCCAACGGACATCCTGACCCCGTGGCCTCGGGGCGAGATATCCGCGAGACCTTTGGTCGAATGGCAATGAACGATGAGGAAACAGTGGCGCTGACGGTGGGCGGTCACACCTTTGGTAAATGTCACGGCGCTGGGGATGCGTCCCTGGTGGGGCCAGAACCTGAGGGAGCCAGCATTGAGGAGCAAGGTTTGGGCTGGCGCAATAGCTTTGGAACCGGCATCGGCGCCCATACCACCACCAGCGGCATTGAAGGAGCCTGGACAACCAATCCAGTGCAGTGGGATAGTAACTACCTGGAAAATCTGTTTGGCTATGAGTGGGAGCTGGTGAAAAGCCCAGCAGGAGCACATCAGTGGGCACCTAAGGATGGGGCCGGGGCAGACACCGTACCCGATGCCCACGATCCAAGCAAACGCCACGCGCCGATCATGACCACCGCCGATATGGCCATGAAGATGGACCCCATCTATGAGCCAATTGCGCGGCGCTTCAAGGACAACCCGGAGGAACTGGCGGAGGTCTTTGCCCGCACCTGGTTTAAGCTAACCCATCGGGATATGGGGCCGCGATCGCGCTATCTGGGTCCAGAGGTTCCCGAGGAGGAGTTCCTGTGGCAAGATCCGGTTCCCCCTGTCACCCATGCGTTGATAGAGGATTCAGACCTTGCGGCCCTGAAGGCCAAGATTCTCGCCTCTGGACTGTCGGTGTCCCAACTGGTGTCCACAGCCTGGGCCTCAGCATCGACCTTTCGAGGATCGGATATGCGCGGCGGAGCCAACGGGGCACGCATCCGCCTAGCGCCCCAGAAGGATTGGGAGGTCAACCAACCCGCCGAGCTTGCCGTGGTGCTGCAAACCCTGGAGGCCATCCAACAAGAATTTAATGAGGGCCAGTCCAGTGAACCGCATACAGGATCACTGCTGGGCGGCATTCAGAAGGTGTTTCACCCTTCGCGGCCATCGGGCCACAAGCGGGTCTCGCTGGCCGACCTGATCGTGCTGGGGGGATGCGCTGGCGTCGAGCAGGCAGCCAAGAATGCTGGATATGAGATCCAGGTGCCCTTCCGACCGGGGCGTACCGATGCCTCCCAGGAGCAGACGGATGTAGAATCCTTTGCGGTTCTAGAACCCAGGGCAGAGGGGTTTCGCAACTACCTCACAGGCGATCTCCCTCTATCGGCGGAGGAACTTCTGGTGGACCGGGCACAGTTGCTGAAGCTGAGCGCCCCGGAAATGACGGTTCTGGTGGGGGGTCTGCGCGTCCTGGGAGCTAACGTGGGCGGCACTCAGCACGGGGTTTTCACCCAACGTCCCGAGGCCTTAACCCATGATTTCTTTGTGAATCTCCTGGACCCCAGGATAGTTTGGAAGGCCACCTCCCCAGCCAAGGATCTGTTTGAGGGGCGCGATCGCACCACGGGGGAACTCAAGTGGACCGCCACTCGGGTTGATCTTATCTTTGGATCCAACTCGCAGCTCCGGGCTCTAGCGGAAGCTTATGGCTGCGAAGACTCTCAGCCCAGATTCGTCCCGGCCTTTGTTGCCGCTTGGGATAAGGTGATGAACCTGGATCGCTATGACCTGAACTAACCTTGTGATCGCCACAGGATTTGTAGTCAAAGAAAATAGCGGAGGGGACTGGGGCTTAGGCCAACTCCCCTTCCCACCGGGTCCTATAATGAGACCATGCAAACGCTGACCCTGATTCAACCCGACGATTGGCATTTACATCTGCGTGACGGTGCAGCCCTGAAGGCAGTTTTGCCCCACACCGTGCGTCAGTTCTCCCGAGCTATCGTCATGCCCAACTTGAAGCCCCCGGTGCGTTCCGTCGAGGAAGCCAGGGCTTACCGCCATCGCATTCTCGCCGCCATTCCATCGGGCAAGCAGTTTGAGCCCCTGATGACCCTCTACCTCACGGACAACACGAGCCCAGCGGAAATTATGGCCGCCCAGGCCTCGCAATTTATCAAAGCAGTTAAATACTACCCCGCGGGGGCAACGACCCATTCAGACCTGGGGGTCACCGACCTGCGGCGATGCGATCGCGTCTTTGAGGCCATGCAGGCGGTGGATATGCCCCTATTACTACACGGGGAAGTCACCGATCCGGCGGTGGATGTGTTTGAGCGCGAAGCCGTTTTTATCGAAAAGCATCTAATCCCGCTCAAACAGCGATATCCTAACCTGCGCGTTGTGCTAGAACACATCACCACCTCAGAGGCCGTACAGTTTGTGCTGGCCACGGATAAGACCGCCGCAACGATTACCCCCCAACATCTGCTGTTTAATCGCAATATTCTCTTTAAGGGGGGGATTCGCCCCCATTACTATTGCCTGCCGATTTTAAAACAGGAGGAGCATCGCCAGGCCATTTTGCAAGCAGCCACCTCAGGCAACCCGAAGTTTTTCCTCGGCACCGATAGCGCCCCCCATGCCCGCAACCGCAAGGAAAATTCCTGTGGTTGTGCGGGGTGCTATACGGCCCTACACGCCCTAGAGCTCTATGCCGAAGCCTTTGAGAGTGTCCAGGCCCTGGATAAACTCGAGGCCTTTGCCAGCTTTTATGGTCCCGATTTCTATCGACTGCCTCGCAACGGCACCCAAATCACCCTGGTTAAAACAACCTGGAACATTCCCCAGGAAATTCCCTTTCCTGAATCCAGTCTCATCCCCCTGCGGGCAGGGGAGGCAATAACCTGGAAAATGATGGAGAATTAAGGGGCCGGCGCAGAAATCGTTGGTTCAGGTCCCAACTCCAGGATTTTAACCGTCAAGGCCCGCAGCTTTTCCGGCTCGGAGGTGGCAATTTCCACCAGAGCTCGTTGCTTTCCACGCCAGAGAAGCCGGACGCTACGGATGACGATGTCTTGGTCGCGACACTGCTTCATCAGCGTCGCCAGGGAACCAGCCTGGTCCTCTAGCTCCACGAGCAAGGCTTCATCGCTAACGGCCTGGTAGTCCACCAGGCTCAAAATATCTGCGGCCTTATCGCTCCCCAACTCACAGGCTTGACCATAGCTACGCCCACCGTTCAGGGTTTGATTGAGCAGCGTCAGGGCGCGATCGCGATCGCTCACCTGCAGGCGAATGACGGACCCTTGATCCACCTTAGCTGCCGAGAGCGCCTCAATGGAAATCCCCGCGCTGGCCAGGGCAACGGAAATATCGGTCAGCAGCGGTTTCTCAGTCCCCCCCACCAAAATAATTTCTTCCCCATGATCAGCAATATGAGCTTCGCAAGGGGCAACAGCGGTGACGGAGGGCAACAGCGGCGCAGTGGACTGCTTCATTTCCGCAATGAACTGATCAATCTGCGATCGCGTTACGTGGGGCATGGTAATCAGATGGGAAAGCGGTCCCTGACAGGCCAACTGCCAGCGATGAGTCAGGGTTTGAGGGGGCCGATCAAAAACAACGGTGTTGGAGTAGGGATGTCGCCAAGCCTGACGATCAAGGTCATTCAACTGATCGATGGCATAGTCGGCCACCGCCAAGCATTCCGGCACCATACGCTGAAATCCTTCAATTCCAACGGTATGAAAGGCATACCAGAGAAATAGAGGCGTGATCGCATTGCGAGATCCGCTGAGGGTGGTGTCCAGGGTGTCGATATATTCCACGCTCTGGGCAATGCGGTCAACATACTGTTTACGCGCCAGCACAACACCGCAGGGCATCGGGGACCCAATCATCTTGTGGCCGCTAATGGCAATGCTGTCAATCCCGGCGGCGAAGTTCCAAGGGGGCGGAGTCTCAATAAAAGGCATGATCATCCCCCCCAAGGCGGCGTCGGCATGGATATAGTGACGGGTAATGGCGAGATCCGAGAAAATTTGACGGATACCTACCACATCGTCCACAGCCCCTTTCATAGTCGTGCCAATGGTAACGCAGAGGATGGGCGGCACGTCGCGGTGAATCCGCAGAGTTTCTCGCAGATCATCAAGATCCATGCGACCTTGCTCATCGCTGCGAATCATAATATTTTTTAGCCCCAGGGCTCGCAGAATTTTATCAATGGAATAGTGAGCATCCTGAGAATAGTAAACCATGCCCTCGGGAAAGAGTTCCCGAGCCAGAAACAGACCGTAGTGATTGCCTTCGGTGCCGCCATTGGTAACGTAGCCCCAAACTTCATTTTCAGCAGCCTGGGTGAGCTGCCGGAAAATTTCCAGAACTTCACGCTCTAGTTCTAGGGTGTTGAGGTGATAATTACTGGCGAGAAAGGGATCGCCCACATTATTCATGGGAAAGTCCATAAACCGATAAAGGGGCCGATAGTCAAAGACCTGATTGCAGGGATAGCCTAAAAAAAGCCGAGACTCGCGGCTCAGACTCTGATACAGCTGATCAAGTCGATCGCTATCCTGGGGGGATAGAGGGGGGTTGTCAATCCAATGCGATCGCATGGTTGTTCTCTCCAAATACGGTATAGGTAGATTCAGAAATCGCCGCCCACGTCACCGACATCGCTGAGGAACACCCCTCGCAGGAAGGGCGCGATCGAGGGTTGAAAGCTAGCACAGATCTTTCAAATCCCTGGTACAGCTACATTATAGCCACAGGTCACCGGGCAATCGCCAGGGGGGAAATCACGGCCGCAACAATCCAGTAAAATCGGCCCAGAGCCTTAATTGACTGAGCGATATCCAATCCGGAATCCATTTTCATTTCCTATGGCCGAGACGACCATGCCAAGGTGGTCGGGTAAAGCTGCGATCGCCTTTGGGGTCGCTTTACGCATTCGCTGATCTCTCCAAGCCATCCACGGCGTGAATGAGCTCCGGGGGCCTCCCATGAATCGGGTGGCGATTTTGAGGGGAGCTTCCGTCCGCATCATAGGGCGATTAGAGGTGATTTGCAGCGAGAGAACTCCCCCCGTCAAACAAACAAAAAAGCGCTCCCTATTGGAGCGCTGGTGCAAAAACCTAGCCTAGGCAAGCTGCGATCTCTCGCGCTCCAGTAGGGCAATCAGGTGGGCATCACCGCGCTGCTGTGCAGAGGCAATGCGCTGCTCTAGCTTTTTCAGCAGAAACTGATTATGAATGCGACCTAGTTCCGTGAGCTGCTGATACCGGGAGGAGTGAACCGGTCTGGGTTGATCCTGAATCCCTGAAGCAGAATCCTCATGAAAGCTAGGAACCACGGGCTGTAAAACGGCTGTGGTCAAACCAGACTCATAGGAGACACCCCGGTATTTGAGGATATAACTGGGCTGCGGTATGGTCTTGAGATCGTAGACAGCGCGATCGCAGGCCACCCCACGATACTGGCCAATGCGTTGCCGACGGATAGGGGTGATTTGAGTTGGGTGAGGGGTGTAGTCAACACCTCGATATGTTAAATTCACGTTTCACGGCCTCCTAGTCGATTCTAGTGACATTTAGGGTAGGCGCGTTCCTTCGGGAATACTCCCTACTTCCGTCTCCGAGCAAAAGGGAGATGAACGAGTCTAAGTTTACTTCTGTATCACATGATACCCATTGAAAATTAAAACTGTGTATCAAAAAGCTTAAGAAGAGTTTAAACTGCGCCTCAGCCTCCTACTCCGCTGATTCAATCAATTGTTAATTTTTCTTAAGCTGCCCCTTTCTTGAGCAGGGGAAACCCAAGATTCTCCCGCTGCTGGAGATAAAGTTGGGCGACCCCTCGCGCCATCTGGCGAATTCGGCTGATGTAGCGAGTTCGCTCTGCCACGGAAATGACGCCCCTTGCATCGAGTAAATTAAAGGTGTGAGAGCATTTGAGGACGTAATCTAGGGCAGGTAAGACAAGGGCGCGCGCTAGAAGCTGCTGAACCTCAGTCTCGTAGAGATTAAACAGCTGAAACAGAAGATCCGGGTTGGAGGCGTCGAAATTATAGATAGACTGCTCAATTTCTCCCTGCAGGTGCACATCGCCGTAGCTGAGGGTGCCGTTCCAGTCAATTTTGGCGATCGCATCCACGTTCTGAAGATACATGGTCAGCCGCTCTAACCCATAGGTGAGCTCCACGGAGACAGGCTTGCAGTCCAAGCCGCCACACTGTTGGAAGTAGGTGAACTGCGTGACTTCCATTCCGTCCAACCAAACCTCCCACCCAACACCCCAGGCCCCCACGGCGGCATCTTCCCAGTTATCCTCCACAAAGCGGATGTCATGATCCTCCGGCTGGATACCGAGGGCGCGGAGGGACTCTAGATAAATCTCTTGAATCTCATCAGGGGAGGGTTTGATCAAGACCTGATACTGATAGTAATACTGGAAGCGGTTGGGATTTTCGCCATAGCGTCCATCTCCGGGACGGCGGCAGGGCTCCACGTAGGCCACCGACCAGGGTTCAGGCCCCAGGGCGCGCAGAAAGGTGTGGGGGCTTTTGGTGCCCGCTCCCTTTTCAATGTCATAGGCCTGAACGATCAAACAGCCGCGATCGCTCCAAAACTGATGCAGGGTGGCAATTACTGACTGAAAATTCACGTTGTTTCGATATCCAAACCGCCCAAAAATCATACCCTAAACTGCTAACCCTGGTTGCCCCTCCCAGGGATCGGCTTCCCTAGGAGATGGGTAGCAGCTGATCAATACAATCCACCAGCGCCTCAATGGCCGTCGTTTCCACCAAGGATCCCGATGCCCTACCCTGGCAGAAGGGTTGGCGATACCATCCCCTCGCCTGTGTAGGCGATCGCCACAGATCTAGATGGGAAATAGGCGGATCGGCAAAAAAAGTTCGCTCCCCGCCCAGGAGGGCCGCCGTGAGATCACTCCAAACATCGTGGCTAAAGCGAAAGGCTGGAACCGCACCTCCGAGGGGAACCCCCCAACCATCCCAGGCCATTAATCCCAGGACAGATCGGCCCCGCAGCCGTTGAATTTGAGCAGCCTTCAATGCTGGGATAACCCCAGCGCTGAAGCCCAGATACACAGAATGATCCTGTCCTGAATGATCCGGTTCTGAGGGGGGGCGATGGCCTGGGGGGGCATGGTCTCCGGGGATGATCTGTGTGCCCCCAGGACCACAGGTGAGGGCCACAAAGGGACGCCGCCGCCACGGATCTGCACTGGCGGCAGATTGCGGCAAGAACTCTGAATCTTGATCTCCCAGACCCTGGGCTGGCGGGGGATCCGGCGTCCGCTGCCAGGCAGCAGCGAAGGCGGCAGCGAAGGACCGCGTCAAATCGTCTCCATGAAATCCTGAGAAAATCTGAACTTTTAACAATGTTTTTGCCTCAATGCAGGGGGGAATCTCTATAGATTTATGAATAACAAGGGTTTATGACGACTCCCCCAGAGGGGGATGCTAGGCTAAAAGCGGTACATCCGCATTGGTTAATCTTAGCGATATCCTTTTCTTGTCGTCAGGATTAACCCGCTTACCCGAATTCCTGGAGAACTCCACATGGTCGCGACCACTAACCATTCCCATACCCACGAGGCCTCACAAACGCAGACGGACCGCGTCGCTGTTTTGCTAATGGGCTACGGTGAGGTAGAAAAGTACGAAGACTTTGCCACCTACAATGAACAGGCTCTCAATCTTTTAACCGCCAAATTTGCGCCAGTTCCCACCTGGCTTTATCCGCCCCTTGCGAAGCTGCTGGCGATGTTTGATCTCCATGAATGGGGACATCAGCATCACAACTTCATTTCTCCCCATAACGCAATTTTCGAACGGCAGCGGGCGGGCATCGAGAAAACCCTGCAAGACCGATGGGGCGATCGCGTACAGGTGTTCAAAGCCTTTAACTTCTGTCCGCCTCACCTCCCGCACCAGGTGCTACAGCAGATTCACGATGCTGGATTTCAGAAGGTTTTAATCTATCCGCTGCTGGTGGTGGACTCTATTTTCACCAGTGGCATTGCGGTGGAGCAGGTGAACCAAGCACTCAGTCAAATTCAGATCGGAAAGGAGACTTCCCAGCCCTGGCTTCAGGATCTTCGCTATATCCCTTCGTTTTTTAATCAACCTGACTACATTCACCTGCTGGCTGATCTGGTGCGCCAAGAGATCCAGACAACCCTCGCCTCAACCTATCTTCCCTCCCAGATCGGCATTGTGCTGATGAATCATGGCTGTCCCCACAAAGCCAAGGGATTCGTGTCGGGCATTGAAGAAAGTGAGGCCCTGTATCAGCAGGTGCGCGAGCAGTTGGTAAATCAATATCCCTTGATCTCCATCGGCTGGCTCAACCACGATACCCCCCTCATTGAATGGACTCAACCCAACGTCTACCAGGCAGCTAAAAATCTCATCACCTTGGGAGCAAAGGCAATCGTGATGATGCCGATTGGATTTGCCACGGAAAACCATGAAACCTTGCTAGATGTCCACCACATCATCCATCGCCTTGAAAAGTCGGCTTCCGATGTTCAATGCATTCAAATGGACTGTGTTAATGATCATCCAGCGTTTTTAGACATGGCGGCCAATTGGGCCATGCCCCAAATTAAATCTCTGTTTGAATCCTCTTCAGATCCCAGCGTCGCATGGGGAGGCGCGGCTCGCACCTCGCACCACGCCCATGCTCATCCCCACGCCTAAGGTAGGAAGGGATTCCCCCAACGCGATTTCAGGGGGAAGGGCCAAAATGATCCCGTAAATCGTCGCAGAGGCCTTGGAGAAAAGCTCTAAGGTCTTTACTCTTGAAGCTGCCCCTAGGGGGGAAACCGCCTTCCCTGGGCCGATGCCCGTAGCAGAGTTCTTTCTTTTTCACTTAAACTAAGCTTGAGTAAGGATTCAAAAATGTTTATCCCGGCTATTGATGTGGGTATGGTTACGATACCCTTCTCCACTGCCCAGACCTAACCCTATCGTGGTGGGAGAATCCTCACTCCCGCCGACCTTTTTCCTATTCCAGCACCGGCCCATGAAAAACGCGTCCTCTTGTGCGACCCCCTTCGGTATGAACAAAAAAATAGGCTCTCTGCGAACGCTGTGGCGGCTTTCTGCTCTGCTGCTGGGGTTGTGGACTGTCCAGGGGTCTGCCCTAGCCCAGGCGAATGCACAGGCGCAGGGGGACCAAGAGGACATTAATTACAGCCAGTTCATTCAACTCGTGGATCAATGTCAGGTTCGCGCAAGCTGTCAACTCAAAGAGGTGAAGATCCGCACAACCCCAAAGCAGCAGTTGATTGAGTTTCAACTTGGGGAAGGGGAGTCAGCCAAAACTCAAACCGTGGGGTTATTCAAGCGGAACCCCGAGTTGATTGAGCGCCTGAATCAAAACAATGTGGACTATACCCTCATGCCCCAGGAGGGGGACAATCCCCTGGTGGGCCTGATGATTAACCTGTTCCTCGGGTTTTTGATTGTATTACTCCTCATTGCCTTCCTGCGCCGGGCTAGTGGAGCCTCTGGGGGTGGCCCCGGCCAAATTCTCAACTTTGGCAAGTCCCGCGCCCGCTATCAGATGGATCCCGATACCGGAGTCACCTTCGAAGATGTGGCAGGCATTGAAGAGGCGAAGGAGGAACTCCAGGAGGTGGTGGGTTTTTTGAAACAACCCGAACGCTTTACCACTGTAGGGGCTCGCATTCCCAAGGGCGTGCTGCTGATTGGTCCCCCCGGAACCGGAAAAACCCTGCTGGCCAAGGCGATCGCCGGGGAGGCCGGGGTTCCCTTTTTTAGTATTTCCGGTTCGGAGTTTGTGGAAATGTTTGTGGGGGTTGGGGCTTCCCGAGTCCGCGATCTGTTCCGTAAAGCCAAAGATAGTGCCCCCTGTCTGGTGTTTGTGGACGAAATTGATGCGGTGGGTCGCCAGCGCGGGGCCGGTATTGGTGGCGGGAACGATGAGCGTGAGCAGACCCTCAACCAGCTCTTGACGGAAATGGATGGGTTTGAGGGCAATACGGGCGTAATTATTATTGCCGCCACCAACCGCCCGGATGTTCTCGATTCAGCCCTGATGCGACCCGGACGCTTTGACCGCCGCATTAATGTGGATTTGCCATCCTACAACGGACGCTTAGGAATTCTGCAGGTGCATGCCCAGAACAAGAAGCTATCAGAAGAAGTATCTCTAGAGGCCATCGCCCAGCGCACCCCAGGATTTTCCGGTGCCTCCCTGGCCAATCTGCTCAATGAAGCAGCCATTCTCACGGCCAGACGACGGAAAGAGGCGATCACCAACCTGGAAATTGAGGATGCCATTGACCGAATCACCATCGGCCTGTCCCTGTCCCCGCTGCTGGACAATAAGAAAAAGTGGCTCATTGCCTACCACGAGGTAGGCCACGCCTTGCTCATGACCCTGTTAGATCACACAGACCCCCTTAATAAAGTCACGATCATTCCTCGTTCGGGTGGAATTCAGGGATTTGCCCAGCAAATTTTTGATGAAGACCGGGTGGATAGTGGGTTATACAGTCGCGCCTTCCTGATGGACCAGATTAAAATCTATCTCGGTGGCCGGGCTGCTGAGGTGGAAATTTTTGGCGAGGAGGAAGTCACCATTGGCGCCAGCAGCGACCTGCAAGCTGTGGCTAACGTGGCTCGAGAAATGGTGACCAAGCTGGGGATGTCCCAGCTAGGGCATGTGGCCCTGGAGCGGGAAAATTCTGATGTATTTTTAGGCGGTGACTGGTCGTCTCGCAGCGAATATTCTGAGGATATGGCGATTAAAGTTGATTACGAAGTGCGGCAGATCGTGATGCATTGCTATGAAGAAGCTCGCCGTCTTCTGCGTGAGAATCGCCCGCTAATGGACCGTCTGGTGGAGATTCTGCTGGCTAAGGAAACCCTGGAAGGGGATGAATTTCGGGAGATTGTAAAGCAGTATAACCAAAAGTCGCTCAAGGAACCCTCCTTTCGCAAACTCTCCTCATCTTCCTCCGGCTGAAGGACCCTAGATCTTCGCCATAGTTTGAATTTGGACTGGGGCATCCCTGGGACAATGGCGATAGGTCTGAGGCAGGTGCGGCGTGTATGATATTCAAACTGCCAGGGTATTCTTCTCCCTGGGACCCAGGGAACCGCGTTTGTGTCTTCCGGATAGCAGGCCCATAGTCTCTTCTCGCGCCCGTTGATTATTTTTAAACCATTATCCTGCCGATGAATTCTCAATACGAAGTCAACTATCAATCCCACCACGAAGGAGCCGCATCGTTGGATTATCAAGATATGGATCTTGCGGGTCAGGACCTCCGAGGACTGGATTTGAGGGGGGCTAATCTTTCGGGGGCCAACCTGGAGCGGGCGGATCTGCGAGATGCCAACTTAACCCGCGCCAATTTAAGTCAGTCTATTTTAGAGAGAGCGGATTTGCGAGGGGCGATTTTAATCCGGGCCAACCTGAGCGGCGCCTCCTTAATTAGCGCAGATCTGAAGGGGGCGAACTTTACCCGCGCCAATATGAGCGATACGCTCCTGGATCAGGCCCAAATGATGGACACCATCTTTAAAGACGCGCTGCTGACGCGCTCTAGTCTTTGGCAAACCATGCTGACACGGGCAAATTTAAGCCGGGCAAACCTCAGCGAAGCCAATTTAGAGGGGTCTGTGATGATTGGTGTGAACCTTTGGCTGGCCATTCTCAGTCGCGCCAATTTGCGAAAAACAAACCTAACTGGGGCCAGTTTGGTGGCCTGTGACCTGAGCGAGTCTATTTTGGTGGACGCAGATTTAACCGGAGCAAATTTTAGCCGGGCCAATATGGCGGGAGCGGATTTGGGGAATTTGACCCTCAATGAAACCAACTTTAGCCGGGTGATCTTGAGCTGCGCTAACGTCAGAATGGTCAAGTTCGACGATGCGAAGATGACCAAGGCCGTCATGCCTGACGGGGGAACCTACTAGGGTCATCCCAGGCTAGGGTTCGTCTGTCAGGCTTTGGCTTTGGCGCAGGTAGGATTCAATGAAGGGATCAATGGCCCCGTCCATCACCTCAGTGATCGCTGGGGTTTCCTCATTAGTGCGCAAATCCTTGACCATCTGGTAGGGATGAAACACATAGTTGCGAATTTGATTTCCCCAGGCTGCCTCTACCATGTCGCCCCGGATATCTGCAATTTCCTGAGCCTTCTGCTCCTGGGCAATGACTAGCAGCTTGGCTTTTAAAAGCGCCAGCGCCTTCTCCTTATTTTGAAGCTGCGATCGCTCCTGGGTGCAACGAACCGCCAATCCCGTGGGCAAGTGCACCACTCTCACGGCGGTTTCCACCTTATTCACATTTTGGCCCCCCTTTCCCCCCGAACGCGAGGTGGTAATTTCTAGATCCTTATCGGGAATGTCCAATGCCACCTCGTGATCCATCAGCGGCATGACCTCAACGCCCACAAAGCTGGTCTGACGCTTGCCGTTCGCGTTGAAGGGAGAGATCCGCACCAGGCGGTGGGTTCCCTTTTCGGACCTCAGATAGCCGTAGGCGTACTTGCCTTCAATCTCCAGAGTGGCCGATTTAATCCCTGCCTCATCCCCTTCTGAAAGTTCTGCGAGCTTTAGCTTATAGCCCTGGCGTTCACCCCAGCGGGTGTACATGCGCAGCAACATTTCAGCCCAGTCCTGGGCATCGGTTCCCCCCGCCCCGGCATTCAAGGTGAGCACAGCACCGTTGGCATCGTAGGGGCCAGCAAGCAACTGCTGCAACTCCCAATGATCCAGTGCTTGCTGCAAATCGATCAGGTTTTTTGCTGCTTCTTGAAGCAATGCCGGGTCGCTCTCCAGCTCCAGCAAATCCACCACAGCCTCGGCATCCTCCAGCTTTCCCTGCCAGTCATGAAACTGCGCGAGGCTGGATTTCAGGTCATTTAAATCTTGAAGAATACGCTGGGCTTGGGCTTGATTGTCCCAAAAGTCTGGCTCTGCGGCCTGGTGCTCTAGATCGTGAATTTTGGCATTGAGAGCAGGCAGGTCAAAGATAGTCCTGGGTCTGACCCAGGCGCTTGGACATAGAATCAATCTCTCGCTTGAGATCGGCCATCTCTAACATAGAATCTACCGGTAGGAGCACTGTTGGTTTCCTGACCTAGTCTACCGGATTTTTGCCGGGCCCGGACCCGGACCTCGTCCCTGCCGGTTCCCAAAAAATTAAAAAAACTAAAGCTATGTAACATATTGCAAAGGTATAATGGGTCGGAGTCATTTTCTTGCCTTAGGAATATGGCTGCTCAGCTGTATCGGAGTCAATGTGGAGAGCGAATGCGAGTTGCGATCGCCGGGGGCGGACTAGCAGGATTAGCCTGTGCCAAATATCTGGTGGATGCGGGGCACACCCCGATTGTTTTAGAGAGCCGAGAGGTGCTCGGCGGTCTGGTAGCGGCCTGGAAAGATGAGGAGGGAGACTGGGTTGAAACCGGTCTGCACAATTTTTTTGGGGCCTATCCCAATATGCTGCAGCTCCTGGATGAATTAGGAATCAGCGATCGCATTCAGTGGAAGCGCCACGCCCTGATTTTTAATCAGCCGGATAAGCCAGGGGTGCTCTCCTGGTTTGATGTGCCGGATATCCCGGCTCCCTTTAACGTGATTGTCTCGATTTTGCGCAATAACGACATGCTCTCCTGGGGGCAAAAGGTGCGTCTGGCGATCGGTCTGATTCCCGCCATCGTTCGCGGAGATAAATACGTGGAGTCCATGGACCGCTACACCCTCTCCGAATGGCTGGCCTCGCGGGGAATTGATCAAAAAGTAGACCAGGAAATTTTCATTGCAGCCTCTAAGGCCCTTAAGTTTATCGACCCGGATAAAATTTCTGCCACCATTCCACTGCGCGCTCTGAACAAATTCTTGCAGCAAAAAAACGGATCGCGCATTGGCTACCTGGACGGCGCCCCCCCCGATCGGCTCTGTCAGCCCATGGTGGATTACATCACCGCCCGGGGCGGCAAGGTGCGCCTGCAGGCGCCGCTCAAGGAAATTGCTCTGCAGGAGGATGGCCGCGTTCGGCATTTTCTAATTCGCGGTCGTGGGGGCGCAGCGGATGAAGTGCTAAGCGCAGACGCCTACGTATCAGCCCTGCCTGTGGACGTGATGAAAGTGCTGATGCCCTCCCCCTGGCAAGAGATCCCCTATTTTGCCAACTTAAAGGAGTTGGAGGGGGTGCCGGTGATTAATGTACAAATTTGGTTTGATCGCAAGCTCACCCACATTGATCACACCCTATTCTCGCGATCGCCCATCCTGAGTGTTTACTCAGATATGAGCAATTCTTGCAAAGCCTATGAAAATCCCCATCAGTCCATGCTGGAGCTGGTGGTCGCTCCGGCGGAAGACTGGATTCATCGTCCCGATGCGGAGATTATGGCGGCCACCCTTCAGGAACTTGAAAAGCTCTTTCCAGAACATTTACCGGAGCCAGCTCGGGTGGTAAAGAGCCATGTGGTCAAGACTCCGCGCTCTATCTACACCGCGACTCCGGGCCGTGAGCAGTTCCGACCCGCTCAGGCTTCTCCAATTCCAAACTTTTTCCTGGCGGGAAGCTACACAGCTCAGCCCTTCTTCGGAAGTATGGAAGGGGCCGTGCTTTCTGGTAAGCTGGCTGCACAGGCCATTTCATCTGCCGAAGCAGACTCTCTGGCTGCTGTCTCGGCTCCTCTGCCAACTTCCTCCAAAACGACGAATGCTGCAACTGCCTGAAACACTGAGAAGAACCAAAGTTTTGTGTAGCCTAGAGGAGTCTTACGAGCAATGTCGTAGGATCACGGCAGATTATGCCAAAACCTTTTACCTGGGAACCCTGCTCATGACCGAAGAAAAGCGGCGGGGCATCTGGGCAATTTATGTGTGGTGTCGCCGCACCGACGAGCTGGTGGATGGACCCCAGGCAAAATTTACGACTCCCGAAACCTTGGATCGCTGGGAGGCTGAGCTAGAGGCCTTGTTTGAGGGCGACGCAACGGACGTGACCGATGTGGCCTTAATTGACACAATTCGCCGTTTTAACCTAGACATTCAACCCTTTCGGGACATGATTGCGGGTCAGCGCATGGACTTGTACCGTAGCCGCTATGAAACCTTTGAGGAGTTGAAGCTATATTGCTATCGGGTGGCGGGCACCGTGGGATTGATGTCGGCCTCGGTGATGGGGTTGCAGCCCTTTAGCGATGAGCTCCAGGCGCCCTGGATCGATCCCTTTGAACCCGAGATGCGAGATCCCATTCAGCAAGCCATTGCCCTGGGAATTGCCAATCAGCTCACCAATATTCTGCGCGATGTGGGCGAAGATGCGCGGCGAGAGCGCATTTACCTGCCCTTAGAAGATTTGGCTCTCTTTAACTACACTGAGGCGGATCTGTTTCGCGGGGTGATTGACCATCGCTGGCGATCGCTTATGAAGTTTCAGATTGCCCGCGCCCGTAAGTTTTTTGCCCAGGCGGAGAGCGGCGTGCGTGCTCTGGAAAAGGATGCCCGTTGGCCTGTGTGGTCAGCGCTGGTGCTGTACCGTCAAATTTTAGACGTCATTGAGAAAAACAATTATGACGTCTTTACCAAACGAGCCTACGTTCCTGGGATGCAAAAAATGATGACGCTGCCCTATGCCTGGATGAAGTCTCTTTAGTCTGTTGTCAGACTAGATTTAGTCTATTGTCAGGCTAGATATTGTCAGGCTAGATATTGTCAGGCTAGATAAGGATCTCCATGGCCGCGACCTATCAAAAAACAAGTTTGGATTGGCAACTCCAAAAGCTTGGGCAACGAGTCAGCGAGTGGATCGAGCTCCGGCTGCCCGATCGGTCATGGTTCGATGGAAACTCGCCGGCCCCCTGGGTTTTTCCCGACTGGTGGTTCGAGGTGGCGCTTTGGGGGATGGTGGCGCTTTTAGTCCTCTGCGTTGGAATCGTGCTGTATCGGTGGCTGTGGCCCTATCTGCAGGGGAAACAGCGACACCTCAAAACCTGGCGCGATCGCTCTCAAAGGGCGACTCCTCCGGTGCAATCTCCCCTGGGTTGGCTGCAGCAAGCCCAGCATCAGCAGCGTCAAGGACAGTACCGGGAGGCCTGTCGATCCCTATACATGGCGCTGCTACAGCGTCTTCATGAGGGCGACCTTGTCCCCCATGATGCCAGTCGCACCGATGGAGAATATCAGCGGATCCTGGCGCAAACTCCAGCGGCCTTGGCTTGCCAAATCTTGATTCAAACCCATGAGCGGCTTCAGTTCGGGCAAGCGGAGATTTCCCAAGAGGGCTATGAGCGTTGTCTGGAGGCCTACCAAAGTCTAGATCGAGGCTTGCGTTCATGAAAGGCCCTCTCCGCCGCCGCTGGCTCTTGGGGCTGGTGATCCTGATGGTCATCGTGGGGGGGATTCTGGTGCTGGCGCCCCGCAGCGATCGCCAGGGCAGCGGATCCACCTTTAGCCGCGCTCCAGACGGGTACGGCGCCTGGTACGCCTACATGGAGCAGCGGGGCATTCCCATTCAGCGCTGGCGCCGCCCCCTTCAGGATTTGATCGCGCAGCAGCCTCAATCGGGGCACACGCTGGTTCAGGTCCTGCCCTTTCCTCGATTGAGCCTCTCGGAGTTGGAGACCGCTTGGATTCAACAGGGCAATACCTGGGTGATGTTGGGCCTGCCGCAACCGGTGACCCCAGCCCCCTTTTCCAGCCAGCTATCCACGCCTCAAGGCCCGGTCCACATTCAAACGGCTCGCCGCTATCCCCAGACCGATGAGGCGCTGCTCTCCGATCGCTTTGGGGCGGTTCTCTGGCGCGAAACCCTGGGTCAGGGCAGCATCATTTATGGGGTGCCCGCTGATTTGGCGGCGAACGCGTATCAGGAGGCGCCAGGTAATTTTCCTTTCCTGGCGAACTTGGTGGGCTCCGGCCCAATCTGGATAGACGAATATCTCCATGGCTACAAGGATCCGGAGGTCGCCCAGGCAGAAGGAGATAGGGATTGGGCGTCTTACCTTCTGAAAACGCCTCTGCTGCTGCTGTTGATTCAGGGGGGGATTTTGGTCATGGTGTTGATCTGGGCGAACAACCGTCGCTTTGGACAGCCGATTCCCCTCACGCATGCCCAACTGGACAATAGTGAAGCCTATATTCAGGCCCTGGCCGCAATTCTGCATAAAGCAGATCGCAGCGAGTTTGTGATTGAGGTTGTGGGTCGCGAAGAGCAACTGCAAGTTCAGCGATCGCTGGGGCTAGGCCATCGGGTTGTGGATCGGGAGGCCTTCCTGCGAGCCTGGACCGAACAGACAGGGCGACCGGGAGCAGATCTGATGCCATTGTTGTCCCCCGATCGACCTAAAACCGCCCGAGATCTGCGGACCTGGCTGTGGCATCTGGAGCATATTCGTCAGCACCTCCCCCAGCGATCGCGAGACCTCCGGACACCTAGCGACGGGTGAGAGGGCATGCGGATCTGTGATCTTCCTAGCCATTGCAGGGAAAGTCTAGGTGGGCCGGAATTCATTAAGGGCGGGCCGGAATTGATTAAGATAAATGTGCCGTAATTTAAGGGATGGGGGTATGGAGCTTCAAGCCACCTTTATCCGTCTCCAACAGTCGCTGAATCAAACCATTGTGGGGCAGAACCCTCTGGTGGAGCAGCTCTTGGTGGCGCTTTTGGCCGGAGGGCATGTCATTTTAGAAGGGGTTCCCGGAACTGGCAAGACCCTACTGGTGAAGGTGGTAGCTCAGCTGGTCCAATCAGAATTTCGCCGAATTCAGCTCACGCCAGATATTTTGCCCTCCGATATCATCGGGACTAATATTTTTGACCTCAACAGCCGTGAGTTTACGCTCAAAAAAGGCCCCGTGTTCACGCAAATCCTACTGGCCGACGAAGTGAACCGCACACCGCCCAAGACCCAGTCAGCCTTGCTGGAGGCCATGGAGGAACAGCAGGTCACCCTGGATGGCCAAAGCCTGCCGCTCTCGGATCTGTTTTGGGTGATTGCGACCCAGAACTCCCTGGAATTTGAAGGCACGTACCCCCTGCCAGAAGCCCAGCTGGATCGATTTCTCTTTAAGCTGCGGGTGGACTATCCCCATGGGGAAGCGGAAAAACAGATGCTGATCAACTACCAGGCTGGTTTTCAGGGAAAACGGATTGACTTGGCGGCCCTAGCCCCTCTCACCTCAGCACCTGAAATTCTGCAGGCGCGGCAGGCAGTGCGATCGCTGCGGGTGGAGGAGTCCATTCTGGACTATGTGCTAAGCCTGGTGCAAAAGACTCGGAGTCATCCCGATCTCGTCCTTGGAGCTTCCCCCAGAGCGACGGTGGCCTGGGTAAAGGGGAGTAAGGCCCAAGCCTGGCTGGCCGGGCGCAGCTTTGTGACGCCTGATGATGTTAAGGCAGTGGCCCAACCCCTCCTTCGACACCGTCTGATTCTCAGACCGGAGGCCCAGCTCGATGGCATGGAGGTGGATGCCATCATCAGATCGATTCTGGCGCACGTTCCGGTGCCTCGCTAGGGGGACTGCGATGGTACCAGCACTGCGCACCTACGGTCTACTACTGCTGAGCGGCGCCATGGCCGTGATGCTCTGGCTGCTCTTTTCGCCCACCCTGGGAGTCGGAGGGCTGCTGCTGTTTAACCTGCTGGTGGGAGGGGTGGCCCTTTGGGATCATCGCCGCCTTCGCTCCCGGCGCGTCCAGGTGCTTCGGCAGGTGGCCCACCGACTTTCCATTGGCCGCGATAACCCGGTCACGCTGACCCTGATCACTGGCGATGGGCCGGCAACGCTTCAGGTTTGGGATGCCTATCCCCTAGCATTCTCAGGCACCGCAATGCCGCTGCAGGTCCAGCTTCCCCCCCAGACGCAGCAGGATCTGACCTACACTGTGCACCCCACCCAGCGCGGTACCTACGACTGGAAATACGTGCAGGTGCGGCAGCTCAGTCCCTGGAAGCTGAGTTGGCACGACTGGCGCCTTCCCCTGGCCGAAACGGTGGCGGTTTATCCTGATTTGCTGGGGCTGCGATCTCTGACGATTCGCCTCACCCTAGAATCCTCGGGAAATATTCGCCGGGCGCGGCGTCTAGGCATCGGCACAGAGTTTGCGGAGCTGCGCGAGTATGGCGTAGGGGATGATCCTCGATTCATTGACTGGAAGGCGACGGCCCGACGCGGAGTCCCGCTGGTGCGAGTCCTAGAGCCCGAGCAGGAGCAGACCCTCATGATTCTCTTGGACCGCGGTCGCCTAATGACGGCTCAGGTAAAGGGATTAGCTCGATTTGATTGGGGTTTAAATGCCACCTTGTCCCTGGCCCTGGCGGGGCTGCATCGGGGCGATCGCGTGGGGGTCGGTGTCTTTGATCGCCAGATCCATACCTGGATTGCGCCCCAGCGCGGCCAGGCCCACTTGAATACCCTCATTGAACAGCTCACGCCCATTGAGCCCAAGCTACTAGAGCCCGACTATCTGGGTGCGGTGACCACCCTGGCCAATCAACAAACGCGACGGGCGCTGGTGGTGGTGATTACCGACATTGTGGATGCCACGGCCTCTGTAGAACTTCTGGCGGCCCTGGGACGTTTAACACCGCGCTATCTCCCCTTTTGCGTCACCCTGCGCGACCCCCAGGTGGATGTGCAAGCCCATCGGCTGACGCAAGACATCCCCAGCAGCTATGCCCGTGCTGTGGCCCTGGATTTACTGGCCCAGCGTCAGGTTGCCTTTGCCAGTCTCCAGCAGCAGGGGGTGCTGGTGCTGGATGCCCCGGCGAATCAAGTGTCCACCTCCCTGGTGGATCGCTATCTCCAGATCAAGGCCAAACATCAGCTTTAGAGGATGGCAGGGGCCTGGGCTGACGACTACAGTAAGCCCCAAGGGCCGTCAACAGCAGGAGACCCGCCAGGTACTTAAGCGGGTCCGCAATCAGGGGACTGGGGGAGAAAAAGCCTTCAATCCCCCCGGCCACCACTAACAGGGGAATGACTCCATACATGAGCTGCACCGCCTGCAGCCCATAGTATTTGAGAGCATCGCGCCGCCGAAACTGACCGGGAAAGAGCAACCCGCGGGCAATCAACAGCCCTGCGGCCCCGGCCATGAAGATAGCGGGCAACTCCAGGGCGCCGTGGGGAGCGACGAAGGCCCAAAAGGGGATCGCCAGGTTGTTTTGACCCACCAGCGCCCCCACAGCGCCAATGAGCAATCCGTTGAAAAATAATAAAAAGATGGTGAAGATCCCCAGGGTCATCCCACCAGCCACCGCTCGAAAGGAAACCGACAGATTGTTGATCATGATGGAGCTTGAGGCCACGGGTTCCGTGCCCAAAATCGATCCCATCCACAACTCGCCCTTTTCCTGGACAGTGTGGATCAGCGGTTCTGGCACCACAAGCGCAAGAAACACCGGATCGCGCCAGGCAAACCACCAGCCCATCACCCCCCCTAGGGCAAAAAGTCCAGTGGCCAGGGCCAGGGATCCACGCGTGTTTTGAATTAACACCGGAAAGCGATCGCGATAAAAGGTCACGATGGACCGCCAATTCTGGGGGCGCAGCCCCTGGTATATCTGGCTGTAGCCACGGGAGGTGAGGCGCTGCAGCACCTGTACAAGGGTGAGCCCCACCTGGGACTGATGGGTTCGGGCGCGGGCGAGGTCAGCACAGACCGAACGATAGAGACTGGCTAATTCCTTGATCTCTGAAGTCGAAAGCGACGGTAGCCCGCGCCGTTCCAATTGGGTCAACAATGCTTCTAAGCGGGTCCAATTGGGTTCTCGTCTGGCAATCCAGCGTTTGACATTCATAACCCGAAAGATTGAGCAAGGGGGAAAACTCGCCTAAGATAGCCTCAACCTTGGCACTTCGTTTTGCAAGCTATGTTTAATTCTAATCCGAGTCGTCCGTTTCAACCGCTGAGTGTGGGGGACGTGGTCAGTGCTGGGGTGCGCCTCTATCGAACCCATCTGACTCAATATCTGAGGCTCTCGGCGATCGCCTACCTCTGGATTTTTGTCCCCGTGTATGGATGGGCAAAGTACAGTGAAATCACGGGGCGGATTGCTCGCTTAGCCTTTGGAGATGTCATTCAGCAGCCGGAGTCGGAAGCAGAGGTCATGCGCCATACCCAGCCTCAGCTCTGGAATTTTCTGGCGGCGGGGCTACTGGTGGGCTGTATTGCCTTCGGAATTTATATCGTGGTGATCATTGCCCTGCTGATTTTAGTGGGGCTGGCCTTGGTTCTAGGATCGGTATCTCCAGGGTTGGCGAGGGTGATCCTGCCGATTTTTGCCGTGGTGGGGTTTATCGCCCTGCTGATTTTGATCATTCGCCTCTTTTCACGTCTGTTGATTGTGGAAGTGCCCCTTGCCATTGAGCCAAACCTGGACGCGGTTTCGGCCATCAGTCGCAGCTGGAAGCTCACTCAAGGGGCCGTAGGTCGCATTCAGTGGATTGTGGTGGTGACCTTTCTGATTACCCTGGTGGTGAATATTCCCACCCAGGTCCTTAGTGCCCTGCTTCCCACCGAGGACGTCAACCCTGGGGTGGCCCTGCTCTCCACCTTCCTCCTGTTGGGGGTGAGCTTTGGGGGAGCCATCCTGGTCATGCCGCTCTGGCAGGCGATTAAGGCCGTAGTTTACTACGATCTGCGGGCGCGTCGGGAAGGCTTTGGGCTAGGCTTGCGAAATCCAGCGGGGCCGATAGATCCCATAGATCCATGAGCTTATTTAATCGCGTCAAAATTCGCACTCCCGAAAGTGTCGAGCTGGAATTTCGCCTGGCAGGCATCGGCAATCGTGCCGTGGCGCTCTTGGTTGATTACCTAATCTGGGGCCTGCTGCTGCTGGGTTTATTAAGTGCCTGGGCCTGGCTCTCCTATCAAATCCAGGTGTCCATGGACACCATAAATGGTGCCAAGGAGAATGGGAATCTCTGGCTCACGGCCGTTGCCCTGCTCATCGTATTTGGGGTGTATACGGGCTATTTTGTGGTCTTTGAAACCCTTTGGCAGGGGCAAACCCCCGGCAAGCGCTACGCTAAAATCCGCGTCATTCGTGAGGATGGTCAGCCAGTGGGTTTAGCCCAGGCTCTGCTGCGATCCCTTTTGCGCCCCCTGGACGATATTGCCTTTTTAGGGATGCTGCTGATTATTCTGGGGCAGCGGGAAAAGCGGCTTGGGGACTGGGTTGCTGGCACGTTGGTGATTCAGGAAGATCGGTCCTTCTCCCCATTGGCCCTGGGAATGTCACCGGAAGTGCAAACCCTGAGTCTGGAGATGGCCCTGGAGCATGAGGTAGGTCAATTACACCCGGATGACTTCGCGGTGATTCGTGAATATTTGCAGCGTCGTCAAGCAATGGACTGGCGGGCGCGCTCAGAACTGGCTATCCACCTTGCCCAACAGGCCATCCAGCTCATGGGGCTATCCCCCTTGCCCTTCGAAACGTCGCCCGAGGTTTTCCTCGAAGCCGTTTACCTGGCCTATCAACAGCAGACCACCCATGAATAGAGGCCTAGAAGGAGACCCTAGCCTGCTCCCAAGGCGGGAAGAAAGCTAACAAGATTCGGGAAGAGAATAATCAGCAGCAGAACCCCTAGCTGCAGCAAAATAAAGGGAACCACCCCGCGATAGATATCCTGGGTGCTCACCTGAGGGGGAGCTACGCTACGCAGATAAAAGAGGGCAAAGCCAAAGGGCGGGGTTAAAAAGGAGGTTTGCAAATTGGTGCCCAGAATGACCCCGTACCAGATTAAATCCAGGCCTAAATATTTTGCCACCGGCACAAATAGCGGCACCACAATGAAGGCAATTTCAAAAAAGTCAATAAAAAAGCCCAGCACAAAAACCACAGCCATACTGACCCCAATGAAGCCCCAGGTTCCCCCAGGCAGATTGGCCAGTAGATTAAACATAAACTGATCGCCATTGAGGCCACGAAACACCAGGCTAAAGGCAGTCGACCCAAAGAGAATAAAAATCACCATGGTTGTGGTACGCAGGGTGATGTCACTCACCTCCTGCAGCGCGCCCCAGGTTAACTGACGATTGGCGTAGGCGAGGGCGATGGTGCCGAGACAGCCCATGGCTCCAGCCTCAGTGGGGGTTGCAAGGCCAAAGAAAATACTGCCCAGGACCAGTAAAATCAGCACCAGGGGAGGCAGCATGGCCCTCAGAACCTGACGTCCTAACTGACGGCGGCTAATCTGGCGGAGGGATTCTGGCAGGGGCGGGGCAAGGTCGGGCCGCAGCCAGGTAATCACTAAGACATGCAGGGCAAAGGCAGCAGTCATGATCAGCCCCGGCAAGAGCGAACCAATGAACAAATCCCCCACCGAGACCCCCAGCTGGTCTCCAAGAACCACCAACACCACGCTGGGCGGAATGATCTGGCCCAGGGTTCCCGAGGCCGCAATCACTCCTGTGGCCAACTGCTTATCATAGCCATAGCGAAGCATCACCGGCAGGGCAATCAGGCCCATGGCAACGACGGTGGCCGCCACTACTCCCGTGGTGGCGGCCAGGAGGGCTCCCACCAAAACCACCGCCAGGGCCAAGCCACCGCGCACTCGCCCAAATAAAATGCCCATGGTTTCGAGCAGGCGTTCGGCTATCCCAGTTTTTTCCAGGACAGATCCCATGAAAATAAAGTATGGAATCGCGAGCAGCGTGTAGTTGGACATGGTGCCAAAGATCCGCTCGGGCATCGCCGTTAGAAAAATTGGATCAAATACCCCAAAGGCAATACCAATCCCGGCAAATAGCAGGGCCACCCCCCCCAGGGAGAAGGCCACCGGATACCCCAGCATAAGCAGCGCAAAGGCTGCGACAAACATCCAAGGCCCAAGCCAGTTGGTGTCGATTTCAATGACCCATTCACCCATCTTGATGCCTCATCTTGATGCCTCAACCTGCGATTTCTCCATTGACTGGGGCGCGATCGCCATTACAGTTCTGACTCAGGGGGGTCGAGAGGGGGCACCCGCTGACCGGTGAGGAAGGCCCACTGCTTGATAATCTCTGCAATTCCCTGAAGAATCAGCAGGGCAAAGCTCACCAGAATCATGGTCTTAATTGGATAGCGCGGCAATCCACCAGGGTCAGGCGAAAGCTCCCCGATTTGCCAGGAGCGCACCACGCTTTGCCAGGAAACCACGATGACCATCAGGCAGAAAGGAATCAAAAACAGCAGAGTTCCCCCAAGATCCACCCAGGCCCGTCGCACCCTCGACCAGCGATTGGAGAGAACATCGACGCGCACATGTTCGTTATGGCGGAGGACATAGGCCGCACCCAGCAAAAAAATCAAATCAAAGAGATACCACTGGGCTTCAATCAAGGCGTTAGAGGTGAGGTTGATCCCCAGGGCGCGGCCTAAAAACCGTCCGATCACGTTCCAGACCCCCACGCCAATCATGATCACCACCAGCCCCAGGCTGAGGCGGCCAATCCCTTGGTTGAGTCGATCGATGCCATCGGCCAGGGGAAGGAGGAAGGCTGGCGCACGCCGCAGGAAAGTGCGAAGGGAGGGCAAGGGGAAAATCCTCATCACAGCAAAAGCTAGGCGATCGCGCGGACAATCTGCCCAGGGTAGCCTCATTAAACCGCCTTTGTTGGCACGGCGCAATCACCTCAGGCAACTCCTCACGGGCCGCCAGGGCCTCGGCCAGTCTGCTAGGATTGCACGGGTAAGTCAAGGTCTGGGTACGGTCTAGACACGGTTTAGACAGTGGATCCCTGGGCCCATCGTTTTAGGTTCTGACCCCATGGCTGTTTCTCGTCCGCCTTCTATTCGATCGATTCTGAACCATGGTCAACCCGGTGATGCAGTGATGGCCAATGGCTGGGTGCGATCCAAGCGAGTCCTGAAAGGCTTTGCCTTTCTCGACCTCAATGATGGATCCTCCATGCAGGGACTGCAGGTGGTGCTTGATGAAGCCTTGCCCGCCTTTGCGGCGCAGCTCAATCAGCTGGGAACGGGCGCCTCGGTCACGGTGCACGGAGACCTGGTGGCCTCCCAGGGCAAAAATCAACGCATTGAGCTGAAAGCCACTTCTCTGCAAGTATGGGGAACCGCTGACCCACAAACCTATCCCCTACAAAAAAAGCGACATTCCTTTGAGTTTCTGCGCACCATTGCCCATCTGCGATCGCGCACCAATACCTTGGGCGCAGTGTTTCGCGTTCGCAATGCCTGCTCCCACGCTATCCATCAGTTTTTCCAGGAGCAGGGGTTTCTCTGGGTACACACCCCCATCATTACCCATGGCGACTGCGAAGGCGCTGGAGAACAGTTTAGCGTCACAGCCTTGGACCTCCATCACTTGCCCCTGACCGCCCAGCAGTCCATTGACTGGAGCCAGGACTTTTTTGGCCAACCCACCTACCTGACCGTCAGCGGTCAACTGGAGGCAGAAATTATGGCCATGGCCTTTACTCATGTCTATACCTTTGGCCCCACCTTCCGAGCAGAAAACTCCAATACCTCGCGTCATTTAGCCGAGTTTTGGATGGTGGAGCCCGAGATGGCCTTTTGTAATCTGCAAGGGGATATGGATTGGGCCGAATCCTTCCTAAAATTTGTCTTTCGTCAGGTGTTGGAGCAATGCGCCGACGACTTTGAATTTTTTAACCAGCGCATCGACTCCACAGTCTTAGAAACCGCCCAGCTGATCATTGATCAGCCCTTTGAGCGCATGACCTACACCGAGGCCATTAATCGCCTGGAACAGTGCGATCGATCCTTCGAGTTTCCCGTGGCTTGGGGCATCGATTTACAGTCCGAGCATGAGCGCTATCTCACCGAGGATCTGGTCAAACGGCCGGTAATTGTAACTGACTATCCCAAGGACATCAAAGCCTTTTACATGCGCCTCAATGAAGATCTAAAAACCGTAGCGGCCATGGATATTCTGGTGCCCAAGATTGGAGAGCTGGTGGGCGGGTCGCAACGGGAGGAACGCCTAGAGGTCCTGCAAGCCCGCATGCAGGAGACAAATCTGCCTGGGGAGGATTACTGGTGGTATCTCGATCTCAGACGCTATGGCACCGTTCCCCACGCAGGCTTTGGGTTAGGGTTTGAACGCCTAGTACAATTTATGACGGGAATGCAGAATATTCGTGATGTGATTCCATTTCCCCGAACCCCCATGAGTGCAGATTTTTAAGTGGAACCCTTTATTCTTGGGAGCTATTCCCACAAAAAACTCTTCTGTGAGCTGATTCTCCAGGGCGATTCCCCGAACCCTGCCCCCCTGAATTGGCCTGAGCTGGATGCATCCGCCCAGGAGCGCCTGGCTGAGATGAGGTTTTGGCCATCCCTCTACAAGCAAAAGGTGCATCAGGCCCAAACCCTTGCCAGCTTTAGCCACAGCGCCTCCGGAAAGCTGCTCCAGGGAGCCATTGCTCAAATTGGCCAGGAAAGTCAGGCCCAGGCCGATTTTATTCGGGACCTGTGTCAACAGTATCAACTGCCTTCGCTGGCGCCACCTGGCCCCTCGCCCCTGAGGGGTGAGGCAGGCTTCAAGCGATCGCTCTACAACGCCAATCTGGAGCTGTTTTTGGGGTCCGGGCTGCTAGGGCTGCTGCGCCAGGCTCAATATTTGCCAACGCCCCTGCTGGAGTTGTGGGCCAGCCAGCTGCAGATTCAAGCCAGACACGTCATGTTTCTGGCCAACTGGCTGGTTTTCCAAACTCAAGTCCGCCAAAAGCCAGAATATGAAAGCTTCGGCGCTGTGGCGATTTGGCATCAGCGTCGCTGGCTCTGGGAACTGCTGCAGCGCACCCATCGCAATGAGTATGATGACACCTTACCCGAGTCACCCACCCAGGCCGATCGACTCCTGGGACAATGGACCTTTTCCCAGATCCTCTCCGCTTGTCAGCACAGCTACGCTGTCCAATTTTCCGCCTTTGATCCGCGCCTTGTTCGCCCCCTGCTGTTGCCGCGCCTGGCCCAGGCCTACATTCGTATGGTTCGGTTCTGGCCGCAGAAAACAGATCCGTCCCCAGAATCCTAGGCGAGCGTTTCAGGACGATATCCCAATCCCTGGATAAGTTCGGCTTCAAAGACATGGATTTCTTCGGCATCGGGTTTGCCATGGACGATGACGGGAATGTGGTAGCGATTCATCACCATGGTGGGAGACTGGCCCTGCTCCAGACTCTCCAATAATGAGATCATGGTGGAGCTTGGCCTGTAGGGAACCCCCACCTCCAAAAGGAAGGCCTGCAGATTGTCCAGGGATCCTTGATCCCACAGCAGTCCCGTTTTAATGCGCACCACCCACCCATCTAGCTGATGCAGCACCGTGATAAACCGAATTGGCAAGGCGTGATGCTTGAGATGGTAGATGACTCTTAACACGAGGCTAAGCTTGCCAAGATGGTAAAGATAATCCATGACTCTTGTATCCTTCCGATGCGTTCCCGTCCCGCAATCAAACTCTAGGGAAACACTTTGAGAAACTTGTGAGGCTCCTCCCTTTTTTTAATTTTGTTTTAACGTTGTTGGTCCCTTGCCCATGAGGCCTGGTTTTATTAATCTCAACAAACCCGCTGGTTTGACCTCCCACGACTGCGTGTCTCGCCTGCGTCGGCTGCTGCAATGCAAGCGAGTTGGGCACGGCGGCACTCTGGACCCGGCGGCCACGGGGGTGTTGCCCATGGCCCTTGGACCCGCCACCCGGCTACTGCCCTATCTACCTGGGGAAAAGTCCTACCGGGCGATAATACATTTAGGCCTACACACCGACACCGACGATCTGACAGGGCAGATCCTGGGGCGTCAATCCGCTGTAGGGGTGCAGCGCCACCAGATTGAGGCCCTTCTTCCCGGCTTTCTGGGGGACATCGATCAAATTCCCCCCCGCTACAGCGCGATTCAGATTGACGGTCAGCGTCAGTATGCCCTGGCTCGACAGGGAAAATCGGTCACGATCGCGCCACGACCGGTGCACATTCAAACCCTGGACATTCTGGATTGGCAGGCCGGGGAGGTGGCCCAGCTCGTTCTTGCCATTACCTGTGGCCCCGGAACCTATATTCGGGCGATCGCGCGCGACTTAGGCACCGCTCTCGGAGTGGGGGGCACCCTGGCCCAGTTAATTCGCACCCACAGCGGCGGCTTTGATTTATCCGGCAGTCACACCCTGGACACCCTGGCCCAGCAGGTTCAGCAGGAACAGTTCCAGCCCATTGAGATTCCCACCGCCCTTAGCCACCTCCCTAGCCTCAAGCTTGATCCGGTCTGGACCCAGCGCTGGTGCTTTGGCCAGCGTTTGCCCCTGGAATCGCTGGCTGCGGCAGAGGCGCCCTATCCGGTGTTGGTGTTAACGCAACAGCAGCAGCCCCTGGGAATTGGTCGCTACTTTGAAGGGGTTCTTTCGCCCAGGGTGGTCTTGCCCCCGCCCTAGCGGGGGCCATGGGTGAGGACTGGATTTCTTGACGGTTTTTTTAGGAGCCTTTCCCAGTCCTGACTTCGCTCTGGGGCCTTGAGATCTGAGCGCCCTTATCCCCCAGGGCCAGCCCTGGGCTGCCACTGGCCATGAAATCCAATGGGAATTACCGCAGGCAGGCCCAGTCGACACAGGGGATCGGCATCCAGGTGATCGCTGTCCCAGATCCAAACCTCACTTGTGTGGCGATCGCCATCATAGAGCACGCTGAGGATCCACCCTCGATCAGGACAGTCTGAACTGGGAACATAAATAGGCTCCATGGGATAGTGGGTTGGTGGCAGCGCAGTGCGGGTCAGGGTTGCCGTCGGGTGGTGATAGCGGCCAAGATCCTGGAGTAAATCCGTGGGGCGAGCGCGATCTCCTTGAAGGGCAAAAAAGGTTTGCTGCTGAGGCAGGCCCACCTGCTGGGCTGGCACCACGGGAAACTCGCAGCTTTCCTCCAAGAGGGTTTGGGTTTGAATGACCCGGCCGGTGTGGGGATCTACCGTCAATTGCCAGAATTGGGCCGTTGCTTCGGTGTGGGGATACCCGGTGATGACTTCTTTTAAAAATTGATTGGTTTGAAAGGTGTCATAGCGCATGACGGTGAGGTCTAGGTGCCCAGAGGGGGTGAGGTAGCCATTACCGACATGCCATTGAAACCAGGGATCTAAGGGCTGCTGTTGCAGAACCTCCAGGGTTTCGCGATCCAGAATCAGCAGCTGAGTTCCCCGCTGGGGTCTCCACTGGAGACAATCGCTGTAGCTCTTCATCCCCAGCAAAATCAGCAGCGGATTTTTCAAAAAGACTGGTGGAATACAAAACACCAGATAAGGACCCGCCAGCAGAAAGTCGTGGATCAAGGGAATGTCCTTAAGGGGCAGCTGGGTTTGTCGCAGCAGTCGCCCCCAGCGATCGCAGCGATAGACAAAGAGCTGGCCCTCCCGCCCTAGGCTGACCCCAAAATTGTAAATTTCTCCAGAAACCGGATCTTGCTTGGGATGGGCCGAGAAGGTTTGCTGCGGACCCAGAAATCCGAGATCATCAATGCCCAGGGTTTCCAGGGTTTCCAAATTCAGTCCATGGGGCTTGCCACCTTCCCACAGTGCCAGCAGTCGATCCGGCAGCAGCAGGACAGAGGTATTAGCCGCGTTTTTAATGGTGCGCTGCATGCGGTTCCATAGCCCCACCGCCGGGAGGGTCCCATAGCCTCCATAGAGCAGGCAGTCTGCCCTATCCTCCTCCAGATACTCTCGGGTTTTAACATATTGGTAACACCCCATGGCCGATCCAGCGGCGATGGAAACGGCCAGCACAGCGCCATCCCCATCAAACCAATGAGAAACGCGCGTTCCGCCCCGCTCAAAGCGAGCAGGACCATTCCGATAGAGCGTGCCGGTCAGTCCTGCCGGAATCGCCCCGGCAAGAACAGGCAGGGGCGTCTGAGTAAATTCCGTGGCGGGGTGCTGCAAACAGGCATACCAAAGTGGCGGTTCCTGCGAGCTGGAGCCATCACGGACAGGAGGAGGTTTTGAAGCACTCATGTTTTGTAAGAGGGGGGCAAGAGAACGGGCACCGGGGGGAACGGTTCAAGATTGGGTTAGCAGGCCGCTTTGCTGCCTTGTTGCCTGGGCCTGAGAGAGGGATAGGGGTTGACCCACCCCAGGTCCCTTAACATAATCCACTCCCAGGGCCTGAAGGCTGGCCACCTGCGTCGGGGCCACCACGTTTTCCACAATCAGCTTGACCTGCTGCCGGTGCAGTGCCTGAACAAACTGCTGACCCAGGGAAAGGGCGGGCTCGGTTTCCAGCCGCAAGCTCGAAGACTCCACCACCAGAAACTCAAAGGGCAACCCTTCCACCTGGGTGACGGTCGCGAGCGATAGCCCTGAATCGCGCAGAGCAAGGCCAACCCCTTGTCGATGCAAATCCTCTAGAATCGGCCTCAGGTCCATGGCAGGCATCGCCCGTGGATCGGCATCAAAAATTAAAACAAGCTGGATTGACAACCCCTTTGCCACGGCAACCCACCGGGTCAGCTGGTCCCGCAGCGAGGCAGCAGTGAGGGAAGCCAGGTGAAAGGGAAGGAGGATTAAGTGGGATTCCATGGCTGCAGGGGCCGCGTCGCGGAGCGGCTCCGTTTGCTTCAAGATGGAACGGTCTAAGGCCTGGATTAAATTGGCCTGACGCAATAGCGTCTCCACATCGGTGTTGGAGAAGGCTGGGTTGGAGAAAGCTGGGTTGGAGAGGGCTGGAAAAGACTGGCGATGAAGCTGCACCGCTAACCCCGCCTGCTTCTGGGTGGCCAGGGCCACAATGGGTTCAAAAACCAGGTCTAAGGTTTGATTGACAATGGCCTGCTGCAATCGAGACTCCCAATTGAGCCATGAAACCACCTCCTGCTCCATCCCTTCGTTAAACAACACCCATTCCCCGGCCCCTAAGCGTTTGGCCTGTCCCATGGCAATACTGGCATTGCGCAGTAAGACCTGGGGACTTCCCTGGGGATTATCCACAACAACCACCCCGATACAGGCCGACAGCCGCACTGACTCAGCCCCCAGTTGATAGGGCAGCTGAAAAACAGCTTGGATCGATTGCAGGAGGAGATGGATGTCCGCTGGGGGAGGCCGCTGCACCAGCAGGGCAAACTCGTCGCCGCCAAGTCGCGCTACCACATGCAGGCGCCGAAATACGGATTTTAACCGCAACCCAACCTGAATCAGGCATTGATCTCCCCAGTCTCGCCCGAAGCGATCATTAATGGTTTGAAATCGGTGCAGATTGACGATCAGGAATAAAAACGTTTGGGTGGGATGTTGGTGCAGGTTTTCGATCCACTGGGACAGCTTCACCATCAAAAGGGCCTGATTGGGCAATCCCGTCAACCCATCATAGAAGGACGCGCTAGTCATCCGTTCGGCAACCACCTTGCGTTCATCAAGCTGTTCCAGTCGCTCCTGACGGGCGGTTTGAAGCCAGTCTGCCTTCTCTTGATAGCCCACCTCCGCATCCAGAATCAGCAGCAGGGGGACCTCGGCCACATTACACACCCAGGCTTCCAGGTGCAGTGGGGCAGATCCGTCCTCGGCCATCTCACTCCACAATCCCGATCGGAGAATTTCAGGACGTGCGGCATCCCAAATTTCCTGGGCCTCCACCATGAAATCCTCCAGGAAGGATGAGATATCCGCCGCCAAGATCCTGGGAAATCGATTTCGAATGCAGGCCAATCTTTGCTTGGCCCAGGCGGGCGCCTCTCCCACCTGTTCAAAGTGACCAGCGGGATGTCGCGCCAGGATCAAAATCCCTAATTTAACAAAAATATCGCTGAAAATTGACCCATGCATTCAAGTTAGGATAAGCGCTGGTCTTAATCTAAGGTTTTCAGGTTCAGAAAAAAAGATTCCAAGTTCACTTTGTTTTGATTTAAAAGGGCGAGGCTGTCAGCATCAATGAAGAGCCAGCCCTTTTTAATTCTAAGGGAAATTTCTAAGGACCGCTCAAAAACAGGGCTGAGCGCTTGCCAGAGGGTCTCTAGGACATGGTTTTGCTCCAGGGGGGCCGTTGCCGCGCCTAGGAGGGTTCCGCCCATGGCCCATGGCCCCAGCGTGGGCTCGTCATCCAGAGCGCGCTGCACGGCCTTGAGATACCCCATCGCTTGCACGAGGGGATGAGGAAGGGAGGTGAAGGCTAGAAATAGTGCCCAGACCCCATGGCTATCAAGCCCTACCAACGATCCGCCCTCGTCCAGGGCGCGATGGAGAATGGCCAATAGCTGATGGTCGGCGATAGATCTGGCCAGTAAGTTGTGGGTCTGGGCTGAATCAGCTTGGGAAAAAAATTTCAGGTGCAACAAACTGAAGGCCTGACTTCCCGATAACCTCAGGCTGAAGCGCTGCAGCAGATCGGCCAAACTTCGGTCCAGACGCGGTGCCCCCAACCAGGGCCAAGACTTGCCCAAGGACTGCAAGATCCGCTGCTGCTGTTGCTGCAGTAACCGCAGCTCATTTCGCGCTTGGGACCACCGCTGCTGCTGTTCAAATTCAGCCTGGGAATCGAGCAAAATCACCCAGTGAGCTACGGTTCCGGGAAAAAACACCACATCCACCACCCGATCTGGGGTTAGCTGTACCCACTTGATCGGGTCGTAGGGAGGCTCCAGGGGAAATAGGGGCTGCAGCGCCTCCACCCAATCCCCGATCCAGCCCGATTCTGATGGGCTGGGAGGCTCTAGCCAATGTGGATTCTGGGGCCAGAGTAACCCCTGAGGGAGTGGGGCCGATCCGGTTCCCCAGGAGAGAATTTCCCCCTGCTCGGTAACCTGGAAGTAGGCAAGGGCGTTTTGGGCACACCAGGCAGCCAGGATCTGCAGCAATTCAGCGGGAAAAGTCAATCAGGGGGTCTCCATGAGCATCTTTTGGGTAAGGCGCCCAAAGCAATCTTCCACGCCAAGCCCAGTTTTGGCGCTGCCGAACAATAGGTCCCAGCCCTGGGCTTTCATGTCTGCAATATGATCTGGGGCTACTTCCCAATCTTCCCTCAGGTCAAGTTTGTTAAGAATCGCGACAAAGGGAACCGGTCCCAGGGTTTCCCGCACTTTTTGATGGAGATCTAAGGCCACCGACAGGGTTTCCAGACGAGTACCATCAATCACCAGGATAAACCCCGAGGCACCGCGCAGATAGGAAAGCTTAAGGCGCTGGAACTCATCTTCGCCATAAATATCCCACAAAATTAAATTAACCGTTTGCTGAGCGGTCTGGACGACTTTTTTATCAATTTTGACCCCAATGGTGGTTTGATACTTCTCGGAATAAATTCCGCGCACGTATCGGGCGACGAGGCTGGTCTTTCCCGTGGCAAAGGCACCTATCATGCAGACTTTCTTTTGGATCATGTCTTGATTTATGAGCCCGGGGGCGCCGCAGCGGTGAGAGACACTTGAAAGGTCACCTTTCTCTGGGACTGCACGCTTTGATCTACTCCATCCGCAGAGGGTGGGGCATTCCCCTTGGCGACTAGAACCTCACTGGGCACCTTCAACCCCACCAGGGCTTGTTTGACCGTCTCAGCCCGAATTTGACTGAGCTCGACGTTGCGCTCAAAACCGCCCACGGGCGATGCGTATCCATTAATCGTAACTTGCAGGCTTTGCTGGGTTTGCTGGGCTAGCTGAACCAGGGCGCGCAGGTCCTTGGCGATCGCGGTGAGGGCTTGCTGCTGTGGCCCGGTGATCTGGGCGCTGCCCTCGGCAAACAACAGTTGTTGATCCTCCAAGGCCTGGGACCTTTGTGCAAGGATTTGCTCCTCTTGCAGCACCAGGCGATCGCGGTTCCAACCAGCGAGGCCCTCCAGCCGACGGCTCAGGCGATCTGCCTCCTGGACCCAGGCCAAGGGGGCAACGCCCACCGCCTGAAGCACTTGCTGATCATCCACCATCAGCTGAACGGTCTCAGGCGGATTCAGTAGCTTCCTGGCCCTTGCGGCGATAAAATCACGGGAGAGAGACCAGTAGGGTTCAAATTGCAGTTGAACAGCCTCGGTATCCAGTCCTTTGGCCTCAAACCAGCGCTTGGGATTAATAGCTAGGGGGTCGCGCAACCCTCGAATCCGGGGTCCCCGATGGCGAAATTGTGTCTCTAGAATGACAATGCCCGGCTGCTTGTCGAGTTGGGCAATGGCCTGTCGCCACTGATGTCGATGGTAAGCCTCCCAAAGTCCCCAGCCGCCCAAGCCCACTCCCACCGTCACCAGTAAAATCGGCAGCAGTTTGCGATTGGTCTTGCGCGGCTGGTACTGGGCCAGCAAGCAATCCTCCAGATAAATCTGGGTATCGGCTAAGGCCTCGGTATCTCCTTGAAAGCTAGCCAGGGGCGCAGCAAAGTTGCGGTGGATTTGCTCTAGCTTCTGCTGCATCAGCGTACGCAGATCCTGGGGGGGAGTGCCGCGGATGAGGCAGGCCAGAACCGCCTTGGGGCCTTCTTCAATCCAAAGAGTCAAATTGCCGAACTCCAAGGCGTCCAGGGATCCTTCCGGGGCCATGCTAAAGGAATCCTTCACAAAGTCCTCAATGGCTGTGAGCATGGCGGACACCAGGTCCGGGTCTTGGGTGACGAGGGTTTCGGCAATGACCTGCTGCAGCAACAGTCCAGACTGCCGATGAATTAACAGGACCTGCTCAACTTGATAGAGCAAGGTGCGCAGGAGCATGACCTCGGCAAAGGATCGTCCGGTTCGCCAGGCTTCGAAGCGCCAGCGCAAGCTCTTGGGCGAGACGCTCAGATCTAGAGTTTCATTGAGCGAATCCGTCAGGTTTTTAATCGCGGTCGCCACTGCCTTGCGCGTGGCAGGACCAATGACTGGAAATAGTGCATCGGAAAGCACATTGAGATCCTGAGCCACCGAAGCTTTAATGGCAGATTCAACCGTGGGCACCGTGGCAATCACCAAATCCTCGGAAACCGCTGCCGACTGAGAGATCGCTTCGGGCAGAACCTTGGCCACGTTATCTGGAGAAAGGGGACCTGCTTTCAGCTGTGCCTCTAGGTCCCGACCAAAAATGAGCGCGCGCAGTTCCACAAGTTCCCTGTGGCTCCCTTCTCCAGAAAGGTCAGTTCCTAAACCCGCTGGGTCAGGAGAATTAGATTCCGGCATAACCAACGGCGTCTCCTGCGCATTCAACCTTTCACAGCATTATCCTACCAGCGATCTCAAGCTGACTTGGCGGCTAGGACCGGGCCTAGCTGCCGCGCTGAAGAATCTGTTGGGCGAGGCCCTCCAGAAGCTGGGCGAGGCGAACCTGGTCCTGAGTTTGCCGTTGAATCAGGGTGTGGACTTCTTGATCGAGTCGGGCCAGGATGTCCCGCGATTGGTGGCTAATTGCCGCATTGAGCTGCTGGGACTCATGCTCTAGAGCCTGCCGCATCTGGGTCTGAAGCGTTTCTATCTGCCGTCCTACCTCTTGGATTTGCCTATCCCGCACCTGGCCTTCATGGCCCAGACCCTCGCGCAGGGACTGCTCAGCTTGCTGGCGATCGCGCATCCCGGACTCAAGCTGCTGGGTCACCGATTGAATATCGTTGGACAGCTGTTGCTGAATCTGATCTAGGCGCTGCCAGAGACGATCTTCGAGGACCTGCAGGGCCTGCTGCATGGTCCGCTCCGACTGTTCAATGCGCTGAAAGCAGCTGGCAATCTGCTCTCCGGTTAATATTTCGCGGATGCGCGCCAAACTTTCGATGGCCTCTTGGGTCCGCGGATCCGCCACCGAATCCACTGAATCAGGGTCTGGCCCAGCAACCTGGGAAGGGTCGATTTGGCTGTCCGCTGCATGTTCACTCAAAGCACTATCCCCACAAGCACTATCCCCCGATCATGACCCAAATTTTATCCTAATCTGAGATGGCCCAGCAGCCCCTAGAGGGATCTAGAGCCAAGAATTTGGACGCTGGTTTAGCGGTCCGGCCCTGCCAGGGCCCGCGCAATCCACTGGCGCAGGGTTGGAAGAATCTGATCGATGGCAATCTGGACCGATTCTCCCGATGCCCGAATCACCACTTCCACTTCCCCCTGGGCAACCGCACGACCGGTGACAACCCGATAGGGAATGCCCAACAGGTCCGCATCTTTGAACTTCACACCGGCTCGCTCCTGGCGATCATCGAGGAGGGTTTCAATGCCCGCCTGGTTGAGATCGTGGTAGATCTGGTCTGCCACCGCCACCTGCTGCGCATCTTTGAGATTGGGGATGACCACAATGGCCTGGTAGGGGGCAAGGGCCACGGGCCAGATAATCCCTTGATCGTCATAGGACTGCTCCACGGCGGCCTGGGCCAGACGAGATACCCCCACCCCATAGCACCCCATCACCAGGGCCTCTTCTTTGCCCTGCTCACTGGTGTAGGTGGCCCCCATGGCCTGGGAATATTTGCGGCCCAACTGAAAAATATGGCCAATCTCAATGCCGCGGGCAGTCCGTAACCGCTGGCTGGGATCATGCACAGCGCGATCGCCGGCCTGGGCCTGACGCACATCCACCACCTCCTGGGGTTGAACCATCGGATTGCCCCAGCGGAGGCCAACCCGATGCTGGCCCAGCTGATTGGCCCCGGCGACAAAGCCCTGAAGTGGCACCGCCGTCTCATCTAACAGCCGCAAAAACGCTGGTTCCAGGTGAGGCTGATTGTTGATCCACTTGTCGCTCAGATCCGGGGCAATGTAGCCCAGGGGGCAATCGGGCTTTAAAAGGGCCTGGGCCGCCTCACTTTCCAGGGGCGAGAGGGAAATAAGGGCCGTGGCATCGTAGCGCGGGGCCCGAGCAGTCAAGGCATTCACCAGCTTCACCTCATTCACGGTTTGGTCGCCGCGCAGACCCACCAACACCAGCACCTGGCGATCATTCTCAAAGGATGCCCCGTAGAGGACCGTCTTGAGGACCTGGGTGGCGGAGCAGTTCAGGGACTCACACAGGGCCTCAAGGGTACTACAATCAGGGGTTTCCACGGTTTCCACCGCTGTAAAGGGCGAAGGCTGAGCCTTGGGCGGCACCGAAACAGCCTTTTCGCTGTTGGCTGCATATTGCCCATCTTCACTGAAGAGAACTTCATCTTCTCCCGCCTCAGCCAATACCATGAACTCATGGGATTTAGATCCGCCAATGGCTCCCGAATCCGCCTCCACCGCCCGAAATTCTAGTCCGCAGCGCTGGAGAATGCGGCTATAGGTCTGGTACATCAAATTGTAGGTTTGATCTAAACTGGCGGCATCGGCATGGAAGGAATAGCCGTCCTTCATAATAAATTCTCGCCCGCGCATCAATCCAAACCGAGGCCGGATTTCGTCTCGAAATTTAGTCTGGATTTGATACAGATGCAGAGGCAGCTGCCGATAGGATCGAATTAAATCTCGGGCAAGGGCCGTAATGACTTCTTCGTGGGTAGGCCCCAGGCCCAGGTCTCGATCCTGGCGATCGCGCAGGGCAAACATAATGCCTTCGGCTTTGGTATAGGTCTCCCAGCGTCCGGACTCGCGCCACAGATCAGCGGGCTGCAGCTGAGGCAACAGACATTCCTGCGCTCCGCTGCGATTCATTTCCTCGCGCACGATCTGAGAAACCTTTTGTAGAACCCGCCACATGAACGGCAGGTAGGCATAGATCCCATTGCCCACCCGGCGAATATATCCGGCTCGAACCAAAAGTTTATGGCTGGGAAGTTCCGCATCCGCGGGATCTTCTCGAAGGGTCACCAATAGCAGCTGAGACAGGCGCATAGATTCCTAAACTTTGACGGCGTTGCAGGGTCCTTGACCGGCCCGGAGGCTAGCCAGGGGCCTTTTGCTCTCAAGCCTTTCATCATCTCCCCTTGCAGTTCCAATGGCAAGATAGTAAAGCAATCCATTTCTGGTGGAGTTGAGAGTAAATCCATGGCCAGCGCTGTTCCGTCCCCAGCCCCGCTCCCCTTTCATCATGTCTCGGTGCTGGCCGCAGAGGTCCTGGAGGGGCTGAATCTGCGGTCGGGGGGATGCTATCTGGATCTCACCGTGGGCGGCGGCGGTCACAGCCAGCTCATTCTAGAGGCGGACCCCACGGTGTGCCTGACTGCCATTGACCAGGACGAACAGGCCCTGCAGGCGGCCCGAACCCGCCTGCAGGCCTACGGCGATCGCATCCAGTTCTGGAAGGGGAACTTTTCCACCTTTTCTCCACCCCTGGAAAGCTTTGACGGCATTCTTGCCGATCTGGGCGTCAGTTCGGCTCAGTTTGATCAAGGCGAACGGGGCTTTAGCTTCCGCCAGGACGCGCCTCTGGATATGCGCATGGATCTCAGTCAGGATCTCACTGCAGCCGATCTGCTCAATCACCTCAGCGAACGGGATCTGGCCGATTTATTTTTTCGCCTGGGAGAGGAGCGCTTTTCTAAACGCATTGCTCGGCAGGTGGTACAGCGCCGTCCCCTGCAAACCACAGGGCAGCTAGCCAGCCTAGTCATTGCCGCTCTGCCAGTGGCCCTCAAGCAAAAGAAATGGCGCATTCATCCTGCAACACGGGTTTTTCAATCCTTGCGTATGGCCGTGAACCGGGAGCTGGAATCTCTGGAAACCCTGCTGGAGATAAGCCCCCGATGGCTCCGTCCCCAGGGCAGACTGTGCATCATCAGCTTTCACAGCCTTGAGGATCGGCAAGTTAAGCTGAGTTTTCGAAACCACCCTGATCTGCGGCCCCTTACCAAAAAGCCCCTGGTACCGACCGCAGCGGAGCAGGCCCTCAACCCGCGATCGCGATCTGCCAAACTGAGAATTGCAGAACGGCTATATTCCTAGTAATCTACATCCCAGCATCTGATCCCTCTAAGGCGAAGGCTTCAAGGGTCGGACCGGTTGCAATCCTTTCGCCTCCCGGCCCCTGGGGGCAAGGAAACATTCTGGCCCGGGTTAGAGTCAAAAAAAAACGCATGGCTAAATTTTTCTCTGGATTAGTGGATTTTGCCCCTGTTTTTACCCACCTCCGATGCTGTAAGCCCAAAACGTTTTGAGATTGCACCCATGATGAACCGTCAACTGATGAATGCGACAGTCAGGGGGAAATTTTGAAATTAGCTCGCTGGATTATTCCGCCGCTCACCCTGTTCTTAGCGAGTGTGGCAACCTCCGTGGAAGCGGCAAGGCTCACCTACTGGAATTTTGATCTCAAGGATGCTCGCCTGGATTTAATTACCGATGCCGGGGTCAAGCCTCGGGCACTGGTGGTTCCCAATCCCACCCGAGTCATTATCGATCTGCCCAATACTTCAATTCGGCGCCCGAAAAACCAGCAAAAAATTAAAAGTCGCTATATCAAAGAGATGCGGGTGGCGCAGTTCAACAAAAGCACCACCCGCATTGTGTTGGAGTTATCCAAGCAATACACCATCAGTCCTTCCAAGCTGGAAATTCGCGGCATTGCTCCGAACCGATGGTTTGTTCGCCTTCCAAAGTTTTTTCCGGTCCGCGATGCGAACCCTCAATCGCAAAAGCTAATTTCGGTTCAGGTCCCCCCGGCAAAGCTACCTGATCCCAGGGCCAGCGCGCCATCGGTCCCGGTGCGGCCAGGGGCTAAGGTCGTGGCCATTGATCCTGGCCATGGCGGGCGAGATCCCGGTGCGGTGGGCAACGGCCTTTACGAAAAGAATGTGGTGTTCTCCATCTCCCAAGATGTTATTGCAGAGCTGAGACGGCGCGGGATTAACGCGATCGCCACGCGCAGCAGCGATGTGGAGGTGGACCTCCAGCCTCGGGTAGATAAGGCCGAGGGCATCAGAGCCGATGTGTTTGTGAGTATCCACGCCAATGCCATCAGTCTGTCCCGTCCGGACATTAATGGACTGGAGACTTATTACTACGCCACCGCCTCCGGTTATCGCTTGGCACGCAACATTCATAACAGCATCTTGCAAAACGTGAGCATTGGCGATCGCGGTATTCGCCAGGCTCGCTTTTACGTATTGCGAAAAACCTCCATGCCGGCCGTTCTCGTTGAAACCGGCTTTATTACCGGGGCACGCGACTCGGCCAACTTTAAATCCGCAGCCTACCGCCAAAAAATGGCCAAGGCGATTGCCGAAGGCATTATCAACTACCTCAATGGTCGCTAGGCAATGTCTGGGTCGAGGTCAAGGCACCGGGGAAAACACAGGTCACACCGGGATTACCCCTAGGGGGAAGCTAGATCTTCCTGTCCTGCCAGAGTTTTGACTTCCTGTCCCGAAGGAATGTCCCACACCTTAATCAGATGATCTTGACCGCCGCTCACCAGGGTTTGACCATTAGACGAAAAATCCAGCGACGTAATGTCGTCCCGATGGCCACGGAATGTTTTAACCAGTCGTCCCTGACGCAGGTTCCAGAGCTTAATGAGATGATCGCCGCCGCCCGTTGCCAGCAACTGACCATCTTCACTAAAGGTGATGGCGGATATATAGGTGTTTCGGTGCCCGATCAGGGACTGCATAATTTTGCCGCTGGGGTAGTCCCAAAGATTAATGGTGCCGCTCCAGTTTCCCGAAGCTAACCAAGATCCCTCCGGGCTCACGGCCATCACCCGCACGGGCTCGACGGACTGCCATTCCCCAATATCGGGAAAGGTGCGGAGGGATTCCCCGGTTTTCAAGCTCCACACATTCATCTGGCCACTGCTGGAACTGCTCACCAGCTCGGCATGGCTGGGCATCGCCACCAGAGCCTGTTCACTGGCATAGGTGTTGGTTTCAATGCGCATCAGCTGGTTCGTGAGCAGATTGTGAATCATAATGCCACCGCTCCACCCGTTACTGACCAAAAAATTACCCTGGGCATCCGTGGTTGCATTTTGCAGCGCACCGCCGCCGGTTTCACTGGATTTGTCAAGCTTACGCAGCAGGGTTCCCTGGGGAAAGGTCCAAAACACCACGTCTCCGGATCGACTGCTGCTCATTAAGGCGCGGCCATCGGGCGTAAAGCGCACAAAGTTAATGGGCTCATAGTGCTCCGTGAGGGATTTCAGCAGACGGCCCTGACGCAGATCCCACACCTTGACCGTCATGTCTCGGCTGCCGCTCACCAGGAACTGACCATCAGGGCTGATATCCACCTGGGTGACGGCATCGTTATGGCTGTCGCGGGTCAATGGGCGGGGCGGGTCTACAAGATGATTCTGGGCGGAGGAGGTCTCCGGCTGCAACTGAAACCAGGATCGCAACAGGGTTTCGAGGGAATCTGGAACCGTCTGCACCGATCCGGCATACAGTTCCGGGACCAGCAATAGCCCCAAGCCAAACAGGCTTGAAAGGCAAAGGACACTGCCGACCACCGTGGGCGGCAGCTGAGTCAGTCGTTGCTTGATCCCAGCCAAGATAGAACCCCAATCGCTTTGCACGGGGCGCCCCCCTGAGGACACGGGGATCGATCCAGGCTGCGATCCCCGACGAGGCGGGGGGGGAACTGGCGCGGGGGGGGGAGCGGATTTTGCCTGTTTGGCCCGATCTAGCTTTTGCTTCAGGTCTGGACTAAAAATGTCTAACCCCAGCTTGGCCTTGCGATCGCACCAGTAGCAGCGACCGTAGCTGGTGCTGAATAAATGATTCTTCTCCAGATGACAGGCTTTGAGGGATTTAATGGCTAACCGGAGCGCCTGGGCCCAGTCCTCCGCCCGAGGTCGCTGGTTGGGCTGTCGATGACCGAGGGTAAAGCAATCCTGAAAATGGCTCTGAATCTGCGAATGGGCAATATCCAGAGGAATAGTCGTAGGCCCCGGCTTAATGAGGCTGCGCTGGGCATAGGGCCAGTAGCCATGTCGGATTAAGTCTGTGGGATTGGGAGACTCTCCCTGGGCAATCCAGCGCCCTTTAAAGGGGTGATCGCCAAACAGCAGCAGATAGATAATGACCGCCAGGCGAAATCGATCGTGGATCTCCGTTTGATCCACCTTTGAGAGTTCCTGCCCCAGCAGCTCGGGGGGCGTAAATCCCTCTGATCCCACCAAACAGCGGTAGACGCTCTGGCTGTAGGGATCTTTGACCTGAAACGAGTCGGTGTCAATAATGGAAATCAAGGCATTTTTGTTGACCAGGATATTCTGGGGTTTAATATCCCCGATCACATAGCCTTCCCGGTGCAGCGCCTGCACTGCCAAGGCAATATTGAGGGCGGTGGTGTGGAGATATTTCCAGTTGAAGCGAGGGGCCTTACGACTGCGTAGGCGCGGGTTGTAGATGGTCGAAAGGGGAACGCTTTCCCCAATTAAGGGCATTACAAAGCCCACCGGATTGCCGCGCTCATCTTCCAAAATATCCTGGGGCCAGGCGAAGGTGATATGGTGGCGATCGCGCATTGGATCCATGGGGGGATGGGCGATCATGATTTCCAGCTTCTTAAGACGCGCGGGAGTCGGCTGGTGATAAAGCTTTGCCACCCAGTCAGGCCGCGAGGTTTCCCAGATCATGCCCTCGCCACTGTTTGCCATCTCCTGGGTAAGGGTGATGGACTTTCCCGTCACCATGCACCTTAGGACTCGCATAGCGCCTCCGGATGCCGATGCAGACAAATGAGCAAGGTCTTGTCGTCGTCGGTTTTAGCATTCAACCGATCCGACTCCAGAAAAGTTTGCAGGTAGGATTGCTGTTCCTCTCCTGTGGCAAAATGCTGGAGACAGTCCTTAAAGGGACGAAAAAAGGGCGCATGGGGCAACCAATCCTGATAGCGAATGGCCACCTTCTCTAGGCCGTCCGTGGCCGCGGCAATAAACTCCGGACAGCCCAACTGCACCGAGACTCGCAGCTGGTCCAATGCCCCCGGAGAGGTAATAAACAGCGTCTCATTAATATACTCTCCCTTTTCAGGCTGGAAGAGGAGCTCAAAGACGGCGCTATTAGAGTGCTGAAGCACGATGAACCCATCACCCACCTGCATGGCCGCCATCCAGTCAGGGGTCGCAATAAATCCAATGAGGGTGCAGTTGAGTTCTTTTAAGGCAAAGTTTTTATGCTGGGCCTCTGCCATCAAACGTTCCAGAATCGCCGCCGCCACCCGTTCAAAGATCTCCACCACCGCCGCCGGATCGGGTCCTGCGTCGAAGGGTTCGAGCTGGGAAAATTCTAGCTTTAATTGATCCAGGCAGGTTTGAACCGCAAGCTGGGCTCCAATATCAGCATATTTCGCGCTCCCAGCTCCATCAGATACGGCCCCGTAGAGCACCTCCCCCTCCACCAAGAATTGGCTGTAGTCTTGGCAGGGTAAGCTTTGGGCTAAGTGACGTGAACCTACCGAAGAATAGGTAACCGCATTCCAGGACACAGGGACTCCTTACCGTACACACTGAGATTGCAACTGCACACAACGGGGTCGTACAAGCTTAAGTTGCACAGGCTTAGGTCGCAATCTGCCCCCAGCCCACGGGCGGGAGGGCCACCATGTCCGACCCCACCGTACTGCTGGAGACTCGCACCATGGAGTCGCTCAGCCACAAAAACATGGCTCGAAAATCTAATCCATTAAGCATCAGAGGAGGGCGTTCGGCAGGAGTAATCCGTTGCAGCGTTCCCATATCTGCGCCTTGGACCCCCACGGCAAAAAAGGACAGCTTACGCTGAGCCTCGGCATCCTGAATCTTGTGAGCCGCCGCCTGCCAGGGCGAATCTGGGTTGGGCGCACCGTCCGTAATTAAAAACACCCAGGGCCGATAATATTGAATTCCGTTTTGGCGATAGGTTTCCTTGCGCCCCTCCAGTAAATCCAGGGCATAATCGATGGCCTCTCCCATGGGGGTCAGTCCCATAGCAGTCAGGGCGGGCGGATCAAACTGGTCAATGGTCACAAAGTCTTGCACCAATTCCACGGGGCCAAAGCTGACAATGGCCACATCAACCCGGAGAGAAGCCTGTTCATCCTTCATGACGGCTTCTTTAAATGCCCTTAATCCCTCATTGAGTGCCTGAATGGGTTGGCCTGACATGGAGCTAGAGGTGTCAACCAGCAAGACAACGGGGCAACGGTTTTCTGGATTTTCAACAAACTCAGGCTGTCCAACAAACATGGAATCTTCTCAATAAATTAGCAAGTCTATAGAAACTATCGTTGAAATTGGACGTCTATTTCCTCCGATAATTTCCAAATTAACCCAGTTTGACATGAACAGGCACAGTTTAGGAGGAGGTTGTCTCGCTATGGTGCAGTCGTCGGAGGTTTAAAACATCGGTCATCTTGCGAATTTGTGTAAAGGTGCGATCGAGCTGATTGAGGTGTTCGATGTCCAGGCCCAGGGTAATCAGGGCCGGCTGCCCCCGTTTGGTCAAGACCTGAGCATTATTGACATTGATGTGCAAATCTTTTAATCGTGAGAGTATATCATTGAGGATGCCCACCCGGTCCAGCACTTCAATTTGGATATTTACTGGATAGGTCTGTCGATGCCCCTGGGTCTCTGACTGGGGATTCCAGCTGACGGGGATGAGGCGATCCCCTGGAACGCTCTCCACATTGGAGCAACCCTGACGATGAATTGAAATGCCCCGACTGCTGAGGGTGACCACACCAATAATCGGCTCACCCGGCAGGGGGTGACAGCATTTTGCCAGGTTGTAGACCAAGCCCTCTACCCCGGCAATTGGCGTGTCCTGGCCTGCGCTTGGGGCGGATCCCCGTCCAGAGGAGCTGGCTTGCTGAAACAGAGAGAACTGAGAGCTTTCCTCGGTCTTTTGGGTAAGGGGATCGCTGCTCTGGGGCTGGCGGTTCAACTCTCGCAGGCGATTCACCACCAGGTTCAGGGTCGTTTCTCCATAGCCTAACCCCGCCAGCAAATCATCGGGGCTAGCATAGTTACACTGCTCGGCTACCTGATGCATCGTGTCCGATTTCAGCAGCGCATCAAATCCGGTTTTCCCCAGCTCCTTTTCCAGCAAGTCCCGACCGCGCTGAATATTCTCCTCGCGTCGCGATCGCTTATACCACTGACGAATGCGATTACGCGCCAGGGTGGAGGTCACAAAATTCAGCCAGTCCAGACTGGGATGGGCCGACTTTTGGGTCATAATTTCAACGATATCGCCGTTTTTCAGGCCCGTGTTGAGGGTCACCATCCGGCCATTCACCTTGGCCCCATAGCAGTGATTCCCGACCTCGGTGTGAATCCGGTAGGCAAAATCCACAGGAGTGGCTCCCTTGGCTAGGGGAACCAAATCCCCCTTGGGGCTGAACACATACACTTCGGTGCCATAGAGATCATCTTTGACGCTATCGAGATACTCCTGGGCATCATCACTCACATCGTTCAGGTCACTTTGCCATTCCAGGAGCTGCCGCAGCCAGGTGAATTTTTCATCCTCAGGACTCCAAGGATGGGCACTGGCGTTTCCCTGCTCTTTGTACTTCCAGTGGGCGGCAATCCCATATTCCGCCACATGGTGCATCTCCAGGGTGCGAATTTGCACCTCTAGGGGCTTGCCGCCCAGACCAATGACCGTGGTGTGTAGAGACTGGTATCGATTCGGCTTGGGCAGGCCAATATAGTCTTTAAATCGACCTGGAATAGGGCGAAATAGGTCATGAACAATGGCGAGGACGCGATAGCACTCGTCATTACTGCCCACGATCACTCGAATCGCTGAGATATCGTAAATCTCATGAAATTCCTTTTGCTGACGCACCATCTTCTTATAGATGCTGTACAGGTGCTTTGGGCGCCCTGTGACCTCCAGATGCTTCAACCCTAAGGGATCCAGCCTGGCCGTGAGTCGATTGACGGCCTCGGTAATCAGGGCTTCGCGGGTGGTGCGCTTTTCGGACACCAGAGATTGAATAGATCGATAAACCTCGGGCTCCAGGTACTTAAAGGAAAGATCCTCTAGCTCCCATTTAAACCGCCAAATTCCAAGGCGATTGGCTAATGGGGCAAACACATCCCGAGTTTCCATGGCAATTCGCCGCTGCTTTTCCTTAGACAGATGCTCCAGGGTTCGCATATTATGCAGTCGGTCGGCCAACTTGATCACAATCACGCGGACATCGCGCGCCATGGCCAAAAACATCTTGCGAAAATTTTCAGCTTCGCGCTCGGTCTTGGTGGAGAAATTAAACTTGGAGATTTTCGTCACGCCTTCCACCAGCTGCCGCACCTCCGCACCAAAGGTGTCCTCTAGCTGATCAGGCGTTACGGTGGTATCTTCCACGATGTCGTGCAAAAATCCTGCACAAATCATGCTGGCGCTGCCGCCCAAGTCATTGAGCAATTCTGCCACCGCCACCGGATGCGCGATGTAGGGATCACCGGAGGCTCGATACTGGCCTTCATGGAGGTGAAAGGCAAAGTTGAAGGCTCGGCAAATGAGAGACTGTTCAGCAGTGTCTGATCCTGCCTGTTCCTCTAGTAAACAGGTTTGGAGCCATTTAGGTAAGACTAAAGCCTGGGGTTCCGAATCAACCGTGGAAGTCATATTAACAGCAATCATTGCGCAGGAATAACAGAACCAAACTCATCGCCTCATTCATCAATCGCCTCATCCATCAACCGCATAATTCATTAAATTAATTGGCCCATTTGATTTGAAGAAATAAATTATTGATTCTTTAGGAATTCCGATGATGCTCTTATTCTATATCAGCTTCTATATCAGCGCGATTGATCCAGGGCGGGTGAGGCTACGATTCCCCTCAGCCCTAGATTAGGGGCATTGTAGCGGCAGGCCGAGGGGGCAAAAACGCCAATGGGGCAAAACAATGACGGGAGAGCTTGGCGTTGAGTTTAAGGACAGAGGCGAAGGAGTAATGCGGTTAGATTATCGTGGCCATTGCGGCACAGGCCATGGTGGAGCAGTTCGCTCACGCCCCAGGCCAAGGATTGTGCTGGATCAAGATAGGGCATCAGCCGAGATTCCCAACAGTCTTCAATGAAATCTTGGTCGGATAGGCCATCGGTACAGAGCAGAAATAGGCTGTCTTCCTCCACGTCCAGGGTCAACACGTCAGGGGAAATCATAGAGTTAGGCCTGGGCCCCAGAGCCTGAGTGAGTCGATGGGCCTGAGGATGAACATGGGCCTGGGCCGGGTCTGCGCCGTGTGAGCCTTGAGCAATGCGATGATCCGTAGTCATTTGTTCTAGCCCGCGGGTGCGGGTGACTCGGTAGCATCGACTATCTCCCACATGCACCAGGCTAAACTGCAAATCCTGCACCAGTGCCACCACGGCGGTGGTGCCCATCTGACTGATGCCCAGGGCTTTAGAGTCCAGATTCTCTTGATGAAGGAGGCGGTTGGCGGTGTACAGAGCGGATTTAAGATGCAGCTCCGTGGGGACCAAGTCCGCGGGATACTGAAGCAGGGTTTGGGCCAGGGAAAAGGTAGCCATGGTACTGGCAACATCCCCCTGTTGGCCGCCCCCAATCCCATCGCAAAGGACGAATATTCCTCGGAGGGATTGGGTTGAGCACGGTCGCTGACGAATTTGAGTGTTTAAATAGAAGCGATCCTGATTGGTTTGCCGCACGTAGCCGATGTGGCTGGCCCCAGCGGCCTCAAGCTGGTTCCCCCGCGATCCTCGCAGCGGGGGAGCTTCAAGGGCATCTGGGAAATTCAAGGGGGGCTGCCAGGCTAAGGGCGCTCCCTGCCAAGGGGCGCGCGCCGAAACCAGGGGCGAAAACTGGCTAGTTCGTTGACGCATCGCGGAAACCCCACAGTAAAAATTAGAGGCCAAAGCTCAAATGCAAAAATTCAAATGCACGGCTTCGAATGGTGAAATATTACGAGGTTTTTCCCCAAACTCAATCCGTTAAATTACGGAACTTGATCGCGAAATCTGAGATCCTAACGACGTTGCGATGAAAAACTGGGGAGATGGGGTTCTGAAGGCTGAGCTGGTGTCCTTACGGGGGATTGAGCGCTGCGCTGCAGGGCGTCCTCCAGGGTGATAATCTGCTGTAGCGCCCGCTGCAATTCACGCTCAAGCTGAGCCTTTTGGGCGGTCCAATCTGCGAGCTTCGCCTGAGCAGAGTTGAGAGACTGTTGAGTGACTGCGTGCTGCTGCTGCTCTTGGTGGTGTTGATCAAGCAGGGTTTGATAGCGATGCTGCAGCTGTTCAAGCTGGGCTTGATATTTTTGGGTTTGCCTCGCCTGTTTGGCCCCTGCACTGCGCTGAGTTTCCACCTGCTGCTGCAGGGTATTCATTCCCTGAATATGATCCAGGAGCGTATGTTCCAGGCTGGCATGACGACTTTGCAGAGCCTGATGATCCTGAGAGATCTGGGTCAAGCGCGCTGAGAGCTGATCCCTTTGGTCCTGAAGTGCGGCTTGCTCTCCAAACTGCTGCTGCAATTGCTGGATCTGAGCCTGGTGGGATTGCTGCCAATGATCCAGTTCAGATTGATGCTCGGTGATGGCTGCGGTGAGGGCACTCTCCAGCTGTCGATTGCGGGCCAGGGTATCAGATAGCTTCCAGATCAAGATCCCCAGGACAGATAGGACTCCCAGCGCTATGGAAATGGATGTACCTTCAATCATCTCAGGCCCCTCAACCCAGTTGAGCTGAGTGTATCATCTTTAGCAAAAACCGCGAGAATCCCGCACTCCTAATCTTCGGTGGAACCCTGAGATGAACGGCAGGGGCAACTTGGTGCTAGGGTGATTTTATCGTAGATACTTCACTGTGGTGGATGCTTTGCTGCGGTGAATACTTGACCGCGAGAGTAAACTTTGCCGGGATGAATGCAGGCAGTCTAGTTCAGACTCTACTCAGATCCGCCGCAGTGATCCGCCTATCCCGCGAAGCGGTTAGGGGGGGGGCGCAGGACGTACGCAGCAGCGGCGGGCGCCCGGAGGGAGTAATTCAGTTAAGCCTAAGAAAAGGTCAAGCATTTCTTAGGTTATCATGGTTTTATGCTAAACATGACCTGGGAATTTAAGCTAGAGCCAACTGCTGAGCCGGTTTCAGAGATCGCATCGTCCGTAGGGCATCGGTCCATCAACGCATTGCCGATACTCGAAAAGACTGGCATTTCAAGCGGGCTCATCATCTCTTGGCACTGAAGCAGGAACTCTTCGGAGCGATCCGGGGAATCTCTCTCTGACCTTTCAGGGACAGAGAGAGAGGATGTCAACCCCAAGCGGCACATAAGCAGACTCTAGCGATGGCACAACTACGGGCGATCATTTTCGATGTGGATGGAACCCTGGCCGAGACCGAGCGAGTTGGACATCGCGTGGCCTTTAATCAGGCGTTTGCTGAGCGGCAGCTAGGCTGGCACTGGTCAGAGGATCACTACGCCCAGCTGCTGCACATTGGGGGTGGGAAGGAGCGGATTCGTCATTTCATTGCCCAAGGGGCTGCCCCACTTCCCCAGGATTGGCAGGGAGAACCGGACCTCTTGCGGCTGCATCAGCGCAAAAACCAGATCTATCAGGAGCGGTTGGATCAGGGACAGATTCAGCTCAGACCTGGGGTGCTGCGATTAATGCAGGCGGCTCGGAGTAAGGGGGTGCAGTTGGCGATCGCCACCACCAGCAGCCCATCCAACGCGATCGCCCTGATTCAGAAACTGATAGGGCCTGAGGCTCCCAGCTGGTTTACGGTCATCGCTGCGGGAGATATGGTTCCCCATAAAAAGCCCGCTCCCGATATTTACCAATTTACCCTGGAGGCTCTGGATCTCCTGCCTCAGGAGTGCGTGGTCATTGAGGACTCAGAGCCGGGTGTGCGCGCAGCACGGGCTTGCCATCTACCGGTGATCGCAACCCTGCACGACTACACCCGAGGACAGGACTTTTCCCAGGCCAATTGGGTGGTGACCCATCTGGGAGAGGCAGACAATCCCTGCACCGTACTCCAGGGGGCACCGCAAACCCTGACTCAAATTACCCTTCAGGACTGCCAGCAGCTGCTGGAGAGCGGGGCGATCGCTCAATAGGGGTTTCAACGGCAGACCCACAAGACTTCACTGCCTGATCTAAAGGGCTTGAAGGCAGTCCTGGAGGTGGGCAAAATCAAAGCATTGGCCCTTTTGGATAAAGCCGCAAAATCCATCTTGAGCCGCATCGGGAATGGGGCCTGGATTATAGCCATAGAGCCACATTTTCTGGCGAATGGTGGCGGGCAGCCGCCGAAGCTGCTGGTAATGGGCATGAACGGGCGTCGGGCGTTTTGCGGTTTCGCAGTCCTGAAAAATGAGGTCGGCGCGTTCGTAAAACTCGCTGAGATAGTCCAGGCGGAGCTGGCAGTCCGTGGTGATTAAAATACGCCGGTGATCGACTTCAAAAAAGAGCCCATAGCTAGGCATGAGGCCAAAGCCACTGTTGACATGGACCGTCTGGACCAGTTCAAAGCGCACCCCCTGCCAGGTAAACTCACGACTTTGGCCCACCGGGCAAACCTGGAAAAAGCTATCCAGACAGGCTAGATCTCCCTCCAGCATCCGCATCCCTCCCGAGAGCGTGCGCTCCCACAAATCCGATTCCAGACTTTTGCTCAAAATCAGGGTGGGGCGAGGGCACTGAGGGTCATATTTGCTGCTAAAGCCCAGGTATTCCAGACCCCCAACGTGATCGGCATGGAGATGACTGATATAGACATGGGTGATATCTCGGTAAGAGAGCCCCTGATCGTACAGCGACCAGCGGATGTCTGAACCACAATCAATGAGCAACTGCTCTCCAGAATCAGTCCGCAGGAGCATATTGGACTGATAATTATCGGACCCCACCGTAAAGGCCGATCCGGTACCGAGAAAAAGAAGCTGCATGGAAACAAGACCTGAAATTTGCTAGGAAAAAGATGCCGGGATCATGACTGGAATGGCCAAGGAACGGGGAGTTGCTGATAGGGTTAGGGTACTCCAACGGGTTTTAAGATCGAACATGGGGCATAAATTTATGCAACTTTTTTCCTCCCCCCTGACGGGGAAACCCAGGCTGATAATATTGAACCTATAATGATGGGGATATTCATCATCCATTGTGAGGAGACAATGTTCTTGGACGAACTCAACCCCCTGTTTCGAGAAATCGTACAAAAACCCCTGGCCTTTGCAGGTGGATTTGTCTCGGGCATTTTGCATTTAAGTCCTGATTCCGATCCCTTGCGCAATTGGATTGCCCATGAAGCAGGCGAGGCAATGCCTACCACGGCTCCCGACCCGCAGCAGAACAGCGGCCCGCAATCCATTGACATTGAATAATCCCCTTGAATCCTCTCAGACTCCTCCCATTGATCAATCCGCCGCTTGATAGAGCCCCATCCACGAGTCACCTCAAAAGAGCCATCAACAAAAGAGCCATCAACTGCCGTCCTTGCCAGCCCTAACGGGGTCTAACGCTGAGTCACCTATGGAAGATCCCGGTTCCTCCTCAATTTCCTACCGCGATAATTGGTTTGATCGCCTATTTATTCGCCTGTTTTCGCGAAAAATTGCCGTCGCGCTCGGAGAGCAAACCCAGCAAGCTGGCTATGACGGCTTTGTGGATCTCTCCCAAAGGATCATGGCCGGCCGATCCCCCCAGGAGCAGCAGCAGCTGGTGGGAGTGGTGCTGCGATCGCTGGTGCCGGCGCCAGTGCTCTGGGGGGTTCGCACCTTTTTCTCCCCCACGCCCCTGGTCTGCGAACTCAATGCCTGGTTTGCCACCCGTCTGTTTGAGTGGCTGGTGGGACCTTGCACGGTCCAGCCTGCCCAGGTTACCACCCCCTCGGGTGCGGCCCGAGAGCAGAAGAGCATGGTTAAGATTGAGCGCTGCCGCTACCTGGATCAAAGTGGCTGCGTGGCCATGTGCATCAACATGTGCAAGTTGCCCACCCAGGAGTTTTTCACTCGCGATTTTGGAATTCCAGTCACCCTGACGCCCAACTTTGAGGACTTTAGCTGCGAAATGGTCTTTGGCAGTGCGCCGCCGCCGCTCCAATCCGAGGCAATTGCCACCCAGCCCTGCCTCCCCCGCCATTGCAACCAGGCGACCCCAACGGACTATCGGCCCTGTCCCAAGATTCATCCCTAGTCTTCCTGCTGGACCTCCTGTCCTACTGGTCCTAAAATCCTGGCCTTGGGCGCAGCCATCTTCCCGCTTAGAACCACTGCCCCCCCTGGAAGCGCCAGCGCGGGAACAGAATTCGCATGAAGCTCTGGGAGGCTATGAAAATGCCCACCCAGACCAGACTATAGTGCAGAAGAAACCAGCCCACGGGGAACCCAGCATCCACATCGGTGAAGGGCAATTCCAGGTCGAAGATCACGCGGATCAAGAGAAAAAAGAACCCTTCCCAGAGGGCCCCCAACCACTGGAAGGCTGCGGGCCAATCTTGATCCCAACGATAGCTCTGCACGGTCATGTAAACCCCGTCCCAGCCCAGCCCAAACAGGGTGATATAGACCAAGATGGACATGTAAATGGCCCCGCTGTCATTGCCAAACAGCCCCAGGCAAAACAGGAGGGTAATTGGCCCTCCGACAATGCCCATTAATAACAGCCTGGTTTGCCAACGGCCTAGTAATGTTGGAGTCATGGTGCGCGATTATTTACCCATTTCAACCATTGAAGGAAGGAGGAGACCCCATTGAGATAGGTCAGATTGGGGGCTCTAGCCTGCACCAATCCATCCACCGATTTTAGGGCAGAATATTGCAGGCCTAAAAAGCTATCAACGGCGGCATAGGGACCGCCAAAGGTGATGGCTCCCGCGGCATACATACGACCCATCTGGTTTCGCATCTCCAGTAGCTCAAAATCATTGCTGACCGCCAGACGCCCCACCGGATTCAGGGGCAGGTGATAGTGGGTAACCAGATCGTCGAGAAGCGGATTGGCCTTGACCTTACCGTCTAACCCCGTAGCATCAATGATGAAGTTAGCCTCTAGCTTTAAGTTGCCGGTGAGTCCCTTTTCCTGGATATAAGTGATGGGGTGGCCGTCGGCCCCCGGCTCCACCCGCGTTACTTCTCCAAAGGTAATGTGGTACCAGCCCTGATTGAGACCCCGGTTAATGAGGTCGCGCCAATCCTGGCGGTCCGCCGTGGTTGTGCCGCCCCAATCTGTGAGTAAATTGCTGCGCTCGGAAGGGCTCGCCTGCTCTAGCTGCGCCCTGAGGGTTCCCCCCCAACAGGCCTTGGGCCAGTTAAAGGGCTGAAATTCAAAGTGGTTTTCAACGGTACGCTGGGCATGACCGAATTTGTTGCCCTGGGGGCGCGGCGATCGCATCAGATGCAAAATTGAAATATTCGGATTTTTGGCCCGCGCTTCATGAATGCGCTGAATCACCCGAGAGGCAACAATGCCACGGCCGCGGATCAAGACGGTGCCGCCGTGGCGCTCTAGATAGTCATACACATGGTTGTGGGCTTCGTAGGCGTTCACCACGGACTTAAAGTCGCGGGTTTTTTCGCGATATTCCTGTAAGTCCGGTAAAAACTGGATCACCGGATATCCGGTGCAAAGATGCACGTAGCGCCCCACTAAGAAGGCATGCTGACCTCTGCCACTGGAAAATCCCACGGCATAGCGTCCATCATTGGTTTTACGAATGGATCGAACGCGCCCATAGCGATAGATTTTGGACCAGCCAATGCGCTGGGCCTCGCGGTCAATGGAGGCAAAGACATTTCCGGACCGGGGGGTATAGGTTTCAATGAGGGTGGGCTCCCCAAACACCTGCCAGATCACCCTGGCCGCCAGCTTCAAATTCCCCTTGGCAAAATTTCGGTAGGCCTCTCGAAGGGCGTAGCTGGGCCAGCCCCAGAGGTTGTCCGGGCAAGAATCGGAGTTGGATCTCAACCGCTCCCAGGCTGGAATTTGAGAGTTGAGGCACAGCCGCTGGTAGCGAGCGTAGGGCTTATCTTCTAAACCCAGGGCACGAATTTGCTGAATGCCCACCCCAGACAGGCGCAAAAAATCCGTCCAGATAAAGCTCCCTAACCCCGCTCCAATGGCAGCATAGTCCACCTCTTCCACCGGCAGGCGAGTGGCATAGAGGCTCTGCACCGAGACCTGCTGCACCTGGAATTCAGCCGGTGGAAACGGATTGGCGGGGCTGCCCACGCTGGGCGGAGCTGGAACCTCATCAGAATGGGGATCCGGAACGCGAATAAAGGAATTGGCAGAGGATCGCCGCGCCGTGTTCTGCCCAGGATCTTGGGTGAGGACCGTCATGTCATAGGGCCCCACTTTCACCACGTCCCGATGGTTGAGCACCGCCTGGGTCTGCCGCTGACCGTTGACAAATAGGCCGTTGCTGCTGTTGTGATCGATAATCTGGAGCTGTCCCTTTTCCACGGCAATGATCGCGTGGTAGCGAGACACCTGGGAGCTGCTCAGAACCAACCGTGAAACCCGTTGTCCCTGGTAGTCCTGGGGCATTTTGTTAAACTCTCGCCCCAGGGCAACGGGCGGGGACAGATGCGGCGTCCGCGTCTCACCCGTCATCGGGTCTTGCCAACTCAGCCAAATTTTTGTGGGGATGGTCATGATGGTTGCCTGTGAAACCCAAAACAACGTGATTCAAAGGAACGGCTTGGGGGCAGTTGAGACCCTCTCTCTCAGGGGCGCTCCTGGGGAAACATCACCACGCTATCGGCGGCGGCCAGGGAAAATCCACACCAGGGACAGCCTTGCTGTAGAAGCTTATCACTGTAGGTGGAAACCTTGCCACATTTAGGATTGGGGCACTTCAACCCGTATCCAGAGGGGCCAGGACGGGTGGCCGTCGGGGGATTCTTGGCGCGCAGATCCACCTGGAGCACCCGCACCTCCACGCGCCCGAGATGAATGTGACTCCCTGGATGCAGGGGGGCTTCTCCCTGCTTAAGCTGAAGGCCGTTGACCACCGGCGGGTTGGTCACCCGCAGATTGCGCACCCAAACCTGACCGGGCCGAAAAAAGATTTCTACATGGAGGGCAGAGACGCTGCGGTCCTGAAATAAAATATCGCACCGGGCAGGGTCACGTCCCAGGCGCACGACCCCAGGAACCTTACTGGGCTGATTTTCTGAAATGGTCTGTTGATGAAACTGACCCACATCAGACCATTGAAGCGTCAACTCACTCATGAATTATCCTGTCCAGACCTTGGGCATCACAGCAGGGAACGATCAGGTTTGCTGTTTTCAGCATATTCGCCCGCCTGACAATGGCCGTTAATCTTTATGGTTTTTATTGAGTCTACCCCGTTCGCGGTTGGCCATTCCCCAAGATTGGCCCATGGAGAGCCATCGCGCCGGAACCGCTAAAAAGCAGGTACAGTTTAAGTACTTAAGGACAGCACGACGGACCCGTTCAATGACCCAAGGGAGCGCAAGGCCAACGCTGAAGCTCATTGGCCCCACCGGCATATCCCCAGATCCCGCTCATCATTTTGAGCTGGTGGGTGAAGTCGTTAAGGTGGGGCGATCGCCCGATTGCCAAATTCGCTTTGACTCGACTGTGTATCGGGGGGTATCCCGCTATCATGTCAGTCTGAAGGCGATCCACCCGCCGGGAACCCCCCCGCCTCAGCAGCAGTGGCAGCTGTGCGATGAAGGCAGCGCCAATGGCACCTTTGTCAACGGCCAGCAAATTCAGGGCTGTGTCACCCTGAGGCCAGGCGATCGCATTGTGTTAAGCCAAAACGGCCCGCAGCTCATCTACGACCTGCCGCCCCTAGCGGCCTATCTGCCAGAGACGCGAGCGCGGATCCCAGGGGCAGCCTTTGCCCCGCAGCCGGGAGGGGGCGGCCTCGATCCCAGCCTCAATCCCAGCCTCAGCCAGCTGATTCCAGTGGTGTCCACCCGGCGTAACTTTAAAGACTTTTTAAAGAAAGGCTACATTTTTCCAGGGGTGATCACCATTCTCTGGGTCGTGCTGCTGTTTGTGGCCCGAGGCAATATTCTGCTGTTTATCTTTGGGTTGGGCACCTACCTGGGACTCATTGGATTTTCTTTCATTTATCGGCTGTGCGGGAAGGAAAAGCCCTGGTGGGAAATTGCCTGCTCCACCCTGTTCACCATGTCCCTGCTCACCATTTCGCTGCTGTGGGTTCCCTGGTTTTTGGGGATTTATTTTTTCTTTTTCCGAGGAATCTTACCCGGCAACATTGAGGGCGCGGCCAATAACTTTGCCAGCCTGTTTGTGGCCCACTTTTTCGGGGCGGGGCTGTCGGAAGAACTCCTCAAGGCCTTCCCGGTTTTTTTGCTCATGCTGGTGGGCAAGCAGATGGCAACGGGGGGCCAACGGCGCAGGATTGGGGTCTTTGAGCCCCTGGACGGCATTGTGTTGGGGGCGGCCTCGGGATTGGGCTTTACCCTGGTTGAAACCCTGGTGCAGTACGTGCCGGGGGAAATCCTCCGGGTTTCGCAGATGTTAGGAGGAAGCCAGGAGGCACTGCAAACGGGACAGCTGCTGGGCATCCAGCTGCTGGTGCCGCGGATTATCGGATCGGTGGCGGGCCACATGGCCTACAGCGGCTATTTTGGCTACTTCATTGGCTTAAGCGTGCTCTACCCCTCTCGTTGCTGGCAGCTTTTGGGCATTGGCTATTTCACCTCATCCCTGCTCCATGCGCTTTGGAACGCCACCGGCGGCACCCTCGGGCCGATTATGCTGGCTTTTACCGGAATCCTGGCCTACGTGTTTCTGATTGCGGCAATTCTCAAAGCTCGGGAGTTGTCCCCGACGCGATCGCAGAACTTTGCCACGCGCATCGCCCCACCGGGATCTGATTTTCGCTAGGGCCAATTTTCTAGGGGCACCCTGGGAAAAAGTCTTCCGGATTGTTAAGAAGCGTCTCCTTTTGCCGCCGAACTGATTACCCTGAAGAGGAGCTTAGGGCGACTCGTCGGGAGTTGGCATGGGAGTCAGGCCAGGGTTCGCAGGAAAAATCGCCGGCCCACAGCAGTTCCCGAGATCCCGAAGCTCATTGACCCTGTTGAACTGCCCCCGATTGATCCCGATTGTATGGACGTCAAAACTATTCTTGTGGGCCTCACGGTCCTGTTTACGATTCTTTGTCCGCTCTTTGGCACCCGCAATGGGTTCTATGATTCCGATGACTACCACGGCAATGGATCGGCCCATTGACGATGGTCGAGATTCCGGCTGATCTGTCCGCCTGTGTTGAGGGATTGGGGCTCAGGACCATCCGGCACCATTTGTTTCTCTGTGCGGACCAGACCAAACCCAAGTGCTGTCCACAGGCGGCGGGTCTAGAAACCTGGGAATACTTGAAGCAGCGACTCAAGGCACTGCACCTGGATCAGCCATCTCCAGATCGACCCAGCTGTATTTTTCGGACCAAGACCAATTGCCTTAGGGTTTGCCAGCGCGGTCCAATCCTGCTGGTGTATCCCGAGGGCGTTTGGTACCATTCCGTCACCCCAAGCGTGATGGAGCGCATTATTCAAGAGCATCTGATTGCGGGGCAGATTGTCCAGGACTACGCTTTCCTATGCCATCCCCTTGCCCCCGATCCCTCCTTGCCCCGGCCCTAGCCTGTTTGTGCCAGGGCAACACTCCCTCTGCGGCGCAGATTCAGATGCTGGACCAGGGGCGCTGGCTATGTGCTGGGGGCCGCGATCGCCCTCTGGACCTCTGGCGCCAGATGGATCAGTTTCAGCAGATCTATCCCCAGGTGAAGGATCGCTGCCGTCAGCGCCATGGCCTCCTGGAGGATCCGAGCTATTTGCTCTGGACTCTCTGGATGCCGCTGGCCGCGGCGGTGGCCCAGCGGCGGCGTCAAAGGGGTCGCCCCATTGTTCAGGGGCTGCTGGGAGGTCAGGGGACGGGAAAAACCACCCTGTGCGATATGCTGAGCCTGATTTTGGCCCAGCAGGGGCTCAGGGCCGCCAGTCTTTCCCTGGATGATCTCTATCAGCCCTACGCCGTGCGGCAGCAGCTGCAGCGCCGCGATCCCCGCCTACGCTGGCGGGGGCCACCAGGGACCCATGATCTTGATCTGGGGCTAGCCACCCTCGATCAGGTGCGTGCCGGAGCGGGGCCACTGTCCCTGCCGCGCTTTGATAAGTCAGCTCACCAGGGGCAGGGCGATCGCACGGCCTCGGAGAGGGTCTCTGGGGTGGATGTACTGCTGTTTGAGGGCTGGTTCGTGGGCTTGCGTCCCCTTCCCGACTCCGCCTTTGATCATCCGCCCCCACCCATTGTCACCCCTGCCCATCGCCAGTTTGCCCGCGACATGAATCGCGCCCTAGCCGATTATCTGCCCCTGTGGGCGCGCTTAGATGGGCTCTGGGTGCTGCGGCCCCAGGACTATCGATGGAGTCAGCAATGGCGTTGGGAAGCAGAGGCAAAGGCAATGGCTGCGAACCGTCCGGGGATGAGTCAGGAGGAAGTGGCGGAATTTGTGGACTATTTCTGGCGATCGCTCCATCCACAGCTATTTCTTCCGGCTTTACTGCGCAGGGCATCCCAGGCGGAGGGGGCCATGGAGGAGATGATTGAGGGGGTGATCGAGATTGATCGCCACCACCAGCCCTGTGGATTTTATTGCCCCGGTGCCTCGTGACGGCTGCTGGTGGTCAGGGTCAGCAAGGCCCGCTGCCCGTAGCGCAGGAGGGCGGAGAGTCGCTGAAGGCGCTGCTGCCAGAGGATCTGGGGGGGCAGTTGGGTCTCCAGGGTTTGCAGTTGGTGCTGCAGCCTTTGCAGAGATTGGGAGGCCGCGCGGTGATGGGCCACACTGGGCTGGGTGGAGAGCTGTTCTAACTCCACTGCCAGCTGATCGGCAATCTTGGCCCAGTCCTGAAGCTGGGAGTCTTCCCTGGCTGCCGTTCTAGTGGTGTCTTTGCTGGTTTCCAGGAGCCAATAGTTCCATTCTCGCCGTAGGAGCTGATAATCGCGCCAGGCGGCCTGAAAGGGTTGACGATGGGGCAGAACCAGCCTCGGATTTGCCTCAGCCCTCAGGCGCGGTCGGTTCAGGCTACTGGCCAGGGCCGATCGAAAATGGGCCGCAGCAAAGAGGGCATAGCCGGGGGAGGGGGACTGCTGGAGATACTGCACCTGCCCGATGGTTTTATAGCTGGGCATGTGCAAGAGCCGCAAGCCAGGCAACAGCAGGGCTGGCCCCTGACTCTTTTGCTCAAACAGCGGCTGGGTCATGGACTCTAGCTCCCGGAGGCTGGTGGCGTAGGTCATGGGGAGGATCAAATCCACCCAGCCGGCCTGCACCCAGGCCGGCCAATTTTGCTGAATCGTGCGGGCGCGGACGGCATCTTCCATGGGAAACACCGCCGCCGAAAGCGTCAGATCGGGGCGGACCTGCTTGAGCAATTGCGCCGTTTCTTCCACAAAGGAATCCACTTGCTGAACTTTAAAGTCGGTCCAAGCGCCCCAGAGCCGATGACCGGGTCGCAGGGTGATGGGATCAACCCCGTGCTGCTGGGCAAAGGCCTGGCGAGCCAGGGCGCTGTAGCCGTGGTCTCGACCCTGGGCAGGGTTCTGAAAGGGGTAGCGGATATAGTCGAGCTGGAGGCCATCCACCGCGTACCTGGAGACAATTTCTGCGAACAGACGGTGCAGGTATTCGCGCACCTGGGGATTGGCCGGATCCAAAAAAACCTTGCCAGACATTTGCTCAATCAATCCCCCGGCAGGATCGGTGATTGCCCAATCGGGATGATCGGCAACCACGGGGCCGGGGTAGGCATCGGGTAATCCCAGCAAACGGTTGTGCCGCCGGTTACCGGCGGCAAAGACCCATACCCAGGCATGCAGCTCCATGGATCGCTCATGGGCTAACGCAAGGGCTGCCGCCAGCGGATCCCATCCCTGAACCCGAGGATTTTGCTGGGGGGCCACCTGGCTGGGGTAGAGGGGATAGCCCGCGTTCACGGTTTCAAAAAACACCACGTTGATCCCGGCCTGGGCCATGCGGTCAAAGAGGGGCTCTAGATCCTGGGCTGACTTGGCTTGGACAATGGTGCCTCGATCGAGCCACATGGCTCGAATTTGGGGGGCGCTGACCTGGAGATTGGTGGGGTAGTGGTCAAGCAGTAAGTTTTTTGCCTTCACCCAGGTCTGACTGGCGCTGCGGTAATCTTGGTTCTGCAGCTGCTGCTGAAAGATTTGCAGGCTGGCCTTGGCGCTTTCCAGGGCCAAGAGGGTGCTGGCGTAGGGGGGATGCATAGGCTGGGCCTGCCGCTGGGCCGCTGGCTGGATGTCCCCCTGAACTGGCGCTGCCGCTTCTGAGCCAGGGGGACGGGATCGCCTGGCTAAAAGGGTGGCCATGGGCTGGTCAAATTGGGGGTCCATTAAGCCTGCGGCCACCAGGGTGGATTCATACTGCCCGATGAGTCTTTGCAGATCTTGGACCATGGCTGCGGCCTGGGCTGGTGCTATGGGGCGCCCCTGGAAAGTCAGGGCCGACTCTTGCAGGTCTGGGGAAAGCGGATGGGGTAAAAACTGGCGGCTAAAATGATCCTCGGACTCCGGTGGGTCTGCAGGTGGGTCTGCGGGTGGGTCTGCAGGGACACTGGAGGGGAATGGAGCCGAGGGGAGTGGAGCCGAGGGGGAGAGAGGATCTGGGGGCGGATCTGCCGGAGTCGGCAAGGGTTGGGCCACCCCCGCCAGGGAAAATCCCACTCCCCCCAGTAAGATCCACAGGCAGCGGTTTAAGGGGCCAAAGCCTCTGAATCGGAGAGGCCGAAAGTGGTAGGGTTGAAAAAGCTGCATGGTGCGCTCCGCGCTGGCACTCCCTTGATCCCAGCTTAGGGGATGGGTTGGGGCCTGCAGCGGAAATGAAGCTTAAGGTTTTGCCCTCCGTTGAGATTTAATACTGGTTTACGCGCCTTTGATCTATGCCCAATCCTGACCCGAGTGACCTGCATTTGGTGTCCGATCCCGATACTCTGTTTTTGAATGGGGTCTGGCCAAAACCCTTTGAATTTGATGCAGAAGTGGCACGGGTCTTTGATGACATGGTCTCACGTTCGGTGCCGCTGTATCGGGATGTGCTGGTGAGCGCGGCCCAGTGGGCGATCGCCTACTATCAGCCCCAAACGAAGCTGGTGGATGTGGGCTGCTCCACGGGCACGTTTTTGGAGTTTCTGGGCCGCATGATGCCCGAACCGGCCCAGCTGGTGGGTCTTGATAGCGCTCAGCCCATGATTGATCGCGCCCAGGAAAAGCTGGCGCCTCTGAGCGCCACCCATACCCTGGAGTTGGTGTGTGGGTCAGCGACGGACTACTCCTTTGCCCATAGCAGCGTGGTGATTATGAACTACACTCTTCAGTTTTTGCCCCTGAAGCAGCGGCGATCGCTGCTGCTTCAGATTTATCAGGGTCTGGAACCGGGGGGACTGCTTTACCTGAGTGAGAAGGTTGTTTCTCCCTTCCCCCAGCTACAGGAGACCATCATGCAGCAGTATGAGCGCTTTAAGGTCAACAATGGCTATGCCCAGCGGGAGGTTGAGCGGAAGAAGGAAGCGCTGGAACAGGTGCTGGTGCCGCTGTCGGAGCCGCAGCTGCGAGATCTGCTGCAGGCGAGTGGGTTTACCACCCTAGATTCGCTGATCAAGCAGCATAATTTTATGACCTTTGTGGCCTTGAAAAACCCGGCCTAGAGCCGCCAGTCCAGGCCCTACCCTCCATATTCTTACCCTGATGACCGATCATTCTCCCCACTTTTTAAATCCTGACTATTTGAATCCTGACTATTTGGCCGGGGCCGAGGTGCCGGCCCCCTGCCGGGCGGCGATCGCCCAGTTGCGTCAAGCGGCCACCGCCCAGCGCCAAGCCCGATCACAGCAGCGCTTTGCGGCGGCGGCTCAGGAGACGGCCCACTTTCTGGCCAGAGGCTGCGATCTAGATCAGCCGGTGGTCACGGTGGGCCAGGCCAGCGATCTTTCCCCGACCCAGACCCCTATCCTGCGCAAGGCTCTGCAGGTTTTCTGTCCCTGGAAGAAAGGTCCCTTTAAGGTGTTTGGGACGGAGATTGATGCGGAATGGCGATCGGACTGGAAGTGGGACCGGATCGCGCCCCATATTCAGCCCCTGCACCAGCGTCGGGTGGCAGATATTGGCTGCCATAACGGCTACTTTATGTTTCGGATGGCGGCCCAGTCGCCACGGCTGGTGGTGGGGTTTGAACCGGTGGCCAAGCACTATTGGGCCTTCCAAATGATCCAAAACTGGGTGCGCCATCCGGCCCTGTATTTTGAGGCTTTGGGGGTGGAGCATCTGGACCTCTATCCTGGGTTTTTTGAGACGATCTTTTGTCTAGGAATTCTCTACCACCACACCGACCCGGTGGGGCTGCTGCGAAAGATGCATCAAGCCCTGGTGCCGGGGGGCGAACTCATCGTGGACTGCCAGGGGATTCCCGGTGAGATGCCCGTGGCCCTGACCCCACGGAAACGCTATGCCCAGGCGCGGGGCATCTGGTTTTTACCCACCCAGTCCTGTCTGGAGCATTGGATCCTCCGATCTGGCTTTCGGCAAATTCAATGGATTTATGCTGCCCCCCTATCGGTGCAGGAGCAGCGGCGGACCGATTGGGCCAAGGTGGAGAGTTTGGCGGAGTTTTTAGATCCCGATCATCCGGATCAAACCCTGGAGGGATACCCGGCGCCCTGGCGGTTCTACGCCCTGGCCCGCCGGGGCTAAACTGGGAACGCCCCCTGGTTGCCCTCTGCGGGTTCAGCTTGGCCGGGGAGCTGCGAAAATCGGAGGATGCACCCCCTACAATATTAGGCATGGCAAATTTGTACTACTACTATCGGGTGCTGGAGCTGCCCACCAGCGCCACATTGGAGGAGGTGAACCAGGCCTATAAGGATTTGGCCTTCATTTGGCATCCTGACCGCATCCCCAAGGACAATCAGCGCCTGCGCGACAAGGCCCAGGACAAGCTCCAGGAGCTCAATGAGGCCCGCGATCGCCTCCGGGCTCATTTTCGCCAAAACCATCGCCCGGCCCCCGCCACCAGTCCCAGGAGCGCTACCCCATCGACGGCGGCGCCAAAGGCCTCCCGGCCCCCGACCCAATCTCCCTTTCGTCAGCCCCAGGCGGCGGCACCACCGCCGCGCACTAGTTCCCCGCCGCGCGAGTCCTCCCCGCGTCCTGAATCCTCCTCACGCAGCGATCCGCAAACGACGCCACGCACGGCAAGGGCGGCCAGTCCCAGCGCCGCTCCAGCGGGGGCGACCCACCCGCGCGCCCCTAACCGATCCTTCCAGAATCAGGCTCCCCCCTCCTTTTCTCAACCCTCCGGGATTAACTGGCAGGGCAAGGATCTCAAGGAGCGGGATTTATCCGGGCGCAATTTAAGCCATGCCAATCTGGCCCACACGAATTTGAAGGATGCCTTTTTGCACAACGTGGATCTATCCGAGGCAAACCTGACTCGGGCCAATTTAACCCGCGCCAATCTCCTCAAGGCCAACCTCTATCGCGCTAATCTTCAGGACGCCAACCTCATGTCTGCAGATTTAAGCGGGGCCAATCTTTCCCAGGCCAATCTGCGAGGGGCCTTTATGGGAACGCCCAATCGCCTCATGGTGAAGCTGACGGGGGCCAACCTGCAGGGGGCAATTATGCCCGATGGCACGGTGCATGATTAGCGAGGCCATCCCCTCAGGGGGATTGAACCGGGCTGGGGTTAATTGAACTGGGCTGGGGTTACCCTTGCGACTGGGAGGGCGGTTTGAGACTGGCTCCGGTTCTCCCGGTGATCAGCCACAGGAGGGATCGATTGATATCGCGCACCGTGGCCAGGGTGGATTCGGGGGGGCGGTGACTCGGGAAGGCAATGGGGGTAGTGGTGATGCCGTGGCTGCCAAAGACAAAAAAGGCGATCGCCCTAGCTCGGGGCATATGCTGGCGATCGGTGATCAGGTAGACGTGCTGAATCTGCTGCTGTTGGAGGGTGGAGACTAGGGTGGTGAAGTTGGTGACGGTGTCGGTGGCGCGATAATCGAGGGTGATGCGATGCTCGTCTATGCGGGCCTGTTGAAAGAGGGTTTTGGCGGAGGGTTGGGCAATCCCTGAAGAAACCCAGATGGGCAGGTCGGTATGGGCTTGGGCAAATTGCGCGGTATAGGTTTCTCGTTCGATGCCGCCACCCAAGGTGAGGATGGCCTGGGGATGGGGGGCCTGGGCCTGGGCCAGCAGCAACCGCACCGGAATATAGAGCCCCAGCAGGCCAGCGAGGATCAAGGCTGCCTTGCCTTTAGACATCCTGAGGAGGAATGGGGGGAGGGTCACCATGGAGGACTGATCAACTTAACACCCGAGGAAATAGGCAGGTCGCCTGGTTTTGATTATGGGCGAGTTTTTCTCAGACGGCAAATTGCGGCAAAATTTTTGGCAGCACAATATTGCCCCACTCCCGGAGGAGTGAGGCGAAGGGGGATTGAGAGAGGTGGATCTAGGACAGGGTAAGGAAGGTTTAGAATAAAAGGCAGTGCCAGGCAGGACAGTTTGAGTCTAATTGGGTCTATTGTGGTTGCGATTCAAACTTCTCTAAGTTTGGAAGAGTTTCTGAAGCTGCCGGAGAGCAAACCCGGTTCTGAATACCTGGGTGGCAAAGTTTATGGAAAGCCAATACCCAAGCGCAGTTGAAGGCGTTGGGAGTTGAGCCCATTGAGTAGGCTCAGGGCTGGAAAGGCGCGATCGCGCGGGGGTTGTTAACGATTCGGGAGCAGCCCGTTTGCAACGCCCTCATCCCTGACTCCCTTCTCCCAAGCTTGGGAGAAGGGAACCCGTCTAAATTTACCCTCAGAACTTTAGGAATTGCCCTCTAGTAATTGCCCTCTCTTGAATACCGCAGGTGATCGCCCTCTCTCTCCCCTATTCCCGATGGCCCCCTTGCTAGAATAATCTTGTTCTTCACCAGGGAACCAACGGGATGCAGGTTGCTGAACAGACGCATATCGATGTTGTTTATCCCAGTTCGGATGGGGAGCCTTTGGCAGAAACTTACGATCACCTCTATGCGATGCTGGTGACCTTGGAGGTGTTGCGCCAATATTTAGAAGGACAGCAGGCCACGGTTCTGGCCAACCAATTTTTGTACTATGCTCAGGGGTTTCCAAGACTGCGGGTGGCGCCGGATGTCATGGTCATTTTCGGGGTGGATCCGGGGGGACGGGATAGCTATAAGGTTTGGGAAGAGGGGGAAATCCCGAGCGTGGTGTTTGAAATGACCTCCAAGGGAACGCAACAGGAGGATCAAGTTTACAAGTTTCGGTTATATGCTCAACTGGGAGTGCAAGAATATTGGCTCTTTGACCCGAAGGGTGAATGGTTACCGTCGCCCTTGATGGGGTATCAACTAAGCCAGGAGGATTATATTCAGATTCCAGAGTTGTGCAGTCAGGTTTTGGGATTACAGTTAGCGGTAGAGGGAAAGCTGATTGGGTTCACGGAGATGAGCACCGGACGCCGATTACCGATGCCGGCGGAGTTAAGCCAAGCATTAGCACAAGAGCGGGAGCGGGCGGAGCAGGAGGCGCAGCGGGCGGAGCAGGAGGCGCAGCGGGCGGAACAATTGAGGGCGCAGTTACAAGGGTTGGGGATTGATCCAGTGGCCTAGGTGCAAGGGCAGGCAGATCAATTGAAGTGGGAGGATCAACCCGAAGGGCGATCGCGTAGAGGGTTTTTGACGATTCGGGAGCAGGGGCGGGCAATCGCGCGGCGTTTGCGCCAAAATCCGAGTATTCACCGGGAGCGATGGCCAGTTCAAGATTGTCTAGTGGAAAGGGGCATGAATTGCGGGTAGCGATTTTCTCTCAAGGACTGCTCGATAGGTGTTGGCAAATTCTTGGGCGATCGCGGGCCAGGAGTATCGTTGTTGAGCAAGTTGTTTGCCATTTTGCCCAAGTTCGCGCCGCAGGGAGGGAGACGATAACAGTTGCTGGAGGGCAAGCTGTAAATCTACTTCTGAATCGGCAATAAGGCCTGCTTTGGCCTGGGCAATTTCGCGGGAGATTTGTGCTCCGGGTGTGGTGAGGATAGGGAGTCCGGCAATCATGGCCTCCGCTAAGACAATGCCAAAGTTTTCAGAGTAGGTGGGCAGAACAAATAGGTCAGATCCTTGGAAGAGGCGATCTTTTTCTAGTCCTTGCACAAAGCCGGTGAAGGTTATGTGGTGAGTAAGGTTCAGCTCACGGGTAAGCTGCTGCAGGGTTTCCACGTACTGGGGGGGGCCGTCCCCAGCAATGATTAAGTGAAACGTTTCCCCTTGGGATGCAATTTGCCCCAGCAGCCGGATTAGTAACTCGGGACGTTTTTTAGGGTGGAGGCGGGAGAGGAATAAAATAATGGGCTGATGGTTGGGAATGCCATACTGAGCGCAAATTTGGAGCTTGGCATCTGCGCAGAGGGTGGGAGGATTGACCCCCAGCGGGAGCACAAGTTTGGGGGTTTTAATGCCCAGTTGTTCAATTTCCTCAGCTTCTTGCAAGGAGGTGCAATGGAGGTAGGCGGCACTTTCTAGATTGCGCCGCTCCACAAGAGCGCTGTAGAGTTGCTTCTTTACTTTCCCCTGAGATAGGGACCAGGGCGTAAGTTGGCCGATGGGACAAACGGCATAGGGGATCTGTTGGAGACGAGCGACGGTGGCTAAACAGGTGGGAGCAAAACTAAATAAGTAATGGGCTGTGGCAAATTGATAGTTGCGTAAATTGCGCCAGACCCACTGAGAAAGCTGTGCGGAAAATAGAAACTCTTTAACTCTAAGGGGAAATCTTGGGAAAAACCATACGGGCACATTCTGATAGTCCACTCGCTCACCGAGGGGAACCTCCAGGGTGCCCATCATATTGTCATTGGTGGTGGCAATTTCAGCATCAATCCCGAGACGACGCAGTTCGCGGGTTAAATTAAGCACAACCTCAGAAGGCCCCCCAAAGGCCGGACTCACGGAGGGGATGATGTCTAGGGTTTTGATCCGAAATGGGTCTGGCATAGGCTCTGGAGCGTTTGTTGAAACTGCTGAAAACCAAAGAGTTGAATGGTTTCTTCCCGGAGTTGTTGGGGGTTATAAATTAGGGGATGGGCGGAGCTACCGTTGAGAATGCGAATCAGAGCTTGAGCAATGTCATCGACACTCTCAGGATCCACGAGTACCCCAAGCTTTCCGCCTGCTAGGGCATCAATGGCCCCATCCTGATTGCCGCCAAGGGTGGGTTTGCCGCAGGCAAGAGCTTCAAGGTAGACAATTCCAAAGCCTTCGCCTTTGCTGGGCATTGCAAAAACATCGCATAGACTATAGTAATCGCCCAGTGCTTCATCCGGGATGAAGCCAGCGAGAGTGACGTGGTTCTCTAACTGAAGGTGCTGGATGAGGGTTTCTATGCGGGGGCGATCGCTACCTTTGCCAACAATTAAATAATGAACATTCGGTAAGGCTTGAATAATTTTTGGGAGCGCATGGATAATTTTATCGTAGCCCTTGTATTGCTCAACAATATCCAGTCGAGAGACGGTTAAAATAATGGGCTGATCTGGCTTAAGTTGATAGTGTTGTAGGAGCTTCTGAGACTTAGGTTGAATCGTAAATCGAGTTTCATCGAAGGTATTGGGTAGAACCACAACTTTACTTGGGTCGAGACTTTGCTCTTTCAGGAGGCGATCGCGGGTGTAATGACTGACCGCTAGGATCAAGTCAGCCTGGTGGAGAGCTTGCTGTAAAACGGATTTTTGAATGCCCCAGGCATCCACCCCGTGAGCAACAGTCCAGTAGGGAATATTAAAAAGCTGCTTTAACCGAAGGGAGGCTGGGGTAAAGTTGAGGTGGGTGGAAAGAATGAGTCGGGGTTTATTTTTGATAGCGGCTAGGGCGATCGCGCTGGCAAAGGCAGGGGTACGGAGAGCTGGGGGCCAATGACCTGAACAATGAAAGCTGATGTTGGGTTGAGTGTTTTTGGCTTGGCGATCGTGTTTAAGAAACACCTGAATGGATTGATCAGGAAAGATTTGTGCTAGGGCGCTGAGAAGAAATTCTGAATAAACTTGAATTCCCCCTTTGAACTCAAATATGTTGGGAATCCAGAGATGAAGGGGGGAGGAGACGGTTGTCATAATTGACGATGATCTGCTAGCAAAGATTGAACCGTATTTGCAAGCTGAGTTTGATAGCGCGACCAGGACAGTTGCTCTGCTTTTTTTCGAGCTGCCTGACCCATTGCTGCTAGTTCGGTGGGGTGTTCGTAGCACCACTCAATTTTTTCTTGCAAAGCGAGGGAATCGCGGATGGGAACGATGAATCCTTCAATCCCATCGGTGATAATATCTGGCCCCGCTGTGTTAGGTGTGGTGATAATGGGAATTCCACAGGCCATCGCTTCCAGTAAAACCAGACCGAACCCTTCAACCAGAGAGGGAAAGACAAACACATTCGCCTGAGAATAATAGTGATTGAGCTGATGGTGAGGGACGGAATCGATATATCGTAAGCTGTTTGGAGTTTTATCCCACCAGTGGGAGGGCATCTCGTTAACGCCAACGAGCATGAGTTCAGATTGGGGAAGGGCTAGCTTGCTCCAGGCATCAAGTAAATAGTGGACCCCTTTGCGTGCCCCAACACGTCCCACAAACAAGGCACGAAAAGTGCTGTCTTGTTTCGACAGTGGGTAAAAATAGGCTGTGGGCGATCCGTAGGGAATGACAGTGATGCGATTGGGAGAAATGCCCTCGGTCAGTAAGGACTGTTGAGTAATACTAGAGGCTACAAAGATATGATCAGCAAGCTCTATTTCCTGCTGCTTTCGCTGGAGTTTCCACTCGGGTTCTTGGATGGCCTGTAGAGAACAAGCTAATTCGGGAAACTGATCCGCCTCTTCTCGTTGGATGGCTTGGGCCATTTTGTAGTACAAAATCGGTAAGTCGTATAAGCAAAGAATTCCTCTGGCTTTCGCAGCATGAAAGGTTGATGCGGCTCCATCCTCATAGGCGTAGATTCCAGTGATAGAGTTGAGATGATGGGCGGCAACCTGCCGGTCAAGGTGTTTATAGACCCAATCTATTGGTCCATGTTTCCCTAACTTTAGGGCTTGGCTCACTTTTAATTTAAGGAGGGCAAGCCGGAGAATTTCATACCAGGGATAAGATCTCAGAGGCACCCCCTTAGGAGGAGGCCATGCGCGCCTCAGCAACTCTTGCTGAAGGGGATCTGAAACGGAGACAGGAAGTTGCTGAAGAAACCTGGCTATGGTTCCATCTGGATGATAAGCAGTTGTCGTAATGATTTCATGGAGAACTCCTATCTCTGCTAGCGCTTGCGCTGCATTGCGAGCAAAGGGGTTACTGGTGGGATGAACGAGGGAAAGGCGTGGGGAGTTCATGATGCAAGGGTTCGGACTGCTGAGTTGAGGGGATAGGGGAATCCAGCTTGGGCAGCAGATAAATAAACCCATACAGGAACCACTGAAACAGATTTGCCGTTTGATTAAACACTAACTGACCTGGAAAGGTAATGAGTTGATACAGGAATATACTCAGGGCCAGATTGCGCAGATAGGAACGATTAAGGTTGTGATAGGTCTGCCAGAGCAACAGTAAAAGTAATAATTTTGTTCCATACCAGAGAAAGAAACCAATTGGCCCTAACTCTAGTGCAATCCGCCCCATTTCTCCTTCAAAGTAGACGGGAATGGCTTCACCGGGCGGAAGATTGAAGAGCCGCTCAAGGAATATGTTTCCCTGGAACGTTGCGCCCGTCCCAAATCCGTCAAAGCCCTTAAGCTGAAAATTTCTAAAGACTTCACTAAAGTCGAAAATCCGCCCGGATAAGTCACTGTTTTGGGTAAATCGCAGAACCAGAGAGTTCACAGCTGATTGAAATCTCCACATCACCACAATGACAGCTACCACTCCAGGCAGGAAGAAGCGTTTGAGGGTAAGAAAGAAATGACTGAATGCTGAAAATCCCTGAAGCAGAAGAAAAGCGATTATTTGCAGAATAGAAAAGAGGATAAATCCCCTGGCACCCGTCATGAATCCAGTGATCGCAATTAGAGAAAATTGAACAATATTGATATACCGCTGCTTTCCGGTGGTTTGCTCTGCCAGTTTGGGAAGTAATAGACACAAGCAAAAGGACAGAAATACGCTGTACCCTGCAATATAGGAAAAGGTTCCCGTCACTCGAACTGAACTATTATCTCCTCCCAGGGCAATATAGGGGGTGTCTTCCTGCCAGGCATAAACGTTGAGCGGGCTATCGATGGGGCTAAAAAACTGCGCGATCGCCAAGCATCCCACCGGAACGAGTAAGAGCAGAAATTGCCCCAAATAATCCTTCAATTCATCTTCTGATTCGAATAGCGCTGGGACAATCCAAATAAGGGGTACATATAAAAAATAGTTTTTTAGCCCCAATAGCCCAATCAGCGGCGAACCCAAGCTCGGACTAAAGGCTTGCACCACACAAACGCCAAAGGATAAACCCAGAAAAAATTTCAAAATAGAATCAATTTTAGGGATGAAGTGAGGTATTGAGGAAGCCAAGAAAAATCGATAGTAGGCACCAATGAGGATAATATCTTTCAGGAAATAAATCAGTTGGCTAGCTTGAGGCAATACCCACTTGCGCAAGGCTCCTTCGATGACAACCAGGACAAGGGTCGCCAAAACTGAATACTTCCAGTTTTTGGCTGAGAGAATCAAAATGATTAAAACGGCAATAACGCCCCCAATCTCTAGCATGATCCGCTAATGGCTTGTTCGAAAACTTGGAGATATTGTTTTGCAATAGTGGTGGGGTGATGCTGAATAAGATGGTCTTTTGCATGCACATGATATCGCTGAAGCTCTTGCGGTTGAGTCAATAGTTTTTCCAATAAGATGCTTAGTTCTGATACATTCCCATTTTTAAAGGTAACGCCACAAGGCCCAATGGCATCCTTGAGACCTCCCCCTTCAGACCCAACTACAACGCACCCGCAGGCGATGCCTTCCAGGGCAACAATCCCAAAGGGCTCCTGCCAGCGGGAAGGCACCACTAGGATTTGATGGGCATTAAGGAGCTGAACCAGCTCTTCGCCAACCTTGCCCCCTAAAAATTCTACCTGCTCGACAATTTGCAATCGTTGAGCTTGTACTTTCAGATTAGCTTCCTCTGGCCCATGGCCCACAAGGGTCAGGGTGGGGGTCAATCCCTGGTGCTTGAGCTGCGCCAAAGCATCCAGGAGCAAATCTGCTCCTTTGTCGGAGACGAGGCGACCTAAGAACATCAAATCATGATCGCGGTTGATCTCAGGACGTAGACCAAACACCTCATATTGATAGGGGTTAGGAATGACGGTTGAGGAAACAGCAAGATGATCGGCAACGGCTTGACTCACCGAAATATTGGTCGCCCATCGCAGCAAACGATGTTTGAGGCGATCTTGCCATCCCAAGGAGCCATTGGTGCGAGAATACCAGTTGTTATGGGAAACAACCCAGGGTTTAGGGAGGGCCACTAGGGGATAGAACCCTTTGAGGCTGATGTTGGGTTGAAAGTAAACATCACACCAGGCTGTCAGGGCTAACAGGTGCTTGAAGCTTGGTTGTCGAATCACCTCAAAGGGAAAGGGTTTAGAGTCCGGGTCGGGGGTTTGGGAGACGAGTTTCACCTCATGACCCTGTCTAACAAACTTGTGCGCCAGAATGGAAACAACGGTTTCTAGTCCCCCAATACTTGGATAGAAGAGGGGGGAGTATATCAAGATTTTCATCCGAACCGTAAAGTCAGAGAAAGTATTGTTTGTATGATCCTCACCTTTGCCAAAAAGAGACATTTTTGCTTGATATCTCTTCATTAATCCTAAATCCTTGGGTTATTAAAGTATTGAGAACAAAGCGAGTTTTCTCTAACCCCAGAATGTCATCATGTATTTCTATTAATATCTTTCTTATGTCATGAAAATCAGCAAATTGAAACAGCTCATATTCACCACCCTCAATATCCAGAATCAAAAACGTTGGGTTAATTCTATAGATTTCACGATTAAATGATTTAACTGGAATTTTGACACTCCTAGCACCTGTGGTGTGCTGAACCGTTGAAGAAATCCAAAAGTCTTCCTCAATGAAAAAAACTGCTTCTCCTGTGTTTTCACCCAACAAGCAGATATCTAATTGAGGATTTACATTATTAAGCCAATAAGTATCATTAATTAGCTTCTTCATAAAGGGATTAGCTTCATATGTAAATACTTTTTCAGAACCAATGCTCCTTGAACAGTAAGCAGATATTAATCCAAGACCAGTTCCAAGCTCAAAAACAAGATCATCTTTTGATAAATATTTTCTTAAAATTTGGAGTTCTTCAAATTCGTAATAGCCATAGCATAGGGCTTTATAAATTTTTTTAGATAGACCCTTGTTTAAGCGAATTTTAACTTTTTCAAATTCAAGAGTTTCTTGCCGAAAAACTTGATACTCTAGACGAATGCGTTGTTTTATACGACCAAAAAGTGACTTTTCTAGAAATGGATATTCCATAAAATAATTATATTAGTGATTCTTAGGTTTGAAAGAAGACAAAATGCCGAGTGAATAAATCATCAAATCAACAGGAATAAAATATAATCGTCCTTTGATTAAATTTCTTGCTAATCTATTGAATAAACTTCTGGTTGTTCTCCAAATAAGCTGATGCAGAGAAAATGGTTTATCAATATCAAAGCCGTCTCTAATGAGTTGTTTATATGTCAGGTTCGATAAGGAGTCTTCCTGGATAGAAATACAAAAGCTATCAATGGTGTAATAGGTCTCTAAGCCCTTTTCTCTCATGCGAAAACAAATGTCTGCGTCTTCGTGGGTTCGACGAAGTTCATTGGTGTAACCTCCAACGAGTTCAATGGCTTTACGACGAAACAGAACGGCGTGGCCGGGAGCAAAGTGGGCAATGCCTGATGTAGCCCCATATTTTTGTTCATGAAATCGTACTCGCCATTTTGAAAGCAAACTGGAACCATGATGGGGGACGATCTTTGTAAAACAGGCACCTATTGTAGGATTCACGTCCAGACATTTCATGCAGGTATGAACCCAGTCAGGCTCCGGCAAAACATCTATATTGATGCAAGCAATGTAGGTTGCTGAGGATTTTTGAATCGCTGTGTTTCGCGCAATGGAAATACCTTGGTTAAACTCAAATCTGATCAATTGAATCTTAGGGTGTTGGCAGGACTCTGGAAGCAAAATTGGTTCCCTAGAGCAATCATCTACTAAAAAGATTTTTGATGCAGGATAGGTTTGGTTAAGACAGGCTATCAGAGTAGTCTCGATCGCTTCTGATCTTTCATTATAGGCCGGAATAACAATATCTACTTTTGTAACCATTTGCTTTTAAGATTAAATCGACATTGATTAAACCAAATCAAGTAGGTGAGCAATGAAATCCTCAGCCAGAGGGGTGAACCAAAGTCAGGCTGCAATCGAACAATAGCAAGGGATTTTAGAATTCAGCATACTTGAGTCTTTTAGCCCCAAACCTACTTTGGCTCGAAGAACAAGGTATGCAAAATTTTATGGCATACGTTTATGAGCTTGCCTAGGAAATTAGGAGGGTTGACAACCCTCAAAGCTCGTTACATTCAGACAAGCTATCTATAGCAATCCAGAAGTGTCCTAAATCACAAGAAAAAGAATGTCGCTTATCTAATTTATCACTCAGTATTCATCCAAACTAAAAGCTAGTTATCCAACGATTTAGAGTCTGCAAAATACAGTAGATGAAAACAGATTCAACCTGCAAACCGTGCTACAAATACTTTTGTCTGAATCGATAAACTATGAGTTTGATACCAAAAATGGGCGTTATCTGCGATCGCTTGCAATTCTGCCCAATTCTTGGGGTCAGTCTGGGATTGATCCAGAAACCAATAATGTTTTCCAGGCACAATACCATCAATAGTCTGAGTACTACACTGGGCACTTATTGGCAACATTCCATAAGCACAGTAAGCAGCAAAGATAGTAGATTTTCCTAAGTAGTCAGAATTGTAGTCCAAAAAACCGGCGATCGAAGTTGAGAAGAGATTGCTTAGTTGAGCCGCCGTTTTCGACCCCATTTTTATAATCGGGACTCCACTTACGCTGCTAGGAGTTTGGCCAATAGGTGCCCCAATGTCTAAAACTTTCTGAATGTTTAGGTTCTCACAAATATGAGTCAGCTTCTTTAAAGAAGATTGATAGACCTGAAGCCTATTTCCAGGTCTACCAAAAATGACAAGTTGCCGATCACGATCCTGTAATTGCAAGACTTGCTCAGGTTCTCCAATAGTTGAGAAAACCGGAAGTGCAGAAATTTGAGTATGCTTACCTTGGCTCATCTGCTGTAAAATCTTGGCATACAGATCTTTGCTGGTGACACAGTGATCGCTCAGTCGAGCCAGACGAGTCGCTAACTGCTTTTGCAATGATGACAGCCAAAAAGAACTGCTCCAGGGGGGACCAGAGGCATAGACTTCATGAAACATGGTTACGAGTCGAGCATTTGAGTTGCTAGAGTGCCACTGATCCAAAGCATTGACCAACCAAGTGGGACAACCTCGCTTGGCGTAGCCATAGCCAACATAGTGTAGAAGGATATTGACTCCAGGATGGTGTTTAAGCAGCGAGAATAGATCAAATGCAGAATGGCGATCTAGCCAACTCACCGGAAAGCCATCTAAATCTGCGGCACGAATCCCATTGGGATCACAACCAATAAAATAAGTTTGGATGCCAAAATCTTGCCGCATTTGTCGAGCCAGACAATATGCATAATCACCCACACCATCGATCGCAGGCGGAAGGCGCGGTACGATTTGGATAATGTGCATTGAGGATTTACTGAGATAGGGATACATCAGGTCAATTAGAGTGACGGCGATCGTTCACTGCTAACCCAACCTGATTTGTTTGTCGCTGGTTCTAATTTAATTTGTGTTTCCTAGGGCGTCCCGTCCCCCGCGCATTGAGAGATGAGGCGATGAGTAGGTTGCGCAACCAATCCTCGTGATAGCTGAAGCCATTGAGCTGTTCAAACGG
>NZ_JTHE03000102.1 GCF_000817775.3 Lyngbya confervoides BDU141951
GGCAACAATTCTGGTCAAAAATCAATCAATATGGCTTCAGCTTTGCAAAAATATAACATCAAATCTTGGTCACACCCTTCTAATGATGTCAGTCCAATGGCAAAAACTAGCTGAGATCAAAGAACTTAAAGAATACTTTGAAGCTGATTTTTGTAATTTCCAAAAACGCATTGAATACCATATTCGTGAATTGCAGAAGATTGACTCAACAGAGCTTGACAAGCTTGCTGTTTTGCGGGTTCTTGAAGTGACAAATGGTTGTACTCAATGGGGATTTCGGAGACAGGATAAGCATTGCTTATCTGTAGAGCAAACTCGTGAATGCATGAGGACAGTAATTGGATTTATTAAAGATAAGAAAGTCGATCTTTCTCGTGGAGAAGCGATACACTTCACTTTGCCTATTGAAAAATTGATTGAGGAGGGACGAAATCTTTACCAAGATGCATTTAAGAAAAATGTTGCTGGTGCTGAGGAAGAATACTATGCATATTCTACGGCTCAATTTTTGGTATATGGTCGTCAACGGTTAGATACTGCAATGCAATTAGTAAAACAGGAGTTTGAATCTTTGTTTACCCCATACTATATCGAAAAGGGGCGTAATTATATTGCTCCATACGTTGAGGCATTGCCCCCTGAAAGTTAATGAAATGGGGTGCATTATCCTAGGCGATTGACAAAGCAAGACTCACGGTCTAAACAATATGTTGGCCCAAGCATCACATAAGGTAAGGCGTTCCTCTCCGCCAAATTCTGTGGATCCCCTTGGATACAAAGGACAGGGTGATGACTTTTTTCACCACTCAGCGTCAACACCTTAGGCTTAAGTTGCCGCCCTTCCTTTGCTTATTGGCTTGTCTGGACTAACTGGGCTTCAGCCTGCCCGCGATTTTCGGCTGCTTCTGCATTCTCTAGGGCTGTTGCGATCGCCTGTTAAAAAGTCTGGATGACTTCCGGCAAGCGGTTTTGTCCCATGCCAGCGCTAGACCCTCATGGCAGGTTTAGTCTCTCACGATATCGCCCTGCCTCGTTCCCGCCTCGTCCCCGGCTGAAGGAAGCGGAGGAGTCCCCGGCGTGGAAAGGGGCGGGAAATATCTTCCAGATTAAGCGTCACTCACCGCCTGACTCTCCAAAGAGAGCTGAGACGGTGAGGGAGAATGCTGCTGACATGATCAGATCAGCAATGATGGGTTAGGGAGATTCCGTGGAGCTACCGGAACTCTCCGTACTCCCAGAGGGAGATTCAGAGCTAGGCGCTTCAATGTTAATCTCAGGCGAGGGGACATCAACATTCACATCCGGAGCTTGGGGCGCTTCCTGGGCAGGCACATTGATAATATCGGGACTGTCCTCCGAGGTTGGGGATTGGCCAGCCAGCAGAAAGTAAGCCCCGGCTCCTAGCCCAAGAACAACCACTACGCCTAGAAAAATACCCAGCAGGCTTCCCCCACTTCCGGCACGTCTGGCATCAGCATAGCCTTCGTTGTAAGCGCTAACTTCTCGATCTCTTTGATTAACCATGGGACTTGTTCCTAAATCAATGAATGTTGGGATGGATTTTGTAAATCGGACGATCCTCAAAGGCGATCGCCGCGCGGACACGGATCGGCTAGGAGGGGACATAGAACAGTAACAGGGGCAAGATCTTTCTCACTGCAACGGCCCTTCCTTTGCTCTTAGCATAGAGACTTGGGCGTCAAACTCGATGCCTCTCTAGGGTGAACTTTTCCGTATCTGTCCCCAGGAAAACCTCTACCAAGAGACAGAAGCCGCTGCCGTTGGAGAAGCGATCGGCCAACCGCGCTGATCCCCCATCAAGACGACGTCACAAAAAACGGCGTAACAAAAAGCGGAGCCGGTCAACGACTCCGCTGGGGCCAGGCAAAGCGACTAAATAATGAGGCTAAAGGACCCCATCATCGGTAGAGGTAGGGCTGCTGCTTAGCCTAGGCTTCTTGCCAAAGGGTCTTAATCTGACCGGGAAGATGATTCTCAATCTCTTGGACCTGTGCTGAGCTCAGCTCGGCTTTCGTCGCTGAAAAGATGGCGCTGACGACCTTTTCAACGGAGACCTGCTTGGGCACCGCCCCCTCTTGGTTGACGCGTCGCAAGAATAGACTATCGTCAATTTCCAAAGGGGGGCGAATGCTGCTGATAAAGCTGACGATGGGATTGGTATCTAGCCATAGATCGGCTACCTCTTCCTGAATTTCCTTCGCATGGCTTTTAGAAGCGGGCGTCCGCAGTTCGCTGGCAATGTTCTGGGCCGCTTCGTTACCCATCATGTCGCGCATGGTCCGAAACACTACTTCTGTAATGTCACGAGCGTCAAAGACATCGGGAAGCCCGGCCTTCGCCATCACCTTCTCCAGAAAAGCCATGTTTTCAGGAGAAATTGCGGTATTTTTAGAAGAGTCTGAATGCTTTGCCATTTGATGCTCCAATTTTTGTAATAGAGATTGCCCCGAGGACGTAACCTGGGCATCTTTCAGGGAAACTAAGGACGGTAAAGGGTTTGGCCCTTTGTCGGCGTAGGCATCTCCTGAAAAGTCTGCTTGGATAAACCCGCGTTGATTCATGTAATCTAAATGGCCTAGAAAATCCTTCTCAGACACCGGGTGACCTAGCTTTTCTTCGACGGCTGGCTTGAGCGAGGTTTCATCGTGACTTTTATCGCTGCTAAGCTGGTCGAGTAGCGCGTAGGCAAGTTTAGGCTGTAACGTAATCGTCATAGTAAGTAGATAAACTCCTTCGGGGTTTGCTAAGCTGCCAGGGAAAGCTTCACGATCCCTCCCTGACAGATGGAAGACCGTCATCAACAACTAGATAGAAAGGTGATTCAGCGAGTCTCAATAGTTGAATCACCTCGTTGTCGAATCGCAGCTCGGACGCTAAAACACGGCGATATCCTCTCTTCAGTAAGGTCTTCTCTCTAAGGTCTTCTTCTGGATATCCGGCCTATTGCTGGCCCAAATCCAGGAAATCGGCGATCGCGAACTGCTAGATTGCCTCGTCAAGCAGCACCTTTACCAATCTAAGCCGACCTTGGGGTTAGACCGCATCCCTCTGTCGGTGGGATTCTTGCCACGTCAAACTCCGCCCTTCGGCAGAGCCCTTCGAGGTGAGATGACTCTGCTCAGACCGAGTTGAGCGCCAGTTCGAGACCCAGGGGCGCCGCGCAAAGAATGGGGAAGGGGAACCAATTGTGCCAGCCTAGGCGCTAACTTGACGCCCCTACTCGGCAGCGATTTCAGACCTGCCGAGTTTGCTCAACAATTTGATCGACCACCGCCGGGTAACTCCCCTGCTGGGCAAACACCTGCCGTTGGCGGAGGGCGCCGTTGCCCTGGGTCAAAACTTGATCTACCTGCTGCCGTACCACCTCCCAATCTCCATTGCGTTCAAGGGCGGGCTGTAGAGTCTGCAGTAGGGCCTGGATAGAGTCTGCGGCCGGAATGGGCCGCAGTTGGGAAAAGTCAATGAGGTGTCCTTGGGTGCCGTAGCGTGCGGCTTGCCACATTGCGGCTTTTAGCAGCTCCGTGCGAATTTCTGGATAGGGGCGGCAATCGAGAAATGCCTGGTAGCAAGTTTGGGTCAGGGCGCGAACCAAGCCTGCAAACATCACTGTTTCATCCACCGTGGTGCAAACGTCTGCCATGCGAAACTCAATTGTGGGAAAGCGATCGGAAAGGCGAATGTCCCAGTAAATTTTGGTAGGGTCATCAATGATCTCGGTGTCGATCAGTCGCTGTACAAACTGCTGATGATCCCGGTAGTCTGTGAAGATGGGGGGCGGACCTGCCGTGGGCAGGCGACTCCAGAGCACCATGCGATAGCTGTGATAACCGGTGTCCTTTCCCAGCCAGAACGGTGAGCTGGCAGTGAGGGCCAGTAAGGACGGCAGCCAGAGTCTGGCGCGATTCATCACGCCGATGGCCGCGTCCCGGTCCGCAATTCCAATGTGAACATGACATCCAAAAATAATTAGCTCCCGAACCAGCTGCTGAAGATCGGTATTGAGACTGCGGTAGCGGTCCTTGGGCGTCAGGTGCTGCTGCTGCCATCGAGAAAACGGGTGGGTTCCAGCGGCGGCGATCGCTAGGCCGTGACTTTGCGCCGCCTGATTTGCCGCCTGCCGTGCGCGGACAAGTTGCGCCCGAACTTCGGAGAGGGTGTAACAAACATCGGTGGCAATCTCAACCTGGCAACGATGCATTTCATGGATTAATGTCGCCGTTTGGGGATTTTGCTGATTGGTCTGGATCAGCTTGCCGGACTGACTGGCGAGTTGGCGAGTCGCGGGGTCAATCACCTGATATTCCTCTTCAACGCCAAGGGTGAAGGCAGGATCTGGCATCAATGTGTCCTCACTTGATTCGTGCTTGCTCTAAGGGTCTGTCCATCCCAGAGTTGCCGCGCGCTCGCAGATGCTCGCTGGAGTTCTATGCATCAATCCCCAGTCTCAAGAAGCTTAGCGCAGCTAAAAGACTCGGCATTCTTCTGGGAGGTAGAGCGGGGTCTCTATCTTTGGGGAGATCTTGCGGAGGATTTTGGCCCAGAATCGACTGTCCGAGGCCGGGGAACGGAAGGGCACCGGACAAAGATTGTTCCGAATTTCCTTCTATAGACTCATGTGGAGCGATCGCAACTTAGGGATAGTTGGAGGGGATAGTTGGAGAGGGGAAAAGTGGGAGAGGGCTGAAGCCGCTCCCTCACCGAACCTGCACCTGAGTAGGGTTGCAACTCTGATCCCCATCTGAATGGAACAATACAAGCAACGGGAGGTTCTGTGAAACGAGTACTGGCCATCATTTTGGGAGGCGGACGAGGAACGCGCCTGTATCCTTTGACTAAAAAGCGGGCTAAGCCTGCGGTTCCCATCGCCGGGAAGCATCGGCTCATTGATATTCCCATCAGTAACTGCATCAACTCGGGCATCACAAAAACCTATGTGCTCACTCAGTTCAACTCCGCCTCGCTGAATCAACACATTTCCCGCGCCTATGGTTTTTCTAGCTTTCAGCAGGGATTTATCGAAGTGTTAGCTGCCCAGCAAACCCCGGAGAATCTGGACTGGTTCCAGGGCACTGCAGATGCCGTTCGCCAGTACCTGTGGCTCTTTCGGGACCTCAACGTTCAGGAATATCTGATTCTTTCGGGGGATCACCTGTACCGTATGGACTACAGTGACTTTGTGCAGCACCATCGAGACACAAACGCCGATATTACGCTCTCGGTTTTACCCATCGACCCAGCGCGAGCCTCTAGCTTTGGGCTAATGAAAATTGACGCCTCGGGACGAATTATTGACTTTAGCGAAAAACCAGAAGGGGATGCCCTGCAGCAGATGCAGGTCGACACGACGACCCTGGGACTTTCCCCCGAGGCCGCGCAGGAGAAGCCCTTCATTGCCTCCATGGGCATCTATTTGTTTAAGCGCCAGGTTCTGATTGATTTACTGGAGAAATACACTGACTACACAGATTTTGGTAAGGAAATCATTCCCGAAGCCGCCAAAAACCACCAGGTCCAGGCTTACTTATTTAACGACTATTGGGAAGATATTGGCACCATTGAGTCCTTTTTTAAGGCTAACCTGGCCCTTTCCCAGCAGCCCCATCCTCCCTTCAGTTTCTATCATGAAGAAGCGCCCATCTATACCCGCGCTCGCTACCTGCCCCCCACCAAACAGCTCCACTGCGAAGTTATTCAATCCATGATCAGCGAAGGGTGCATTCTCAAGGAATGTGCCATTCACAATTCAGTTCTGGGCATTAGGACGCGAATTGATTCCGGTTGCCGGATTGAAGATAGCCTGATCATGGGCGCAGATCACTACGAATCGAATTTTGAAGATCGTAAGGACTGTAATGTAGCCCATATTCCCTTGGGAATTGGAGCCAACAGCCTGATTCGCCATGCCATTGTGGATAAGAATGCCAGAATTGGCTGTGATGTCAAAATCTTAAACAAAGATCGCGTTCAAGAAGCGGATCGAGAAGCTGAGGGGTTTTGCATTCGCAGTGGGATTGTGACCGTCTTGAAGGACGCCACAATTCCCGATCAAACCATCATTTAAAGCAGGCCATGCAAGCACTCCATGCAAGCACTCCCTTGAAATCTGCCCCTGAAACAGATCAGGTTCCTGTTTACCCGGACTCTTGTGGTTAACCTATGTCCTATCCCTCTACTCCCACCCTAGATTATTGGCACGTTTGGACCGATCCAAGCGGCGTGAGTCACCAAACTCGCTGTCGGCTGACCCAATTTGAGCAAGAAAGCATGGGGGGCGAGGCAGATCCCCAGTGGAACTGCCGACTGATGGCCGCAGCCAGTGAAGTGCTGTTTGCCCATCTCCCCGTGGGTTGGGTGGGGGAATGGCACGAAAATCCAAAGCCCCAGTGGATTATCCCGTTGTCGGGGCGCTGGTTTGTGGAAACCATGGATGGTCACCGGGTGGAGATGGGCCCCGGTGAGGTGTCCTTTGGTGCCGACCAACACACCCAACCCGATGCCGATGGACACCAGGGACATCTCTCCGGCACCGTGGGCGATCGCCCGGCCATGCTGATGATTCTTCAAATTCAAGAAGATACTTGGATTGCAGCGCCTCCCACTCAATTTCAACCGGATTCTGGTGAGTAATGCCTCCTAAAACCTCTCCTGACTCGCCAGCGGGTTCCACCTTTGTGTTTCTCCACTATTTTGGCGGCTCCGCCCAGAGCTGGCGCTGGGTCACAGATCGAATGCCGACCAGTCGCTGCATTGCCCTGGACCTGCCGGGGTTCGGCGGCCGACCAGCGCTAGAGACTCCTTCCCTGAGCGCCTATGGGCAATCGGTGCTCAGGGACCTGGAGAGATTCGCCGTCACCGACTATATTCTGGTGGGACATTCCATGGGAGGCAAACTGGCGCTTCAGGTTGCGATCCAAAGCGATCGCCCCCCGCAGCAGCTTGTCCTGGTTGCCCCTTCTCCGCCTACCCAGGAGCCCATGCCAGAGTCGGAGAAAACCCGGCTGCTGGAGAACCATCCTAGCCTGGAAAATGCTGCTACCACGGTGAAGAATGCCACCCACAGACCCCTGAGTCCAGATCAGCAATCCCTAGCCCTAGAAACCCATCAAGTGGTTGAAGCTTCTGCCTGGCGCTGGTGGCTGCGCGAAGGCATGAACCACTCCCTGGCTGAATCCGCGGCTCAGCTCAGCCTGCCCATCACGGTGCTGGCCTCCCAAGATGATCCCGTCATTCCGGCCACCCGTCTGCGGCAAGATATTGAGCAATACCTGCCCCAGGCGAAGGCTTACTTTATTGCCGGGGTAGGGCATCTTATTCCCCTAGAGGCCCCTGACTGGGTGGCGCACCACCTCCAGATCGTGGCCGAGGCTGCTTGGGCCGACTCCTCCTAGCTTGTTTTCTCCGAACTCATTCCCACCCAAACCCATCCCACTTACTTGGAGGTTTACCATGCTTGCAAGCGTTCTGACCACCTGGCTGGTGACCAGCCTCAGCCTCTTTATCCTCTCCCGACTGTCCCTGGGCACGGAAGTGGAGGATTTTTACACTGCTCTTTGGTCCGCAGCTGTCCTGGGGGCCGTCAATGCAATTCTCGGGCCCATTTTCCGCTTTTTCTCCTTTCCCATCACCTTCCTGACCTTCGGCCTGTTTGCCGTCGTCATCAATGCCATTTTGTTCGGCATTACCGCCTATCTGGTGAAGGGATTCCGGCTGCAATGGGGATTTCTGAGTGCGCTGGTGGGGGCTGTGGTTTTAAGCCTCCTCAACAGCCTGATTTTTAATGTGCTGCCCTCCGCGATCGCGTAGATTCCTTGCCACAGATTTGACCCAGAACCGGTTCCTAGGGAGGGGCCGGTTTTGCCATGGAAACCCTTTAAGATGGGATGCCTCTCACCTTTGTAACCCTTGTTCTCTAAGGCCTTGGTGGCTCAGCCACTGGCTAACAAACCTCAATCTCCAGAAGTAGACTCCCAGGGGCGGAATAAGACATCGGATAGAGGAAACGAACTCTGGAAAATATTACAGTGTTTGACAAGTACAAGACAAAATCACTGCAATCCCCTATTTTGTCCAGGCAAATTGGCCCGATTGGAAATTAAAGGAGATTTATCCATGGAATCTGCATTTGAACTTTCCTTAGAGCAGGAATTTAACCTCCGCTCCTTTGAGCAGCAGGTGGATCAACTCAGCGAGGATCAAAAGAATGACTATCTGCTGCAGACCTTAAAGCAGCTGATGATTAAAAACAACGTCATTAAACACCTGCTGACCCATCGCGATCCGCTTTTCTTTGCTTCCGAGTCCTAGCCGCGGGACTTGTTACGGTTTGCGATAGCTGGCAACGCGGAGTTTCAGAGTTGCCAGCTGCGGGTCAGAGGAAAAAATAAACGCCCCCTCCGCCTTCTCCTGGCGAGAGAGAAAATCAATGGTCTGCTCACCGGATTCCAACAGAATACCGTCTCGTTGTAGCTCTGCGATAACCTGCACAGCCTCAGCCGTTTCTCCCCCGTGATTGACCACCACAAAGGGGACGTAATACTGAGTTGCTGCGCGGGTTTTGACCGATCGAATCTCTGCCGCCTGCAAAATTTCCAAAATAGGCGGTTGCTGCTGGCGATCGCTCACCCAGAGATGAATCACGAGTCCCACCACCAGCGACAAAATCAAGCTGCTAAATCCCAAGCTGATCCATTCAGCCGTTGATTGAGGCCGATGGGTTGCAGGCTCCGGAGTCCTGGAAGCGTCATCGGTTGCCGGGGGTGTGTGTCTCTGTGTCATAGGGCTAATCTCCCAGCTGCTCCGCCAATGGTGGCCGGTAATCCCAGTACTAGCGTATAGCGCAAAATCGTTTCCCAGGGGGTTTCTAGTCCTACCTGCTGAAAGAAAAAGAGCATCGTTGCTGCGGCAAACAGAGATACCAGATAAGACACAATGGTTTCGCTAATGGGACTTTGAAACAGCCCCGTTTGCTGCTGCCGTTGAGACTGCCGTCCAAAATTAGCCTGAAAGACAATGCCGTAGGAAATGATCAGGGAAGAGAGCACAATGAGCAAGAGCCAAATTCCCTGCAGGGGAGCAGCAAGCATCGGCACTTCCTCAGTGGGGGCAATACTAAAGGCAATGATTAAAGCCCCCATGAGAGTCGCGCCAATATCGCTCAGGGTGTCATTGAGTACGTAGGTTGACGGGCGAGTTGGGCGGGAATCGGCTGCTGGTCTACCCGGTTTTTTTCTCTGGCTTTTCTGCGGCTGGCTTTCCCTCTCCAGAAATTGGTTCGCCAGGGCTGCCCCCAAGGCAAAGGGGACGCTTTCAAACACTACCTTTCCCAGGGTCTCGCTGAGATTCGTCTGGAGGGTGATTTCCTGCAGCAGTACCAGCATCCAGGCGGCATTGACTAGCCCTATGGCAATGGCATCAATCGTATCATTCAGCGCAGCCCCCAAGGTTTTCCGGCGAGTACTCCGAAAGCCCTGGGTCAAGTTCAGCAGAAAGACCACTAGGAGCATGGTTGCGATCGCCAATAGCAGCAGCGGCGGTGACGTAGCAGAGCCAATCCACCAGACTTCCATGGTGTAAAACAGCGGAATGCCAAACAAAAATCCACCGCAGGTTCCCCGCACCAGATCATTCACTTCTCGCTGGAGATCAGAGGGCTGAGACTTGGGCTGGGTCATGGCAGGGAATGGGTCATGGCAAAGAAATATTGGGTCTCTCTTGCGGGTGGAAGGAATCTAAGAGACGATGACAACGCGGCCAAGAGCTGAGCATTGCTCATTCACAGGCACCTAGGAGCAAATCGCTCAGGCTCAATCAGTGCAGGCTCGATCAGTGCAGGCTCAATCAGTTAGGGATGAATCATCGCCGCAGCCTCTGGGCGTTGCGAGGGGATTGCCTGGGGCGCAGCGGTGCAGCTTGCGGCGGCAATAATGACCAGCAACAGCAAAATTAAGAGATTGCCCCGCTCAAAGAACATGACGCAAAAATATTGGCTAGATCGAATCCATGGGTTGGGGTGTTGCATTGGATCTCTCCCGGCAGTGGTGGTAAAACGAGGCCTGAGTAGGGAAAAGGACAATTTTTGGGGACCTGTAGTGCATCGAGGCGACCGGACAAAATACGTTGCTTGCCAGTTCAAGGTCGATGTCAGCAGGTTAATCGCTATCCTACTGTGCCGGTTGCCGGTTGACCTCTGTCGATGGGTCTAGGCAGAGCCGATCAGGGGGATCTGCTTGCTGATTTTCCCTCACTTACTTCCCCCCTATAGAGCGACTGATCTGCAATAGAGCGTTCTTGAACAGGTCAGGACGCGACAGCAGGAAATGGACCTGTTGCCAGTGCGAGGAGGCCCGCCAAACGCCGCTAACTTCCAGGCACAGGTAATCTAGACTTTGCCAGGACAACAATATGCTAGACACGGGTGAATCCTTGATCGGGGCTGCCCATCGATCTTTTGGAAACAGGAACCCGGTATCAATAGATACACCCTGACCCAAATAGATCCGTTTGGATGTAAAAGTTGTACCTTCTGGCAGAGTCTAAACATAAAGATCTGTATCAACAGAAGGATCAAATCCTGGGATTGACCTTGATAAGTTAGTTTTAGAGCACGCTTTTCGTCCATACGCGCTGGAGATTTTACTGGATGTCCCCTACTCCTCAAACTCAAGATCGTCGTCCCACTCGTTCTTCAAGGGATCTAGTCCGGATGTACCTGCATGAAATTGGTCAGGTTCCCCGGTTGACCAAAGACGAAGAAATTATCTACGGCAAGCAAGTGCAAGCCATGATGTCGCTGTTAAAAACGCGAGAAGAACTAGAGGAGAATGGGGCCGTCTGTGAGGCTGATTGGGCCGAGGCCGCAGGGCTGAGCGAAGTCGATCTACACAAGGTGATGCGCCAGGGTCAAAAGGCCAAGCAAACGATGGTCAAAGCCAACCTGCGGCTGGTGGTGTCCATTGCCAAAAAGTATTTAAACCGCAACATGGAGTTGCTTGACTTGATTCAGGAAGGAAGCTTGGGGCTGCAGCGAGGCGTGGAAAAGTTTGATCCGTTGCAGGGCTATCGGTTTTCCACCTATGCCTACTGGTGGATTCGTCAGGCCATTACCCGCGCGATCGCAGAGCAGTCTCGTACAGTCCGACTGCCGATCCATGTGGTGGAAAAGCTCAATAAAATCAAAAAAATCCAGCGGCAGCTTGCCCAAACCCTAGGGCGTCAAGCCACGCCAGAGGAAGTTGGAGATGAACTGGGACTTGAGGCTGACCAAATTCGCAAGTTCTTAAAGCTTTCTCGCCCGACCCTATCCATTGATAAGCGCGTCGGTGCTCAGCAGGACACCGAGCTGGTGGATCTGCTAGAAGATGGCGGAGCCTCTCCAGATGACTACGTGCGCGAAAGCTTGATGCGTCAAGACCTGGAATTGGCCCTGGCCAGCTTGAACCCGCGCGCGCGAGAAGTGCTGACCTTGCGCTTTGGTCTTTCGGGAGAGAAGCCCATGACCCTGGCTGCCGTGGGCAAACGACTTCAGATTAGCCGCGAACGGGTGCGTCAACTGCAGCGTCAAGCACTCACCTATCTGCGCAAAAACCATCGCACCAATCTTCAGGCGTATCTCGCCAGTTAAGGAGGACCCGTTCTATGGCCATCTCGGCAATCGAATCTATTGAAACCCTGCTGGGCGAAGAGGCCGAGTCATTGCTCAGCTACCAGGCCAAGGTCTCTTCGGAACTGCTGCATCTGCCAGGACCCGACTGGGTGGACCGCATTTTTGGGCTTAGCGATCGCAATGCCCAGGTGCTGCGAAGCTTGCAGCAGCTTTATGGTCATGGGCGCCTTGCCAATACCGGATATCTGTCCATTCTGCCCGTGGATCAGGGCATTGAGCATTCCGCTGGGGCCTCCTTTGCCCCAAACCCCATCTACTTTGACAGCGAGAACATTCTCAAGCTGGCCCTGGAAGGAGGGTGCAACGCCATTGCCACCACCCTGGGCATTCTGGGCAGCGTCTCGCGTAAATATGCCCACAAGATTCCCTTTATCCTTAAGATCAATCACAACGAACTGCTCAGCTATCCCAACCAGTCCGATCAAATTTTGTTTGCCTCAGTTCAGCAAGCCTGGAACTTGGGGGCCGTGGCTGTGGGGGCCACCATTTATTTTGGATCGCCTCAGTCAGCCCGCCAGATTCCAGAGATTGCTCAGGCCTTTGCCCAGGCCCACGATCTGGGCATGGCTACCATTCTCTGGTGCTACTTGAGAAATAGCGTATTCCAGCAAGATCAAGACTATCATCTGGCTGCGGATTTAACCGGGCAGGCCAATCATATCGGGGCAACCCTGCAAGCTGATATCGTTAAGCAAAAGCTGCCGACCACGAACCATGGCTACGGGGCTGTGAGCCAGGCAACGGGCCAAAGCTACGGCAAGACCCATCTCCAGGTTTACTCGGAGTTGTGTAGCGATCACCCCATTGATCTGTGCCGATATCAGGTTCTCAATAGCTTTGCTGGACGCGCGGGCTTGATTAACTCCGGGGGAGCCTCCGGAAAAAACGACTTTGCCGATGCAGTCCGCACCGCGGTTATTAATAAGCGAGCGGGGGGGTGCGGATTGATTTCAGGGCGCAAGACGTTTCAGCGCCCTATCCAGGAGGGTGTGCGTTTATTCCATCTCATCCAGGATGTTTATCTTTCTGACTCGGTGACGGTCGCCTAAGGGGGCATATTTTAAGGGCGTCCATTCAGAAAGATGTGCCTACAGCTGATTGTAAGAATCTGGAGCGATTTCAACCCCGCCTGCACGTTGGTGGCGCTGCCGATCGGTGAGCAGATCACTCAGCTCATGAATTTCAATGCCAGCTTCTGCACAGGCACTCTGCAACGCCTGCTGGAAATCGGCTAGGCGATCGCCGTAGCCACATTGCCTAGCCGCAACTGTCATACCCGATTTGGCATTGGCCTTGGCACAGCTAATAAGGATATTGCCGGTGAGGGGAGTCTCTTGAGTCACAATGGTTAAGATTTTGTAGGGGTGAGTAAACTTAAGCTGAGTGTAGCAGAAAGGCAACGCTGGCGAATCTAACCATTGAGTGAACTTCCAGCCAGGGGATTGTCCGTCTCCCCTCTTTTTCTCTATCCCTTGGAAGATCTCAGGGCCAGTGAAATTCTACCGGAGTTGTGATGATGCCGCGGATGACTTTTTCTACAATGGGCCTGTTGATCGTCACCGGTTAATCCCCACTTAGGCAAGGAAAAGGCTAGGCAAGGAAAAGGCAATGGACATTCGCTGGCAAAAACTGATCCTTTCCATGGTTATCTGGGCGATCGCTGAAGTAGTTTTAAATTTAGTGGGCATGGATGACATGGTGGACTATAGCGAATATATCCTGGTGATTCGAGAGACGACCCTCATCGTTCGCCAGAGCACCCAGGAACAGTTAATTCCGATGCATCGAGCAGTGCCGGAGGTTTTAATCTCTGCCTGAGGTGCAAGAGCCGTCTGCGATCGGTCAGTTCTGCTAGCTTTGGCTGGCAGATAGTTAGAGCTTTCGTCATCGCTTGACCGGTGGATCAGGAATTAAGCTTGGGTCAGCCAAGTGCGGGCCGCTTCTATTTGCGATCCCTCGAAGGCTTTGATTTGCGCGGGAAAAATTGCGCTGACGGCCTCTGCCATGGTGCGCATCCACCGGGGGTCTGCCACAATCGCGACGTGGGTCATGTCCCGATATCTGCGGCAGTAATTTTGCCTTCAACCGTAATTTCTACCACATTGCTATCTGCGTGGTTTTGGTAGGCCATGCCTAAGGGCTGCACGTGATCCGGTGCGCTGAGGAGCCAGGTTCGGGCCGCTTCCAGTTGTGTTAGCTCAAAGGCCTTGACCACAGCGGCAAGGAAATTATCGGCCGCTGTGGCAATGGTTCTCACCCATTGAGCTTCTGCAACCACAGCCACATGGGTAAAATCATTCACGTGGCTCAGGTCAAATTGAGCATCTTTCCAGAGGGCGATGGGGTCGGTGCCTTCAAAACTGCGAATTTCTTCGAGCAGCCTCAGCTTTCCAACGGTTTCAATATCTGATCTCATGCGCGGCAGCACCTGATCGAAATCTGCCCAGAAAACCTATGAAGCCGTCGCCATTTCCTTCGGCAGGGGATAGCGCAGCAGAGCAGCCGCAGGCTTTGCCGCAGCCAGTTCCTCCGTCTCTACTGCAAAGACCTCTCCGTCGCAAAATAGGGTGTAGATTACGGCCAGGTTGAGTAAATCATCATTGTTTGCACTAGAGTGGTCTGCCACTGAAACCGTGCGGGCTTCGGCATCGAACTGTCCCCACACGGCCTGATCCGGACGGAAAAATAGGCTTTCAATTTGACCATCGTGGGCCGCTACCAGAATGTCGCGCAGATCAGTAATGGTATTTGGCGTTGGGGTTTGATCCTGATATTTGGCAATTGCCGCTTGCTTAACCTGGGTGAAATAGGGCTCCACTAAACCCCAGGTTTGCTGGTGAAGATCTTGAGCAATCAACGTGTCGGGATTGGTGGCGATCGCCTCCTCTAACAGATGGGGATAGTGGTTGGCCTCTTGATAAATGGGGAATAGATAGTCCACACCCACAAACACCAACGGGGCTTGAGATCCGTTGAGTAAGGCTTGCAAACCATCATTCACCTTTTGGAAAAAGCGCAGGATATCCACTTTATTGTCGGTGCTGCCAACTCCTTGGCCGTGATAGGTGGGCGTAGAATGACTGGGGTTGCCGCTGTGAAACTGCAGCTGCTTCTCTGGATCATCGAACCGTAGTGCTTCCGCCAAACTCTCCGGCATCTCCTCCACCTCCATGGGATGAATGTGATCTCGGGTCGCCTGAAACAGACGCGTTTGGTTTTGACTCGCCGCGAGAATGTAGTATTGCCCATCATTAATCAACAGGGGAATAAGGGGCTTAACCTGGAAGCGGTGGGCCACAGTCACCTGCGGGGAAAAGGACCGAGGCAAGCGATAGCAGTGGAACTGCTGCGGAGCTAGAAACATGGCCAGCCCCTGGTTTTGATGCTGCCAAAACTGCCGTTGCTCCAATCGCGATTGGGCCGGTGCGAGAAGATCCTCTAGATCTTCTGTCTCCATTCCAGCCGCCGCTAGTTTTTGGGCTGCCTCTGCCAGTAAATTTTTGAATCGAATGGGATTTTGCTGAGTTTCTGCCCCCTTTTCATGGGTGGGGAGATAGATGGACAGGCAAAACTCGTTGCGGGTTTGGATTAATTGCTTAAGTTCAGAAAGGGAAAAGTTGGTCATGGGAATTTCAAGGGTTGCAACAGCAAAAAGGGGACCGGGTCAACGGCTAGGGATCTTGACGGGCCGGCGGGTGGGTGGCTTCGATGGCGGTCAAGGACTCTAGAATTCGATAGCGGTGGGCCGATCCTTTGGGAATATACCAAGAGTCACCGGGATTAAGGGCCAGGGTTTGACCAGCTAGGGTGAGTTCCGCTTGGCCAGAAATGACATAGCCAACGGTTTCATAGTTACGGCTTGCCTGGGGCTTGTCCGTATCAGCCGACTCTTCTTTCCACAGGCGAAGCGCAATTTCCTGACCCGAAGCTAGATATTTCTGACCCTGGCTGCCTTCAGCGGTATCTTTTTCATTAATAAGATAGGTATCTGCTTGGTTCATGGGTTTAATATGTTTTTGTGCAATGAAGTTGCTGTGCAACAGCGACGGCTGTTGACGGCTTTTTTTAAACTAAGATAGGATTTTCTCGGATTCCTCTAACGATCGGGAGAAATTTGGCGATTCGATAGAGGGAGTTTTTTAGGGCGATCGCGTTATTCCTTGTCCGGCTGGCTAACTCCAGGCCTATCTCCAAGACATAAAAACTCGACTACCAATTTAAGGCGGGACAGTTTTGAGAAAAATGTATTTTTTGGGAGAGTGCTCTAACCAGGGTTGATCCTGGAG
>NZ_JTHE03000103.1 GCF_000817775.3 Lyngbya confervoides BDU141951
CACCTTGCCTGAGCCCGGTCGCTTTTGCCCCGACTTTTCTTTACCCGTTGACTTCGAGTCATTCAGACGACTGGCTGTGATTTTCGGTCGCTTGTTGAGCTTCTTGTGCGTCTTGAGCTCTGTTTCCAACTGTTCAATCCGCTCTTGCTGCTGTTTCAGCTGCAGACCCATCGTTTCAATAGTTTGGCGTAACGCTCGAATCGTTTCCTGCTGCTCACGGACTAGCCGACGCAACTCCTCCTCTCCGTTAATGGCAGAGAGGCTTTTGTTTGGGAATGTCGGGTTATCAAGACTCATCTCTCTGTTAGACCAGAGTTTGACACTTTTGGCAACCCCTGGTGATCACTTCCCCAACTGTTATTGAGAAGTTGCTGTTGCATATAATCAAACCACTCAAGCCCAGCATCAGCCATAACACCCTGAAAAGTCGAACGATTGGCAAGAGAAGTACGCCATATCCATAGATGCCTGAGCATGTTGGATTCATCACGTCCTGTTTGATAGGGATACCAAACCCAGGTATGACAATTTAATGACCAGTCCCGAAGATTTTCTCCAATTAAATAGGCTCGAAATTCACATTCAGGGCACAAACTATTCTGCTTTCGAGTCTGAGTAAAAATAAAGCTCTCTTCTTCACCAATTCTGACAGCCCGCCCTACCGGGGATTCAATCATGTCAGAAAGACGATGTTTCGTGTTACTTTCCAGAAGCTCTTTTAAGTCAGAGGCACCACCACCGCCAATTGACCAAGGATGTTGATGAAATAATTCTCGCTGAGAGTCGGCAACACTAATAAAATCACTTTCAGATCCTTCAAGATCAATCTGACTTTTAATTGCTGACCAAACCAAACCATTCTCCGCCTTTTCAGGTGTACTCGGTTCTCCCCGAATCCCCATCACAGTCCGAATCACACTTGCCACAGGCGATCGATTCCGCCCAAATAAAATCACCGTCGGCGTTCCATGCCCAGGAATATAAGCCCCACTCGTATCAATCACATGGGTTAAATCTACTTTCGGGAAAAACGTCTCAATCAGCTTTTTCCCAAACTCCCGCTTCATAAACGAGTTTGCGGTAATCTGCCCCGTAAACCCTCCAGGCACCGCCAGCTTAAAAATCCGCTCCATAAACGGCACCGCCAGCGAATACTGACGATAACAAGCTTCATATCGCTCTCGATAGGCCGCATTTAACGCCTTATCCTTCGGCACAATATACGGCGGGTTCGCCACCACCGCATGATAAAACCCCGTCTTCAAAATTCCATTCAGCGCCCCAATATCCTCCCCCCGGAAATGATGGGCCATCGGGGCCCAATCCCCCATCACCAACTGACTCCCCTCCCCATGCAGCAACGAATCCCCACAGGCCAACTTAAACTTAAACCCCGGCGCATTCCTCAACGCCTCAATCCCACTTGCCTTCATTGCCGCCAACAGTAACCGAAACCGAGCGATCGCAATCGCATAGGGATTCACATCCACCCCATGCACCGCATCCAACGCCCGCTGCGCCAAATGCCGCACATTCCCCCCCGGCTCCCGACGTAACCACCGATCCAAAATCCGCTCAAACGCCCTCAACAAAAAGTGCCCACTCCCACAAGCCGGATCAATCATCCGAAACTCATCCAGCCCAAACTCCTCAATCGCCGGATCCAACGTCCGATCTAGAATAAACTCCTCCACAAAAATCGGTGTCTGTAACAACGCATATCGCTTCCGCGCCGACTCCGATAAATCCTGATACAAATCCCCTAAAAACCGCGTATCCCAACCCTCATCCGTAAAATCATGCACCAACGCCCCCGTCTCCGGGTCAATCCTCTGGAAAAACTGCAACAACTCCCCCGCCGCATCCCCACTCAACCAATTCGGCAACTCAAATACCGGACTGTAATCCCAAAAGATCGCCCCCATCCCCGGTAGCTTGCCCAGCTCTCGAAACACATCCAGTAAATACTCCCGATCCGTCTCGGTCGGATGCGCCCGAAAATATAGCTCATGCTCATCCCGCGATCGCTGCAAGCGCTCCCCCGGCCCCGCCAACCGTGGCAATGAAACCAGCTCATTATCCTCCAGAAACCGAGCAAACACCGCCCCCAAGACCCAAGCCACCGCCACCTGAGTCGCATAATCAGACCGCCAGTCTTCATAACTAAACGCCGTCCGCGCCGCCACCCGCGCCCGCGCATACTCCTCTTTCAGAGCATCACGAACCTCCGGCAACTCCGATAAATCACTCCGTGCTGCCAAATCAGATTCAAGCTGCCCCAGTAACTTCTGGAGATCCGAAAGTAAAAGACCGCGATCAATCATAAAAACTCAATCAAAAATAAAAAACATTTGTCTCTAAAGCCCCTCTCCCTCGGGAGAGGGGTTTGGGGTGAGGGCCGAACGTACCGCTCGAATCACCGTCAAATCCGTCCCCGTCTTCCGTAGCTCCAGCCACTCATTCAATAGCGCTACACTCACCACCGGAAACGCCACACTTTGTTCTGCCTCCCCATAGCCCCCCTCAGCCTGCAAAACCTGAATCGAGAGCTGTCCCTGCCGATATAGCCAGATTTCGGACACCCCCATCGCCGCATAAATCGCCAACTTTTGCGCCGAACCGCTGGCAATATCCACCTCCACCGCCAAATCCGGCGGTAAATCTGTCTCCATCACCATGCCTTGACCCGCCTGCGCCTGCTGAATATAAAAGCAACTGTCTGGCTCAATCCCCTTCGCCAAATCCGTACGATTCAACCGTGCTGAACCCAAATTATTAAACTCTAAATCTAAAACTTCTGCCAAAGTCGCAATAATCGCTGCTAAAACCCGATTGATTGCCTCATGTAGCTGCCCCGGCATCCGAATCTCCACCACCCCATCACAAAACATCAAACGAGTCGCCCGACTCTCCCCCAGCTCCTCCAACAGCAATAGGTATCGCTCCCAGCTCACATCCTTGAGCCGAATCGCACTCCCAGGCGCTAATTCAATTTCATCAATCGGCGTCGCTAAGGTTATGGCCATCGCAGCTGTCCCTCCTTCTTCCTCCAGTATGCGAGTCACGCAAAAATCTAGCTCTGAAAATCGACCTGTGAAGAGAGTTCCGCCCGATGACGATTGGCTAACCACGCCTCCGTAATTTTTGCCCGCTGTCCCGGACTCAACAACGGCACCGCCTGCCCATCAATCGTCGCCTGCTGCTCATTGGGTAGCAATAGCCAAAGCCCCGGAATTCCATCATCTCGGCCCACCTTCTCCCGCAACCTCTCTAACATCGTTATCTGATCATATCGAGCCAACAAACCCGGATAAATCATCAAAATCGTTTGCTTAGCCTTCAACAACTCAGCCTCCACCAAGGGCATTGCTCGCCCCACCAACAACATCAGCTTATCCCAGTCTCCCTGATGAGGCTTGGCATCGGTCTGGACCACCAACTCCCAATTCACCCTAGCCTGATCCGCAACCTGTCGAAGGGCGTTTAACAGCATCGCTTCAAAATCCACAACCTGCACCGGAAAGCGAGAACAAATTTCCTCCTTAGCCCTTTGATACCGTTTAGGATTAACCAGCAATGCCAAAAATGAACCGTCCTGAATTCCCCGTTGCAGCCGCTCCTCCAACACCCGAGCATCAGCTTCCTCCACTGTCATTTCCTGCCCTGTGTTAGAAAACGCCCCGGTCTGCACCCGAGCAAAACTTGTACTGCTGCTCAACGAAGAAAAATCCTGCACTTGATTCATATAAACCCCTCGGGCCGCATCCCAAACCAACGCCGGAATAAATTGTTGGAGCAGACCGTCCAAAGCAGGACGCGCGGGTAAATCCTCCGCCTCTGGGTAGCGACCACTAATCCGATCCTTCACCTGCTGGACCGTTAATGACTGCACCCCATAAAGCGCTCCTTGAGACAGCCGCAATGCTCGCTCTGCCTCCATCCCACGCGGATATAATTCCTGCCGACTTGACAACGCTGCATTCTGAGCAACTGCCGCCGCCGCTTGCAACAACCGTCGCTCCGGTAATGGACCCCCCTCACCCGGTACCTCAATCTCCTGAAGCATTTCGATCGCCCGCTCCGGTGACACTAATGGATCCGCTTGGGCTAATTGATCCGCTTGCTCAGCCAATCGACATCCGTAGGCAATCCAGTCCTTATCCAGCCCAATCAGCACTCGGGCAGCGACCCGACGCGCCACAAACTTTGGATTCACCAAAGTTCCTTCCACCTCAACCGCAATTCGCACAAGCGCCTTTGCCTGCTGGATCCGCAGTTGAGGATCGGCTGTTAACGCCCCTCGATCAATCAGCAGAGCTAACGCTAATTCTTCTAACTCCATCACCCCACTCGATTGCTGCACAATCTTAAGTACATCCTCACGCAGATTGGTAATGGCAGGTGTTTTTGCCCATCGACGCTGAAATTTTGTCCATAGACTTTCGATTTGTTTTTGCCGCTGCTTGAGCCGGAGGGCCACAGTTGTTGGATTTGGCCAAACATCAACCCATTCAACCTTTAATCCCAGCATTATCTCCAAGACCTGAGCAGCCACCTCACTGTTATCACTGGTGGGCTTTGTCACTTTTTGAAGCAGGCGATCGACACTCCACCGTCCAGTCGCTTCTAACAGACCCAAATCAGACTCCGAGGTTTCACCCCCAAAATCACTCAGCGTTGGTGTTCCTAATCGCTTGCGCAACACCTTAGTCACCGCCAAAATTTCACGACGGGTTTTATTCCCGACTCCTCGCAATCGTTGTAACTTACGGGGCGGCATTTTTAACAGGTTTTTCACGCTTAAAACATTGATTAAATCCAACGCATTTAGTGCCCGCGACCCCAACCCCAACTCTAAAATGGTCGTCTCAAACGTTACCTCAGCTAATCGACTTTCCAGATCCGCCTCATCCTCAGTCTCTAGAAACGCACCCGGTTCCTCGATCCCCTCAAAACACTGTCGCCATGCCCATAGCATTTCCTCCGAATTGTCAAATCGCGCTTCGATTTGGCGTCTGAAGGCTGTCTCAAAAAATGATGTCAACGACTCCCTCAACGCCACATCAAACCGCTCCGGCTCCAGAGTAATTTCACAATCCAAAAAGGAGGGATCACTGACACCATCGCCCCAAATCGGTAGGGTTCCCGTTGCCATTTCGTATAAGGTTGCCGCAGCCGCATATCGCTCAGCGTATAAATCCCACTGAGGAGGCTGGCGTAATCCTAGGAGTGGATCGAGATATCCGGTTGTACCAGCCTTAATATTGTCTAAAGGAGTTCCAGAAAGCGAAAAATCAAATAAAACCAGATGAAGCTTATCCCCTCTTCCCACTTGGCCTATTACGATATTGTCGGGTTTAATATCTCGGTGCTTTTCACCCTGCTCATCGAGAAAATTAACAACACCCAGCAAGTCCTCCCCAAACCGCTGCAGCATGTCGATTCGTAACGGCCCTTCCTTTCTTAATCGTTGCCCAAGGGTCTCAATCCGTCGCTTTTCACGATCGACTAAGACGGGTTGTAGTAAAAGGCCATAACGATTTCCCACTTGAACCACGCCTTGGAAATCCACGATATGGGAATGACGAAGACTTGAGAGCACTTCACCTTCCTTCTGCAATCGCTCATTATGTTCTGGATCGTTGGCAACCTTGAGTACATACTCGTGTTCCCCCTGACTCACAAGAAAAACAATAGAGCAGGCTCCCTGCCCTAACCGCTTGAGAATTTCAAAATTGCCCTCCAGGATATCTCCCTGTTGTGCCTCATTGGGGTTATCCACCAGAACGTGCTCTGGCTCAGTCAATGCTTGCTCAACTTCATCCAATAGGGCTAAAAAATCTGCCACTGTCTCGATCCGATCATCCACGTTCGGACGTGTGCTTTCCAGAATCAGATCTTGCAAACTTTCTGGCGTCCCATTGAGTACGGAGCTTATTTGCAAGCCATTGGTTTCTCGTAGCTTTTGAGTCAGCTCGAAACCATTGGCCGCAGGCGGCTGCCCCGTAAACAGAAAAAATGCGATCGCCCCCAGGGAAAAAATATCCAGGTGCTCTCCGATAAAATCGGAATCATTTAAAGCTTCTGGTGGTAGAAAAGCAGTGTCAGCATCCTCCACCAACCTATCAATATGGGAGGTTGCGGTCACCTCATGGTTCGCTCCTGCCAAGGACGAGCCCGCGCGATACCCCAATTGCCAATTGCTAATTTTGATCTTGAGAGAACCATTTTTTGACTCTATCAACAAGATACTTTTTGGCGTTAATCCGCGATGAATCACCCGTTGACCATGGGCAAACCGTATCGCCTCCGCAATTTGCCGAATTAAATCTAATGAGGCATCAATTTCCAAAGGCTGCGATCGCTGGGCTAAATAGTGATCTAAACGAATTTCGCCCGCGTGATGCTCTAAAGTTAAAGCTGGCCCTAACTCATGCTCGCTTAAGCCGTAGGCGCGAATAATTCCAGGGTGCTGCAAAGATTCCAAAAGCTGAAATTCTCGCTTTGCTGCACGCTCAATAATCTCCCTATCTTCTTTGGAAGCCTCCTTGCGAACCAGGTAAAATCTGATGCGACGAGTATTATTTTCAACCTGAGCATGTTTTGCTGACCAATCCTGGTATCTTAATCCCTCAGCAATAACATCGCCCAAAATATAGTCACTGACTCGTCGGGACTTTTGCGAGGGTCGAATGCCTGCCTGTTCCATCGCCTGACTGACAAGCTTGAGATGAGGACGACCGTAGACAAAATTAGAGGCCCTTAACCCCAAACAATCACGACTCAAAATGGCTGCCATAATCCCTGAGCGTTCACTTTGATCCTCTGATGGAGGGCGATCGCGAAGGCAAAGACGATAGCGGGACTCAGCAGAAAGCTGCAACTGCAATTTCTCTGCCGATAGAAAGACTAACGCATCAATATACGGAACACTTTTTCCACCTTTATATGCTCGCTGTGAAGCCAGAAGTGACCTGAGGCGCTTCGCCTTTAAATTTGTCAGTTTGATTGGGTTATCGCGGGTAAAAATTTTGCCGTTATTCTCCCAAATCCATGTTCCAGCATCCCCTGATAGGACACCGGGACGACTTTTGATTTCAATCAAAAACAGTCCTTGGGGTGTAAAGACAAGGAGATCAACCTCGTTGATGGAGCCATCTGGAGCAATAAACTCAAAATTCGACCAAGCTCTGTAGCGATCTGAATTTGGAAACTGTTGCCGAATAAAGTCTAAGGCTTCCCGCTCGTGGGCAAAATTCGACTCTGCTATGGTAATCCAGTTCTTTAACGTGTTCATAAACCCCAGCATCCAATGAAAGATAGCTGCAAGAAATATTCTCCTACCGAATAATCAGTACTATCCCCTCAAGCAACAAAATTATCGCTTATTTGCGACGAGGAGACATATTGTTTTGCTGATCGGCCTCCACCCAGCACCATTCGAAAACTCCTCGAATTCTCACTGACTCCTCAACGCCCGATCGCTTGATGTGGTTTGCGTCCTCTCCCCTGCAGCGGTTTCAGGAAAATCTCGCATGGATTTGCGCCGCGATTGCAATTCGGCCCCAGAATGCTTGGTTGGGGGATGGCGAGGATTTCGACGGTTTTAAGCCAGTCGTGGTGTTGGAGGGCTTGCCAGGTGATATCGGTGGGGTCATCGGAGGTGTGGTGGATCTCCTAGAATGTTTTGAAACTAGCCAACAGCCGTACCACCGATGTCCATCGCTTTGCAACGAGTGGATTACGACGATCCTCAACATCAGCGCGATCTCGTCACTCTGATGAATCTCTATGCCTCCAGCCCATCGGGTGGAGGGCAGCCGCTGTCGCTGCAGGTGCAGGCCTCACTGGCCCAACAGTTATCGAATATTTCCCATGCCTTTTCTGCTTTAGCCTATGCTGAGGCGATGGCCGTGGGGGTGGTGAACTGTTTTCAGGGATTTTCTACCTTTCGCTGTCGTCCTCTGCTGAATATCCACGATCTCATTGTGCATCCTGACTATCGAGGGCAAGGCATCAGCCAACTCCTCCTGGCTCACGTTGAACAAGAAGCGATCGCCCGCGGTTGTTGTAAGCTCACCCTTGAGGTTTTACAGGGGAACACCGCCGCCCGAGGGGCCTATACCAAATTCGGCTTCCAGGCCTATGAGCTGGATCCGGCCATGGGGCAGGCGATTTTTCTAGAAAAACGGCTTGGGGTTGACTCAGCGAATCATGCAGATTAAGACCATCGCACTGACGGTGACCAGCAGCTCCCTAGCTCTGCTGGCATCCACTGTTTCTCCTCAACGAGTGCAAGCAACACCCCTGCGCCTCAGTTGCGAGGCAGAGATTCCCCAGGCTTCGGGCACCAGTCTTCTCTATCGGCTCACGGGAATGGTGCCGGAGAGTACCGCAAAGACCCCTCAATCCTCCGGAACGAAGACTTTGAGTTTATCGGTGCAGCGACGCATGCCCAGCGGGGAACTGCGACCCCTCCTGAATCCGACTCTTCTGAGGGATGATGAACAGTTCCCCGCCGTGGACTTTTCCCAACTCCCCTTTACCACTAGATTTCGGAGCCAGCCTCAGGCGGGACCTCGACTTTACGGCGTCCCCAGTTCGGTCCACGGTCTCTACGTCAGTTTAGAGTCCGCCCCAGGTCCGCCCCAGCAGATGCAGATTCTACACTTCCTAGAGGCGGGGAAATTGGTGCGATCCCAGGCCGCTCCTTGCCGCGCCGTGGCAGGGGCGATCCCGCAATCTGCCCCCTCGCCAGTTCTGAACAGTGGCGGTTGCTCCCCAAAGGTGACTCAAACCCTGGTTCCGCTTCAGCAGTTCCTGCGCAGCCAGGATTGGGCTGCGGCGGATCGAGAGACGCGGCGGCTCCTGGCACCGAATTCGGTTTCCCCAAGCTCGTCCTCCTCTGCCACTCCCACGGCAGCGCTGATTCGTGCCATTGACCAGGCTTGGCTTACGGCCAGCAATGAACGGTTTGGCCTGAGCGTACAGCTGCGCCTTTGGCAGGTAGCCCTGGCGGAGCACCCCCAGGATCCAACGGCAGCAGTTCTGGCCTTCCGCGATCGCGTTGGCTGGACAATCCCTAGCCCCCGGCCTGAACCCGACTTTATCAGCAGCGACTGGCGTAATGAGACGGAACTCACCTATTCGCTGCAAGCACCGGCGGGTCATCTGCCCTGGGCCGGGGTTTCCGATGCCGTTGTCCAATCTGTGGCCATTCCCCCCCCGGAAGTGCATTGCGGTAGTTGTACCGTGGATGCCATGCAGCTCCGCAACGAGCGCTTTTTTAGCTATCTACCGGCGTTATTTACCCAGGTGCAGGCAGCGTTCTCGCCTCCTCCATGACCTGAATCCTTCCTCCCCGGACGAGTGCAAACTGTTGCAAACTTTTAGCGCACGCCGGTCGCTGCTGTACTAGAATCCCTAAATTTACCATTTAGCTTGCAGGGGTTTTGGGAGAATCGGCAATGAAGCGATCGCAGTTTTTGCAGTGGGTTAGTCTCAGCCTCGGGGGGACCCTGCTCTTGGCCGCCTGTGGTGCCCCAGCACCCTCCAGCTCGGAGGCCTCTAAAATTCTCAAGGTCGCCACAGAACCTGCCTTTGCACCCTTTGAATTTAAGCAAGGAGATCAGCTGACGGGCTTTTCCATTGATCTGATGAATGCAATTGCCAAGGCTGAAGGCTTGCAGATACAGTTTGAAAGCCTGCCCTTTGACGGCATCATTCCAGCTCTGCAGTCAGGTACCGTTGATGCGGCCATTAGCAGTATCACCATTACCCCGGAACGGTCAAAAACCGTTACCTTTAGCCGCCCTTACTTCAAAGCTGGACTGGCGATCGCGGTGCGCTCCGATGAGACTGAGATCAAACGCCTAGAAGATCTCGCGGGGCGGCGGATTGCCGTGCAGATAGGCACCACAGGCGCTAAAAAGGCTCAAGAGGTAACCAATGCCAAGATCTCCACATTTGATTCAGCACCGCTGGCCCTCCAGGAGTTAGCCAATGGCAATGCGGATGCCGTAATTAACGATGCCCCGGTTACGTTGTACGCCATTCAGACAGGTCAGCTCAACAACATAAGGGTAATAGGCAGCTTGCTTACCGATGAGTTCTATGGTATTGCCTTGCCCAAGCAATCTCAGTATCTTGAGACCCTAAATCGCGGACTGGGAACCGTCATTCAAGCAGGCACCTATGCCGAGATTTATCAGAAATGGTTTGGGGAGCAACCCCCTAGCCTACCGGAGCGCTACGATCCTGCCCAGTCCCTGCCCCAGCGATCGGAATAATGACCGTGGCAGAATCTTGGGCTGTCACTATAGATGCCCTACCGGCTTTGCTTCGGGGGGTTGTCACCACGCTGTTCCTGACGGGGCTGTCAGGTCTGTGGGGGATGGCCTTGGGATCGCTGCTGGGCATTGCCCGCTGCTCTAAATTTGTGCCGCTGCGCTGGATCACCCGCGCCTATGTGGACTTTTTCCGGGGAACCCCCCTGCTGGTGCAGCTCTTTATGATTTACTTTGGGCTACCGGCGATCGCGGTTCAATGGAACACATCGCTGACCTTTGATCGCTTTGTGGCTGGAGTGATTGCCCTAAGCCTTAATAGTGCCGCCTACATTGCCGAAATTGTGCGGGCGGGAATTCAATCCATTGAGCCAGGTCAACATGAAGCAGCTCAAGCCCTAGGCCTAAGGCCACTTCAGGTTTTGCGTTTCGTTATCTTTCCCCAAGCCTTGCGGCGAGTGATTCCACCGTTAGGCAATGAACTCATTACGATGCTCAAAGATACTAGTTTAGTGGCAGTGATTGGCCTAGAGGAGTTGTTTCGAGAAGGACAGCTGATTGTGGCCCAAAATTATCGAGCCTTTGAGATTTACACCGCTGTGGCCCTGATCTATCTAGTTCTTACCCTGCTGACGTCCCAGATTTTGAGCCAGGTCGAGCGCTGGACGTCACCGGCTTCAGCGGTTCATTCTCGGCGGAACAGTCGGTAGCCTTCCGGTCGGTCCATGTATCCTGAGGATAGATTCAGGTCTAGGGGTGATCTGCTGCTGTCAGTGATGACCCGCACCCCGTGATGTTTCTTAAATCACTGGCCTTCTCTGCCTAATTTCGGTAGGGTAAGGTTAGGCAAGGAACGTGTGTTCGCCGCAACGAAAGACTGTATTGCTGACTCTCCTCAACTCAAGGCCTTGACACAAGCAACCCTGGACTTTTCAGGCATCCATGGGGGAGAGAGGGCATTCGATTCTTAAGTTCATCAATTCCACCAGAGAATATCCTTGCCGTGGCATTATCAACACCCTTTGCTAAGGGGATATTCATTTTGGAGGCATCCATGAGCGATCGTCGTCAGGAGTCTTATGCGGTTCGACTAGAGGCCGCAGAGCTGGCTAGAAGTCGCAATCATCCAGATCAAAAGGCCAATGGAGAAGAGCAAAAATATGCTGGGGCGCAGTATTTTATGTCCTTTACGAAAGGGCTGCCCCACAATCCTGACACAGGGCTCTTGCAAGATCCGCAAGACTTTGTAGAATTTCGGCGAGCCATTGACGAAGGGTTTATTGATCCCTTTACCGAGCGGGTTCGCCACGGGGCGCGTTTTGAAGTGGTCCCCAGTGGGGGCGGATATGCCGTTCATCCGGTCCCTAACCCGACCGACAACTTTCGGCAATGGGAAGCTCCGACGGCTGGAACGGCCTTTGAGCTACAAGGCCCGGATGCTCAAGCGGTGACCATGGCCCCAGCTCCTGCCTTGCTTGATGACCAGGGCCAGCCCAACCCCGAGTTGGTGCTAGAAATGGCGGAAATGTACGAGCTAGCCCTGCTCAGAGACCAGCCCCTTCAGGATTTTGAGGCAGGGGCGACCAATGCATTGATAAATGGTTCCCTAGCGCGCTTAAATGCTCTGAGCTATATCTCCCAGCAAAAAGGTCGGCCTAGAAAAGTGAGCGCCATGGGGCAACTCGATCTGCAAACCGTCTTTCGGGGGGCTTCTCCGGGGGTTGAAATTGGCCCTTATCTGTCGCAGTTTATGCTCATGGGCAATCGTGACCTCAACCGAGGGGCTGCCGGAGAAGGCGGTGGCACCGTCAGCGAAGGGTTGATTAACTTTGGGGCGTTGCACATTGACCAGCGAGTTCCGATTGCTGAACCTCGACGAGACTATATGGTCACCATGACGGACTACGTTCAGGTTCAGCGAGGGATCCGCCCGCCTCGCGAAACCTATGGCCCAACTCATGGTGGGGCCGTGTTGTCGCCGAACCGACCGCCACGCCGGTTTATTTCAACCCCGAGGGATCTGGCCACCTACGTCCATTACGATGCCCTGTATGAAGCCTATCTCAATGCCTGTCTGATTTTGCTGGATATGGGGACTCCCTTTGATCCTGCCTTCGATCATCTTTCTGGCGTGGGGGGTGCCGCGGGAAGTGCCGCAACTCGTCGCCAAGCAGGAGGATTTGCCCTCTACGGAGGTCCCCACATCCTCAACCTGGTTACCGAAGTCTCGACCCGCGCGCTGAAGGCGGTGCGCTTCCAGAAATTTAACAACCATATTCGTCTCAGACCGGAGGCCCTAGCGGCACGCCTTGAACTCGACCGCCTCAGGGCCGCCGGTAGCTTGCCGTCCAATGCCACCGTTCCGCCAGAGCTGATTTCTGGCATCGGGGCATTTCGGCAAATCCTGGACAATAATCATGGAGGAGGAACCACTACCCTGGGCGCGATCGCGGCGGGACCTGGCGCCGGCACCTATTTCCTGCCCATGGCGTTTCCCGAAGGCTCACCCATGCACCCTGCCTATGGCGCGGGACATGCAACGGTGGCCGGTGCTTGTGTCACGATTCTAAAAGCATTTTTTGACACCAGCACAGTCCTAGCGCAAACCCCCAGTGGCGCGGTGGTGTTCCATCGCCTTGCCAGTGGGGATACGCCCGTGGCCTTTCGCCCACCAGATTTACCTGGTCCTGGTCCCGGAGAAGGTGTGCCAGCGGGGAACCTGGTTGTAGATCATTCGGGATCGTTTCTCACCCTGGAGGGAGAATTGAATAAACTGGCAGCCAATATCGCAATCGGTCGGAATATGGCGGGTGTTCACTACTTCACGGATTACTACGATAGTTTGCGCATGGGCGAAGCTATTGCCATTGGAATTCTGGAAGAGCAGGCCCTGACCTATCTGAGCGACCCGTTTGTGCTCTCCCTTCCCACCTTTGATGGTGATGTGGTGAGGATTGGACGGCGATGAATCCTACTCCCCGCCGCCCCCGTCCCTTGCCCTTGCCCCTGCGAGGGCGCCTTGCCGCTGAATCTACTCGGCGAGCGGAACCTGTGTTGCACATTATCCGCCAGCGACCGCCTATCTCCAGCAGTTATGGAGTTCGCGATCGCGCTAAACCCCACTGTGAAGATCTTCACCCGAGTTTCTACGCCTTTTATCAGCGGTGGAAATTTCTGTTTAAGATATTCGATCGCCCTGAGAAGTGGGTCGGAGCGATTGTACTGGTGGTGCTGCTGGCCTTTTTCTTAGGATTGTGGCTTGCTTGAGATCCTCTCCACCCATATCGTCTAGCCTTTGGGTGGAGAGGATCTCAAAGGTTCTAGGACTCCATCCAGTCGCCTGGTGTTGGAGCGGCTGTCTCCTGGGCCATGGCTTCAACAACATTCCAGGCGATCTCGGTTTCCTGGGCCATTCGCTCCTCTGGATTTTGTAGAACGCGAGCATGGCGCAGCGCTTCTTGAATCCTGCGCGAGAGGGGATCAACGGGCTGCTGCTGACCGACCTCCAGCTTCATGAGCAAATCGGTGGTAGAGATAATTCCCAGCAGCTCGTCCCCTTCAATGACTGGTGCTCTTTGGATCCCTGTTTCGGCAAAAATCTGGGCAATTTCCGAAAGGGTTAGCTCAGGTGTGGCACAAATGCAGGGTTTGCGCATAATATCACGAACGAGCACCGTTTCTGGGTCCACTTGAGGCGCAATAATATGATAGGCAATATCGCGCTCGGTGATAATGCCAAGGCTGGAGGAGTCTTCTGGGCAAATCACAATCAGCGATCGCACGTTCTCCATCTGCATTAAGGCAATGGCTTGAGCCACAGTAACGCTGCTGTGAATGCTCAGGACGTTCTCGGTCATTAAGTCGCGGGCGCGTAACATCTTCAGCCTCCTTAGCTCCGATCTTAAGCTCCGTTGAGAGGGCGTGCCTGCTATCCCTTGCGCTCCTTAGCAGGGAAAAGCTTTACCTCTATTATCGGATAAGCCTCTAGCCTCCTTCGCGAAAGCTTAGGATTAATTGATTTTTCCAAGAAAGAGGGTCGGGAAGATCGCTCCCTGGGAACTAGCAGAGGCGATCGCGGCTGGTTCATAGGGGTACCCCTACCTCTCCAGAACAAATCCTGGCCATCAGCGATCCTCAGGCGCGGGCCGAGTGGGGAGGGCCTCCACAATGGCATCGGCCACTCTCCCGACCGGAATGACCTCCAGATTTAGGGGAGGTAGAACCTGGCCCTGGGGGACAATGGCGCGTTTAAATCCCAGCTTTTGCGCTTCCTTCAGGCGCATCTCCAATTGAGAGACCGATCGCACCTGTCCCCCGAGCCCCACTTCCCCAATGATGACCGTCAGGGGATCGACCAAGCGATCGCGGAAGCTTGCTGCCACTGCCACCGCAACGCCCAGATCGGCGGCTGGTTCAGCCACGCTGAGTCCGCCGGAGGAGGCAACGTAGGCATCTAGCTTAGAGAGGGGAATTCCCAGCCGCTTTTCGAGTACCGCCAGGATTTGCAGCAGGCGGTTGTATTCCATCCCCGTGGCGGTGCGGCGGGGGGATGGATAGCTGGTGGGGCTGACAAGGGCTTGTAACTCCACTACGATGGGCCGGGTTCCTTCGCAGGCCACAATGGTGGCGGTTCCCGGTGCCACTGTGTCTCGGTCGCCCAGGAATAGGGCGGAGGGATTGGGCACCTCTGAAAGACCGCGATCGCGCATTTCAAAGACGCCAATTTCGTGGGTGGCACCAAAGCGGTTCTTAACCGACCGAAGCAAGCGGTGACTGGCAAAGCGATCGCCCTCAAAATACAGCACCGTATCCACCAAATGTTCCAGAACCTTTGGCCCGGCGATGGCTCCCTCCTTGGTCACATGGCCGACCACAAAAAGGGTGACGTGATCTCGCTTTGCCACTCTCATTAAGGCGGCGGTACATTCGCGCACCTGAGCCACGGATCCTGGCGCCGAGGTGAGGGCAGCTAAATACATCGCCTGGATACTGTCGATGACCACCACCTGGGGCTGGAGGGTTTCCATTTCCCTTAATACGGCTTCTAGATCCGTTTCAGGGAGAAGGAATAACGAGTCCGAAGGATCCGGTGGCGGACCATCTCCTGCGTCGCTTTCCAGTCTCTGGGCACGGAGTTTGACCTGCTGTCCCGATTCTTCAGCGCAGACATAGAGAACCCGGCGATCAGATCCTAAAAAGCGCATCATTTGCAGCAGCAACGTCGACTTTCCAATGCCGGGATCACCCCCGACCAGGACCAGCGATCCCGGCACAATGCCGCCTCCGAGCACGCGATCGAGTTCTCCAAAGCCCGAACTAAAGCGCACAAACCTTTGATCGCTGATTTCTGAAAGGGTTTGAGAGACGCGAGGGGAGGCCGGCGATCGCCGCTGATCAGGACGGTTGGCCACCAGTCTGGCGCCATCCTTGGGAGAGGAGGTCGCCATTACCTGCTCAACGAGGGTGTTCCAACTCTGGCAGGCCGGGCATCTGCCAAAATACTGAGCGGTTTCGGTTCCACAGCTGTTGCAAACATATTTGGTACGCGGTTTTGCCATGAAAAATATTAAGAGAGTTTTAAATTGAGGTCCGGCGTAAAATCCCTTTTTTTATTAAGATTTGCGAGATTTTTCCAAAGTTCTGTCATGCTACTTTATATAGTAAAGATTTAAAATTTAATCTTTGTACACCTTAGAGGTGATAGGTTGTAGGGCAATTACCCTCTGAAAGCCTGCTCCTCATGGGGCAAGCGGCGGGTTTTCCAGGGCAGTTTCCAGAGGGGATGTCAGGTTGAATCGCGATCATCTTTTGTAAAGTAACGAAAAAAACCGTCATACCCAATCTGGATTGCTGGATCACCGTCTGTTCATCGATATCAGGAGTTTAAAGTCCATTGGAAACCTATAAAGAACGGATTCTGGTTGTTGATGACGAAGCCAGTATTCGCCGAATCCTCGAAACTCGACTCTCCATGATTGGCTACGACGTCGTCACTGCGGCCGATGGTGAAGAAGCAATTACCACGTTTCACAATGAGATTCCAGACTTGGTTGTGTTGGATGTGATGATGCCCAAGCTCGATGGGTATGGAGTCTGTCAAGAATTGCGCAAAGAGTCAGACGTTCCGATCATCATGCTAACGGCGCTTGGAGATGTGGCCGATCGCATTACTGGGTTAGAGCTAGGTGCCGACGACTACGTTGTTAAGCCATTTTCGCCCAAAGAGCTGGAGGCTCGCATTCGCTCGGTGCTGCGGCGAGTGAGCAAAAATGGAGCCACTGGAATTCCCAGCTCCGGCGTGATCCACGTCAACACCCTGCGCATTGACACCAACAAGCGGCAAGTTTACAAGGGAGACGAACGCATCCGGCTGACGGGCATGGAGTTTAGCTTGCTGGAACTGCTGGTCAGTCGATCGGGGGAGGCCTTTTCTCGGGCTGAAATTCTCCAGGAGGTTTGGGGATATACGCCAGAGCGTCACGTGGATACACGAGTGGTGGATGTCCACATTTCTCGGCTGCGGGCCAAGTTAGAAGAAGATCCAAGTAACCCAGAGCTGATCTTGACCGCTCGGGGCACAGGATATCTCTTTCAGCGGATTATAGAGCCCGGTGAAAAGTCTGCCTAAGATGATGGGTAAGGGGCTTGTGATCGCGAGGCAGGATTCTGAGACTAGGTAGATTAACGTCTAGTTTAGGTGCTATAGTCATAAAGGCCTTGGCGGGCGTAGCCAAGAGGTTAAGGCAGTGGATTGTGGTTCCACCATTCGTGGGTTCGAGTCCCATCGTCCGCCCTGAATAAAAAATGAACCCCTCCTGGAAAATGTTTCAGGTGGGGCCTCCGTGACGCACCAGTGAGCGGTCATGGTGCTGAGCTAGGAATTTTTAGCCCTTCACGCGCATCTCCTGTAGTAGGCCACCGCAGGCATCGAGGAGGAGGTCAATCACGTAGCTAAAGCCAGAGGGGCCGCCATAATAGGGATCGGGTACCTCTTGATCGCGATGATGGATGCAAAAGTCACACATCAGCTTGACCTTTGCGTGGTACTGCCCTGTGGGATCCAAGCGCAGAATATCTCGGTGGTTGTCCCGGTCCATGGCCAGAATGAGATCAAATCTCTGAAAGTCCTGTCTCTCGAACTGACGACTGTGACCGGACAGGGCGATGCCGCGCTCCTTTGCGGCGGCCTGCATACGTCGGTCGGGAGCTTCCCCTAGGTGATAGCTGCTGGTGCCAGCAGAATCGCATTGAATCTCCCGCTCTAGGCCCGCTGCGTGAATCAAATGATTCATAATTCCTTCTGCGGATGGAGATCGGCAGATGTTGCCCAGACAGACAAATAAAAGTTTTTGCGCCATAGTGATGATCCGCGATCAATAGCAAGGAACTGGGGTCGGGGCAAGACTTTGTCTAGCCTACCGTTAGATCGACAAATTTTAGATAAACGTTTCTGGGGTATAGCAACCATGTAGGCCGTAGGGAATATGGTGCTTGAGCTTGAGGCGCGCGATCGCGCCTCGGCTGAGATCTTCTCCGTCAAGAATAACCAGTTCTGAGCGGTTGGCTGCGCCATCATAGATTAAGGTTAGCACCCAACCTGCGTCCTCTTGAGTGGTCTGGGCCTTAGGTATAAATAGTGGTTCGCCGATGAACCCTGAGGGCGCAGCGCTCCAGATCTGTGCAGGGTCTGTGGACTGGGAATCGGCCCGCAAGTCAAGCTTTTGAATGGCTTGGAGCGGTGCGTTGCCGGTGGCCTCATGGGTCACGCCCAAATAAAGGTACCGGTAGTCTTGTCCCATGGAACGAGGGTGCAGGGCCGGAAACTCGCAGCTCCTGCTCGCAAGCTGGTCACGATAAACCTGCTGTTGATTGAGATCAAGGGTAAAGCGATAGAGCTGTCCAGCCGGGTACTGGTCAAAATTAACGTTGCGATAGTCCTCCTCAGGACCCAGGGTTGGAAAGTGGGAGTAGCACACGGAATCCACCAGGATTTTGTGGTCCTGTTCAAAGGCATTGGCATGATGAAAGACAAAGCAGGCTTCGGTGTCGATCCGCTGCACCGGATCTTTGCCATTGCGGGGAATGATCCAAATGGTGGTGGGTTGGTCAGGTAAAAACTGGAGAGACTGTGCCGCGCCGCGTAGCCCCAACACAAACGGAATTGGATTCATCACTACTGGATTTTGGAAGAACAGGGTGAAGTTTGGCGTGAGAACAAAATCGTGGAAGAACCCCAGCCCTGGTATGGAATGGCTATATTGCTGGATGAGCTGACCGCCCAGGTCAAACTCAAACACAGTCAGCTTGGTGGATAGCCCAGATTCAACGCTGAAGTTAACGAATCGTGGGGGATGCTGTGCGTCGCCGGGGTCAAAGCGGGGATGGGCAGAAAAGGGCTGTCCGTCTCCCAGAACCCCACCGAGATTGTCGAGTCCTTCCGTTTCCAGGGTGGCTGGGTTGAGGCGATGGGGCATTCCGGCTTCCCAAAGGGCAAGCAGTTTGTTGCCCCAGTAAACGATGTTGGTGTTGGCAATGTTTTTAAAGCGTAAGTCAAACATATTGGCGAACCACCCCCCCGGCTTTTGGGTCCCAAAAACGCCGCGGTACAGAATTCTCCCTGCCTTTTGTTCGGCCAGGTAGCCCTCGGTGCGCACAAATCGGTTCTGAAAGTGAGCCTTGCCCTGGTGAAAGCTAAAGGCACAGATCATGCCGTCGCCGTCAAAGGGATGATGCAGGCGATCGCCATTGACATCCAGCAGTCCTGGACCATTGCGAAAAACGGTCCCCCTGAGATCCCCTGGAATTTGACCTTCAATATCGTCAATCCAATAGCTGTACTCTTCCTTCAAAGAGCGGTGCCCTCCCTGCCATTCGCTGACACAGTAGGAGGTTTGGGATGAGGTTGTTTTGGGTTGGGGGGAAGTTGCGGTCATGATGAATAGGGGGTTGAGGATTGATCAAAGGGTAAAGGGTAGCCCAGGATGATCTCCTAGGCCCTCAGCTTCCTGGGTCTAGGAATCGGAGCTGAGTTCGAGCAGTAGAGACTGCTCTGGGAGAGCAGGGGCGACTGCCGAGTCCTGTGGGGTGGCTTCCCCTGGACTCGGCAGGTCATGGGAGTCCACCTGTTCTGGCAGCCAGCGCAGTAGGGGCAAGGGCAAGAGCGTTGTTAAGTTGGTGATCAGAACCAGGAGCCAGAGGCGATCAAAGTTGGTTTCCGTCACGCCTAGCCCATGCATGAGTAACGCCCCGGACTCATGGGAGAGGACTCCTGCAAAATTGCTGAGGGCCATGAGGGTGGCGAACATAGTAGCCTCAATTCCTTTCGGACAAAGGCGAGCGGCCAGCACCAACACAGGCATGAAGGCAATCTGACCCATCACGGTCAAAATTAGGCTGTCACCCAAACTAAACCAGCGGTCGTCAATGCCCAACTCCCGATTGGCGTGGGTGACCAACAGTAAAGTGGTCATCCCCAGACCAGTCGCCAGTAGGGTGCTCCAGAAAAAGATCACCCGCACGGCGACGGTTTTCAGAAATCGCTGGAACACCCAAATCCCCAGGAGCGACGCGAAGCTGGTCACCAGCCTCACCCGACCGAGGAACTCGGGATTAAAGCCTAAATCGTTGGTGGTGAAGAAAAAGAATGCCGACTCAGAACTGGGGGTTGCTTGCCAGAGAAACAGAAAGGCAACGGGAAGCAGGATTGATTTTTGGGTCAGGGCGGCCCGGAGGCGCCTCATTTGTTCTCGTGGATGTGCTGCCTCAAGACGGTGGAGCACCTTTGGCTCCTGGATCAGCAGGGCGGCCAAGGCAACCAGGAGCGGGAAGGTGGCTGTAATGGCAAATAGGGTCCGCTGGCTCCAAATTTCGAGCAGACTTCCTCCCAGGTAAGCGGTGATCAACCCCCCCAGGGCCGTGGCAGACCAGCAAAGGGACTGTAACTCGCCGGCACTGCCCTGGGGTTGGGCCTGAATTCGCTGAACGACCACAGAATCCACAATGACGTCGCTGATAGCGATGGCCAGGGATGACCCGGCGATGGCCAGGGTAGCCTCCCAGGCATGATGGGTAAAGAGGGCCAGATAGAGCCAGGCTAAGCTGCCCAGGAGACCCGCCAGCAGGAGGTAAGACCGACGACGATACCCAGCGATGGGTAAGGTGTCCGATAAAAATCCATAGAGGGGCTTGATCACCCACGGCACCGTTGCAATCCCCATCAGGGCTGAAACTTGAGCGGGCGTCAGCCCCAGGTCGTCCTTTAAAAAGAAGCTGACGGCGAGTCGAGACAGGCCCAGAATTCCCTGAACAAAGTACACCAATAAAATGGCGAATAGTTCAGGGCTAGGCTCTTGACCAAACAACAAGCTTTTTTTGCAATAGGCTTTGAGCTGTTCGGTGACGACGGCCGATACAAACATTGATAATACTTAATATTTGATAATGTTTACATAATAACGACTGTTTCTTCTGGGGGCATGGGGGGTCGGCATAATCTCCGAGTGTCAGAGCCGATCCTTCTGTGTTCCGCAGAGACAAATCCCGTGAGCAGGACTCCTATTTCCTTCGATTGGTGCATCTTCTATGGCTGACTCCTCGACTACGTTCACTTGTGCCTCCACTTGCTTTCGAATTTCGCCCCTGATTGCCACTGCGCTCTGGTCGTTTTACCTGACCTTGACCTTCCCGCTGCCGCTGCTGGCATTCCAACAGCAGCAGGTTGTCTCGGGTTGGCTAGCCATAGGGGGCATTGCCTTGGGGGCGATCGCTCTACTGGGTGCCCTCAGTGAGCAGGTCCATCTTGATGACCAGGGAATTGAGGTGCGCTATCCCCGTTGGGTTCCCCGAGGGTTTCGTGCCAGCTGGCGGCTAGCCTGGGAGGACATTGTCGAGGTGCGATCGCGATCCACCGGTCAAGGCGGGCTGGTTTATTATTTGCTGAAATCCACTGGTCAGGCTTATCTGCTGCCGATGCGCGTGGCCGGATTTGCCGCGATGACGCGCCGAATTCAGGCGGAGACGGGGGTAGATCTAGCACTGTCTAAACCCCTGGCCCAGGTTTGGATGTATGGGCTACTGCTGGGGGCGAGTGTGTTGCTGGGATTGAGCGATGCTTGGGTGGTCTCCATGCTGTTGCAGGGTCAATAGGCGTTCTCCCAGATCCTTAGGGGGATAACTCCGCTTCCCGGTTGTGCGGGCGTAAAGCTTGTTACAATCGGTGAGCCCTATGCAGAACCTTGCCAAATTATTGCCATGCAACCTCGCCGCATTGCCCGTGAGTTAGCGCTGCTGAGCATTGGACAACTGTCCGCTGCTGCCCAGTTCTCAGAGTCTCAAGAAATCGAAGCTGCAATGACTGCGGCGATTCGCACCCTATCCGAAGAAATCCGCGAGACCCTTGAGGCGGCGGCAGCGGATCTTAATCGCAGTAGCGATCGCCTCCTGGAAAGCGAGATTAAGGCAACGGATGTCAACAGCGCTCGGGAAATGCTTAAGGATGCCATTACTCTCACCCAAACCGCCGTCAACCGCTTGGGCGCAACACTGGAGCTTCCAGAGCTGATTCAAGTGACTCACCTACCTGAAGTGCGCGAGTTTGCCTATACCCTGGTTAAGACCTGTCGCCAGCAGCGTCCGCAGCTCGATGAAATTCTCTCCAACGCCTTGGTGGATTGGCAGCTTTCCCGTCTCGCGAAGATTGATCGAAATATTTTGCGGCTGGCGATCGCGGAAATTCACTTCCTGAAGATTCCCGATCGTGTTGCCATCAATGAGGCCATTGAACTGGCGAAGCGGTATAGCACGGAGGACGGCCACCGCTTCATTAACGGAGTCTTGCGGCGTGTCACCCAGAAACGGGCCGAAGCGGCTGCCGTCTCAGACTCCCCCTTGACCTAACCCCCTGGGTCGCGAACATCCTAAGTGTATTGAATTGCTTGAGGGCACTATGGTTTTTAATTGGTTCAAACGTCAGTTTTCTCAGGAAGACACCCCCGACGTTGAGGATCAATCGGTTCCGGAACAAAGACCTGAAGAAGCGGAAGGGCAGACCGCTGAACAGACTGAGACTGCTGGGCAGCTTGAGTTGTCTGAATCCACCTTCCCTGTTGAATCGGCACCGTCTGAGCAGGCGGTGCCAGCTCTAGACTCCCCTCCAGCTGAATCCGCTCTGGAGTCAGCGGATTCAGAGGAAACTCCCAGGTCGGCGGAGGATTATCTGGCTTGGGCCAAGGCTGCCTTCGAGAGCGTACAGACCGTGGGGGAACCATTAGCGCCTAGGGCGGCTGACTCTGCTTCTGTTGACTCTGCTCCCGCTGAAGTGTCCTCGACTCTGAACCAAGAGGCCTTGGCAGATCCAGAGGTCGTTACAGAGGCCATGGAAGAAGCCGCCGCCTCCCCTGTCGAGGGAGAAGAGATTGCCCCTTCTCCGCCCCCAACTGCGTCTCGGGAGGTTGCGCGGGCCTCCTCCGAGTTGGATGCGTCCTCTCAACCCTCCCCTGAGCAGGACATGGACGAGGGCTTCCTGTGGTCTGCTGAGGTGTTGGCGGCTCAAGGTCGCCGCCCTGAGGAAATATCCGATGAAGAGATTACCTGGCTCAAAAAACTGAGACGGGGACTCGATAAAACCCGCCGGGGATTGGTGAACCAGCTCAAGTCAGTGGTGGGCCAAGGACCGCTCAATCAGGAAGCAGTGGATGAAATTGAGACATTACTGCTCCAGGCAGACGTGGGAATTGAAGCAACCGACATTATCGTTGAGGCCCTACAGGGGAAGATTCGTGAACAGACCCTACCCCCAGACCAGGCGATCGCCTATCTCAAGAGTCTGCTGCGAGAAATGCTGGATCGACCCTATCACAATGGCTACGTCCAAACCCTAACGCCGGTCAAAAACCAGCTCAATATTTGGCTGCTCACTGGGGTTAATGGCGTCGGCAAAACTACGACCATTGGGAAACTCACCAATGTGGCGACCTCCTCCGGGTATACCTGTTTAATTGCAGCGGCTGACACCTTTCGGGCAGCCGCGGTAGAGCAAATCAAGGTTTGGGGCCAGCGCAGCGATGTAGAGGTGATTTGTAATCCGGGAAAAAATACAGACCCTGCCGCCGTTGTGTTTGATGCCATCACCGCAGCCCAATCGCGGCAGACTGAACTGCTGCTGGTGGACACTGCCGGACGGCTTCAGAATAAGAAAAATTTAATGGATGAGCTGGCGAAAATCCGGCGAATTATTCAAAAAAAAGCTCCAGAGGCGCAAATTGAGTCTCTACTGGTTCTGGATGCCACCTTAGGACAAAATGGACTGCGTCAGGCCCAGGTGTTTTCCCAGTCTGCCCAGCTAACCGGGGTGGTGTTGACCAAGCTTGATGGCACCGCCAAGGGGGGAGTTGCCCTTGGCGTGGTGCAGCAGTTAGGGCTGCCGATTCGCTTCATTGGGGCTGGGGAAGGAATTTCCGATTTACGCCCCTTTTCTAGCTACGAATTTGTGGAGGCGCTGCTCAGTTCCTAGGGAGTTGTCAGCGCTTCAGGACAGGGGGGAACCCTAGTCTTGCCTGTGGTTCGGAAATCGGAATAAATTTTTTTGAGCTTTGCCCTATATTTTCCGGAATCGGTTACTATATAGCAGCTTTTGCTTTTCTCCTGAGGTTTGCATCCGCAAGGTCAGGCTGATTTCATCCGATTTTTCCGCCAGGATAGCTGTGGAGTGACCGCTTCAGGTGCCACCGAGGTTTAAATCCGTGACCGTGGGGAACGATAGGGTGATAAAGACGGCAAGGTTTCTCACTCTTCCTGACGACCGGGTTCCCATGACTTAGTTGCAGCTATTTTCCGACTTGCGTTCATGTCAGCAGTTCCTATTCCACCCCAGTCTTCCAGCGCCTTAGATGTTCCAACCACTGAAGCGCGGACCGACCAGGTGTCTAATCTGGCAAGACTCAAGCGTCTTGTGTCTCTGCTTCAAAAGGAGCAGAGCAAGATTCAAGATCTTTTAGGATCGCTGAGCTTTTCTCTACGGAGCTTTAATAACCTCAATCAGTTTTTGTCCCTTACGCCTCTGATTGCCAGTCGGGTTACTGAAGCTGATGCTGCGGCTTTAATTTTGTTCAATCCTCAGAGCCATGCCTCTCCAGAGCGGCTGTATTTTCATGAGGGAAATCCCTGTCCCCAACTGCGCTTTGTCCTGGATGTGGCTACTCGCAAGCTGTCCAAGCAGCCTTCTCAAGTTATCCCAGAGGCGTTTTTGCAGCAGCAGTTTGAGCAGCAGTTGGCCGATTATCGCTGGTTCAGTACGCCTATCCTCCTGCGCCATGTGAAGCCCCATGAGCGGGGCCGTCTCTATCTTTTTTCCCGAGATAACAATTACCTGTGGACAGAAACGCGGCAAAAGCTGGCTCAGCTTGTGGCGGATCAAACGTCGGTTGCCATTGAAAATGATGACTTGACCGCACGACTTCGCAAGCAAGAGCGGTTAGCGCGGGAGCTTGAAATTGGGGCTGAAATTCAGGCTCGGTTGCTTCCTGAGCACTGCCCTAATGTTGAAGGGGTAGAACTGGCGGCAGAATGTAAAACGGCCAGCCAGGTGGGTGGCGACTACTTTGACTTCATCCCCATCTATTTTAAGCCCCCCTCCCAGGAGCGTTTTGAACTAGACCAGGCCGATCGCTGGAGCATTGTTATTGGGGATGTGATGGGGAAGGGTGTTCCCGCCGGATTAATGATGACCATGACGCGCGGGATGTTGCGCACAGATATTTTAAATCGGCATTCTCCTTCGCGGATTCTGCGCGACCTCAACTATGTCATGTATGGGGATCTTGAAAGCTCTCACCGGTTTGTGACGCTGTTTTATTCAGAATATGATCCCAAGACTCGCACCCTGGTCTACAGCAATGCTGCCCACCACCCTCCCCTTCTGTGGCGATCGCGCACTCGTACCCTGGAGCGACTGGACACCGACGGGTTGCTGATTGGCCTGGATGTCAAGACCACCTATAGCGAAGCTCGGGTGCGTCTGTTGCCGGGAGATACCATCATTTACTACACCGATGGGTTTACCGATGCCGCTAGTCCTGATGGCGATCGCTTTGAGGAAGAGAAACTCATCGCTGCCTTCCAGTATGCCTGCGAACAGGGGTGTCGACCGCAGCAAATTCTCGACTATCTCTTTCAGCAGGTTTATCAGTTCACCGGCGATCCTGATAATCCCATTGATGACATGACCTTGATCGTATTTCAGGTGAAGTCATCGCCTTTAAAGCTGCCCACCTTTCCCCCCACCTCTCGTGAGCGAGGATAGACCGCGGAGCGGGGGGCTAACGAGGATGTGGCTGGCAATCTGCGGCACGCTCAAGCTAGCAGACTTGGAACCTCAGGCGGAGTAAGCCTTGCGCCCATGCTCCCCCCGATACTTAACGTTGTGTAACAATACAGATAAGGGTGAGACAGCCTGCCCCTCCCGTGGCGCGCCCACCACTGTTTGAGTGAAGGGCGATACATCGTAGCGCAGGGGAGGCTTTTTCCCGGTCCGTTGGGAATGGAGTTGTTAAAAATATCCATGTCGCTGTTGTCTGCTTCCGCCTCTGAATCTTGGCTAACGACTAAATCCGGTGCCGGGTCCGATCACAATCAGCTCGATTCCAACTCGTATGATTATGATGTTGCCATTGTCGGGGGGGGGATTGTTGGGACAACTCTGGCCGCGGCTTTAGGGGGATCGGCCCTGCGTGTAGCGTTGATTGAGGCCCAGCCAACGGCAACGGCGATCGCCAAAGGGCAGGCCTACGCCATTCATTTAAGCTCCAAACGGATTTGGCAAGCCATCGGTGTCTGGGATCAAATTGAGCCCAAGCTGGAGCCGTTTAGGCAGGTACGGCTCTCGGATGCTTGCTATCCCCACGTCGTTGAGTTTGCCTCCCAGGACTTAAACGCCCCCGCCCTGGGATACGTGGCTGAACATCGCCATCTTTTGCCGGAGCTGTTGGCCTTTGTGCAGAATTGCCCCAATGTCGACTATCTTTGCCCTGTGCAGGTGGGTGAGATTCTCTATGGTTCGCAATCGGCTCTGGTGCCCCTTTATCCAGGGAATGTTGGTAAAGATGACTTGCCTGTAGAGCCCCGGCAACTTCAGGTGCAGTTGGTGGTTGCCGCGGATGGTTCACGGTCGCGAGTGCGTGAATCAGCAGGAATTCCTGTGCGGGGACGGCAGTATGGACAGTCCTGTTTGGTTGCCACGATTGCGCCAGATCGGCATCATCAAAATATTGCCTACGAACGATTTTGGCCCAGTGGTCCCTTTGCCATTTTGCCCGCCAACGATCGAGAGTGTCGGATTGTTTGGACTGCTCCTCATCGTGAAGCACAGGCTTTGCTAAACCTGGACGATGCTGAATTTGAACAGCGGCTCATACACCGCTATGGATCTCAGATGGGACCTTTGAAAGTGGTCAGTCCTCGCTATATTTTTCCAGCCAGGATTCAACATGCGACGCGCTATGTGCAAACGCGATTAGCCCTGGTCGGAGATGCGGCCCACACCTGTCATCCCGTGGGGGGGCAAGGCTTAAACCTGGGTATCCGCGACGCGGCGGCACTAGCCCAGATTCTCAAGAACGCCGGGCCGCAGCAGGATCTGGGCGATCTACGAGTGCTGCGTCGCTATCAAGGATGGCGACGACGGCAAAATGTGGCCTCCCTACAGTTCACCCACCTGCTCAATCTGACCTTTTCTAATGAATACCGACCTGTGCAGATCATCCGCCGATTCGGGTTGAGATTAATGCGATGGGTGCCGCCGGTGCGCATCACCGCATTAAAGTTCATGGCAGGACTGTTGTCTTTCTGATGCCCATTGGGCCCCTGCCAGTTTAGCTGGCGTTTGCGTTACTCGCGTTTCCTGTACCGAACTCTAGATGGAAGCCGCCGAGTTTGCGAGAGGCTGGAGTACGGAAACTTGCCCGTATGTTTAGCGACTGGCGATCGCCGGCGATTGACACAGTCCAGAAACCGCAAAGGGAACCGTATCCTTGAATAGATTTGTGTCGCTGGGCTTTTGAACCTCTAAGTGAAGATGGGGGCCGGTGCTCCAGCCGGAATTGCCGCTGTAGCCAATGAGCTGGCCAGCCCGGACAGAATCTCCCTTTTTCAGGTTGACCACAGCATTGAAGTTCTGCTGCATATGCATGTACACCGAGCGGTAATCCCCATCGTGCCGGATCATGACGTAGTTAAACTTGGAGAAGCGAGAACGTCCGCCGCCGGTATCGGGATAGCGATCGCGAACCCCCACCACCACCCCATCGCGCATGGCATAGAGTGGTGTCCCAATGGGCATTGCCAGATCGTAGGCATAGGCCATGCGTCCCCGGTGGGTAATGCTGTTGTTGCCCTGGCTGAGATAGCCCTTGCCATTGGACGGATGGCAAAAGCCCACCAGAGGCGAGGCCACCGTTGGTTTCGGGTTACTGGTCAAAGAAACCCGCATAAAATCAGGAAGACGATCCTGGTTTGAGGGGCGCTTTCCGTAAGCGTCGGCAAGTTGTCCGCCCCCTATGGCCTGCTGCTTGCCGCTACTGGGAGTTCCAGGATTCACAGTGGCCGTAGACGTCAGCATTTGGGGCGCAGTGCTGGCTGTGGTCCCTGTTGCTAAAATTGCGGTGGCCAGCCACTTTAAAACCTTTTGTTCCCTCAAGACCCCCCGCAGCTGTTGCCGACTGATGGCGCCGGTGGCCACCAGCACCTCGCCTAGCTTTTGAGGGGATTTGCGTTGCGCTTCGATGGCCTGATTGAGCTGATATTGAGTAATCAGCCCTTTCCGCAATAGGATTTCGCCTAGTCGGGCTTGTTTGAATTGCTGCAAGCGGTTCTGAAACACAACTGTCTCCTGTGCTGAACTCAGGTCTAGAGGTCTTTGCCTTCCGGGCAAGGGAGATCAAACGACCCTGATGGCGATCCTGGGGGCTTGATTGACCGTAGCCTGGAATAAATCAGTGATAACAGGGGTGGGTCATTTTTCTCCTGAGGAAAAATACTGAATTTTTTCCGAGACAGAGGGGAGGACAGTTGGATGGGGGGCAAGCCTAGACTCCAGCAGGCCTAAAAATCAACCCCTTCCTTGAACACCTCAGGGAAGGGGTTGATTTTTCTAGGCATGCAAGCGTCTGTGCGATCGCGCAATGCTAGACAAGGACTTTATCTTCAGACTTTAAGAGTCTACTTGATGTTGAGACTCTACTTGTCTGAGCCTACTTGTCTGAGCCTACTTGTCTGAGCCTTTACTCCCAAGAAAACGCTTTCTTGCAAGAATTCCCACAATGCCTAAGGAGGAAAAGACAAAGGGAATCGCCGCAGGCTCAGGAACGGGGGTGCTGCTATCGTCACCGAAGCAAATTCCAGTGGCACAGACAAGGGCCGGAATCCCTGCTAGTGGATAGAGCGGAATTCCACCGCCACCGCCACCGATAGGCGGTGTGGCGGCGCACATGGAGTTGTCATCAATGATGGCGCCGGGGCTGCCTAACTGGGATGGAGGTGGAAACTGAGCAAGCTCGAAGCTCCCGGCACTGGCCACCAGGTTGGGACCTAAATAGGAGAGCGGTTGCTCCTGAAGCTGAGAGTTTGGATTACTGTTCTCCAGCAGGGCATCGCAGTTGAAGCCAGCGGTTTCAGATCCCTGAGCTGCAGTTTCCAATAGATCCGTTTCCTCTAAGGAGGATCCGTAGGGAACTCCAAAGCCGGAATCTTGGTAAGCCTCCCCTGAATCTTGAAGATAAAGCTGGGCTGCATTGACTCGCCAGCTCAAAGAAAGCCCTGAAGCTGCAATAACAGAGGCCGATAGCAATAATGGTGCAGTTTTAAATTTTAAGACGCTCATGGCAATTAACCTTTTATTCCCCCACACATCACAACTGCTTTAACGAATAAGATTAGAAAGCAGCTTAGCATGTAAGCGATTGAACAAATTGATAGGCATTTGGCCCGTTAATTAAACTCCTGGCCAAATGGACGCTTGTTACCACAGCCCCCGAATTTCTGGGGCGGGTGGAATGACTGGAGGAGGAGCCGGTTGAAAGACGGGAGGAGCCGGTACCGGGGGTTCCACGGCAGCTCGCTTAACCTTACAAACCGAGGTCAAACCCGCAATATTTTGAATGGTGGTGACCTTAACTTCGTCACCTGGAGCCAGCATGAGCTGATTGGCGATGGCTTCGGAAATGGGAACAGTTGCGCCCGCTTCAGTGGCGACTTCTAACCCATTTTCACCTCTAGAGACGGAGCCGTAGGTTACTTCGCCTGGAATTGCGGCATCGAATGCAGTAATTCGATCCGACCTGTCCGCATTCAGGGCCACCAGATCACCCGTTGCTACATTCAAGGAATCTCCACCCACATTCTCTGGAAGAAGAAATTGTTTAATGGTTCCGTCCGTTAAGCGAACAACCATGGAGGAACCGTCATAGTCCGTGACGTAGCCCACGTACTTGGGCGATTTTTTGGGATTGATGGACGGCAAGGTGGGGGTCAACACCGGCTCAGAAAATTGAGCAACTCGATACCCAGACTGAGCCGTCAGGGGGCGAGCCTCACTGGGTAATGCGCTTAGCGTGGCACTCAGGGCAGCGGTCAAGGCAGCGCCAGTGCCAAGAAGCAGTTTCTTCATGGGATCTATCTCACGCATTTAAAAGCAAATAAACGCCTAGTATAAGTCCCCCCGTCTAAAACTGAATCTCCTGAGGGGAGCGTGGCAATCAAATTTAGACACACGACACTGAGGAGTTCAGCCTTAGTCTTCGACTATCATACTAGGATAGTCACGCTTCCCTCAGAATGCAAGTGATTTGTCAAGAAAAGGCCGGATTGTTTGGGGCGGGGCCTGGCAAATGCGTTAGACCCTCGCTTCTGTTCCCCATTATGTTGAGTAAAGTCAAAAAATGTTTATAAAGGGAGAAAGTCCTCCTACCCTGATCAAAAAAGTGATGGGAACGGCGATCGCACCCAGCTATCGGTGGAGTTTGAGAGGTGAGCATGGGGTCTGAGCAAGAATTTTCGGCGCTCTCAGAAGGCAAGAATGCCTTTAGTGCGGAGTATTTGGGCTTGGAGCGCGAGTCTCTCCAGTCCAGGGCCTCCTCATCTCGATCCCCGGTGAGTTTGCCCTTGCGCTTTATCCGGCGCAATATTTTGCTGTTGCTGTTGCCAGCCCTAGCCTTTGGAGGGGCTGCCCTCATTTTGGCCCTGCGGACGCCGGCGCGCTACGTGGGCGAGTTCCAAATATTAGTCGAGCCCGTCACCTCTCCCGAATCTCTGCTTGCGCCTCAACCTGAAGAGCAGGCTCCGCAAACGCCCTTCGACTACGAGACCCTCACGCGCCTGTTGGTGAGCCCTAAGGTTCTTGATAGTGCGATCTCCGCAATCCGATCTCGAGGAGTGGATGTTTCTAGCCAGGATCTCCAGCAGAATCTGGAGGTTGAGCGGCTGGGTCGATCTGGCCAGAATTCTCAGCCGGATCAGGCCACGAAGCTGGTGGGGGTGACCTACGAAAGTCCTGACCCTCAGGCGATTGAGGTGGTTCTGGATGAGCTGGCGAAGCGCTATCTCAAGTACGGTGAAGAGGAGCGCAGCAATAGTCTGGGGGGCGGGGTGGAATTTATTGAAAAGCAGCTCCCCGAGGTGCGTCAGCGGGTTAATGTCCTAGAGGCTCAGCTGCAGCAGCTGCAGCAGCAGTACCGCATTAGCGATCTCGATGCGGAGGGCGCGGCCCTGGCGACGCGAGCTCGCGAGATTGAGGCCCAACGTCAGCAAATTCAACCAGCGCTGCAAGCAAAGCAGCAGCTGAAGCAAAGTTTGGAACAGCAGTTAAATTTGACCCCCAGTCAGGTGATTGCGGCTTCTCAAGTATCTGAAAACCCTAACATTCAGGCCTTTTCGAGTCAGCTGCAGCAGGTGGAGGCCCAGCTTTCAATTAAATCTGCTAGCTTGACCGATGGTCATCCAGAATTGGTGGCCCTGCAGGAGCAGCGTCGCAATCTGGAAACTGCCCTGCGTCGAGAGGTACAGAAGGCGGTTGGATCAAACCTGCCGCGCAATGCGGCACCCAATCAACCTCAAAGTGCCTTGCAGCGATCCCTGGGGGAGCAGCTCATTTCCACGATTAATGAGATTCAGGTGCTGAGAATTCAAAATCAAGCTCTGAACCAGGCGTCAACGGCCATTGATCAGCAGCTGCGGCAGTTCCCCGCTGTCAAGCGACAGGCCAGTGATCTCCAGGCAAAGCTAGCAACGGATCGCACGCTCTTAAATCAGCTGTTGTTGCAGCGAGAGGAGTTTCGAGTGAAGGCCGCCCAAAAGGGGGTGCCCTGGCAAATTGTGTCTAAACCCGCCCTGCTTCGAGATGCAGAGGGTGACTTGATCTCCACAGCAGATCGGGGGTGGTACAAAGTGGGGCTGGCTACGCTGGGAGGGTTGTTGCTGGGACTGGGCGCGGCACTCCTCAAGGAAAAACGCCAGGATATTTTCTATGGCTTGGAAGATTTGCAGGACCAGGTTGCCTTGAATCTCTGCGGCATTCTCCCCTTTGATCGCGAGTTAAGCCAGCTCAGTGGGGCCTCGCTTCCCAGCGAGCTGGATGAGGAGGCGCTCTATCGGTATGACTATCCCCGACGATTGCAAAAGTCGGCTGAGCAAATCTATGTCAATCTCAAGTCCATGATGGATGAACAGCCCTCCCACTCGCTGGTGGTGGGATCGGTGATGGAGGGGGACGGGAAGAGCACCCTGGCGCTTCATCTGGCTAAGGCTGTGGCAGCGATGGGCCAGCGCGTTCTTTTAGTGGATGCTAACTTAAACGCGCCCCATCTTCACAGTCGGTTTGGATTGCCCAACTATCAAGGGTTAAGCGACATTTTAGTTGAAAATATTGATCCCAATCAGCTCATTCAGCGATCGCCTCTCCATAGCGATTTGTTTCTGCTGACTGCGGGGCACATGAGCCGAAAGGCGACCAAGCTGCTGGCCTCCAATCAGATGAAGTACTTAATGGATCAGTTGCACCATATGTTTGATCTGGTGGTGTATGACACCTACAGTCTCCAAAATAGCAGCGGTGCTAGCTTTCTTGCCCTCAACGCGCGGGGGCTGCTCCTGGTGGTGGGCCTACAAAAAACGCGGCGATCGCGGGTTTTAAAGATGCTCAAGCAGCTGGAGTCTTCGCGAATTCCCGTGATGGGTCTGGTGGCAAATTTTGTGCGCGGCAGCGCGGCTACGGAGATGGAGGGAGACTGGCATGAGGGGCCAGCCTACTTGACTCTAGGACCTGAAGAAGATGACGAATTTGAGATCTTCCGCGTCAGCGATTCCTAAGCCCCTAGCCTGAGCGATGGACGCGCGGTGCCTTGCAAGCCTGGCAGCCTAAGCCCAATATTGGGGAGGCTGCGCGGAGGGATCCGTTTGGGGCAAGACTTGATCGATCTGACGCTGAATCAGATTCCTGAGGTCTGCCTGGGCAATTTCTAGGCTCTCGCTTGCTCCAGCCTGGGAACTGAGCACCAGCAGGCTATCGAGATCGGGAATGGCGATTAGCTGGAACAGCAGGGGAATGATGGGGATGCTTTTGGCCATTAAGTGAGCATCTTGACCCGCTCGGGTCGCGTCGGCCAGGGTGCTGTAAGCGTAAATGACTTTCTTTTCTAGCTGCGGTTGGGTACGATGCCGCAGCGTTGTGATTTGCCAGTTGCCCTCGAGGCTTTGCAAAATGAAATATTGTTCTTGGTGGAACTGCTCAGCCAGGTGCTTGAGAACCGGAGCGATCGCTTCCATGGCCTGGGGCATCAACCCTTCCTGGGGAGCCTCTGCCAGCAGGGTTTGAATTTGCTCATCTAGACTCACTGCTTTCCCCTCCATGACTCCTTCCTCCTGAGTTCCGAAGAGATTCGCAGGCGCAGCTCAACCCGTTGGGTTCCTGAGGCGAACCGACGCCCCTGCGAACCCTAGAGCTTGGCGCCACACTCAGGGCAAAACTTATTGTGCAACACATTCTTAGCGCCACAGGTGCCGCAGTAAACCAGCTCGGCCGCCTGCTCCAAACTGCGCTCGGGAAGTCCCAACATTTGAGCATTGCTCTTCCCTGGAGCCACCATGGGATAGCAATTTTCATCCCGAGTGACCTTTGCATCCAGGAGAACGGGACCGTCGTAGGCCAGCATTTCCCGAACCCCCTCCTGAAGCTGGTCGCGGTGGCTAACCTGCATGCCCTTAATGCCGAAGGCTTCTGCCAGCTTGACGAAATCGGGCATTCCCGGTTCCATATTGGAGTGAGAATAGCGTTCGCCGTAGAAGGATTGCTGCCACTGTCGCACCATTCCCTGCCAGCCATTGTTAATAATGATGGTTTTTACGGGTAAACGGTATTGGGCCAAGGTGGCAAGCTCTTGTAGATTCATCTGGAAGCTGGCGTCGCCGCTAATGCAGATGACGGGCTGATCGGCCAGGGCGACCTGGACGCCCATGGCAGCGGGAAGTCCAAATCCCATCGTGCCTAACCCTGCGCTGGAAATCCAGCGGCGAGGACCGTTTTTAAGGAACTGGGCGGCCCACATCTGGTGCTGACCCACATCGGTGGTGTAGTAAGCCTCAGGGGCCTGCTGACCCACTGCAACAATGACTTCTTGGGGAGAGAGGCGATGATCGGGCTGGGGTACCACCAGGGGATAATCCTGGCGCCAGCGGTCGATGCGCTGGCGCCAGTCTTGAGTGAGGGCGTTGTTGTCAGCGCTAGATTGCTGGGCCAGATCGAGCAGATCTGCCAGCACGGTCTGCACATTGCCCACAATGGGGACCTCTGGAGCGCGATTCTTGCCCACCTCAGCTGGATCAATATCAATGTGAATCACCTTGGCGCGGGAGGCAAACTCGTCTAGCTTTCCCGTTACCCGGTCGTCAAATCGGGCACCCACGGCAATGAGCAAGTCACATTCGCTGACGGCAAAGTTGGCGTAGGCTGTGCCGTGCATGCCTAACATTCCCAGGCCGAGGGGATGGTTTTCATCAAAGGCTCCCTTCCCCATTAAGGTGGTGGTGACCGGAATCTGAAAATACTCCGCTAGGGCCTTGATTTCACCATGGGCATTGGAAGTGACTGCGCCACCTCCCACGTACAGTAAGGGCTGGTGGGCCTGCTCAATGAGCTTCAGCGCTTCGGCAATTTTGCGATTGTTGCCGCGCACGGTTGGACGATAGCCTGGTGGCTGAACGCTTCCGGGTTCCACTGGGCTGTAGTCAAACTCCTCTAGACCCACGTCCTTGGGGACATCAATAAGGACGGGACCGGGTCGACCCGTCCCGGCAATGTAAAAAGCCTCCGCTACGGTTTTAGCCATATCCTGGGGATCACGCACTACGTAGGAATGCTTGACGATGGGCAAGGTGATCCCATAGATATCTGTTTCCTGGAACGCATCGGTGCCAATGGCGGCGCGGGTGACCTGCCCAGTAATCACCACCATTGGAATTGAATCCATGTGGGCTGTGGCAATCCCCGTGACCAGATTGGTGGCCCCTGGACCTGAGGTGCCAAAGCAAACGCCAACTTTTCCAGTGGCGCGAGAATAGGCATCGGCGGCGTGGGCTGCTCCCTGTTCGTGGCGCACCAGAATGTGTCGAATCCCCCCGGCTGCCTCGGCGCGATAAAGCTCATCATAAATGGGTAGGATTGCTCCGCCTGGGTACCCAAAAATATGCTGAACACCGTGGCGTTTTAGGCTATCAATTAGGGCAAATGCTCCAGTTGCGCGCACAGGGAGAACCTCTCTCAAACAGGTTACGGGGAAAAATGGTCGGATGGGACCAGGCTAGATTGGTTTGGCTAGAATCATTATTGTAGCGTCATCAGAGTGTGGGTGGCGGGAAACTTTTGGGCTGATCTGGGGCGTTTACCTTGGGACTAGGGCCTGGAAATGGATTGAACCTTTGGGGTCTGATGCCAGGTCCATAGCCCAACGCCCCAAAGGAGAACTCCCAGGCCGGTGAGAACGACCCGCAGGCCTACGGCATCGGCAAGCAGGCCTGCGATCGCCAGAGGTAAGCTCAAGGCGATGTTGACGACGTTATTTTGAAATCCAAACACCTTACCGCGCATCTCGGAGGGGGTTTCCACCTGAATGAGCGTTTGCATGGGCACCCCAATAAAGGCGGCTCCGATCCCCAGCAGCACGCTCAATGCAATGCCTGCCCAGAGCTGATGAATCAAACTAAATCCAATCAGCATAATGCCCATGCTGCAAAAGCCGACAAGGGGCAGGGGCAGATGATTGAACCGTCCGCCCCACTGTCCCAGAAAGGCAGCGCCAATGATCAGTCCCACCCCTGCGGAGGCGAGCAAGAAGCCAAACTGAGTTTCCTTCAGGCCAATTTCGGCGGCAAGACCGATGGCCAGTACAGAAAGGGCGGCAAAAACGCAGTAGAGACTGGTGAGCTGAATCATGGCGCTGCTAATTCGCTGGTTTTTGCGCAGATATTGCAGACCCTGCTTGAGATCTTGCCAGGGGTGCAGGCGGACCGAGGCCGGGTGTTTTTTTTCACGCATGGGGACCAGCGCCAAGATCAAGGCGGCCAGCACATAGAGCCCACCCACCAGTATTTCTCGACCGAATAACCCGCCAAAGCGATGGGCTGCCCCCAGAACTGGATCCCCAATGGCAAATCCCACCACCAGCGATCCCATCATGGTGGTCGTAAACAGGGCATTGGCTGCCATTAAATTTTGTTCCTCGACCAGGACGGGAATGGCGGCCTGTTCTGCGGGGGCAAAGAACTGGGTCAAAATGGATTCCATCGCTGCAATTAACAGCAGCAGCAAAAAATGGGTTTGGGCCAGGATGGGTATTAACAGAACCAGCGACCCTCGCATCAGGTTTGTGACCCAAAGAATTTGCTTCTTAGACCAGCGGTCCACAAACAGCCCCGCTGCCGATCCAAGAAAGACCGCCGGGAGCGTGTTGGCGATCATCACTGAGGAGCGCATGGAATTTTCTAAAAAGCGTGGAGGTTGATAATTAACCACCAGCGCAATGAGTAAAACAAAGAAAATTTTATCGGCAACTTGGGAAACGATCTGACCAATCCACAGCGTTAAAAAGGCATAGTTCCTAAAGAGCGATTGAAAACCACTTGTCGGGGGCTGAGCGTCAGTCTTTGGCATGGGGTGAGCATGAAAGGATGAGAGCCAGACGGGGCCAGATTGAGGGTTGACCAAAGCGCTGATCAAGCTCGTTGACCAAGCTTTGCTCCCCCTGACTGCTCGGCCAGCCTAGGCCCGTCAGTCCAATCCTGTGGTAAGACTGAACGATGCCAGATGGGAAGCCCTGGGATGAATCTAAACCGAGGTGGAAGGTGACTCAAGATACATTTTAACGGGATAGGGATGAATGGGATAGGGAACTACCGCCAGCCTTGCTGGTTCTGACCCCCGCGGTTTTCGGATCGCTAAAAAGGCTTGGAGAACAATCAGTCTCCAAGCCTAGATGAGTGCGATTGCCGTTTAGATCTGACTTGCCTTTGCCGCTTGAGGGTCAGGGGCCTCGACGCCATTGACTCGGGGTTGAATTAACCCGTAGCCCCCGTGGTTACGCTCATAGACGACATTTAATTCTCCTGAAGCCTGGTTCTGAAATACATAAAAGTCATGATCTACCATTTCTAGCTGTTCCAAGGCTTCCGATACGGTCATGGGAGGCATGGAAAAGTACTTGCATCGCACGACATTCTCTGGCAGCTCGACGGTGCGTTCTGCAACTAAATCTCCAATCAAGGGTTTATCCTCTGACCCGATGAGTTCCGTGGGTTTTGCCCGGCCGTTAGAATTCCGTTTTTCCTTATACTTGCGGAGCTGGCGGGCAATTTTGTCAGCCACAAGGTCAATGCTGGCGTATAGGTTCTCACTGCTTTCCTCGGCCCGAATTACCGATCCATTCACAAAGAGGGTGACTTCGGCCGTTTGGCTTGGGGTGATCCGGGGGTTTCGGGCAACGGATAGGTGGACATCAATTTCGGTCGTAAGATTTTTGTAGTGGTTGGCGGCCTTCTCAATTTTCTGATTGACATATTCACGAAGGGAATCGGTAATCTCAATATTTTTTCCGTGAATAAGTAGCTTCATAGGGTTGCCTCCCCTTAATCCATTGTTAACTCAACCCTAGCACTTTGTTTTGCTGGAGTCTGAGGGAACCCATGGGTCTTTAATATGCTTTGTAGTTCTTCAGGATTCTTCAATTTTTGAATCGTCATGCTGGAAAATTCTTCACACTTTTTAGACCAAAATCTGCGACAGAGGGGGCATACTGGTGTGTTGGTCCATACCATGGGCCGGGTTCCTTTTCTGGAGGTTTGGGCCTGGCAAAAGCACTGGGTTGATTGGGCTATTGCTCATCCTGAGAGCCCTGACCGACTCTTGGTGGTGGAGCACCCGCCGGTCTATACCCTGGGGACGGGGGCCACCCTAGATCACCTTCGATTTGATCTCAATCATCCCCCGGCGCCCTGCCATCGGATTGAGCGTGGGGGTGAGGTCACCTACCATGGGCCGGGGCAGTTGATCCTGTATCCGATTTTGGACTTGCGTCGTTATCGCCCGGATCTGCACTGGTATTTGCGACAGCTAGAGCAGGTCGTGATTCAACTGCTCCTGGAGTTGGGTCTAAGGGGCGATCGCATTTCTGGGTTGACCGGTGTGTGGGTGGCTGGGAAAAAGCTGGCGGCCATTGGCATTAAGGTGCGCCGCTGGGTGTCGATGCACGGGGTTGCCCTTAATGTGTGTCCTGATTTAAGGGGATTCCAGCAGATTGTGCCCTGTGGGATTTCAGACCGCCCCGTGGGGAGCCTGGCTGAGCTGATACCAGGAATTACTGTGGAACAGGTGCAGCCCCTGGCGATCGCGGCGTTTGAATCCGTCTTTCAAGTGTCTAGCCAGTGGGTGGCGGGGCCGCTGTGGGCAGATGCGTTTCCCGAATGAACTGCCCATAGCGGATTTTAAATGGCAGCGGTTGGGTGGGGCGAAGGGCGCTATTTCCATTCAAAAATGGCTGCTCCCCAGCTTAATCCGGCCCCAAAGCCAGCAGAGGCAATGAGATCGCCCGGTTGAATCTGGCCTTGACGAACCTGGGCATCCAGGGTGAGGGGAATAGAGGCGGCGGATGTGTTGCCATATTCGGCCATGTGACTAATCACTTTGGCTGCCGGGATGTGGAGGCGTTGGGCAACGGCGTCTAAAATCCGCTGATTGGCCTGGTGAAGCAGGAGCCAGTCCACCTGACCCACCTCTTTTTTGGCGTGGAACAAGGCTTTTTCTAAAATTTCTGGCACCCGCCGCACCGCAAAGCGATAGACTTCCTGCCCGTTCATGTAAATGGGTTGATAGGTGCCCTGACCGACCGCGGTTTGATCAACGAGGATCTGGGGGGTGGCCTGAAACGGTAGCGTGAGATGGCAGTTTTTAGTACCATCGCTTTGCATGGCAAACCCGTGGAGGCGATCGCGATCCGCTGCCTGCAACAGCACAGCCCCGGCTCCATCTCCAAACAGTACACAGGTCCGGCGATCGCGCCAGTCTACCCAGCGCGAGAGAAAGTCTGCCCCAATCAGCAGCACATTGCGGTAGACTCCCATGCGGATAAACTGCGCGGCATTCACCAATCCAAAGATAAATCCAGAGCAAGCAGCCGTCAGATCAAAGGCCACCGCATGGCAAGCGCCAATCTCCGCTTGCACTTGGCCTGCACTGCCAAATAAATCGTCGGGGCTAGAGGTGGCCAGGATAATTAAATCAACGTCAGTCGGATTGACCGCAGCCATCTCAAGGGCGCGACGGCCTGCCTCGGCCGCCAAGGTTGCCAGGGTGAGGTGGGGCGACGCTAATCGCCGACTTCGGATGCCGGTTCGAGTCGAGATCCACTCATCGGAGGTCTCCACAACCTGGCTCAACTGATCATTGCTCAGGGCCACCTCGGGTGTGGCTGATCCGCACCCCTGAAGAACTATCCCAATGTCAGGCAATCTCATTCCCCCGCCGCAACTGCGGTCACATTTTGCTGATAACAGGCTCGAATCTGGTCAGACACCCGCTTGTCTACCCCCTCTTTCGCTAGGCGAATCGCGTTAAAAATAGAGGGAGCCTGGGAACTGCCGTGACTAATGATACAGACCCCGTTAACGCCCAAGAGTAGGCCGCCGCCATGCTCGGCGTGATCAATTCGCTGCTTGATGCGTTTAAGATTCGGCCTCAAAAAGGCGGTGCCCACCTTTCCATGGGTGCCGCGGGGTAGTTCCTCCCGAAAGATTTGGAGAACGGACTCTCCAACCGCTTCTGCGAATTTTAAAAGAACATTCCCTGAAAAGCCATCACACACAATCACATCAAACTGGCCCGAGAGGACATCGCGTCCTTCCGCATTGCCCACAAAGTGAATTTGGGAGTTCTGCGCTAGGAGCGGGTAAGTATTCAGGGCCAAATCATTCCCTTTACAGGCTTCTTCCCCAATATTGAGCAGCCCGACCTTGGGACGCTCCACCCCCAGGACAGAATGACTGTAAATTGATCCCATCGTGGCAAATTGCTCAAGATACTTTGGGCGGCAGTCTACATTCGCGCCCACGTCCAGGATTAAAACGGACTGTCCGGCGATCACCGTCGGAAACACTGCCCCGATGGCGGGTCTGTCGATGCCCCGCAGGCGGCCCAATCGCAGCAGCGCTGAGGCCATTGCGGCCCCGGAATGCCCCGCCGAAACCACGGCGTCTGCCTGCTTACGCTTAACTAAATTCATGGTGACATTGATGGAAGCGTTGGGCTTGCGGCGTAAGGCGCTAATGGGCTCTTCCCCCATTTCAATCACCTCTTCAGCGGCAATGATCTCCAGCCGAGGCGTATTTTCCTGACTGCCCAGGGCTTGCCGAATCCGATCGGGGTCACCCACCAGTAAAATTTCGATGTCTAATTCATCTCGAGCTCTCAATGCTCCGGCCACAATCTCGTCCGGGGCGTGATCCCCTCCCATCGCATCAATTGCAATCCTTACGCTCGTTGATTCCATAGCCTAATTTCGTCGGATCTTTAAGAATTGTAGCAGATTGTTCCAGTCATTCCGTGGCATGGCCTTGACCAATCCATGGATTCTGCTACGGTGAACAGAACTTTGTCCGTCAGGTGCGGATGCTGGAACAAAACGCAGGAGGTCAAAACGTTGTTTGAGGTGGGCTTGCTTCCCCTTTGGCTGAAGGTGGCTGGAGTGATTGAACCGCGCTCCCCGGCGATTGCTTCTCCGACCGAAATGATCTCTCAGCAGCGGCTAGAACCGGAATCGGCGCAGATTTTAGCGTCCTACCTCAAGCAGCTGCAGGCCGCGGGCTTTGATCCCCAGCGGCAGGGGGTTTGGCTGCAAACGGAACAGCAGCTCCTCTTGTCGACCGGGGGTGACAAGCTCCATTCCGGTGCTTCCCTGACCAAGGCTGCAACCACCCTGGCCGTGCTCCATCATTACCCATTGGGCCATCGGTTTAGGAGCCAAATCAGAACCAATGGATCTCTCAAGGCGGGGATCCTTTCAGGCGACTTAATTGTGGAGGGGGGCCTGGACTTGGTGCTGATGCCCGCTGCTGCCATTGCTTTTGGGCAGAAGCTTCAGAATATGGGTATTCAACAGGTGAGGGGGGATTTAGTGGTGCAATTTCCCGATGCCAACGCCCTTGTTGATCCTGACTCCGTCGGAACCGTCCTGCGTGAAGGGATCAACGCCAATCAGTGGTCTGAGGAGATGCAGCGGCATTATCAGCAGCATCTTGCCGGGACGCCCAAGCCGACTGTTGTGGTGACGGGTACCTTGAAACCCTGGGCCAATTCTGGCCAGATGCGGGATCTGTGGACCCATCAGTCTCCCCCCATTTTGGACATGGTGCGCTATATGAATCTGCACAGCAGTAACGATTTGGCTGAGGCTTTTGTGGCGGATATGGGTGGGGTTGAGGTGTTGATGGATACGGTGTTGGCGCAAACGCAGCTTCCGCCGCAGGAGATTCAGTTGCAAAACGGATCGGGCCTGGGGGTGGAGAACCGCATGAGTCCGCGAGCGGTGACTGGGATTTTTCTGGCGATTCAGAACAAGCTGGCAGCGGAGCAGCGAGACTTGGGCGATGCGTTCCCGATTTCCGGGCAGGATATAGGCACCCTGGAGGACCGCGAAATTCCCTTGGGGGCCGTGGTTAAAACGGGAACGCTTTGGAACGTCAGCGCCCTGTCGGGCTACTTTCCCACGGCCCAGCGAGGTCGAGTTTGGTTCACGATCATGAATGATGGTGGGGACTTTGTGGAGGGCTTTCGCCAGCGTCAGGATCAATTGCTCGCTCGCCTAACGGCGGCCTGGTCTGAACCGTCTCAGGGGAGTCCCCGAGAGGGGTCGCCGCCTATGTAGAGCCGTGAAAACCCCTGCTGGTAATAGTGCTCTGCAATGAGAGGATTGAGCTGCTTTGCTTTTTGGTAATCCTGGCGCGCCAGGGTTTCGTTGCCTTGCAGGTAATAGGAGAGTCCTCGATGATAGTGGGCAGCTACAAAGGCAGGCGAGAGGTCAATGGCGCGGGAGAAATCCTGAATGGCTAGGGTTAAATTTTGCCGTTGATCGGCTGAAAGGGACGGTGCTGCGGGCTGGTTGACCTGGGCAATGGGAATCACGAGGCGCGACAGCCCGCGCTGGTAGTAGGCTGCGGCAAAGGTGGAGTCTAGGGCGATCGCCTGGGAATAGTTTCGGCGGGCCAGCTTATGATCGCCCAGGTCGCTGTAGGTCAGGCCCAGACTGAAGTAATAATCGGGATTGTCTGGATCGAGGACGATGGCTTGGCTGAACTGATCGAGGGCCTCTTCCAGGTCGTCTTCCCCATGAAAGAAAAGGCCGCGGTTGTAGAAATCCTCTGCCGTCACGGGGGGAGGAAGCACCAAGGCATCATACTCGGCGCGATTCAGGCTGGCTTGCAGCCAGGATGGCGGGGAAGCAGCTAGGACAGCTTTGAGGTTGCTGCCGACTGCTAAAGCCGATAAAACCAAAACCGTCGTCGCGGTGCTGAGGGACTGTTGCAATCTATTCATGGTGGGGGCATTCGCTCTGGGAGCGACAGAAATGCGTAGCTCAGGATCACTCGCTGCTGGATGACTCAATTCTTGAGGTACAAGAAAATAAATCGAGGGGGGACGCCTAAGCTTATTCCTATTCTAAGGTTGATGCCCCTGGCGCCTCCGGTTTCGATACATGTCTTTAATTTGACCTTGAGAACATATTCCTTGAGTTGTCCTAGAGTTGTGCTGGGATTCTTCCCCAGGATGTGGCAGGTCAGCGCTCTGAATTGCCCCTCCGTTAATTCCGGGTGGATTCTTCTCCCCGAGCGTTCTAAGTTATCTTTATAATCTGAGAGGAACACCCAATTCCGGCTTTTCCTCACATCCCCATCCCGCACCCAGAGTCTCCCTATGACCGATGTTCCTGTTTCACGGATTAGAAATTTTTCCATCATTGCTCACATTGATCATGGGAAGTCCACCCTGGCCGATCGCCTTCTCCAGGAAACAGGGACGGTGGCTGATCGGGACATGAAGGATCAGTTCCTTGACAGTATGGAACTTGAGCGGGAGCGGGGGATCACCATTAAGCTCCAGGCGGCCCGGATGAGCTATCGCGCTGCCGATGGCCAGGACTACGTGTTGAACTTGATCGATACCCCAGGACACGTAGATTTTTCCTACGAGGTTTCTCGGTCCCTGGCGGCTTGTGAAGGGGCGCTGCTGGTGGTGGATGCCTCCCAGGGGGTTGAGGCGCAAACTTTGGCTAACGTTTATTTAGCCCTGGAGCATGATTTGGAGATTATTCCGGTTCTCAATAAGATTGATCTGCCAGGGGCAGAGCCGGATCGCGTGATTCAAGAGATTGAGGAGGTGGTGGGCCTAGATTGCAGCAATGCCATTTTTGCCTCCGCAAAAACAGGGGTGGGTGTGCCGGAGATCTTAGCGGCCATTGTGCAGCAGGTGCCGCCCCCGGCTGATACCGTTCAAGATCCGCTCAGGGCGCTGATTTTTGATAGTTACTACGATCTCTATCGGGGCGTGGTTGTTTACTTTCGAGTGATGGATGGATCCCTGCGCAAGGGCGATCGCGTCAAGCTCATGGCCTCGGGTAAGGAGTATGAACTGGATGAGTTGGGGGTGCTCTCTCCCACGCAGGTGCAGGTGGAGGAGCTGCATGCGGGAGAAGTGGGCTATTTTGCGGCCGCCATTAAGGCGGTCACCGATGCGCGGGTGGGCGATACGATTACGCAAGTGAAGCAGCCTGCCGCCGAGCCACTGCCAGGTTATGTGGAGGCCAAGCCCATGGTGTTTTGCGGCATGTTTCCCACCGATGCCGATCAGTTTCCCGATCTGCGCGATGCCTTAGAGCGCCTCAAGCTGAATGATGCGGCCCTGCAGTTTGAGCCGGAAACCTCCAGCGCCATGGGATTTGGGTTCCGCTGCGGATTTTTGGGGCTGCTGCACATGGAAATTGTCCAGGAGCGGCTAGAGCGCGAGTATGACCTGGATTTGATCATTACGGCGCCCTCGGTGATCTATCGGGTCACCACCATTAAAGGTGAGGTGGTGATGATCGATAATCCCAGCGCCCTTCCAGACCCGCAACAGCGCGAAAAAATCGAAGAACCCTATGTGCGGGTGGAGATGATTACCCCTGAAGAATTTGTCGGCACCTTGATGGAGCTCGGTCAAAGCCGGCGCGGAGAATTTAGGGATATGAAGTACCTGACACCGGGACGTACCACCTTAATTTATGAACTGCCCTTGGCGGAGGTGGTGACTGATTTCTTTGACCAGATGAAATCGCGATCGCGGGGCTATGCCAGCATGGAATATCAGCTCATTGAGTATCGGGAGAATACCCTGGTGAAGCTAGATATTTTGATCAACGGCGATCCGGTGGATTCCCTGGCGGCGATTGTACATCGGGATAAAGCCTACTACACGGGGCGAGCGCTGGTGAGCAAGCTCAAGGAGCTGATTCCGCGCCATCAGTTTAAGATCCCCCTCCAGGCGGCTATTGGCACCAAGGTGATTGCCAGCGAGAGTATCCCGGCTCTGCGTAAAGATGTCTTAGCCAAATGCTATGGCGGGGACATTTCTCGCAAGCGAAAGCTGTTAGAAAAGCAAAAGGCTGGAAAGAAGCGGATGAAGTCGGTGGGACGGGTGGATGTGCCTCAGGAGGCGTTTATGGCGGTACTGCGTTTGAAGGAGGATTAGGGTTAAGCTTGGACCTGAGCTGGGGCTTGAGTTCTGATGATGAACGCTGGGCAATCGCGGCCGTCCCTGATGATTTTTTACCAGTTTGATCCCTGGCGGAGCAGCATTGGCGGGATTCAAACGGTCATTCGTAATTTTTTAAAGTACGCGCCCGCTTCCTTTGAGGTGGGTATGGTGGGAACCGGCGCGCCAGGGGATTTGCTAGGGCAATGGCAGACCCGGTTCTATGGCACTACGCCGGTTCAGTATTGTCCGATTATTGCCCTGGAGAATGACGATGTCCGCGGCCGAATTCCGACCACCCTGAAGTACACGGCGGCCTTACGTCGCTATCCAATGGCGGCTGATTTTTTCCACTTTCATCGCCTTGAGCCCTCCTTGGTGACTCGCCGCTGGCAGGGCGAGAAAACTTGGTTTGTTCATAATGATGTTGAAAAGCAGCTCAATCCTCGCTTGAGTCCCAACGCCATCCTCTGGCAGATGCTGCCCCAGGCCTATCTCTGGCTAGAACGATGGCTGGTACCGCAGTTTGATTATCTCTATTCCTGTAATCTGAGCGCAGCTCAGTTTTACCGTCGTCGCTTTCCCGCCCTCGCGCCCCGCATCCATCAAATTTACAACTCGGTGGATACGGAGATTTTTTATCCCCTGGAGGGAACCCAGGCGGATCAGCAGCGGCAGGCCCTGGCCCAGTCCTTGGGATTGTCGTCTCAAACCCAGTTTCTGTTGTTTGCGGGACGTCTCCATCCCCAAAAAGACCCCCTGCGTCTGCTTCAGGCCATGGCGCGACTCCACCGACCGCAGACCCATCTGTTGATGGCCGGAGAAGGTGAACTGCTTGCCCAGGTGTCTGACCAGATTCAGATCTTAGGCCTCGAAGCACAGGTGACGCTGCTCGGGCGAGTGTCTCAGGATCGACTGGCCCAACTGCAACGAGTGAGTCAGATTTTTGTGCTCTCCAGTGCCTACGAAGGACTACCCATTGCCGCTCTGGAGGCTCTGGCCTCCGGCACGCCCGTCGTCACCACTGACGCGGGGGATACGCCACGGCTTCTTACCGCAGCCTGTGGTCGAGTCTGTTTAGATCGCTCCCCCGAGGCGATCGCCCAGGCCTTGCAAGATGTGCTCGACCACTCAACGACTTTTTCCGTCGCGGCTTGCCTTGAGGCTGTGCAACCCTACACCGCCCGGTCCGTGGTGGCGCAGGTCTATCAGCAGATGTGGGACCGTTGGATCTCTCGTCGGACCTTGGGGGCAAGGGAAGGAAGTTTGAAAAAGGGAGATCAAGGGGCAGGGCGCTGAAAGCTATATCGATCTACCCAGAGGGTGAGGGGAATTAAGCTGCACAGATGGGTCGCTAAAACCGCGATCGCAACGCCCAGAAGGCCAAACTGCACCGCAATGGCCAGAGCCAGGGCAAACAGGAGAGTAAACCCCAGATCTGTCCCTAAGGTGAGATGGGTCTTATCCTGGGCATTGAGAAGGGCGGCTGCGGCCCACCCGTAAGCCCGAGGCAGGACCGACCCGCAGATGAGGATCAATATTGGAATAGCCGGGGTCCATTTTGCCCCAAATACAATGGGAACATAAAACGGTGCAAGGGTACTTTGCAGCAGCACCATGGCCCCAATGACCAGTGAAATCAGCTTCAGACTATCCCAGTAGCGCTGTCTGAGGCGCTGCAGGTCTGATCTGGCTTCGCAGAACTTGGGAAACAGGGGGCCGATGAGGGTATAGACCACGTTTGTGGTGATTCCAGATCCGGCGTTGAACGCAAAAAAGTAAAGGCCGAGCTGTTCCAGACCCAAGACCGGCCCCACAATCAGGTAGTCCAGGCTGCTTCGGATCTTGTGGAGTAGTTCCACAAGCAGCAAGTTGCCCCCAAAACTGACCACGCCCCGCCAGTTGGTAAAGGTAAGGGTTTGGGGGGGGCGCCAGGGATGACTTTTAAGGTGCACAATCATCCAAACGGGCGTTGAGAGAACCATGCCGGCAACGATGGACCAGATGCCGAATCCCAGCAGGGCCATGACAATCGTAACGCCATTGCTAATCAGCGACTGGAGGGCATTGCAGAGCGCCTTAACCTGCATACGATTTTCCCGAAGAATCAGGGCCGACTGGACCATAAAGGTGGGAAACATCAGATAGATGGTGGCGACGCCCCATAAAGGGCCAATGAGATGGGAGTCTCCTAACGCAGCGGCAATTGGAAATGCGGCGAGTCCCTGCAGTAAAAAAATGCCGATACAGGCAATCCAATTAAGCCAGTAAGCAGTCTTACAGACTTCCTCAAGCTGTTCTGGATCCGTTTGGATAATTTTGCCGCTGATGCCCTGTCGGAGGGTAAAGACCGAGGCAATTTCAAAGGTGGTGTAGATGATTGCCGTGAGGCCATAGTCTGTCTCTGTGAAGACGCGGGCCAGGGTTACGGTGGTTCCGAGGCGAAAGATACGGTTAAATAGCTCTGCAATGCCTAACCAGCCAACATTTTGCAAATATTGACTGGCTAGCTTATTCTGAATTCGCTGGAGTGCCACTGAGCTTACTGGTGGATAATGGGGATAATACAGTATAATCAATGGCTAGCATAGTTAAATTCGAAGTATTTTGCAATAAAATTTGATTTTTGCTTTATTTGTGGCTTGTTTTGTAAATTTTGGAAGATCTTGGGTCTAAGGGCTTCTCTTGTACTAGATACTGGGATCGACGGGGTGTGTTTTGTCTATCGTTCTTTCTGGGGCACAGCAGCCTGTTGACGTTCCTATATGCCAAAAGTCAGTATTATTATTCCTGCCTTCAACGCCATGCAGTTCCTGCCTGAGGCCTGGGGGTCTGTTCAATCGCAAACGTTTCAAAACTGGGAGCTGATCATCGTTGATGATGGCAGTTCCGACCATATCCGTAGCTGGGGGAATCATCTTTCGGACTCAAGGGTTCGGTTTATTCATCAGCCCAATCAAGGGAAGTCCTGCGCGAGGAACCGCGGGATTTTGGTATCCCGCGGCAGGTATATTGCCTTTCTAGATGCCGATGATCTCTGGGATGAAACCAAGCTAGAGAAGCAGGTGGCGGTTTTGGATCAGCGGGATGCGGTGGGCCTGGTTTACACCTGGACCATGCTCGTGAATGAGGGGGGCCAGCCTACGGGAAGGATGATCTGCTCAACGGCTGAGGGCAATGTCATGCGCCAGCTGATCTTAAAAAACCTACTGGGATGTGGCAGCACGCCCCTCGTGCGGCGGCGGTGCTTTGAGGTGGCTGGAACGTTTTATCCAGACTTGCCCCTGGCTCAGGATTGGGACATGTGGATTAGAATTGCAGCCTACTTTCCCTTTGCGGTTATCCCGGAACCGCTGGTGCGCTACCGGCAGCACGCCAGGAATACCAGCACCAATTGGAGCTTGATGGAATCTTGCCGGGATCGGATTTTGCAGCGCGCGATCGCCCAAAATCCAGATCAGCTGGCACCCTTAGAGTCAGAGGCCTGCGGACGCTCGAACCTTTATTTGGGATGGTTAGCCATCCGCACCTTTGAGGCTAGAGCCGCGTTCCACTTTTGGTGGAAAACCAGTCGGCAGTCTCTAGAACTGGGATTATCGCGCGATGCGCTTCGTCTGCTGTTAGCCGTGGTGATTCTGGCCCTATTGGGAGCGCAAAACTACACCCGGATGACTGACATCAAGCATCGATATCTGGTGGAGCTCTATGGATCTGTGAAGCCATCAGGGACGTTGAGCCCGATGCAGACGCTCCTCCCAGCGGAAAGCGGTGGTAATCATTTCCTTTAGATCCTCGTACTGAGGCTGCCAGCCAATTTTTTGCTTGATTTTGTCCACCTGGGCGATCACCGCCGGAGGATCGCCGGGGCGCCGGGGCGTGACCTGGGTGGAAAAATCCACCTGGGAAACTGCCTTGACAGCATCAATGACTTCCTGAACGCTATAGCCCCGGCCGTAACCGCAGTTAAACAGATCGGAGGGATGTCCCGCCTCCAGGGATTGCAACACCAGCACATGAGCGGCAACCAGATCACTGACGTGGATGAAATCCCGTACACCGGTGCCATCGGGAGTTGGGTAATCGTTGCCGAAAATTTTGAGCTGAGGGTGGAGTCCCAAGGCAGTTTGACAGGCAAGTTTGATCAGATGGGTGGCCTTGGGCGTACTTTGGCCCAGTCTTCCGGCTGGATCACCCCCGGCAACATTGAAATAGCGCAGAATTCCATAGCGAAACCAGGGCTCGGACTTGGCCAGATCCTGAAGCATCCATTCATCGATGATTTTGGTGCGGCCGTAGGGACTGATGGGATGCAGGGGCGTGGTTTCCACGACCGGATTGGTGTGGGGAATTCCGTAAACTGCGGCGGTGGAGGACAGAATGAAGTAGGGAACTCGGTATTTTTGAATAGCCTGCAGCAGGTTTAAGGTGCCCGCAACGTTATTGCGGTAGTAGTTGAGGGGGTGGTGCACGGATTCTGGGACCACCGAACTGGCGGCAAAGTGCATGACCCCCTGAAAGGTGTGGGTGGTAAATATCTCGTCGAGGAGCTGAGCATTGCTCACATCGCCTACGATGAGCTGTGCTGGCGCGAGTACCGCCTCTGCAAACCCTGTAGCCAGGTTATCCAGGGCGGTTACCCGATAGCCTGCTTCCGTCAGGGCCAGGACTGCGTGGGATCCAATATAGCCAGCGCCGCCGGTGACCAGAATGTGGGAGGGATGAGAAGGGGGAGAAGCCATAGTGGTGTTGCTATTAGGGAGTGGCCCTTATTGTGTGGCCCTTATTGTGTGGCCCCTAGTGTGGCCATGGGGATGGGGATGGGCGAGGGTGGGGGCAGCCATGACCCCTGGGACAGGGATAGCGCTTAGGAAATGACGGAGGGGGCCGGGGTAGCGGGTGTGCTTGGGCTGAGGCCTTGATCGATCCGTTGTTCCAGAATTTGGGCTATCTGGCTGACATTTTTCGTTGATAGCATGCTTGTATGTCCCCCTGCCACCGTAAAAATCTGGATCTCTCCGGTTGTGCGTTTGCCCCAGCCTAGGTCGGCTTCTGCATAGAGTTCCCCATAGGGTTGATCAAATCCTGTCCCCTGACTGGCCTTAATCAACAGGATTGAGCCTTGAAAGCGAGTGCTGGGTTGATAGGTTTTCTCTGCCTGCAGATAGAGAGTGCGAACGGAGACATTGTGAAGGATACCTGGAATGGGCCGCGGTCCATTGGCCCAATAGGTGATGAGAATCTGAGCCTTGCCCTGTTCAAGCCAGGTAGCAAGCTGGGCTTTGAACCGAGACTGGGTGCGCATCACTATAAACCGCATGGCCTGCTGAAATCCCTTGAGGCGGGAGGGGCTGGCCGCAAAAATAGCCTTGATTTTGGCGAAGGGCACACTGTTTTCAGGAGAGGCGATCGCAACGGCCTGCACATCTGGAGATTCCATCAGCGCCAGCAGGGCCACTGACTTCCCCTGAGCTTGCAGTTGCAAGGCCACTTCAAAGGCCAGCACTCCGCCCGCGCACAATCCTCCTAATAGATAGGGGCCATGGGGTTGAATCGCCTGAATGGCCTGACAATAGTCTGCGGCCATAGCCGTGAGGGATGAATAGACTTCCGGTTGGCCCTGAACCTGGCGAGCCTGAAGTCCGTAGACCGCGCGATCGCCTCTCATTTGGGCTGCTAGATTCAGATAAAGGGAGGTATCGCCATCGGCGTCATGGAGGAGAAAGAGGGGGGGGTGGGTTTGGCCGCCGCGCAAGGGGACCACCAGGGCCTGCCCCTGGGAGGGCGATGTGCGGGTTAAACGAGTGGCAAGCTCACGAATGGTGGGGGCCTCTAGGAGCAGGGTTAAAGGGGCGGAATGCCCTAAACTCGCCTCAAGTTCGCTAAAAAAGCGCGCCACCAGGAGTGAGTGTCCCCCGAGTTCAAAAAAATTGTCGGTGACGCCTATGGGGTGAACCCCCAAAATCCTCTGCCAGATGGAAATTAGCTGGGTCTCAAGATCATTGTCGGGTGGGGTGATCGTGCGCTGTCGGTCTGGTGCCGGAGCGCTTAGCCTGTGCCGATCCACCTTGCCGTTGGCATTGAGAGGCAGGTCCGTCATCAGGACAAAGCTGCGGGGCACCATGTAGTCAGGCAGCGTTGCAGCTGAAAAGTCGCGTAACCCCTCCGGGTCCAGCTGTGCTCTGGGTTGAGGCACCACATAGGCGACCAGTCTCGAGTTTTCGGCTGCATCCTGATGCACCGTGACCACGGCCTGGGACACATCCGGATGGCGCTCCAGGCAGGTTTCAATTTCCGCCGGCTCAATGCGGAATCCTCGAATCTTGACCCGAAAATCTTGACGGCCCACGTATTCTAAATGGCCGTCCGATCGCTGACGGACTAAGTCCCCCGTTTTATACAGCAATTGCTGGGGAGAAAGGGGATTGGGAATAAAGCGTTCTGCGGTTCTTGAGGGCAATCGATGATAGCCAACCGCTAGGCCCGCTCCCCCGATGTGGAGTTCCCCCACTTGACCAGGGGGAACAGGTTGGAGGTTTTCATCGAGCACGAAGGTTTCCACGTTGGGCAGGGGCAGGCCAATGGGAATTTCCTCCGTTTCCGGATCAACCTTTGTGGTACTGGGGTCAAAGTAGGTGGCGCTAACGGTGGTTTCGGTGGGGCCGTAGGTGTTGATCCAGCGCACGGAAGATCCGACTAAACTTTGCCAGCGCCGATAGGCCGATCGTCTGGCCTTTTCACCGCCAACGACCACCAGGCGAGTCCTGCGAGGCAGCGATCGCTGCAGTCGGTCCATGCTGTACACGAGCTCGTGCCAAAATGCAGTGGGTAAGTTCAGTACCGTGATCTGATGCTGATCTAGGTAGTCGAGAAAGACCTGGATGGAATAGATGAGCGTCTCAGGACGCAGCACCACGGTGGCACCGCTGAGAAAGCTGGGATAAAGCTCTTCCACGATAATATCGAAGCTCAGACTGGCAAACTGCAGGACGCGATCGCCCGGTGCCAGGGCAAACAGCTGGGCCATGGCCTGGGCATGGTTACTCAGGCCGCGATGGGGAATCAGCACCCCCTTGGGTTGCCCCGTCGATCCAGAGGTGTAGATCATGTAGGCCAGGTGATCGGGCGCAGGTGCCTGTTCCAGATTGGCCGTCGAATACTGCGCGATTGTCTCGGCGGCTTGCTCCAGACACAGAATCTGACCAGGATAGTGATCCAGGGACCTCGCCCAATCTGGTTGGGTAATGAGAAGGGGAGCCTGAGAATGATCCAGCATGAAGATGCGTCGTTCTGCGGGATAATCCGGGTCAAGGGGAATATAGGCTCCTCCCGCCTTCAGCGTGCCTAAAAATGCCACGATCAGATCCAGCGATCGCGGCAGGTAAATGGCCACCAGCGTATTTTCACGCACCCCGTTCAGGCGCAAATATCGAGCGATTTGATTGGCGCGTTCATTGAGCTGTTGGTAGGTGAGGGCAGAATCTAGACTAGAGACGGCAATCTCTCTGGGGGTCCTGCTTGCCTGCGCCTCGAACAGTCGGGTAATGGCGATGTCGTAGGCTGGGGATGCCGGGTGATTGAGCCAGGGTGCTTGCGAGGGGGAATCATCTGAGTGGGATTGTCTAGAACGCTTCATCGGCAACTTCACGGATAGGGGGCAGCCTTGGGGGGGAGAGGGCATCCTGAAGGCTTGAGGGTTCTCCTGGCTTCGTGCAACTGAATTTCAGGGATATCAGAAAAGAATGGATTAAACCGCTATTATGGTCCTCTCTTGCTCCCAATGGCAAATCATCATCGGCCAGGCTTTCTCAAGACCTGTGTTTCAAACTTGAAAGCATAGAGGTTGAAAGATCTCGAAGGCGATTGTCAAACTGGAGCAAAGTTATGTTCAATATTATTCCCAGGCCACTCGCTTGCGGACCCTGCTCTTGATTAGGAATGGATGAAGCCAAACGCGCTACCGCATACGTTGAATAAGCTGTTTGCGAATCCCTTTATTCGCAACATGAGTTGGTTAGGATCAGCAGAGCTGGTGAATCGGCTGTTCCGTCTGGGAACGACCGTCACCCTGGCCCGTATGTTTACTCCGCAGGACTACGGGTTAATGGCCCTTGTTTACACCATTTATGAGTTTGCCCTGTCCTTTTCCATGGTCATGGGCTTTGGTGCCAAAATCATTCAGGCCAAAGAATCAGAGGTGCGCGCCATCTGCGAAACCACTTACTGGTTAAACTGGATCTTCTGTGGAGCCATCTTCCTGGGGCAGTGTCTAGCGGCCTACCCCATTGCCCAATGGTACGACAATGACCAGCTCATCTGGCCCCTGTGCGTGAGTGCCCTGGTTTACCTGGTTTTTCCAAACTATCTGGTCCAAAATGCCCTGATCGAGCGACGCAATCAGTTAAAGATCACGGCCCTGAGCACGGTGGCTCAGTCTCTGATTGCCAATGTCTTGACGGTTATTCTGGCGCTGCTGGGTTTAGGGATTTGGGCTATTGTCATCCCGATGCTGGTTTCGGCGCCCGTTTGGCTGGTTTTCTCCTGGTCCCACTGTGACTGGCGAGCGCCCCGGACGGTGCGCTTTGATCAGTTCGCGGCGGTTTTTCGATATAGCAAAAATCTATTGGGAATTGAGCTGCTGAGTAAGGTGCGACTGTATGCGGACTATTTAATTGTGGGAAAGTTTTTGGGGGTTGGGGAACTGGGGCTGTACTATTTTGCCTTTAATGCCGGGGCTGGGATTACGACCAAGGTGGCTGATGCCTATATGACGTCTTTATTTCCGCATCTTTGTGCGGCCCGAGAGCAAGCGGGTGGGGTCAGGGATCAGTATGTTAAGAGCATTAAGATCATTGCGATGACTCTCGTGCCGCTGGTGTTGCTCCAGGCGATCGCTGCACCGTTTTACGTGCCGATTATTTTTGGGCAGAAGTGGGTTGAGGCGGTTCCCCTGTTAATTCTGGTTTGCCTTTCAGTTCTTCCCCGCACCTTTGGAGAGGCCTCGGCTGAACTTCTCAAAGCGGTGGATCAAACCCGACTGGCACTGATTTTAGAGTTTTGTTTTACGGTGATTTTTATGTCTGTTCTGTTTTTCACGGCTCGCCTTGGAGTTTTGGCGGTGGCGCAGTCGGTGCTAATCTGCCACGCCCTGATTTTGCCGATCATGGCCTTTGGGGCGCAGCGGTATGTCTTCGCTCGCCTGGCGAAGCAGTCATTGTAGGGGGCATTGATGGCAACGCTGTCCCCCCCGCATTCCCCCCTGGTGTCCTGCATCATTATTTTTCTCAATGAGGCGCAATTTCTAGAGGCAGCCATTGAGAGTGTGATGGAGCAGACCTACCCAAACTGGGAGTTGCTGCTGGTGGATGATGGGTCAACCGATGCCAGCCCCGAGCTAGCCCAACGCTACGCGGCACAGTATCCTGACCAAATTCGCTACCTGACTCATCCCCAGCGCCAAAACCTCGGGATGAGTGCCTCGCGTAATTTAGGAATCCAACAGGCGCGGGGAAAATACATTTCCTATCTTGATGGGGATGATGTGTGGGTGCCCCACAAACTGGCAGATCAAGTGGGATTGCTGGAGCAATATCCTGAGGCCGCGCTGCTGGACTGTCCGCTGCTGGCTTGGCATAGCTGGACCGGCAATCCCGAAGATCAGGACCTTCTCTATGGAGCCGGCGATAGCGGTCAGCATCCCTACGGGGATCGACTGGTGCCTCCTCCCCGGCTGCTCTGTTTATTTCTTGAAGATGAGCAGTTTGTGCCCAGTGGAGGACTCATCCGGCGCGATGTGCTGCTAGAGGTTGGGGGTGGCGAGACAGATTTTCGCGATAGTTATGAGGATGCGGTGGTGTGGGTGAAGGTGTGCCTGAATTGGCCCGTGTATATTGCCAATCAATGCTGGTATTGGTATCGGATTCATCCGAACTCCTGCGAACGCACAGCCTATCAACGGGGTCTAGCGGAATCGAAGCGGTTAAAATACCTGCGCTGGGTGGCACAATATTTACGGCGTCAGGCTGTTCAAGAGGCTGACGTTTGGCGATCGCTACGATTCGCTCTTTGGCGTGCCCGCTGGATATGGTTTAAGGCCCAGATCAAGCGTCAGCTCCCCAGAACTTGGGGAGGTGCCTATTCCAGGGCAGCTCATGAAGATGGCTAAGGTGTTTTCCTTATATACTCTGACCCAAAATAATGGGATACAAGCCTCGCCCTTTCAGGGCGATTTCCTCTGAATAAACGCATCATCATTTATTCAAGATGCTATAGTGCAACCATGCTAATCATCACCTACGAGTACAAACTTGAACCGACGCTAGCGCAGGAAGCGGTTATAGATGACTGGCTAGAGATCTGCCGGAAAGTCTATAACTATGCACTGGCTGAGCGAAAAGATTGGGTGCGTTCTCGTAAGTCTTCCATTCATGCTTGCAGTATCGACCGGGAATACATCATCCCTGTTGATGCGAAGCGTCCAACTTTTGCCAGTCAGTGCAAATCGCTGGCGGCAGCCAAGCAGGAAATCCCAGCGCTAAAGCGACCCCATGCCCATGTGTTGCAGCAAGTTCTTAGAACGCTTGAGGCGTCATTTGTGGCGATGTGGGAGCGGGGACACGGGTTCCCTCGGTTCAAGAAACGGATGCGGTCGTTTGCATTCCCTCAGCTCAATCAGGGCGTAGTCAGGGGGAATCGCGTTAACCTGCCTAAACTTGGATGGGTCAAGATGCGGCTTTCTAGGCCAGCGCCGGAAGGGTTTGCGGCAAAGCAGCTTCGTGTGGTGAAGCGGGCATCTGGCTACTACGTCATGATTGTGTTTCAGTCTGATGTGGAGGTGGCAGCTGTGCAACCCCATGGAGAGCCCTTAGGCATTGATGTTGGCATTGAGAGCTATCTGGCGACTTCCGCTGGTGAGCTCGTCGAAAACCCTCGATTTTTCGTGCATGGACAACGCAAGCTGAAATCGCTGCAAGGTCAACTGAAGCGCCGGAAGAAAGGGTCTAATCGCTGGCTTGCCCTCCAAAGGAAGATTGCTCGACACCATGAGTATCTAGCCAATGCCCGGAAAGACTTTCAGTTCAAACTCGCTCACCATCTCTGCGACCAGGCGGGAATGGTGTTTGTTGAGAAACTAAACCTTAAAGGTCTGGCGAAAGGGATGCTTGCTGGGCAATGCCTTGATGCAGCGTGGGGTCGCTACCTTTCAACCCAGGAATGGGTGTGCTGGAAGCGTGGAGTCTACTTTGCTGCGGTTGAGGCATCGGGCACCGGTCAGGAATGTCCAGGATGTGCAGTGGTCGTCAAAAAAGATTTATCTGTTCGAATCTATGAATGCCCTGAGTGTGGCTACACCACTAACCGAGATGTGGCGTCGGCTCAGGGAGTACGCAATAGAGGACTTGCAGCCGTGGGGCACACGGACAAGAAGCTCAGGGAGGGCAATGCCGAATGGGCACCCAGCGAACTGAGAATCCCTACGCCTCTGGGCCGGGGAGTGTCAAACGGATGAGATCTAGGCTAATCCGCAAGCTTCGTCAAGCGAAAACCTGGGCGCGTGAGCGCCTTTATCCCAGGGCTGTTATTTTGATGTATCACCGCATCGGGGATCCTGGTGTTGACCCCTGGTCCCTGTGCGTGAGTGCCGAAAACTTTGAGGCGCAACTGCGGGTGCTGCAACAGCAGGCCCAGCCCATCTCGTTGCAAGCTTTGGCGGCGGCTCATCGGCAGGGCTCGATTCCTGAAGGCGCTGTCGTGATTACCTTTGATGATGGCTACGCGAACAACCTGTACCAGGCTAAACCCATTCTGGAGCAGCTGGGCGTTCCGGCCACGGTGTTTGTGACCAGTGGCTACCTGGGATCGGCGCGAGAATACTGGTGGGACGATCTTGAGCAAATGCTGCTCCGACCGGAGGCCTTGCCAGACCATTTACCCGCTGACCTTGCTCCCCGTCATCGCCCTTGGTTCCTGGGAGACGCCGCTGCAGCCTGGCGGACTACGGGCGATCGCGCTGCTTTCCTGGAGGTGCCCGAGGTCAGGGCGCGGTTTTATCATCAGATGTGGGAATATCTAGCGCCCATGTCTGAATCGGAGCGAAATTCTCTTCTGGAGAAGATGCGCCACTGGTCGGAGGCCTCCGCGACGCCTCGGGAGAGTCATCGGCCCATGACCCCAGAGGAAGTTTGCACCCTAGCGGCGGGTGGGCTGGTGGAGATTGGTGCCCACACCCTGACCCACCCTCGTCTTTCGGTCCTGTCGCGAGAGCAGCAGCGCCAGGAGATTGAGGGGAGCAAGCAGGCACTAGAGGCAATTTTGCACCACACCGTTGCCAGTTTTGCCTATCCCTTTGGCAATTTTGTGCCCGAGACGGTGCCCCTGGTTGCCGAAGCAGGATTTACCCAGGCCTGTTCCACGGTGGATGAAACCGTGTGGGGGAACAGTAAGGCCCTCGAGCTGCCGCGATTTGAGGTTCAAAATTGGAGCGGGCCGGACTTTTCCCGTAAGCTTGCTCGCTGGTTGTCATGACAAACCTGCCCTTAATTTCCACCATCATGATTTTCTTCAATGGTGAGCGGTTTATGGACGCAGCCATTGAAAGTGTCCTCGGGCAAACCCATGAAAACTGGGAGCTGTTGCTGGTGGATGATGGGTCTACCGATGGCAGCACAGCCATGGCCCAGCGCTATGCCCAGCGCTATCCTGAGCGAATTCGCTATCTAGAGCATCCCCAGCATCAAAACCGCGGCATGAGCGCCACGCGCAATCTTGGAATTCAGCAATCGAGCGGTGAATATGTGGCCTTTCTCGATGCCGATGATGTTTGGCTACCCCATCATTTGCAGCATCAGCTGTCTATCCTGCTCCGGCAGCCTGAGGCCATGGCAGTATTTGGTCCCACGTTGTTCTGGTATAGCTGGGATGAGGACAATCCCAAACCCGATGTGATTCGGGAACTGGGGCTAAGGCCGGATTGGCTCTATCAGCCTCCCCAGCTTCTCCCGCTACTGCTGCAAGAAAAGGCCCAGACACCTGCAACCTGTAGCATTCTGATCCGTAAGACTCTATTTGAAAAAATTGGTGGATTTTTAGAGCAGTTTAAGGGCTGCTATGAAGATCAGGCCTTTTTCTCAAAGGTGTATCTCCAGGCTGCGGTGTACGTCGATAGTGAATGTTGCGATCGCTACCGACAGCACTCAGCCTCCCACTGCGCCATTGCGGTCCAGAATGGAACCTATCACCGCTTTCGAGCCAATGCGGCCCATCGAGCCTTTCTCCGTTGGTTAACGGACTATTTAATCCAGCAGCAGGTCAAGGATCCCCAGGTGTGGCAGGCGTTACAGCGGGCAAAGTGGCCCTATCGATACCCCTGGCTGTATCAAATTTGGTATCCCATCAAGCGCACCCGAGATGCCCTGCGGCGACGATTGGCGAGAGGTTTTTGGTGACTCAGGCACAGGATCGAGGGGGAGAATACCGTTGCTCGCTATCTGGTTCCCTTTATTCCATGGATTATTCCATCAATACATTTGCCTGAATTTCCTCGTTAAGCCTAAGTTAAGATGAGGGGCAGCATCGGGAGCTGATGTTGCGACGCTTTGCCCTGCTTCCTGCAACTGACTGATTGAAGCCGCTTTCTATGCATAGAATTTCCTTGAAATCAGGCAACGTTGCCATCTTTTTGGCCCAGTTTGTCCTGGGCCTCCATCTCATTAATTTAATGTTCCAGGTTAATCGCTTCTACGGCACTGGCTATGACGGGCACCTTTATTCATTGTTTCATGTTGGTTTTGATAGCAACATTCCGACCTGGTACTCATCCTGGTTGCTGTTTCTGGCGGCCCTGTTGTCTGTTTTAGTTTCCCTGGGGCGAATCCGTGGCCAAAATTCAGGATACCCTGCCCGAAAATCCTGGTTGGGTTTGGCCTTGCTGCTGTTCCTAATGTCCCTTGACGAGACTGCGATGATGCACGAGCGCCTGGGCGACATAATTGAAAAACAGGTTCAAAACCTGGGTGGTTTTTTTTACTATGGATGGGTGCTGTTTGGGATTCCACTGGGGGGGCTGCTGCTTGGGCTGGGCTATCGCATGGTGGTTGGTCTGCCCCAGCGGGTCAAGCGCTTTTGCATTTTAGCCGGGGTGATGTTTTTTACGGGCGCGCTTGGGTTTGAGATGCTCAGTGCCAATCAAGCCTATATCTACGGGCACGTCACCTTCTCCTTAGAGCTGCTGACTGCCCTTGAGGAGCTGTTTGAGATGAGCGCCGTGGTGATCTTAATCCACGCCTTGTTGATTTACGTGGAGCAGTATTTTGAGCCCATGCAATTGACCCTTGGGCGCTTGCCAGAGAAGGTGTCTCGGCCATGAGGGGCTGTTGGTAACTCCCTTGGCACAGCGGCAGCATGGAGGGTCTTCTATCCTTAGGTTCTGAGGGCGGGGCGAAGGGTGCGACGCAGCCGATAGCCAAGGCTGAGAATCCTGTGATATCCCACGGGGCCAAAAAGCCGCATCAGGGTCATTGCGAGCAGCAATCGCCCGTGTTCCCGCGAAAACCTAAGGCTGGGATCGTACTGGAGGGCCTGTCTTAAGAAGCGTCGGGCCTGTTTGTAGTCCTGGGCTTGGCTTTGGATGGGTTTCCAGGCCAAACAGTAAAGATAAAAATGACCGCAGCTTTTGGCCTGGAGGGTCAGATCCTCTGAGGCAGCTTGGGAAAAGGTCTTCTTCATCACGCGCTGAAAACTTTGGGCCATTGCGGTCCAGTTTTTAGAAGCGCTTTGGGGATGCTGGCGGTATTGGACTAACGGGATTGGAACCACCTGAAATGGATAGTGACGCGCCAAGCGAAGCCACATGTCCCAATCCTCTAAAAATGACCCAAGTTGAGTGTCAAAGACACCGCAGTGGTCAAAGCATTGCCGCCGCACCAGCGCCACGCTGCCGCATTCAACGATATTGTGCTGGGTGAGTGCTGGCCAGATCTTCCCCTGCAGCTGGTGCTGGTGAATTCGACCGGTGGGCTGACCCTGGGAATCGATATTGGCCACCCAGGTATACACTAAGCCCACCTCCGGTTCACGGTCTAAAACCTTGACCTGATGCGCTAGCTTTTCAGGATGCCAGAGATCGTCGGCATCTAAAAAGGCAATGTATTCCCCTGAGGATTCTCGAATGCCGGTGTTTCTAGCCCCGGCTAATCCCTGGTTGCTCTGTGAAATGAGCTGAACTTGAGGATGTGGATGCGATCGCACCCAGGGGATAATGCCATCGGTACTGCCATCGTCGACCAAAATAATCTCAAAATCGCGAAAGGTTTGACTGAGGGCTGAGGCCAGGGTCTCGGGGAGAAAGGCCATGGCATTATAGGCCGGGATGACGATGGAAACCTGGGGCATGATTAGGCTGGAGGGTAGGGCAAGGGGGGCGCTGTCTGAACTGTCTGAACAGCGCTGACATGCAAAGTAGGAACCGGAATCAGATCTGTTCTGGAGAGAGCTTGGAAATCGCAGGACTGGGACGGATTAATCTTGAGAGTTTGCAAATTGTAGAGAGAGTAGGGTCCAAACTGGTAAACCAACTGTGTCTGGAGATCCACCCGCGGCCTATCCACTGCGTAGAACTGTAGCTGATATTGCTCAGCCAAGCATTGAAGCCGGGCAGGAGACAGCTGGCGAAAGTTGGCCTCCACTTCCTGATCCGCTGCAAACCCACGCTGCTTGAATGGTTGGGCATTATTGGCCAGCCGTAGACGATATAGCCAATCCCAGGCTTGCTGATTTTGGGGAATGGCCTGGGTGAGCACAAAGGCCGGGCGTTGGGCCAGGATCAAAAAATTATTCCAAGTGGGCGGCACTAAAAAGCGACTCTCTGGGGGGCTGTTATGGCGGATCCAGGACATGATCTGATCCTTGGGGTTGCGCGGAGTAAGCTGCAGCGACTCCGCCCAGGGCCTCAGGGTGAGGATAGATCGCAGGGGCAAATCATTCACCCCTGCCAGCAGCAGACCTACGCTAATCAGGACGCCAACACAGAGAAGGCTGCTTTGGACCAGCGATCGCCGTAGGGGGTACTGCAGGGTGACCCACAACGCGATGGGCAGGAATAGATAGCAAAAGAGGGGCAAAAATCCGTCGGCAATGCGAAAGGGGTAGAGCTGCAAAAAAGCGTAGTGCCCCTGGATAAACGCCCCCACCCCCAGGCCAAACAGCACGAGAGTCCCGGTGGAAAAGCCCAGAAACAGCGTTTTCGCTGATTTAGAAATTGGCAACAGCACCAGGGCCAGGTAGGTGCCAAGGGTGATTAACCCCACGCGAATCAGAACCTTTGGGGGAAGAAACAGGGTGGGGTCAAGATGATGGGGGAACCGGAAGAGGGTCATCAACTGACCCAGACTCTGGTAGGGGGGAAGGGGACCTAATCCCGTAGCCTCATTCTGGCTTAGGGTCTGGATGCTGAGGATGACCGCCGGGAGCACCAGCAGTAAGGCCAAAGCTGCAGCCCGCCCATAGGCTCGGGGCGCGATCTGTCCAGGTTGAACCAGGAGAACCGAGAAGAGAATCAGTGCGCTCCAGCCTCCCACCAGGATATGCAGCCAAACCGCGAGGCTAAGGGCCATGGCCATGGCCATCCAGCGCGATTGGAGTGCAAAATACAGCCCCCATAGCACCGATAGGTAAGCAAAGGGTTTTTGCTCAGCACCGCCAATCACCCATTCCCCCGTAGCCCCAAACTGACCGGCAATGACCCACAGGGAAAGCCCCAGCCAGGCGGGTGTGCGGGGAAGCTGAAGATGACGCAAAATCAGGAGAACCACGCCTGCCAGAAGCAGCGTTTCCAGGGCGCGCAGAATTAAGGCGATCGCGATGGCATCGAGTCCGATCTTCCACAACGGGACAATGGCGATGGAAAAGAGGAGACCATGCACCTGGCCTGAGGCAGGTCCGGCGTACCAGTCAGTGGCTAAAAAACCGGGATTGGCCCACTGCTGACTTTTCAGTAGATAAATGCCTTCGTTAAAAATTAAGCTAGGGCCGCCGAAGGACAGGAACGCGAGGGTGAAAAACAGCCCCATTGCCAGGGAAGCAGACTGTTTTGGGTTAAGGGGAATCCATGACTTCATCATTGGGGGTAGCGGTGCAGGCGTTGGTCTTTCTCGGGAAAGATTACAAGTTCTGTCGGTAGAGCGCCAGGTGGATGAGATACCAAACCCCTGCGCCAATCAGAATCGGGAACGTCACAATGCTCAGATAAATCATAGAGGCTGCGATCGCCTGGTCATCGCTAATGCCAAAGGGAGATAACCCGGCGATAAAGCAAACCTGCATCGTCCCCAGGTAGGCTGGCGCTGAGGGCAGCGTCAGCCCCGCGATTGTGATAGGCAAAATTACCAACCCCGCCCAAATAGGCAGGTTCAGGCCAAAGGCCGCGAGGCTGCAAGTGATGCAGCCAGCCACCAGCACCCATTGCACCAGAGACAGCAGTCCAATGGGCAGCAGGTGGGCATGGGCAAAGGCCGCGCCTATGCCTGTCCCGATCTCCTTGAGCTGGTGACTCACCTTCTGGCTCCAGCGCTGGGGCAGCAGGTGGGCCAGCAGCCGAATCAGACTGCCCCGCAAGGGGTTTGGAACAGCCAGGATGGCCAGAGGGACCAAGATCACTAATCCCATCATGGCAAGCGCGACCAGGGCATCGCTCAGGATTTGAGGGGCCTGGGTTTGCAAGAGCAGGGTCCAGCCTGTGATCGCAATTACCGCGGCAAAATCATAGAATCGCTCCGCGGCAATGCTGCCCAAGATGGAGCTAACCGATAGTCCCAAGGGGCTGCGAGTTGTCAGGGCTCTTAACAGTTCGCCGGAATGGGGAATAACCGCATTAGCTGCAGTTCCCCAGGTTACGGCCCGCAGCAGGCTTAAAAACGGCCGCTGCTCAGTGCGCTCAGCCAGCAAAAAGCTCCAGCGCCATGTCCGAGCCAGCAAATAGAGACTGTAAATAAAAATACCGTAAAGAATAAATCGATGATCTACGGGCTCAATGGCGGAGACCACCGCGCGCCAGGAGGTGCGCCGGAAGGCCAGGGTGAGAAAAAAGGTGCCGCAGGCCAGGCCTAGGGCTAAATTACGGAAGGATCCCTGCAGGCCGCGACTGGAGGTTGGGGGGGTGGGGGTGGTCATGGGGACGCAAGTTAAAGATTGCGAAGGAGTTGGGTGACGCATGCAGCGGCGACGCGGATGCTGGAGTTCCAGGAGGTGATATAGGGATAAACCTGGGCGGTCGTCGCCAGATAAATCCGAGACTGCCCCAGTCGGATGCGAGGTTGATAGCGACTATAGCCGAGGGGATAGATGGGCTCGACGTAGGGGGTTCTAAATAGACGAGTATCCACGATATTGTCAGGGGTGATGCCCAGCGGCGCGTAGAGGTCCAAGAACTGTTCCAGCCATTCTTTTTCAAGGGTATTGGTGGCGCGTTGGTATAGGTCTGATTGAGGGTGCGTATATTTCATGAGGTAGGCGGCATGATACCCGCCATAGTGATCGGGCGCAATGAGTGCCGAGGACTCCACCATGCCGTCGAATCCGGTCTGAGATCGGAGGATGGGAGTCCAGTAGTAGCCCGTCACGGGCCGATCGAGAAAAATCAGAAGATTGATCACGCCCTGATAGGTTAGCTTGGGGAGGGTTGCGGCACCATCGATACCCTGGGCCATCTCAGCCAATAGGTGCAGAGGGATGGTTGAAATCAGCGCATCAAAGCTAAAGGTGCCCTGTTGCGTGGTGGCGATCACTGCAGAGTCGGACTGCTGAAGCTGAAGAACGGGCTGCTCCAAGACCAGATGTCCCCCATGGGCGGCGATCGCTTCGGCCAAGGCCTTAATAAACCCGTATAGTCCTCCTTGGAGATAGCCGCGCTCCCCCACATTGCTTTCGCGTCCCAGTCGCTTTTTCAGATAGAGACCGGGGAGTTCGCCAGCCTTGGCCCCAAACTTTGCGGCAAACAGAGGCTGCCAAAACAGGTCCCAAAGATCTGATCCGAACAGCTGCGTGAGCCAGTCGCCCATTGGGGTGTAATCCAGACGCTGATCGTTGCCCAGATATTTCAGCAGAAGCGACATGGCCCCCAAGCGAACCCGCTGCAGGAAGGAGAGGGGGGTAAATCTAAGCAGATCCAGGGCGCTGTTGAAGGGATAATGATGGCCCTGGTAGACCATTCCCATAAAGGTTTTTTGCCAGTAGAGCCGATCTGAGAGACCTAGATCCTCGATGAGCTGCAGGAAATAGTCGTCACTGGGCATGATGCAGTGATAAAAGCGGTCAATCTGCCGACCTTGATGCTCAAAAAAGGTGCCCAGACCCCCGAGCTGAGGGCTAGACTCCAGGACTGTAACCTGATGCCCTTGGGTGGCCAGCCGGTAGGCGCAGGATAATCCGGCAATACCGCCCCCAATGATTCCAATCTTGGCTGCCATGGGCAATTTCCTTTAAAGCTGATGATAGGGAGGCGGGCTGATGCGATCGCGCAGGGCCAGCTTTAGATACTGCAAGATGGTGCGTAGCACCTTAATCTTGCTGGTGCTGAGCTTGCGGTTGTACTGAAGCTGAAAGGGAACTTCCACAATTTGGGGATGGCAGTATCTCAGCTTGAGCAGCAGCTCCACCATGCAGGCAAAGCCACGCTCCTCAATCAGGCGCTCGCCCCAGTGTTTCACGGCTCGCTCCAGAATTGAAAGTCGATAGGCGCGAAAGCCACTGGTAAAGTCGTGAATTTCACGGTCTAGGGGCAGAACGGTTTTAAAACAAAGAGCCGCCCCCCGAGATAGCAAGCGTCGCAGCGGTGGTGCGGTACTATCGTCTCCTCCGGCCACAAACCGCGAGGCGATGGCAATGTCTGCCCCCTGCACAATGGCTTGAGCCAGCAGTGGCACCAGACGAGGATCATGGGTATCATCGGCATCCATCAGCACCATGACATCCTCCGGGCCGCCCTGCCGGATTGCCGCTTGAATCCCGGTCTGCACCGCCTGTCCCAGGCCTAAATTCTGGGGATGATCCAGGATCGTAAGATCTAGACCGGCTGCCGCCGTTTGGGCCACAGTTTTGGTGGCGTCCGTTGATCCGTCATTAACCACAAAAATCTTCAGATGATCTCGCTGCGTCGCTGGCAGGGCAGAAAAGCGCCCCAGTAAATTGGGCAGGGACTCTTCTTCGTTGAAAGCCGGTAAAATCAGATAAATGATCATGATTGTCAGGGTTAAAAAAGCTCTAGTGAAGAGCAGTGGCGTGAATCCGGGGGGACCGACAGAAGCCTTTCAAAATCTTGGACAGGAGGTTTTTCTTGCCCCTTGATGCTTTGCGACTGAATGGTGTCTTTTGACGTTTGATACTATCCCGGAATTTGGGAGGGCGGATTCAATTCAAACAAATTGTTATTCAAACAAATTGTTAGCGTTCTAAACGCGGACCGGCCTCTGTGCCTGGCTGTTCGGTCAGGGCGCATGGGCGAAGTTTTCCCGGAACAATTGGGCAGGGGGACTCCGCGCCTGGAGGCAGTGGAGCTAAATCCTAGGATGCCCCTGGGGGTCGGCCTACTGTTCTTCAGTCCTTGGAGTCTTGCTTGGGCAAGAGAGTTCTTTTTAAGATCATGGTTCTTGTTTCCCGCAACGGTGGCATTGGGTTGGATCCTAGGAGTGTTTGAAATGCCCCAACTTGCCAGCATTTCGCTGGATTTAGACAACCAGTGGTCCTACATGCGCGCTCAGGGTATTCCTGGCTGGGATCAGTTTCCCTCCTATTTACCGCAGCTGGTGCCCAAAATTTTGCAAGTCCTGGAGCAACTCGACCTCAGGCTGACGGTGTTTGTGGTGGGGCGTGACGCGGAAGTGGCCGAAAATATTCCCTGCCTGCGGGCCTTTGTGGCTGCGGGGCACAGCCTCGGGAATCACAGTTACCTCCATCAGCCCTGGATGCATGAAGCGTCCGTTGAAGCAATCCGGGCGGAACTCGAACAGGCGGAACAGGCAATCCAACAAGCCACTGGACAGATCCTCACTGGTTTTCGCGGGCCAGGATTTGCCGTATCTCGGGAGTTATTAGCCCTGCTCCAAGATCGGGGCTATCGTTACGATGCGTCTGTTTTCCCCACCTATCTGGGATCCATTGTGCGGCGAGCCTCGCTGCGCGGTGTGCCCTTGGCCCATCGGCCCCGACGGAAACCGCAATTTGGCACCTTTGCCGATGGCTTTCGTCCGCTAAGGCCCTATCGTTGGCAGGTGAATCGGCAGACGCTTCTGGAAATCCCGGTGACGACCCTGCCGATCCTGCGGATTCCCATTCATTTTACCTACCTTCACTTTTTGGCCCAGCGGTCTAGATCCCTGGCAACTGTGTACTTTCATCTGGCGCTGGGGCTTTGTCAACTGTTTCGGATGGAGCCTTCCTTTCTGTTGCATCCTCTGGATTTTGTGGGAGGGGACCAGGTGCCTGAGCTCAGGTCGTTTCCAGGGATGGGGATGCGAAGCGATCGCAAATGTGCGCTGACGGTTCAGTATCTCAAGACCCTGCAACGGCGCTATCGGCTGATGGCGCTCTCGGACTATGTGGAGGTGGTCGCTCAGCGGGACCGGTGGAGAACGGTGGTGTTGTAGGGTGATCCCTCTGCCTAGGCCCTGGATTCGGCGCTAATTTGACAGTAGGCTAGGCCCATGATTACCAGTCCGGGCCAAAAAATGTAGGCCAGGGATTCTAAATTTTCCCCCCAGCTAAAGCAGAAGAGAACTAGCCAAATGGCCACGGCGGTCTGGGCCAAGGCCGAGTCCCACAATCGCGGCAGAAGGGCCACCAAACTGCTCAAAAAGGCTAGAGCCAGTAGCCCGCAGCCCACGGCTCCATGACTGTAGAGGGTGCCTAGCCACTGATGATGAGTGCCGATGGGCATAAAGCCCACGGACTTAGGGCCAGTGGGTTCAATGGTGCCGTGGCCCCAGATCCGCGCTTCATTCCACCAGCGATTTAAGGCCAGCTGTTGAAGCATGAATCGGGTTTTGGAAGATCCAGCTCGCGCCTGAATCATGGAGTCCCTGAATCTGGCAAAGGCTGTGAGAATTTGGTGGGAAAAGAGCCCTCCCAGAAAGCTGGCGCTACCTAAGCCCATGAGCAGGAAGGGGCGATGTAGGTGCTTGAGCAGAAATATCAAAATGGCGACCAGCGGTAGGGTCACCATGCCTAACCGAGACACCGAGCTCAGGATCATGATCGTTGCCCCCAGCAGGCCCAGCCATCGCCAGCGGCGATCGCTCTCCTGCCAGGCCAGCCAAAAATAGATGTTGCCCGCCAGTCCTAGAGCGGGTGCCCAGGGCGCAAACAGCTCTAGACGGAAGCTGCCGGTATCGTACAGGCTACCGAATATTTTGACTTCGTAAAAGATTTCTCCGCCACCAAAGGCGCTAAATGGAGAGATAAATGCGATGTCTTCTAGCTTGAGGATAAAAACTACCGTAAAGGTGATACAGGTTAGGATAAAGCTCTGAAAAGCCAGGATACAGGCGGCTCGATAGATGATCTGGGGCCGGATGGGGAGACATCCCAGAAGCGGAAAGAGGGCGAACAAGGCCCACTGCCGTCCCCAGCGATTAATCAAGGATTTAATTGTCAGCCCCATGCCCAGGTCAAAGTTGACATGGCCAATGATCAGCGCCAGGGCAATCCCAGTCACGGCAATCAGCCAGATCCAAACGGGTCCCGGAATCCGAATTTGTTCCTGGCGAGGAATCTGCGGGGATTCTTGCCACCAGCGCCAGATCAGGTAACCGGTCATTCCCCAGGCCATCAGGGGCACCCAAACGAATTGGGCCCCCAGGTAGTACAGTCCATAGGTGCCCAGAATCGTAAACCAGAGGACTCGCTCCGGAAAAGTTTCAGGGCGTAGCGGAGTCGGATTCAAGGGAGGGAGGGGGGGCGAGGGGCGGAAATGGTCTGAATGGCAGTCGATTGTACAGGGGAAACCGTTCCCTCTGAGTGATCTCGGACCTGGCGACGAGTTCGCCAGATCAGCATGGCGATGGCTGAACAGATGAACAAACTTGACATGACTAAGCCCGCGATCGCCAGCTTGGTTTTGGGGGCACTGGGCTCATCGGGCAAATTGGGCGGAGCCACCACCGTAATGGGGGGATAGGTCGCAGATGGATTTGAATTGCTCAGATCAAGCCGGGTGGCAGTGGAGGAAAAAACTGCCTCTGCTCGCTGCACGTCACGCTGCAGGCTGGTCAACCTGGCTGCTTTTTGGTTCAAATCCTTCAGTCGAATTTCCAGACGCTGGATTTGGGTTTTCAGACCCTGGGCCTGAGCATTGAGGCCTCGCTCCTCGCTCTGAAGCTGGATGAGCTGCTGAAATAACTCTGAGCGTTCCGAAGTTCCCACCCCGGTTTCTAAACTCAGCTGAGATAGCTCTGGCAGGGAAATTAATCGTCCCAGAATTGTGCGGGCCTGTTCCTGAAGCCGGGCTTGAGCATTGGCTCGCTCCTCCTGCTTATTAGCAACGGAGGGATGGGCATCGGAATATTGAGCCGTTAAGTCAATCAGAGCTGAATTGGCATTACTGTAAGCTGATAAATATTTTTGAAACAGTGGATCGGACTTGAGCGCCACGGCATCCACCGCCTGTTGAGGAGAGAGGCCCAGGGCACTAGAGAGTTGTTGGGTATTGGCTGAAACTTCTTGTAGACGGGCAATCGTCTCAGATTCCTGGCGACGCAGCCCTTCAATATTGGTGGTGAGGTCGGTGATGGAGCCACTTGCCCCCAACCCCGATTGAGCCTTGAATGCAGCCAGTCGGCCTTGGGCTCGCTCCAGTTTTTCTTGAGCCTCGTCATAGGATTGCTGTAGAGCATTGCCTTCCTGATTGGTTTCAGTTTCCCGCAGCTGCTCAACTCTGGCTAGTAGGGCCTCTTGGAAGGCGACGGCCACCTGCTGGGCCTCAATTCCAGAGGGCCCCTCTATGGAAATCTGCATGAGGGTGGTGTTGGCCAGAATCTTCGCGGTGGGCGTCTCTATCGCTGAGTTGGGGCGGTTGAGCAGGGTGGCCACCATGCTGCGCACTTCGTCCGTGCCCAGCAGGAATTTATAGTTTTCCCGAGGATCGGAAACGCTGCTATTGAAGGGGGAGTCGCTTTGAGATCGGGCTTCACCCACATCGGGTAGCGAGACATTGGTGGAGCTAGAGGATGGAGGCAGAGAAAGGGTCCAGTGACTGGTGTAGGTGGGCGGTGTATTGATCAAATAGGCGAGTCCTGCTCCCCAAAATAGGCCATTCAAGAGCACCCCCAATCCCACATACCCTTTCCAGGAGATGGGGAGGGCGCGGGCCGGTTGCACTTCTTGTCCGGACACTGAAACAGTGGGTGGGGTGTGGCTTTGAATCGTGGGCGCATCGAGGGCATCCGCCAGCTGCGATCGCAGATCGCGCATGTTGCTGCCAAACAGCCACTCGTTATAGTTCGGCAAAAAGCTAGATCCTCCAGAAGCCCCCTCCTGGGAAGGATGGCCCTTCCCATTGACCGCAGCGGATTCAGGGTCAGAGGTGCCTTCTGCAACCGATTGGACGGGCATGACCTTCTCTACCACGCCGGGTCCAAACTGAGCATAGCCTAGATGGACAAAGCGAATGGACTCGCGCAGCTGATCTGCCGGGGTATTTTTTAGTAAATACCCCATCGCTCCCGCTTTCCAGGCTTTGGCGACATAGTCATCGCTATCATGGATGCTCAAGACCAGCACCTTTGTTTCAGGAAAGCGCTGACGAATGAGACGGGTGGCGCTCAGGCCATCGAGATCCGGCATTTCCATGTCGATTAATACGACATCGGGTTGCAGAATTTCAATTTGTTCCAGAGCCATGTGACCGTTGTTGGCGGTCCCCACCACCTGGATATCCGCGGTCGGTTTCAGCATGTAGCGCAGGCTTTCGCGGATTGTTTTTTGATCGTCAACAAGGAGCAGCCGAATCATGGTCTTAGGGTCCTTATGGCCGCACTTGCTTATAGTAAATCCCGCGGCCATTGGTTCCTATAAAGATTAACCCAATCTGTTGGGGACTCGCCTCCATGGTCCGGGGGCGAGCGCCAATGGGGGTCTTGGGTTCACTGATATTGGTCCAGGTTTGCCCCTGGTCGTTGGAGTAAAAAATGCCGGTTTCCCCCGTTGCCAGCGTGCCATAGAGATACCACAGGGGAAAAGAGCTGCCCTCTGGACCTGGACCGATGGTAAACAGGGCAGCTTCTGCAACAGATTGAACCTGATCGAGGGTCTGGCCTCCATCGTTAGACCGGTACAGTCCAGCGTCTCCCAGGCTCAGCCAAAGCTGATCCGGCTGGCCAGCAAGGGTATGCAGCGCTGCTGGGTCAGTCTCTGGTAGATTCTGCTGTATGGGGGCAAAGGAGGCTCCGCCGTCTTCACTGCGGTAAAGGGTGCCCGCTGCAAAGTAGTAAAAGCGATCGCCTCTGTCGCCATCGGCGGCCAGGGGTTGAGTCCAGGTCCAGGGGCCTTCCGGCCCGACTGGTAAACCTTGCACCTGCTGCCAGGATGCGCCGCCATTCCCGGTCAAGAGGGCATTCCCCTGACTGAGGACCACGATCATCCGTTCAGGGTTGTCGGCAGACATGGCGACCCTCAGCGGAAGTCCCTGGGAGGGGAAATTCGGCACCGTTGACCAGCTTTGTCCCCCATCGGCAGAGCGATAAATGCCAAAGGATTGATTCCAGCGTTTGCCGCCGACGCGCACGATTTCGAGGGGGTGATGGGCGCTGTAGGCAAAATCGTAGGTGTCGCCATCGACGGAATACAGTTGGGGGGGCCACCCCTGGGGACCCAGGCGTTGGCTGGGAAAGTGATCCAATCGGGGGTGGGCAAATCCATTAACATCGGCCACTCCGCTCAGTAGTAAGGGACCTTGAGGCGGAGCCAGCAGGGAGAACACCACCACTTGCTCATGGCCTTGCTGTTGGTTTTCCCATCGGGCTGGATGGGCCAGCAGGTTGGACGTTTTCCAAATTCCAAACCAATCGGTGAGCCAGACTTCCTGGGGACGACTGGGGTTGAGTTGCACCGCTGCCGTGTGGTCTCGGAAAAAACTATCGGGCCACCAGGGAACCGTATGATGGACTTGGTGTTGCGGCTGCTGCCAGGTTTGGCCTTGATCACGCGAGTAGAACAGTTCTGCGCTGCCGCGTTCGCCAACGCTGACCACAATCCAATTGGGGTCCCTTGGATGCACCGACAGACCGTTAAAGACCCGATCGCGGTATCCCTTTGGGGTAATGTCGCTCCAGCGATTTTGACGGGATTGACTCACCCCCGGAGCGCGATCGCTGGTGACGTACAGGGTGCTGTCGGAGGCGATGGCAAGCTTCATGGGATGGGAGGGACTCCCCTTCAGTCGGGTCCAGGTGAGTCCGCTGTCCCCAGACTCGTAAATCCCATCTCCATAGGCCCCCAGGACCACTCGCCCCTGAACCTGAGGATCAAAGGTCAAGGCCAGTAGCCCCACGTCTGGGTCAGCCTGAGTTTGGAGCGATCTGACGGGCTTCCAGGTGAGGCCACCATCTTGCGATCGCCAGAGCCCATCGGCGCGAGATCCAAACAATACCAGGTTCGAGTCATGGGGACTCACCACCAGGCGATGCCCGGCCCAACGCTTATCTTCATCGGACCGCATGCCAACACGGAGATCAGAGGCTTGCCAGCTCTGCCCCTGGTCCTGGGATCGGAAAACGGTGCCGGGACCTTCGGAGGAATATTGACCCGCGGCTATCAGAACCACGTTGGGATTGTTCGGATCAAGGCCCAGGGCTTCGCCGCCGTAGTAGTTTTGTTGATCGCGGGTAAAGTGATCGGTGATCGCCAGCCAGCGATGGCCAGTCCGGCGATAGAAGCCGCCGTTGTCGGTGCGGATATAGACCAACTCCGGAACCTGAGGATGAATGTGAAGCCCCGTGACGTAGCCCCCCCCGCCAATGGCAACATTCTGCCAGGTCTGGGGAAACTGGAGAGGTGGACGTAGCGTTGCCTCAGAGCTGCGGGAGCAGCCCCCCAACCACAGAGCAAGGACGGCGAATAGAAAGCTTCGCAGGGTCCGGGGCATGGATGAATCCTGAACGTCAACGTAAACCGGGAGCTTAACTTTAAAGAGGAGCCTATGACAGGAGCCTATGACTTGACCTGGGAGAGAGAGGGCTTCCGCGTTGGCCGTCGCGGTCGCGCTTTCCGATAGGCGGTCAGATTCTCCCCCACAATCCCCTCCCAACTGTGGTAATTCTTGACGTAGTGACGAGCGTTCTGTGCCATGAGTTGGGACTGTGATGGGTTGCCGAGGGCTTGATCGAGGCAACGTGCTAAATCCTCACAATTGCCCGCTTCAAAGAGCCAGCCTCGGTGATGATGTCCCAGGAGATACTGGTGGGGAGGAATGTTGCTCGCTAAGACAGGAATGCCTTCGCGCATGGCCTCAAGTAGCACCAGGGGCAGTCCCTCTAGATCGGAAGGGAGAACAAACAGGCCTGCGCCTCGCATCATTTCGGCCAGGCGCGCCCCCATCAACTCTCCGGTAAACACAACCTGAGAATCTTCGATGGACTGTTCAACGAGCTGGCGAGCAAAGTAGGCAGTGTCGCTTGTCCCGCCCACAAACACCAGCTTATATCCATGCGGACGTAGACGCTGGAAAGCTTTTAGGAGCAGATCAGGGCGCTTTTCAGGCACAATGCGACCCACGAATAGAATGTATCGCCCCACCTGTAGCCCCATCGATCGCACGTAGGGAAACTCTGGATCAGAGGGGGCATAGTGTGCTGGTGCTGTGGGAATGTAGCGCGTTTCGCGGTTATAGGTGGTCCAAAAATATTGATGAAGCGGCGGAGAGACCACAATCAGCTCATGGGCAAAGTGGACTGCCAGGCGTTCGCCCCACCTTAGGAACCGCTGTGAGAGTTGATCCCATTTCTCCCGCTGCCAATCTAACCCATGGCAAGTTACCACAACTCTGGCATTACTGAACAGGCGGGGAATAAAGCAAAAAAAAGCCGGTCCAAGGGCATGGTAGTGCACAATCTCATAACGGCCGAATAAACACAGGATCGAGGCCAAAAGGGCATTGAAAAAGGCGTCCATGCCCCCCCTGGGGACTGAGGGCAAGTTAATTACGCGGACGTCACGCTGGGTGTAATGCCATTGTGACGTTTGGGTATATCGCTGCCTGGCAAAGAGATGGACGCGATGCCCCTCCCTCGCCATTGTGGGGTATATTTCTTGACAATAGTGCTCAATTCCACCCTGAAAGGCAGGAATCCCCTTAGCGCCAATTACTGCAATTCTCATAAAAAGACTTATTTCGGACTGGAAAAATGAATCCGTGATCTACCCTACCCGCAAGTTGGCGACCTCTTGTGGAAAGAGTCAGCCCAAAGTCACCGTGTGATTTAGCTGTGATCTAGCTCATGTGGACCCTAGGATCTGAAAAAAAGGCAATGTGATTGAAGCGAATTAATCAGACTATAGCCTTTCTCGGGGGCAGCGTCCAGAGAAAATGCATCGTCATTATCTGGACTTATTGTCGTTATAATCTGGGCTTAATGATCTGGGTTTCATGATCTGGGCTTGTTGGGGTGAACCTGGCCGTGAATCCCTGACTGAATGCGGGAGATCCGTTTAAGGGATCCGACGTGATTCTAACTGGTGGTGCTGCGAATCGCTTCCAGAATTTGCTGATGTTCCAGGGGGGAGGTAGCAATGATAATTCCCTGAAAGCGTTTGTCTTTACAGTTACGCAAGGGGGGAAGCGGGTCTCCCTGGAGATCGCTCACCCAACAGCCTGCCTCCTGGGCTAAAAACGCGATCGCTCCCCCATCAATCCAGTTGCCTGCCGCCAACACCGCTGCGCTCAGTTCTCCTGATAGGATGCCGTTGACGTTAGGAATGGCAGTGTCTGCCCCATAGTCCTGGGCAATGGAAATAACCGTGAATTGATCTTGCAGACGCTCAGCTAGATGCTGCATCCCGACTCCCAACAGCACCGTTGCCGGGGGAGGGGAAAGCTGGAGAGGCTGGCAGGCCTCCAGGGGCTGATCTAGCGTGCCCTGACGGGTTCCCTGCCCATGAAAGCTGTAAAAATATTCTCCCTTGGCGGGGCTGATGGCTAAAACGGCCTGATATTTCACCGCGTCCAGGACTGCAAGAATGATCTGGAAATTGCTATGTCCGTCCAGGTAAAAGCGAGTTCCATCGATGGGATCAAGGGTTACCAGATAGTCATCGTCAAGGTTCGCTCCGAGTTCAATGGACCGAAAATAAGGGGTGTTAAAGCTTTGTTCATATTCCTCCCCGAAGAATCGCACCTCGGGAAATACACCGAGCAGAGCAACCTCCACCAGCGTTTGGATCGATAGGTCGGCGTCGCTAAGGGCGGCGGCAAAAAAGTTGGGCATGTTTCCCTTGTCTGGCTGCGCTTGAATTTGGGCCTGAATACGGCAGGCGTAGGCAGCAGCGGACTGGAGCAGGGGAAACAGGGTGGCCAGAATCCTTTGGGGAGTGGGAGAAAGAAGCATATGCACGCAAAGCGGTACCAACTACTGGGGCGTTAATTGTGACAGGTCGACAGTTGTAAAGTCGTTTGTAACGAATTATGGGGGAACGAATTGAAAGAACTCCAGTGATTTTTAGAAGGAGAGGTGATTCCTAGGGCTGCGGGAGGGGACGGCAATGAAAACTCAATCATATTTTTAGAATTAAGGTATCTCAGAATACAGTTACTGGGATCAATTTAATTCAAGATTCACACCTATCGGGGTTAAAGAACGTTCTCTCAGGTCTCAAGCAAAGGCGGATATGCGGTTCCAGGATTACGATACGGCAGACTTTTTTGATGAGCTTTTTCAGTGTAAGAGCCAGCCCCGGCCTGAGTTTTGGCCCCTAATCAATAAAATCCATAGCCTTCCAGAGGGAGAGCTGCTGCGCCGTCAGCAGTCTGCTCAGCGGGCGTTGTTTCGTCTGGGTGCGACCTTTAATGTCTATGGCGATGACCAGGGACGTGAGCGCATCTTACCCTTTGATATCATTCCGCGGATTATTTCTGCTTCGGATTGGGAGTTTTTAGAACGGGGGTTGAAGCAACGGATCGAGGCCCTGAACCGTTTTATCAACGATCTATATCACGAACAAAAAATTATCCAAGATGGAATTATTCCTCGCGATTTAATTGAATCTTCCCAGGGCTTTTTGCCCGCTTGTCAAGGCCTAAATCCGCCGGGAGGCGTTTGGTGCCACATCACAGGTACAGACATCATCCGCGATCGCGATGGCCAGTTTTATGTCTTAGAAGATAATTTGCGATGCCCCTCGGGCGTTTCCTACGTGTTGGAAAATCGCCGCGTGATGAAAAGCACCTTTCCGCAGATTTTCCAAGAAATGGCCATCCAACCGGTGGATCAATATCCGTCCCAGCTGTTGGAAACCTTGCTGAACTTGGTGCCTGAGTATATTTCCGATCCCACCGTGGCGGTTCTGACGCCAGGAATTTATAATTCCGCCTACTTTGAGCATTCCTACCTGGCGCAACAAATGGGGATTGAACTGGTGGAAGGACGGGACTTGGCGGTGGTGGACGGTTACGTTCAAATGCGGACCACCCAGGGCCTGAAGCGCGTGGATGTGCTCTACCGTCGCATTGATGACACCTTTCTAGACCCCCAGGTGTTCCGTCCGGATTCCACCCTGGGCGTGTCGGGGCTGATGGAGGTATACCGGTCCGGTCGATTGGCGATCGCCAATGCACCGGGCACAGGCGTTGCAGATGATAAGGTCATCTATGCCTACATGCCTGATATTGTGCGCTACTACCTGGGAGAAGATCCCATTTTGGCTAATGTGCCCACCTATCTGTGCTGGCGTGACCAGGATCTGGACTATGTGCTGAAGCACATTGACCAGCTTGTGGTCAAGGCTGCCAACGAAGCCGGCGGGTATGGCATGCTGGTGGGTCCACAGTCAACCCGCCTGGAGCAAGAGGAATTTAAGGATCGGGTCAGGTCTAATCCTCGCAATTATATTGCTCAGCCCACGCTGTGCCTGTCTCGGGTCCCCACCATTATTGACCAGCAATTCGAGGGCTGCCATGTGGATCTTCGTCCCTATGTTCTATTTGGGGACAGCATCTATGTTCAGCCGGGTGGCCTGACTCGGGTGGCCCTAAAGCGAGGATCATTGGTGGTGAACTCCTCCCAAGGGGGGGGAAGTAAGGATACCTGGGTGCTGTGTTAAGCGGGTCACGGGCCTAGGCGGGTCAGGGGCTAGGTGGGTATGGTGTTAAGGGATTGTTTGGGGATTACTTTTTATGCTCAGTCGGGTTGCAGACTCCATCTACTGGCTCAATCGCTACATTGAGCGGGCTGAGAACGTGGCGCGCTTTGTTGAGGTTAATCTCAATCTCCTGCTAGATTTGCCCATGGGATTACAGGAGCAGTGGCAGCCTCTGGTGACCACCACCGGCGATCGAGCCGTGTTTGAGTCTCGCTATTCTGAGTTCACCGCCGATGCGGTGATGCAATTTTTAACCTTTGACGCTGAATATGACAACTCGATTTTGTCCTGCGTGCGGGCAGCGCGGACCAATGCCCGTTCGGTCCGGGAAGCGATTTCTTCAGCCATGTGGGAGCAGGTTAACGATTTTTATCTGATGGTTACCGAGGCGGCCCGGTCCCAGGAATCTCACTGGTCCCTTTCAGCCATCTCGGATTTTCTGGCCCAGGTGAAGCGGGCCAGCCATTCCTTTAATGGCGTGATGGATGCGACCATGACCCACAGTGAAGGCTGGAACTTTGGCTGTATGGGGCGATATTTAGAGCGGGCCGATAAAACCTCTCGAATTTTAGATGTGAAATATTACCTGCTGCTGCCCACCCCTGATCACGTCGGATCGCCCCTTGACGAACTGGGGTGGATGGCCTTGCTCAAATCTGCCAGTGCCTATGAAATGTATCGCAAAAGTTTAAGCAGCTACCAGCATCGGATCACGCCTGCGGGGGTTGCGGCTTTTTTGATTTTAGATATCGCCTTCCCGCGATCGATTCGTTTTTGCCTGCTGGAGGCGGAGCGATCGCTCCATGCCATTACTGGCAGTCCCCTGGGGTTTTGGCAAAATGACAGCGAGCGCACCCTGGGACGGCTGCGATCGGAATTGGAATATGCCACCATTGAGGAAATTCTCCACCAGGGCATGCATGAATTTCTAGATCGGCTGCAACTCCAGATGAACACAGTCGATCGAACCATTTTTGAAACCTTCTTTTCCCTCGAGCCGATCATGGCTCAGTCCCAGTAGTGCGCTACCATATCCACCACACCACCACCTACACCTACAGCCAGGCGGTGATTCTGAATCCGCATCGGGTAAGGCTTCAACCTCGCTGCGACCCCTTTCAAGTGCTAGAGCAAACTAGCGTCACCCTGGACCCGATCCCCCTGGGGCAGTCTGTAATTCTTGATGCTCTGGGAAATTCAATCCTACGTTGCTGGTGGTCTCCCAGACCAGTGGAGCGATTAACGGTCATGGCTCACTCCGTGGTTGTGACCTCCTGCACCAACCCGTTTAACTACTTGCTGGAGCCTTGGGCTACCCAGTTACCCTTTGACTATCCGCGATCGCTCCTGCCTGCGCTCTCTCCCTACCTGGAGTCCGAAGAACTTGGGGGCAGCCCCTCCGTGGCTGAATTTGCCCAAGATTTGATGCTGGAGCATCGACGGAACCCGCAGGAATTCCTGTTTGGTCTCAATCAATATATTTACCACCACTGTCAGTATGTGAGTCGTTTGGAAGGTCCCCCCCAGCCGCCTTACTACACGCTGAAGCATCAATCGGGCTGTTGCCGGGATTTTGTCCTGTTGTTCATGGCAGCTTGTCGGGCCGTAGGATTAGCCGCCCGGTTTGTGAGTGGCTATGAACAGGGTGACCTCAAGCAGGAACAGACGCTCCATGCCTGGGCAGAGGTGTACTTGCCGGGGGCAGGATGGCGAGGGTATGACCCTACCCTGGGTCTAGTGGTGTGCGATCGCCATGTCGCGATCGCGGCTCATTACCGGCCCCTAGCGGCGGCTCCCATTGCCGGGACCCATCAAGGTCAAGCCAGTGCAACCTTGACCTCCAAGGTGCGGATTTTGACCGACGAGTTAGAGATCAAGGTCTAGGGCAGGAACTCATCCCTAAAGAAAAACTAAGCCGTGTAGATATTGCTGGGAGAAAGCCAGTTTCCCAGGTCATCCTCATCCTCAGCCAGCTCAATCCAGTCAATCTCAGGAAGGGACTGAAAGGCCCGGCGCAGCGACTTTTCCCAGGAAGTCCGAATTCTAATCAGGTAAGAATCTCCTTCCTTGAACTGACAGCGACGGGTGAGCTTCAAGGTGTCCGCCTCATAGAGAGCTAAGTTAATGGGCGGTCCTACGGAAATATTGGACTTCATGGTGGAATCTAACGAGAGTAAGGCACATTTAGCTGCCTCATCCAGTTGGGTTTCCTCGTATTCAATGGTCCGGTCTAAGATTGGCTTGCCGTATTTAATCTCGCCAATTTGCAGGTAGGGAGTTTCCTTGGTTGCTCGCAGAAAGTTGCCCTGGCTGTAAATCATATAAAGTTCGGGCGACTCTCCCCTCACCTGCCCTCCTACCAGAAAGGAGCAGCTGTAATCAATATTGTCTCGATTCATCCAGTGTCGATTTTGATCTAGCACCTCCCGCGTTTGGCGGCCAATATAGTCGGAGATGTCGTGAAGAGTTGACATGGCATTGAGATTGTCGGGCACCTGGTCCTTAATGTCGCGGCGAATCTTGGCCATAATCGTTTGGGTCATGGATAGATTTCCGGCAGTACAAATCAGGAGCACCCGCTCTCGAGGTAAGGACAAGTCGAAGAGCTTCTGTGCGCTGGAAACGTAATCTGCCCCCGCACTGGTCCGAGAATCTGCAGCCATTACCAGGCCAGCACGGGTAATGATGCCAAGGCAGTAGGTCATAAGTTGTGCCAATCTCAAAGAGGTCTGACCCTATCCTAAACGACCCTGAAGGATAAAAATGCCGGCCGAATGGACCCAAAAAGCGTCAACTGGGCCTAGCAATGAAAGAAGGGCGGAGAGCCAGGCGCGCGTTAAGGAGTCTGCTGCTGTTGCCAAGCCTGATAACGCGCCAGGGCCGTTAGGGGAAAGTGTTGCTGGTAAAGGTGATATTTCAGATAAAAGTGGCCAGGAAAGCCAGTTCCGGTGAAGTAATCCTCATTCCAGGTGCCCTCCTCAGCCTGGTGGTCTAGAAGATACTGAATCCCCCGGTCCAGTGCCTCAGTGGCATAGGTGCCGGTGGCCTCTCCCGCGGCTAACAGCCCTATGAGTGCCCAGGCAGTTTGAGAGGCTGTGCTCTCTCCCTGTCCCTTGAGACTGGGGTCATTGTAGGATTGGCAGGTTTCGCCCCAGCCCCCATCGGAATTCTGGCAGCGAACCAGCCACTGCGCCCCGCGAGAAATAGGAACCGTAAATCGCGCTGGTTCCAGCACGGAGAGCGCGGCCAGGACGCCGCTGGTGCCGTAGATGTAATTCACGCCCCAGCGACCAAACCAGCATCCTTCGGGTTCTTGCTCCTGGAGAAGATAGGCGATTGCCCGTTCCACACTGGCGCTACCGGTGGTGATCTCGGTCCGCCCGATCATTTCCAGAACTCGGGCTGTGACATCGGCAGTATTGGGATCAATCATGGCTTTGAGATCTCCGTAGGGGATGGCATTGAGCCACTCTTGATCATTGTCCACATCAAAGGCTGCCCAGCCCCCTGGCCTGCACTGCATGCCCTGAATCCAGCGAACAGCTCGCTCCATAGCCGTTTTTTTAGCGGATCCATCGGGCAGGACAATTTCCGCCAACGCCATCACTACGACCGCTGTGTCATCGACATCAGGATAAAAGCGATTTTCAAATTCAAAGGCCCAGCCGCCGGGTTCCCCCCGCTTATTTTTGATAGACCAGTCGCCGTAGTCCAAAATTTGCTTCTCCAGCAGCCATTGACCAGCCTTCACCAGGGCGGGATGCTCTCGATTGAGTCCAGATTCCGCCAGGGCACGGATCACTAGGGCTGTGTCCCACACGGGGGAGATACAGGGCTGCATCCAGTATTGATCGGTGCTTTCCAGGGCAAAATGATCCACCGCCCTCAAGCCGCGCTCCACCACGGGATCACTGAGCTTGTAATCTAGGGCCTTGAGGCATAGCAGAGAGTTGAGCATGGCTGGAATAATGCCCCCCCAATCTCCCGTTGCTTCTTGACGTTCGATGACCCAGCGCTCGGCGGCGCGGATACCCTCTTCGCGAAAAGGGACCAGTTGGGTCATTTCCGCAATTTTAAACAGACTGTCGCAGGCGAGGAAGATGTCGGTCCAGTCATGGTTGCGGGGCAGTTCAAACTTGGCATTGGCTCTGCCCTCTGCATAGAGCTCATCGAGGTTGATGGGGTGCGCCAGGGGAAAAATGGGCTTGCGATCCATGACTACCAGCAGGGGAACGGTGCTGCCCCTGGCCCAACTGGACATTTCATAGATATTCACTGGACTAAAGTCCGGCAGCAGCATCACCCAGGCGGGCAGCGAGGGCAGTCCCTGCCACTCGTAGCAGCCAATCAGAGCGAGATGTAGTTTTGTGAAAATGCGAGTTTGACTGATTCCACCCCGATGGAGGATAAATCGGCGGGCCTGGACCATCGCTGGATCGTCCGCCGGAACCCCCAACAGTTTGAGCGCCATGTAGGCTTCTACTGAAACACTCAGTTCACCGCCATCGCCGTAATAAAGTTCCCAGCCTCCGTGGGATCGCTGCTGCTGACGTAGATAGGGTTCAACCTTGTGTAGGGGACGCGGGCCATCGCTGCCCCAAATTTTATGAACCAGTACCGCCTCCGCCGTAATGGAGACGTTGGACTCGAGCGCTGCCCACCAATATCCCTGTTCGTGCTGGAGCGAGAGTAAGTAGTTCTGGCTTGCGGCAATGGCTGTTTCCAGCCTTTGAATTTCCGGCTTTACTTGAACTTGCATTAAACTGGCACCTCTCCCACAGTAAAACGTAACGATTTAAGCGGTCGGAATGGATGCGAACCGACCTGCTGGATCAAAAACCAGAGGGGAAAACAATGGGAGTCCTGGCTGAACCCTTAGGGCTCAGGAGTGATCCCAGTGGATAAAACCCTCGCTTACATTAGTTTACAAAGCTCCGAGAAGCAAGCGCGGCTTTGGAACTTAGCCTGGAAGGGAAGCGTCAGAATGCCTAGCTTCTTGCAGGCGTGAACTAAAATTTGGCTAGGCGCTGGCTTCCCACGATCTCCCGGCTAGTTCGGGTTAAGTCTGAGGGGCTTGATCTAGACAAAACCCTTGTCAATTGCTTCTCAGCCTAGAAAGAAATCAATGAAAAAGGCGTGATGATGATCACCCAATAATTGCGATTTTGTCACGGATGAAGCCAAAATGTTTCCCTAGTATGAAATAAAGCCTATATTGGTGTTGATATTGCTCGATAGGTGCTATCTATGAGACGCAAGGCTCGATTCTTCTCCCATAACTCTGGAATGCAGGCGATCGCCATCCTAGTGTTTCTTGGCGTTGCTGCCCAGCCCTTTGCGGCAATGGCAAGGTTTGTGCCAAAGGAGGGGATGGGTCGTGCTGGAAGACGCATAGGACTGGCGACGCGAACCCCCGCTTGTTCTGTGATGCCAGACTCGAAGGCTTTGACGGTTCTGGTGCCCCAGGATAACAATGGCCTGACCAGTCAGCCCTTCCCCACCTTCAGCTGGTTTATGCCCCGCCACAGCTTTCATGAGATTGAATTTCGCCTTTCCGTGGAAACGGAGGAACAGCAGCTGCAAACGGTCTACACAACTCTCCTAGATAATCAGGGGCAGAACCAGTATCTTAGTTTTACCCTTCCTGAGAGTGGAGAGGTCGCCCCCCTCGCAGAGGGAAAGAATTACAACTGGAAAATCATCCTGGTTTGTGATCCAGAGGATCCCTCCGGGAATATGTTTGCCGAAGGGTGGGTGCAGTATCAGGCAGCCCCGTCCCATTTAACAAGGCAGCTTGCCACGGCTCCGCCAGAGGCTCAAGCAGATCTTTTCCTGAGTTACGGCTATTGGTATGACGGGGTTCAGCGCCTGTTGCCCGGCGCGAACAGTCCCTCGAAGCGGCAAACCCAGTGGCAGGAGCTGATGACCCACGAAGCAGTAAAGCTCGACCATCTGCTGTCAACGCCGCAGTCTTCAATGAAAAATTGCGAGTCCCGGTTGTAGGGGCCAGGCCGTGGCAGCTAGTATGAGTCGGCGGTTTGAACCAGGCGATCGCAGATCTCTAGGGGCTTTCCCTGGGCAACGACCTGTCCTTTCTCCATCAAAATTGCCCCGTCGCAGTACTCTAACTCGTTGAGGCGATGGGTAACCCAAAGGGCCGTGAGTTGGCGCTCTCGCACCAGCGTTTGCACAGCTTGCACCAGATCAAGCTGACTTTCGGGGTCGAGCAAGGCGGTCGGTTCATCCAGCAGCAGCACCTCGCAATGGCGAGCGATGGCTCCGGCAATGGCGACCCGCTGCTTTTGGCCACCGCTGAGGGCATAGATGGGGCGCTGTTTTAGGGGAGCCAGGTTGACCGCTGCTAGGGCTTCGTCCACTCGTTTGCGAACCTCCACGAGGGTAAGATGCTCTTCCACCAGGCCAAAGGCGATGTCGGCGCCCACTGTGGGCATGACCAGTTGATGATCGGGATTTTGAAACACAAACCCCACGCGTTCAAAGCAGTGGATTTGTCCAGATTGCGGCGTAAGCAATCCCACCAGTAGTCTCAAGAGGGTGGACTTACCGCTGCCATTGGTGCCCAGCAGCATCCAAAATTCGCCTTTGGGCACCGACAGAGTGCACTGCCGCAAAATAGGCTGAGTCTCAGTCCAGCCAAAGCAGAGCTGTTGAACCTGGATGGCCGGATCAGCCATTGTCAGCCTGAGCCGTCAGTTGCCCAAAAAAACCCGGTCCCCGACCCGTTCCAGTTGCGCCAGCTTTATTTGAAATCTGTACCGCAATGACTTCGCTGATGATGACTGTAATTTTTTTCCCCTCATCGCGATCGCAGGTCAGCTCCAGAATTTTGGGTGTTCCCAGTTGCAGCGCATCGGTAATCTGCTTATGGGCCGCCTGGGCCGCCTCTTCCTCTTTCTTCTGGACTGAGAGGGACATCGGGGTGCCCCGTAACAAGATATCAATGGTATACATTCCGTCCCTGTGTTTATGAAATCAAGACCCGTCCATACTCTAGCCTACCTGGTTCAGTTGCACACAAGGACCTTTGCCTCTTGGCCTTCTTTGCCTTAAAAGGAAGGGCCTTACACTCCCAGGGGGGCAGACTGTCCGGTGCCGATAAGGTAGAGAAGGGCCATGCGCACCGCTACACCGTGGGTCACCTGCTGCGGCACCAGACTGATCTTCGTATCGTCCATTAAATCAGAACTGAGCTCAACGCCCCGGTTGACAGGGCCAGGATGTAACAGTCGCACTGCGGGGGCGCAGAATTTCAGGCGATCGCGGGTGATGCCAAATCGGTGTTGATATTCGCGGAAGCTCGGAATCAGGTTCTGGCTCATCCGCTCCTTTTGCAACCGCAGCGTCATTACGAAGTCAGCTTGTTCCAAAGCGGGCGGTAATTCCCAATGGAGTTGAACGCCATAGGCTTCAAATTCTCGGGGTAGCAAGGTGGGTGGTCCCGCTAGGTGAACCTGAGCACCGCATTTAACCAGGCTATGGAGGTTCGATCGCGCTACGCGCGAATGTAAAATATCCCCCACGATGGCAATTTTTTTTCCGCGCAGCAGTTCAGTTCGCGGTTGGATAGGATCCAGATGACTGCAGAGGGTGTACAGGTCTAAAAGTCCCTGGGATGGATGTTCATGGAATCCATCCCCGGCATTGAGAATGGAAACCTGGTCTCCGAGGCGATCCATTTCCGCTGCAATAAAGTTGGGCACCCCCGCATCCTGATGCCGAATAATCATGATGTCTGCGCCCATGGCCAGAAACGTTTTGGCCGTATCTAAAATCGTTTCTCCCTTGCTCAAGGAAGAGGTTCCTGGGGAAAAATTTAATACCTCCGCCGAGAGGCGTTTAGCCGCCAGCTCAAAGCTACAGCGCGTGCGGGTGGAGGCTTCGAAAAAGAGCGTTGCCACCAGTCGAGCCTGGAGCGCAGGCACTTTTTTATTGGGCCGACGCAGCACCTCGCTAAAGGAATTTGCCGTTTGCAGGACTGTATTGAGCGCATCGCAGCTAAAATCTGCCAGGGAAAGAATATGTCGATGATGCCAGGTGGTTGCCATGCCCTAGGGTCCTATCCGTCTTGCCAGAGTCTATGACCTCACTCAGACTCCGTTGCCTCACCTAGACTACACCACGACTACCCCCCACCTGGATCACTTTGACATCAGCTTTGGGCTGGTACTCGATTGGCAAGGGTTGCTGGATAGGCCACAATCCCGTTCAAAAAAACATCGGATAGGGTTTCCACAAAGGCCGTTTGCTCCTCTGGTGGGGATTGGAAGGCCGTGGGTTCCAGGCTAACCAGCATAAACAGGCTCAGAAAAATATGGGCTAGGTGGCGCGGGTTGAGATTGCGGTAAGTGCCCCGCGTAATGCCATCACTGATGTAAGCTTCCGTAATGCTGGTCATTTTGCTGAGAATCTCGGTTTGCACACGACTGCACAGATCGGGATGATATTGAATCTCCATCAGCGCAACTCGAAATAAATCAGATTGTGCCCGGAACTGCTGCAGCCAATGGTGCAGCATTAAATCGATGGCGCGATCGCTGGGCAATTCGCTCAGCTCAATCAGCAGATCCGTTAGCAGCAGACTCCAGCCCTGACTGACTAGGGTCACCAGGACATCTTTTTTATGTTCAAAGTATCGAAATAGGGTTCCCTCTGAGATGGCTGCCCCGTCCGCGATTTGCTTGGTGGTGGTGCGCTCATAGCCGCGCTGAGCAAACAGGTGTTCGGCTGCGTTCAAGATTCGGTCACGAATCGGCAGTCTATGGTTTAGGTGCCGGGAGGCAGCTTCTAAATCAGCATCACGGGGGGAAGGACTCATGCGGGCGGCTAGGGTAAGCGTACGGCGAAGATTCATCTTCATAGAGGGCTTTCCAGAATCAGGGTGAGGGGAAGCACCTGATTCTATTGTCGAATAAACCCTCTGAGAGTGAGCGAACCGTTGACCAATCTTCAAGAACTGAATCTCAAGAGCGGCCCGGAAGCTTTGGGTCACAGTTGTGGAGAAAAGTGAAGGGGTATCATAATTCGCTAGGTTGGATCTATGGGTCGGGCGGAGGCAAGGAAATCTGGACCGCTCGTAGTCCTAGCCAGGAGCGTATTGTGGTTGGGTTGTGTCGATGCTACCTTTTGATGTCCGTCTCAAGCAGTTGATGGGGGCTGTAAATATCTCAAGCTACCGTCAGCTGTCCCGCCAGAGTCAGGTGCCGCGATCGCAGATTTTGCGTCTGCGTCAGGGACAGCTGGATCGTCTGCCCTTGGGAAGCCTACAGCGATTGAGCCGAACCTTAAACCTCTCTCTGGGGGATCTCCTCCAGGTGTTTCAATCGCCAATGGACCCTGATCTCCCCCCCTATGAAACCCTGAACCTGGCCACAGAGGTTTCCCAGACGGCTGTCTCAGAGGAGGCGTTGCGTTCCTGGCAAGCCCAAGCCCTGAACATCTTGGAATCGCTCTTGCTGCAGTTGCCGACAGCGGCCTATGCGGCCCGACAAAATCCAGCGGCACCTGCTGTACGGCTGTTACCATTACTCAAGCCCATTGATCAACTGTTGGCCAGCTGGGGGGTTGAGACAATCGGACAGGTGGGCGAAACCTGTCCCTATAATCCCCAGGACCATCAATGGCTGGAGAGCGGACAACCGCCAGACCCTGGTGATGGAGTGCGAGTTCGCTACGTGGGCTATCGTCAAGGATCGCGCCTGCTGCATCGTGCCAAGGTGGTGGCTCCATGACATCCGGTGGATCTGTACCAGCCGTCTTTATCCACGAGGTGCGTTCTCTAGATCCTCAGGCGGGAGCCCATACGGCTCAGATTCTGTGGCAACGCGGCATCCGGGATCGGGCCACGGTGCCAGGATTTCTCGACCCTAACTGCTACAGTCCCACGGGACCCGATGAGTTTGGATCATCAATGCAGCAGGCCGTGACTCGCCTGAAACTGGCCTATGACCGTCAAGAGCAGGTGGTTCTTTGGGGAGATGATGAACCGGATGGGGTCCTAGCGACGGCCTTGCTTTGGGAGGGGCTAGGGAAGATTTTTGCGCCGCAGCGTCAGCTTTTTTATCGGATTGCCCCAGGACCGGGAGGCTCCTGCGGTTCCTGTGCTCCTGAACTGGAGAGCCTTGCTGCTGCAGGCGCGCGGTTGGTTATAGCCTGTAATATCGTCGGACGCAAGAGGGCCGATATGGACGAGGCTCAGGCCTTAGGCCTAGATTTTATTCTCCTTGAACCCTGTCCCTTAGCCCTTGATCCGCCTTCGGCAGCAATCTTGCTTTCTCCCCATCAGCTTGAGGCTACCCATCCCTTGGCTAGCCTGTCGGGGGTGGGCATGGCCTACAAGCTAGTGGAAGCAATCTATGGGGACATGCCCCAAATGCGCCAACAGTCCCTGGAAGATCTGTTAGATTTAGTTGCCCTCGGGGGGCTGACAGAGTTAGGCCAGATGCGTGGTGAGACTCGCTATCTGGTGCAGCGGGGAATGGCTCGACTGCAAACTTGTCTGCGCACAGGCGATCGCCCAGGGATTGCCAAACTGATCGCGCTGTGTCAAATGGCAGGCGATCGCCCAGGTGATCGGGTCTTTGGAATAGGGGCCCGGCTGGGATCTGTGATCCGTCTCTGGGATGATCCGACCCGTTGCATGGATCTATTGACGGGGCAAGACCCTCAGCAGGCCATAGAACTTGCTCGCACTGCGGAACTGACCCATTGCCGTTGCCAGGCTCTCCAGCAGTCTATCCAGGAACAGGTGTTGCAGCAGGTAGCCAGCCTGGATCTTTCAACCCTGCCCATGATTATGCTCTCGAGTCACCAGTGGTTCCCGCGGCTGCTCGGCCCTGTGGCCCAGGCGGTGGCTGATCAATATCAGCGTCCCGTCATTCTAGTGCGCATCTATGCTCCCCTCGAACCCACAGCGGCTTCGTCAACCATTGCCCTGGGGGTGGCCCGCACCGTTTCTGGTCTCGACCTGTATGCTCTAATGGCAAATCAAGCGACCCTCCTGGATCAGTTCTGGGGATCTCCCCATGGGGTGGATTTCCAATTACCCGGCGTCAATGTCTCGCTATTCCAGCAGGCCCTTAATCAGGCCCTGCGTCGACAATTGCAGGGGAATCTGCAGAGAAATCTGCAAAGGTCGGTAGACCTACAAGTAACCGTTCGAGACCTGGGTCAACCCCTGTTTCGAGAGTTAAAAAGGCTGGAGCCCTACGGATTGGGAAATCCCGTCCCCCAGCTCTGGATTCGCAACTGCTGGATTACCCAGGCCCGCTACGTTCCCCGCCGTGATCTCACCGGCCGAAAGGTGCGCTATGGTGGCACTCGCTTTGAACTGTGGGATGAGTCCAGCAAGTCGGGATTTCCAGGACTTTGGTGGGGCCACAACCGGCAAGATTTACCCACTGGTCGCTGTGATGTCTGGTGTGAATTGGTTTATCACAACGGCATCTACCAAATTCGCCTTCTCCAGGTGCTGCCCCACCTTCCCGATTCCCGCTATGAAAGACCCCGGCCTGCCATTGTGGATTACCGTGGGCAAGCGGGTGGGGAGGTTCCTCATCCGTCGGTTCAGGTGAGTCGCTGTCCTCTAAGTTGGGATGACTGGGGCCGGTGGTTTCAGCAGGCAGCACAGCAGAACCTCCCCCTGGTATTGACCTATGGCCCACCTGTCCTAGCCAGCGAATTTGACGTCTGGCGGCAATGGGTGGGCATGGCAAAGTATTTGGCCCGCACTGGTAAACCCATGGCGCGATCGCGTTTAGCCCAGGAACTTGAGATTTCCGGGGCTATGCTCATTCAGGGGCTCAGAGCCTTAGCGCCACTAGGGATTATCGGCCAGGGGGAAGAAATTCTCACCCTGGCCCCATCCGCCCGCGATTCCCACGGGACTGAGCATAATCCGGCCTTGCAGTCATTTTTGCGGGGGGTTCGGGAAATTCGGTTCCAGCAGCGCTACTTTCAAGAAGTTTCAGTCGCGGTGCTCCAAAGCTACCGAGAGGAGGGACTAGAGGATGACCGCCCGCATCGGCAGCCGTTGGCTCGATTAAAAAAGTAGCTTTTCATGAAGAAAAGCTACTTGCGAAAACCCCAAGGACTGCAGGACTCTTAAAGTGGTGGGCTACAATAGCGGGCTGCTACTCGACAATGGGATTCAGCGCGCTCTCGGGAAGACTAGGACCGCCCACCGGAGACACTCGGTAGCGGAAGCTTTCAAGCACGGTGTTGCTTCTCATGCGGTTTCCAGGCTTCAGGGTGAAAACCACCTCATCCCGAATGGGAATGCTATAGCGGGAATTGTAGATGACCCACTCGCCATTGACATATCCCAGCTTGCTCATCTCCGACAAGTTGTTGATGCCAATGGACTTGGCTAAGTTTGTGAGCCTGGTACTGACAGCATGACAGCGATTGCTGGGTGTATAGGCCCCGAGGGGATGGTCAGAGGCTAGGGTTTCGGTCCAAACAATCAGCGGGCTGTTGCTGCCTTCCATCACGGTGCTGTACTGTTGGCTGGAAGAATCGTAGTTACAGTTAAATTTCAAACTTTCCACCTGGGCATTAGCCTTCGGGGCCAGAGAAACCAGAAGGCCCAGCGCCATTGCGCCCATAGAAATGATTGCAAGGGAACGTTTCATCATTATTGTCTCCATTTCGATGTGAGAAATTCATCAGGTTAAAGATCCCCTGCGCTGAGAGGCTCGGTCTGGCCTAGCACCGCTGTTGGGGAGGCAAAACCTGATATCCGATACGTCCTCACACCGGATGAACTGCAATGGGAACAAACGTTTGGATCACGCCGACCTTGGCTCCCATATCCTGGAAGACCGCGAGTCCAAAAAACTGCACAGGAGCAAAGGGGATGGACTCTTCCTTTATTGTGAGGCGAGGAGGACATAACCTGGCTTTTTTTCAGGTTTTCTTAAGTGACTCTCCTGGTGGTTGCCCCTTACGATAAAGCTATTTGTGTCGTAGATTTCTCCATGGTTGAACAACTCAATCGCCGCTGTGGTCTGCCTGAACGCCTCACCTTTGTCGAGGATCCAGTTGGGTTTCCCATGGTGCAAATCCAGCACCCTGACGCAACGGCACGCATTTCCCTCTATGGAGGTCAGGTGCTGTCCTTTCAGCCTAAATCCCAAGCCGAAGATCTACTCTTTCTCAGTTCCCAGGCAATTTTTCAGAGGGGCACGGCCATTCGCGGCGGAATTCCCCTCTGTTGGCCGTGGTTTGGCCCAGACCCAGACCAGCAGGGGCGGCCTAGCCATGGCTTGGCTAGAACTCAGTTCTGGACGGTTTTAAAGACCGATTGCCTGCCCGAGGGGGCTATTGAGGTGCAGCTGGGCCTGACCAGTGATGACCACACCCTTGAAATTTGGCCGGTTCCGTTTCAGTTGAGATTGACTGTAACCCTCAGCCAAACGCTGCACCTGAGCCTGGAAAGCATGAACCTTGGCGATCAGACCTTGAGGATGACCCAGGCACTGCATACCTACCTGAGGATTGGAGGATTGCAGCAGATGCGAATCACTGGGCTAGCGGACACGGATTATTTAGATAAGGTAGACCAGTATCGGCGAAAGTTCCAAACCGGTGATCTGGTGATTGCGGGTGAAGTGGATCGCATTTACCTAACTCCTCCTCCAACGGTTCAAATTCACGATCCGGTGCTGAGGCGTACCCTTCGGGTGACTTCCAGTGGTGGTAACGCCGTTGTAGTCTGGAACCCTGGACCTGCGGGTCGATTGAAAGATTTAGGCTCTCAAGACTACGAGCAATTTGTCTGTGTGGAAACAGCGAATGCTGGGGGGAACCCCGTTGAATTGGCGCCCCGTGAGGCCTACACAATCTGCGCCCTCTATCAAGTCGATTGACATCCTCCCCCTCTGACCTTTCAGTTACAGAGAGAGATTCCCCGGATCGCTCCAAAGATTTCCTGCTTCAGTGCCAGTTGACTAGAGTTCATGACTGAACTCCCCGTCACCCCGACTCCCCAGGCATTTTCTATTCCCCGTTGCCCACGAAAATCACTTGAGCCGCAGCCCTGTCTCTTGGCTTGATTGACCCACATGCAAGACAGTGAGAGATTCTGACACTCAAGTCTTTTTTGACTGCGGCACCCCAATCAGGACAGTCCTGACTCGTCCCTCTTGGATAACTCCAGCTTTCGGATAACCTGCTGAAGCACCTGGGCGTTGACGCTCTTGAGCCTGGGGAAATCGGCCTTTGCTGCGGTTAACGACTTGCACTGCCGAGCATCACTTGGGAAGGGGGCATCCGCTGGCAAGATGAACGTTTGCTGAATTGAACAAGTATTTAGCGGAGACTTGCGAGAATCGAGCCAGTCTTTGCGTTCCCGCAGCGCAAAGTTCCAGGCATTGCGGCACACATCGAAGAATGTGCTCGACTCTGAAACCTGCTCGGCAGTTGGCTCTAGCTTAAATTCCCACGTCATGTTGAGCATGCGCGGGGTAGGTGGATCACTGCGGCGGATTTTGGTAGGCGGGAACCGATCAGATTCCATTGTGCTGGGCCCAATCAATGCGCTGGGCTCAATAAAAAAGGCTAATCGTTAGATTAGCCTCAAAACTCGGGAACGGAGCAAAGTTTAGTTGTGAACTAGCAGTCTGACATTGGCATTTTGGAGACCGGGCTGCTTTGCCTCTGCTAGGGTTTTGTTAATGGCATACTTTTGGTTGATTGAGTTGATGAGCTCGGTTTGGTTGTGCTTCTTCGCCACACCCCACAGATCAGCAATAAGGTCAAAGGTGCCGTTGGTGTTGCGGGACCAGCCGAGATCGTATTCTCCATCTAGAACAGCAACAATGTCGGCTCGGATGCGCTGACCATTATAGCCACGAACATCTGCCTCAGTCTTAACCTCAATTCCCAGATCTTTTAAAGAGTTCACTAAAAGTGCAGAATCAGAAATTTTGGTTCTCAAAGTACTAAAGTGAGACATTGGAAAGGTCCTCCTGAAAAAGTAGAGAGTTCAACGTAACGTACAAGGCAATCGCAAGTTGGGATTATTGCGATTTTTGGGAAACTAGCGATCGCTAGCTTTTTCCTCTGTTGGGAGCAGAAGAAAACTTTTAAAACTCCAGTCGCTGGTATTCAGCAACGGATGCAGCGGCAGGTCTTGCGCGCTGTCTTGCCCAGTCTCGAAGCGCCGCCACCTGCTCTGTCATCGTTTTTGATAATGGCAAAGTTGCACGGCTTGCAGCAATGATATCGAGCTGCGTAAACTCTCGATTTTGGGCAAAAGCTTCATACATGGCCGCAATGATGGCCTGTTCAATCTCAGCACCTGAAAACCCTTCGCAAACATTTGCTAACTCAGGGATATCAAAGCGTTCAGTACTATCGCGGCGCTTCGATAGGTGAATTTCAAAAATCTGCTCACGTTCCTTTTGGTTTGGCAGATCCACGAAGAAAATTTCATCAAATCGGCCTTTCCTCAGAAACTCTCCTGGGAGCCGATCCACGCGATTTGCCGTGGCCATGACAAAAACTGAAGACTGCTTTTCTTGCATCCAGGTTAGGAATGACCCGAAGATGCGACTGGAGGTGCCGCCATCAGAATCAGCAGAGCCGGCACCACCGGCAAACGCCTTATCCATTTCATCGATGAAGAGAATGGTGGGGGAAATAGACTCAGCGGTTTTGAGCGCATTCCGCAGATTGGCTTCCGAACGGCCCACGGTGGAACCATCATAGACGCGGCCCATATCTAACCGCAGCAGGGGAAGTCCCCAAAGGCGAGAGGTGGTTTTGGCGATGAGGGACTTGCCGCAGCCCGGAACTCCCAGCAGTAGCATTCCCTTGGGTTGGGGTAAACCATAGCTCCTGGCCTTTTCACTAAAGGCATTGGCTCGCTGCTGAAGCCAGTACTTCAATGCCTCTAGGCCACCGACGGATTGAAAGGTCTCATCCACCTCCATAAATTCTAGGATGCCGTTACGGCGGATAAGCTGCTTCTTTTCAGATAGGACAATGTCCACTTCAGCTTCCGTGAGCTTCCCGTTGGTTACTCGAGCTTTCCGATAAACCTTTTCGGCTTCGTCCACCGTTAACCCAAGGGTTGCCTTGACTAACTTTTCCTGGGAGTCTTCAGGAAGCTGACGCTCTACTGCTGTTGACTGGTGCTGTCTGAGCACCTCCTCCAGCTCTGCCATGCCTGGCATGGGGAAATCCAGGACTACAATGTCCTTCTCGAGTTCCAGGGGGATTTTCTGGACCGGGGACATTAAGATAATGCTTTTGTCCGTATTTTTAAGTGCGAAGATGGCGTCGCGGAGCCACCGCACCACCTCTGGGCTATCTAGAAACGGATGCAAATCTTTGAAAAGGTAAACCGACGGGTCGCGATCGCGAATGACTGCCTGAATGGCCATCTGCGGAGACATGGTGCTTGAAGATGTAGAGTAGGACTGATTCGCAGGTTCCTGCTCATGAACGGCTCGGAGGCCATGGGTCATTGTCCAAGCATAGACGCGCTTTTTAGCATCCGCTTCCGCAATTCTGACAATAGCTTGCTGCGCTCGGGATTCTTCCGATGTGACGAGATAGATAATCGGATATTGCGCTTTAATTAGGACACGGAGCTCTTCTTTCATGGCTTTCGGCTTTCTTGGAGCCTAGGAGATGAATCAATAGCGTCAAGCGGACATAGTGATAAATAGCTGACTGTAAACAAGTGAATGGAAAAAACTTAGGCTCTAGATCTTAGGAGTTGACTGATAGAACCGGATCTAGCTGGCAGGAACTGAGAGTTAAACTGTCGCTGGCTAGCACCGTTGGGCCTGGGGCTAAGGGGACTAACCCCTCAGGCTTGAGGACCACGGAGGTGGAACAAGCTGGGCAGGTGTGAACCTGATGGGAATGACCACAGGGAGAAGCCTCAACCTCGGCCACAATTTCGGCATGCTGAAGATAAAAGGTTAACGCTCGCTCAGTAATATCCGACATGGACTGTGTGTCAACTGCTGAACGAATCTTTAACTGCCGATGCAGTTCCGGTGGGATGTAAAGCGTAACTTTCTGTTTATCTTGCATATGCCTAACGTCAATCCAGTCCCTGGAAGTAATGCTACCGTAGCTAATATCCCCTTTGACGTCAAGCTGGTATGCCAGCTTGACGTCAAAATATTTACATAAATTAACAGCTAAAGAGTTCTGGTGCTGGTCAGGGGCCTCCTGCGCTTTATCCTAGGATAGGGGCAGGCGAGAGCCATGCTGCTCGCAGCAAGAGTCCCTGATAAAACTCGTAACCGCAATCGACAGTGACTGTAGATCTTCCCTTGATTCCCGCTGCCCCCGATGGCTTTCGGTCCGGATTTGTGGCCATTATTGGGCGTCCTAATGTGGGCAAATCAACGTTAATGAATCAGTTGATCGGCCAGAAAATTGCGATTACCTCTCCGGTTGCCCAGACTACGCGAAACCGACTGCGAGGGATTTTGACGCTGCCCCAGGCTCAAATTATTTTTGTGGACACTCCTGGAATTCATAAACCCCACCATCAGCTCGGGCAGATTTTGGTTCAGAATGCCCGATCTGCGATTGATGCGGTTGATCAGGTGTTGTTTGTGGTGGATGGGTCCGTCCCGATGGGAAAAGGCGATCGCTACATTGCTAGCCTGCTGGAAGCTGCAAAGACCCCCGTTATTTTAGGGCTCAATAAAATTGATCAGCAGTCTCCCCAGCAACGTCTGTCCCTTGAAGCAAGCTATGAGGATCTGGTGCCCGCATCCTTGCCATGGATCTTGACGCGCTTCTCGGCGATCGCCAACACTGGACTGGAGGATCTCCAGGATCAGCTTTGGCGGCAGTTGCCCTTGGGGCCATACTACTATCCACCTGACCTAGTGACTGATCAGCCAGAGCGTTTCATTATGGGAGAGCTGATTCGGGAGCAGGTTTTACTGTTGACTCGAGAGGAAGTTCCCCATTCTGTGGCGGTGGTCATTGATCGCGTTGAAGAGGAAGATCCGCTCACGCGGGTTTTAGCCACCATTCATGTTGAACGCAAGTCTCAGAAGGGCATTTTGATTGGAAAGCAGGGCAGCATGCTCAAGGCCATTGGGTCTGCGGCCCGGCAGCAAATTCAAAAGCTGATTGCCGGTCGGGTTTACCTGGAGCTTTTTGTTAAGGTGCAGCCTAAGTGGCGCTATTCTCGCCTCCGGCTGGCGGAACTAGGCTATCGGAATGATCCCTAGGGGCACGAGACCACCCCAGTGGGGTGGGCCATTGTGCTGTGGGCCAATATCTTGTTACCGCTGTAGTCTTGGGCACTGACCTAGGGAGAGTTTGACTGACAACTGCTCCAGGCTTCCATCATAGACTTCAAGGCCATTTCTAGGGGCAATTTCTCCAGGCTGCGGCGGTGGTGAAATTTTAGACTAATAATGAGCTGCTGTTGAATTTCGGCTAAAGCACGACTGTCTTCAGAGAGCCGGGATGAGTCGCGATTCATTGGCACCAGAGGTCTAATAAGGCAGTGGAACGAACGGAAGACGAAGCTTGAGCCATGATCTCTAGTTTATCAATTCTCTTTCCAAATGATTTGGAGAAGGCCAAGACTCTTGCTGTTTCAGCAGTAGTCCGTATTCAAAGCCTTCGGTGAGGGCTTGGTAGGAGGCCCCAATAATGTTGCTAGAAACGCCCACGGTGGACCAACGCTGCTGGCCATTGCTAAATTCAATCAACACCCGCGTCTTGGCTGAGGTGCCTCGTTCGCTATCGAGAATGCGAACTTTGTAGTCCTTGAGCTTGAGGGCCTCTAGGCCTGGATAAAAATTACGCAAAGCTTTTCGCAGGGATTGATCGAGGGCTTCCACGGGGCCGACTCCCTCGGCTGCGGTGAGCACCTCTTGGTCCTGTACCACCACCTTAACCGTGGCCATGGAGGTGGTGGAACATTCCGTGACGGTTTGATGCTGGCGCGCAACCACTTCGAATCCCAGCACGCTAAAAAAATGCGGTCGCTGCTGTAGAAACTGACGAATTAAAAGTTCAAAGCTTGCCTCAGCGGCTTCGAACTGATAGCCCTGATGCTCAAGCTGCTTGACCTGTCGAAGAATATGGCGGCTGGTGGGGTCTTGCTTGTCCAGAACAATTCCGTAGCGTTGAGCTTTTTCCAGAACGTTGCTCAGACCTGCCTGCTCGGAAATAACAATGCGCTGCTGGTTTCCCACTTGGCTGGGGGGAATATGTTCGTAGGTGGTGGCATCCCGCTGGACTGCGCTGACATGAATTCCGCCCTTGTGGGCGAAGGCAGAAGCCCCCACGAAGGGCGCGTGATCATCCGGAGCTAGGTTGACAATTTCGCTTACAAATTTGCTGACGGCTGTGAGCTGGGCCAGTTGAGACTCCTGCAGGCAAGGGTATTGGAGCTTAAGCTGAAGGTTGGGAATCACGGAGCATAGATTGGCATTTCCACATCGCTCTCCGTAGCCATTGATGGTACCTTGGACCATCTGGGCACCGGCTTGGACGGCTGCTAGGGAGTTAGCCACTGCGGTTTCTGAATCGTTGTGGGCGTGGATGCCGATCCTGGGCTGGGTAATGGTACCTGATTGCTCCGACAGTAACTGCTGGCAAACCTGCTTGGTAATGGCCCCAATGTGCGGGGGAAGGGTTCCACCGTTCGTGTCGCAGAGTACCAGCCATTCCGCCCCCGCTGCGATCGCGGTGTGGAGGGTTGCCATAGCATAGTCTGGATTGGCCTGATACCCATCAAACCAATGTTCAGCGTCGTAAATTACGCGGCGTTCCTGTCGTTTGAGAAAGCGGATCGAGTCCGCGATCATGGCTAGGTTTTCCCCCAGGGAGGTCTGCAGCGCCTGCCTAACGTGGAGATCCCAAGATTTGCCAAAAATGGTGACCCACTGAGTGTTGGCTGCTAGGACCGGCTGGAACATCTCTGTCCAGTTTGCCGGAGTGCCAGGACGCCGGGTAGAGCAAAAGGGAACGAGCTGGGCTTGGGACAGGGGCTGTCGTCTTAGCGCTGCGAAGAGATCATCATCTTTTGGGTTAGCACCGGGCCAGCCGCCCTCGATGAAGTGGATGCCTAGCTGGTCAAGGCGGTGAGCAATGCGCACCTTGTCTTGAACAGATAGGGAAATGCCCTCGCGCTGCGCGCCGTCCCGGAGGGTTGTGTCGTATAGACAGATGGCCTCTTGGGAGAGGAAGGGGGGGTGTGCCATGGCCTGGCTCCTGCCGCTAAACAGCGGCTGAAATGAGCGGGTGAGGTTCCCTCACATAGCCCCTAGCCTACCAGGTTCAAGCAAGACATCAAGGGAGCGTTACGCGACGTTAACAGGCTCAGCATAGTCAGGGGCATACTCCTGCAGCAAAGAGGTCATCTGATTGAGAATGCTTTTGGTCTCGTCCTTGGTGGTGAGTGCTTGGCGCTCAGGGAAGAATTCTGGCTGATCCAGGCTGCGGGCAATGGCTGACTGCACCTGCTCGGCAATCATGTCGATTAAATCATCTTGGGCCCGTTTGCGCTGATAGGTGGCACCCTCCTCCGTGGTGGCATAGAGGGGGGGCAGTCGATTGAGGGCATAGGCGGCAATATCCCCCAGATCCAGGGCAACGTTGTTGGAGGCTTCGATGGCCGACACCTTCGTAATCGCCTCGGAAAGCACCAGTTCTTCCATAACGTTAATGAACTGCTTGCGGGGAACAGCCGTCACTTGACCGGTGAGCAGGGCTCCCATTAAGCGATCTAAAGCTTGATACTCCTCTACCGCAAGCTCCGATGCTTTGTCGCAAATGCGACCCACCTCCGCTTCCATGGTTGGGGTCAGGTAACCATTGGTCATTGCTTGTTCGACAATCTCTTGAATCGTCATGGGAGATCGATACCTTAGCCTTGTTCCGATACGACTAGGTTTAGTTTGCCCAAGTCGATCGAGAAACGCACTTCAAACTTTACTCAAAATTTTGAGCTTGCCACTGGGCTGGATCCACTGCCTGACCGTTCACGTAGAATCCATAATGCAGATGGGGACCCGTGGATGCGCCGGTACTGCCAACGGTCCCAATTTTTTGCCCTGGGCTGACCATCTGCCCTTCCTGCACGGAAATATCCTGAAGATGGATATAAATTGTAATGACGCCTTGGCCGTGATCAATCCCCACAGAATTCCCATGAATCTCAAATCCGTTGGCCTCTCGGCCCACTAGCACGACCTTGCCCTGTGCTGCGGCCAGCACTGGAGAACCGGCATATCCAGCGTAGTCTAAGCCTCGATGATAGTAGTCATTGGCAAAGACACCGTTGTAGTAGCGTCGAACGCCAAATCCCGTGGAGAGTGGGCCGTTATTTGGACGAATAAAGGGGCCACTCCAGTGCTTAACGGGAGTTACCATGGCCTTCAAGGCATCCATGCGATCAAATTCGTAGTCGGTGCCTGTATCGTCCTGCTTGCTGGGGGGCAGCCAGATGCTCTGGGTCGGAAACCAGCGTTGACCAATCCAAAGCATTAAATTTCGCTGCTTCTGGTTCCCCTGAACCGTTAGGGGACGGCGTCCATACTGCTCAAGGGGAGTGGTGGGGATCAAGGCTCGCCAACGATTGGCTGCAATTTGGAAGGCCGGAAACTCTTTGCCGTTGACGCTGACGCTGGGGGCGGTGGTGAGAGATTCACCAGGATCGGGGGTGACAATGACAGAGAGCGTCTCGCCAAGGGTGGGCTGTTTGGGAGAAACCGTGACTTCTATTGCCTGGCTGGCACCGGTGCCCAGGGTGCTGAGTGCAAGGGTGGCGATCGCTGGAAGGAATCGTTGAAAAGGCTTCATCATGAATCGGGGAGAAAGTGAAACAGCAGTGGAACAGACGCAAGGAGCGGCTGGAAAATTTCAAGCCGGGGAGTGATGTTGCTCCTGAGAAAGTCCCCCGGAGTCTGATCGCACCTGATCAAAAGACTGGCGTAAGATACCACAAAATGCACAGACGCTGCGAAGCGCTTCGGGTTAACGGGTTAACCAGAGCCCATGAGCCAAGGCCCATGGTTTGCACTCAGGTGAAGGCCTTGGAACGCTCAACATCAAAAGCGCTGAGGATCTGCAATCCCGAGCGTCACCAAGGGATGACAATCTCCTAAAGTCCCGGGATTACAACCCGGATTACAACAGGGACTGCGGTATCATAAGCTCACCCATTTTCTTTGACCTAAAGCAGCAATCTGTGGTGAAGACGCTATAGACTGGGAGCTAGGGTTAAAAATTTTAAATATGGCTAAATCTTAAAAATATGAATTTCTACCATTGCCTAATATCTATGTTTCTAATCCATGATTTCTATACTTGATTCCTAAACTCTATTCATAATATTTATCTGCTAGCTAATTAAGTGCTTTTTTGGGGGCAAGTCTTCAGTACTTAACCCCTGACCCGGTGATCCAGTTCCCTATATTAACTTCTAAAATAATGCGTCCCTACTACGATCGGGTTTCCATCTTTGTTGATGGAAACAATATGTTTTATGCTCAGCAAAAAAACGGTTGGTTCTTTGACCCGAAGCGAATTCTTAAATACTTTACTCTGGAACCGGATGTGAAGTTGGTGAATGCTTTTTGGTATACGGGTCTAAAGGACTCCCAGGATCAGCGAGGTTTTCGAGATGCCCTGATCAGTTTGGGCTATACGGTGCGGACCAAGGTCCTGAAAGAATACTACGATGATAACTCCGGCCGTTATTCGCAAAAGGCCAATCTAGATATTGAAATTGTGATTGATATGTTCAATACAGTGGAGCAATATGATCGGGTAATTCTGTTTAGTGGGGATGGTGACTTTGAGCGGGCAATTGAGCTGTTGCGTTCTAAAAGCACCCATATTACTGTGGTGTCTACTGAGGGCATGATTGCTCGCGAACTGCGCAATGCCACGGATCAGTATATTGACCTCAATGACATTCGTGAATTTATTGAGAAAACTGAATTTTAAGCGCGATCGCTCAGCTAGCGGCCCACCAAGTCCCGAAACCAACCGTCTTCCCAGAGTGGGTAAAAGTCCGGATCCGATCGGGCCGTATCGCGGTAGCGAGGATTGAGTTCAATGGCGCGCTCTAGATTTTCCAGGCCTAGGTCAATTTTATCCTGAGCAATGTCGCTCACCGCCTGACTGTATAGGGTGTGAGGATCGTCAGGTTTAATGGCTAACGCCTGACGGAAACAGGTTTCGGCCTGTTCGAAGTCTCCTAGTTTGGCCTGAACATAGCCGAGATGGCTCCAGGATTTGTGGGCATTTGGGGAAAGATCTACCGATTTTTGGAGTGAGTCACGCGCCTCTTCGTAGCGTTCTAAAACTTCCAGAGCCAGTCCCCGATTAAGCCAGTTTACCCCTTCTTCCGGTTGGAGTTGGACGGCCTTATCAAAGGATTCGTAGGCCTCGGTGTGCTGTTGCAACATGCCGAATACGGCCCCGCGATTAATCCATGCTTCCGTAAAATCAGGGTCAATCTCCAGAGCTTTGTCGTAGGTGGCGATGGCATCTTCAAAACGGCGCAGCCGCTCCAGCATTAAGCCTCGGTTCATCCAGGTGGTGATATCGGTGGGTCGCAGCTTCAGCACCTTATTAAAGGACGCAATGGCTGCTTCATAGCGCCGCATTTCCTTGAGCCACAAACCACGATCATTCCAGCTGTCTGCCTGTTGCGGCTCTAAATCTAGGGCCTTATTGATGGCCGCAATTGCATCTTCATATTGCTGGAGAGCCGCCAACGCCTGGGCTTGCTCACGCCAAAGTTGAGGATTCTCAGGCTGTAGGTCCAGGGCCTGATCGTATAGGGCTACGGCCTGAGAATACTGCTGCTGGGCTGCCAGGGCCTGGGCCTGGTGAAGATAGTCGGAAATCTCTAAAAAGAGCTTTGGATGATTGCTCTTCAGTTTGTCCAGGGTTGTGTTGATCTGGCTAAATTTTTGTTCCAGATCCTCCAAGGCCGCTTGGGCAAAATCGGAGGGCTGGAGCTGGGCAATCTGGGTGAGAATCGTTTCCTTTTGGGCTTGTGCGTTCTGAGCTATCGCATCCAAGCGCTCCTGGGCAGAGGCTTCTAGGGCCTCAAGCTGAGATAGGGTTTGGCGCTGCGATGAGGCTAGATCTTGCTGAATCTCCTGGGTGGCCTGGGTGAAATTTGCGGTGAGCTGATCGAGCTGGGTGAAGGTAGTGGATTTTCTGAGATCAACCTCCTGCCCCAGGGATTCAAGGGTTTGATTGACCTGCTGCATCTGTCGCTCGATCCGACTCAGGGCCTCTTGCTGCTGCTGAATCAGCTGTTGGTCAGCCTGTGTCAGCTTTTGTTGTGCTTCACCTTGCAGGCGATCGATGACATCCTTGACCTGGTTATATTGGGTTTGCAGGGTGCTTTGTAGCTCAAGAGCTCGGGTGGAGAACTGGCCCGCGCTTTGGTAAAGCTCCTGGGTTTTAGTTTCCGCTTCGCGGGCATATTGCTCTTGAGTTTTGGACAGTTGAGCCACCAATATTGCGCCGGATTGCTCCAGATTCTGCAGCAGTTCCTGTTGAGCCAGGGAAGCTTTATCTGCAGCCTGCTGCTCAATTTCAGAAAGGTTGGGCACAAAGGTAGACTCAAGGCGTTTAAGATTATCTAAAATTTGACCCCACTGATTTTGGGCATTGTCTCTCAGCTGATTTAAATGATCCTGGTAATCTCGATTAACGGCCTCTAGTCCTTGCAAGAGGGCATCCTTTTTGCCGCGAATTTCCCCTTCAAAAATGGCAAGCTTGGGCTCAAAGGCGACCGAGAGTTGATTGAGATTTTGCAAAAGCTGATCTTTCTCGGCCTGCGCCTCGCCCTCTAGCTGGCGAAGCAGGGTTAGAAACTGCTGTTGGGCGCTTTGCAGAGATTGTTGCAGTTCTCCTTGCTCTTGGTCCAGTTCTGCTTCAAGGGTCTTCAACTTGGGCTGAAACTCTGCTGCAATGGCTCGGCATTCCAAAATAATTTGGTCCTGTTGGTTGCGCAGCTCATCATATAGCTCACTGACCTTGAGCTTGGCATCAGATTCGTACTGGGCCAGGGTTCGTTGAGACTTGTCCGTGAATTGTTTAAAAGCCTGAATACCCTCTTCCTGCATTTTGGCTAAACCAGCCAGCGATTGGGATAATGATTGACGCTTGCTGGTCAGATCCTGCCGAAATTCTCGACTGTGCTGGTCTAGATCTTGGGTCAAGACCTTAGATTTTTGTAAAACTCGATTGACCTCCAAATTTGCGCTAGCAATTTGTGCTTTCAGCTGCGTTAACTCCCGCAGTTGAGTTTCAACAATTTCGGTGACCTCTCGAATCACGGAGCGGCGCAACAGCCACAGGCTAATCACGGCTGTGACAAACAGCAGGGCTAGGACCGCCAGAAAAATATTGAATAAGGTCGTGGTTTGGCTGAGTTTCCGCAGTTCCGACAGCTCCTGCTGCTCGGGGGCTGTTAGGGTGGGGGCGGGGTCGGGTCGGGTTTGGGCCGCAGCTGAACGACTGGGCAGAGTGCTGAGGGGAAAGGTTGTGAAGATCAGCAGAACCAGCTTTGTCCCAAATGCAATAATGCCCCAGGGATAGGGGCGGGGCGATCGCGTTTCCCCGGAGATGGCCCTATCGACAGTGGCAATTTGGTTCATAGGAGCTGACGTAAACATTCCCTCATTTATGCCCATCATCTTCGTTTTGGTCAATGCTCCTTAGCCGAGTTCTATAGCTGAGTTCTCTTAGGATTTTGGGAGGCCCTGGTCCTGTGGGTCAATGGCCCCCGAGGGAGCCCCTTCTGAGTCCATCTTGGCCCAGGCTAGTTTGGATTGGTCTGAAACCCTCAGGGCAGGTTATGGTTTCATTAAGGTCTGGTGCGAGAGAAAATCCCGGAAGTCAACGATGGTAGGATTGCTCTGGCGCCGCAGTCAAACCCAATTTATGCAAGCAACGAAAAGTTCTCCAACCCAGCCTCTGGCCCCGGTGTCCTCTGTCGGGCAGATTCTTATTGTAGAAGACGAAGAAGTGATTCGCGATACGGTTTCCTTGGCGCTTCGAGATGAAGGCTACACCGTGATCACCGCTGTGGACGGTAAAATCGGGCTTGAGCTCATTCAGTCGGGAGAAAAGCGCCGACAGATGACTGGAGAATCACCCCTGGATCTGGTCATTCTAGACATTATGTTACCGGGTATCAATGGCTTGGATCTGTGCCGGTATATTCGGCGCGAGGGGTTTCCGATTCCCGTTCTCGTTCTCAGTGCTAAGGGGAGTGAGGCTGATCGAGTGGTGGGCCTGGAGGTGGGTGCCGACGATTATTTGGGAAAGCCCTTTGGAATGCGGGAACTTGTGGCTCGCTGTCGAGCGCTGCTGCGGCGTCAGCAGATGAATCAGTCCCACTCCAGTCAGGCGTTGAAATGCCGAGATTTAGTGCTCTATCCCCAGGAATGTCGAGCGACTAAGGCGGATCGAGATCTCAATCTATCACCGAAGGAGTTTAAAATTTTAGAGTTGTTCATGAGCTACCCACGTCGCGTTTGGCCTCGGGAGCAGATCCTAGAGAAGATTTGGGGAATTGACTACATCGGCGATAGTAAAACCGTTGATGTTCACATTCGGTGGCTGCGCGAGAAAATTGAGCGCGATCCTAGTCATCCAGATTATCTGGTTACGGTACGCGGGTTTGGCTATCGGTTTGGTTGATGCTTAATTCCCATCCCAAATAGGCGGATTATTCAGCTTTATGACTCCCCTGGTCGCATTTTTGGCAGGCTGCCTCCTAGGGCTAGGGGCGTTCGGCATGAGCCAGTGGCGCTTGCGTCAGCAGCTGCAGAGTCTATCGCAATTTCTGCCGGTTAACCCCTTGGACCGGTTAACCTTTCATCGCGATCTCAAACGTTGCTTCCAGGAACAGCAGGAGATCGCCCAAGACCTGGAGCAGCAGATCAAGAGCTATGAACAGGTGCTGGAGACCTTGCCGGTGGGGTTCTTGCAGGTGGACCTGGAGAATCAACTGGTTGGGTATAACGCTAGGGCACTGGAACTGCTCCATGTTGCCTCGGTGCCGGGTGTGCGTCAGGTGTTGGAGGTGGCTCGCTCTTACGAACTGGATCAGTTGATTGATCAGGTGAGGCGCACCCAAGCTCTGTGCCAACGGGAATGGGTGTTGTTGACGGTTCCGCCAGATCGAGAATCGGCGAATCACTGGCAAGAGTCTGCCCAGCCCTTGCGGGGAATTGGCTTCCCCTTGAGCAATCGTCATATTGGCGTAGTTCTTGAGGATCGTCGAGAAGTGTTAGCGCTAACCCAAGAGCGCGATCGCTGGACGTCAGACGTTGCCCACGAGTTTAAGACACCGTTGACTGCAATTCGCTTGGTGGCGGAAACCCTGGAGCATCGGGTAGAGGAGGATCTGCTTCCCTGGGTCAGTCGCCTGCAGTCTGAGGTGATCCGATTAAGTTCCCTGGTTCAAGACATTTTGGAGCTGAGTTACATTGCCCACAGTCCCAAGCAGGCTATGGCGAGAACTTCAGTGGATATCGCTCAGCTCATCCAACAGGCCTGGTTAAACCTGGAACTGGTGGCTCAACAGAAGGATTTGTCGCTTTTTTATCAAGGACCTGATCAGGTGGTGATCAAGGGAGATCCAGCTCGCCTCTATCGCGTCTTTCAAAATCTTTTAGATAACGCCATTAAGCATAGTCCTTGCCAGGAGACGATTGTTGTGGCTATTCATCCCCTGCCTGACTCTGCCGCGCGCGCGCAGACTAAACTGTTATCCCAATCCCAGAGCAGAACAGAGGCTCGTTCCGGAGGCTGGGTAGAGATTGAGGTCATTGATCGCGGCGCTGGATTTCCACCGGATGTGTTGCCCCATATCTTTAAGCGATTTTATCGAGGGGACGAATCTCGGGCGCGATCTCCCGAGAGGAATGCCGCTCTGGTGCCGCCGGAGTTTGAGGTTGGCGATTTTCGAGATTGGTCCTCCCAGAGCGCTCCTCCAGAATCTACTGTGAATCAGGGAAGTGGTCTGGGTTTAGCGATTGTTCAGCAGATTGTGGCTGCCCATGGTGGGCGGATTAGTGCCAGCAATCATCCCCAGTGGGGAGGGGGGTGGCTGCGCCTGCATTTACCGGTGCCGGAGAGATAGCCTTAAAAAAATCTCGAGAAGAATTGACTTTGCTGCCATCTTTAGCTAACTTAATAAATGTCCGAAACGCGCCCCCATCGTCTAGTGGCCTAGGACACCTCCCTTTCACGGAGGCGACAGGGATTCGAATTCCCTTGGGGGTATTTCTAACAGCCGACCTTTTCAAAAAGGATCGTGTCCTTGACCCCCGTCGCGAATTATTCTTGATTCTGAAGATGATCGCGACCAACGGGGTTGAGGGGGCTTGCCTGGGCGGGGATCGGCTGGATGGGGTCTGGGTGGCTTAGTTGGCGGGCTCGATTGGTGTCTCTCCTGAGCGGGTGGGATGTGCGTTGGAGAGAGGCGCATGCAACCGTTGGCTAACGTTGATGAAACGATCTTGGGCGATCGCTCTCAAATGTTCTAAATGCTCCCGTCGGGAGATGGACAGGGGGATGGTTTGGCTGATTGCCCTCAGTAAGATTGCTGTGCTCAGGGGCTGCTGTAGATAGAGGGCTTGGTATAGTCCGGCGACCACTACTTGTTCGATCTCGGCGCCACTGAATCCCTGGGAGGCTTTGACGAGCTGATTCAGATCAAACTGTTTGAGGTCCTGGCGATGATGGGTGAGATGAATTTGTAAAATGGCGGCGCGATCGCGTTCCTGGGGGAGGTCAACATAGAAAATTTCGTCAAAGCGACCCTTGCGTAGCAGCTCCGGTGGAATCTGGGAGATATCATTGGCGGTGGCCACCACAAAAACTTGCTGGGCTTTTTCCTGCATCCAGGTTAGAAATGAACCAAACATGCGCTGGCTCAGGCCGCCGTCGCTCACCTCGCTATGGCTTGACCCCAGGCTCTTCTCAATTTCATCAATCCAGAGAATGGACGGGGCCATGGACTCCGCGAGGCGGATAGCCTGCCGGAAGTTTTTCTCCGATTCGCCAACGTACTTGTCGTAAAGACGGCCGGCATCCAGCTTGAGGAGAGGCATCTGCCAGACCTGGGCGATGGCCTTGGCCGCCAGGGATTTGCCGCAGCCCTGGATGCCCACAATCAGAATTCCCTTGGGTGCTTGGAGATTGAGGGCGCGAGCAGCGGGGCTAAAGCCCACACTGGCGAGGTCTAGCCAGTCCTTAAGTCCCTGAAATCCTCCCAGGACAATGGCCCGATCGGAGGCGGGGAAATAGTCGAGGACCCCATCGGCGTGAATGATTTGGGCCTTGCGGTGCAGGATTCGCGCGATATCAGCTGCGGTGAGCTTGCCGTCATCAAGGGCGGCATAGGCAATAATCTGCCGCGCCTGCTTGAGGGTCATACCGCTGAGTGCCTGGACCAATTGGTCGCGTTCTGGATCCGTTAATTCCACTTGAATTCGTCGCTTGGCACTAAAGCTGCGAATCATCTGCTCGAGAATTTGCCGCAGTTCATCGCGTCCCGGCAGGGGCAGATCGTAGAATACGGCATCGTGGCTGAGATCGCTGGGGAGACGAATGGTTTCTCCGGTCAAAATGAGAGCTGAGGACTTTTGGGCAAACACCTGGGCCAGATCGCGAAAGTGGCGGGCTGTCTCGGGGTCTGATAGATGAGGGGCAAAATCCTTAAGCCAGAAAATTGCCTTCAGGCTCATGTCTTGAATATGTTTCAGAACCGCTAACGGCTCCTGGGTGTTGCCGATGGTCGTGGCTTGCAGCGTCCCCGGCGGTGCATATTCATTAATCCAAGGTGCATCGTAGGTGCCAGGCGATCGCACCAGTCCCTGGGAAAGACTCCATTCAAACAGGGGTAAGTTCATCTCCTGGGTTGCCGCCTTCAGTAGGGTGCTAATGCGCTCTTCTTCCACCGTTTCAATGGTGATGACTGGATGGTAGGAAAGAATTAGCGTTTGAATATCGCGGATGGAAATGGAAAGCGGCATGGATCCTGGCCGTGATGGTTTAGATTTAGCGTACCCGCCATCCTCCGTTTTTCTGTGGATCCCTTGACTCGTGATGCTGATCCGGCCAATAATTCATAGGCTTTGGCCCCATGCAGGAGTGTGCAGTTGTTGGCATGAAAATTACCACTTGGAATGTCAATTCGGTTCGTACCCGCCTAGATCATGTGACGGGCTGGCTTGCCGAAAACTCGGTGGAGGTGCTTTGTCTTCAGGAAACCAAAGTGGTGGATGCCGACTTTCCGCGATCGCCCTTTGAGGCGCTGGGCTATATTCCCTACGTTTTTGGCCAAAAATCCTACAACGGCGTTGCCCTGATTGCGAAAACACCCCTGAGTGAGGTTCAGATGGGTTTTACTCCTGTCTTCGCCCATGCTGGTCTGGAAACGAACGCTGCTGAACTTCTGGATCAACAAAAGCGGGTAATCACGGGTGTAGCCGAGTCTGGGGTGCGTGTAGTTAATCTGTACGTGCCTAATGGCAATGCCATCGGCAGTGAAAAATACGCCTACAAGCTGCACTGGTTTGAGGTGCTCTACCGCTATATCAAGGCGTTGCTGAGGCGATCGCCCCAGGGCATTGTCCTGTGCGGGGACTTTAACATTGCCCTGGAGGATCGCGATATTCATGATCCCCAGGGCCGCCAAACCCATATCATGTCCTCTGACGCAGAACGGGAGGCGCTTCGCACCTTGCTTGCTCTGGGCTTTGCAGATGCCTTTCGCAAGTTCACCACTGAGGCAGGACACTTTAGCTGGTGGGATTATCGCGCCGCCTCCTTTCGCCGTAATCGCGGCTGGCGCATCGACCATCACTACGTAACCGCAGAGCTCTACGAGCAGGCGATCGCCTGTACCATCGATTGCGGACCGCGTCAGCTGGAAAAGCCCAGCGATCATACCCCCGTTACCCTAGAGCTAGCCTGTGTTGGAGGTTAGCAGTACAATAGTTCCATTCAGCATTGAAAGCAATTGCTCCGACTGCCATGGAACCCCTCACGAAAGTTCAACAGGAACTCTATGACTGGCTGGTGGACTATATCCAAACCTATCAGCATGCGCCCTCCATTCGGCAGATGATGCAGGCTATGAAGCTGCGATCGCCTGCGCCGGTGCAAAGCCGCCTTGAACACCTGCGTCGGAAAGGCTACATCGATTGGGATCCAGGCCAAGCCAGAACCCTTCGCATCTTGCACCTTGAGGATTTGGGCCAGAATCAGGCACAGGTCCCCATTCTCGGGGAAATTGCAGCTGGGGGGCTGATCGAGCCCTTTGTGGATGATCCCGCAACGCTGGATTTACAGCGTTGCTTGGCGGCGCCTGACTGTTTTGCCCTGCGGGTGAATGGTGACAGCATGATCGAAGACCACATTGCCGAGGGAGACATCGTCATTATGCGCCCGGTATTGGATGCCAAGCGGGTGAAGAATGGTTCCATTGTGGCAGCCCATGTCTCTGGGCAAGGGACTACCCTGAAGCGCTTCTTTCGCAAAGGAGCAAGTGTGACCCTGGAGGCGGCAAACCTCAACTATGCTCCGATTAAGATCCCAGCTGCGCAGGTGGAGGTTCAGGGCATTCTGGTGGGCGTCTGGCGCGACTGCTTCTAGGGAAGGGAACGGGTTGCTGACGGTTGGGGCGAAAATCCATCAAAGCATTACAGTCCCCCGAAGCGGACTTAACCCTATGGCATGATGTCGGCAGATTAAAATAAACGCTGACATCATGCAAATAGTTGATTGGGTGATTGTGCTGCTCTACCTCTTGGCCACCATGGGGTTGGGCCTGTATTTGTCCCGCAAAGCGTCGGGCAGCATGATTGATTTTTTTATTTCTGGGCGATCGCTAACCTGGTGGTTAGCCGGGACCAGTATGGCTGCCACCACATTTTCAATTGATACGCCGCTGTACGTGGCCGGAGTGGTGGGCAAGCGCGGCATTGCTGGCAATTGGGAATGGTGGAGCTTTGGCATAGCCCATGTGGTGCTGATCTACGTTTTTGCCCGACTCTGGCGACGTTCTGAAATTGTCACTGACGCGGAGCTGACTGAACTGCGCTACGGGGGCCGAGCGGCCGCCCTGTTGCGAGGCACCAAGGCGTTTTTGTTTGCAGTACCCATTAACTGCATTGGTATTGGCTATGCCATGCTGGCAATGGTAAAGGCCGTGGATGCGCTAGAGCTGTGGCAAAGCCTGGGGCTGAACCCCGGCGAAGCTGGAAAACTCTGGAGTGTCGTCGGCGTGAGCATTCTGGTCTTAATTTATGCTGGATTTTCTGGGCTTTGGGGGGTGGTGCTCACGGATTTCTTTCAATTTTTCCTGGCCTTGCTGGGGGCGCTGATTGTGGCGGTACTAGCCGTGAACTCCGTCGGTGGGATGGGGCCGCTTCTGGAGAAAGTCCAAGCCGGAACAGACTTTGATGCCTTGAGCTTTTTGCCGATCCAGTTTGCCGGTGGGCTCCGCTGGTCCGACACCGCAGGCATCACTCTGAGCACTTTTAGTGCCTATGTCTTTGTCCAATGGTGGGCCTTTCGACGCAGTGATGGCGGCGGCGAGTTTGTGCAACGGCTCGCAGCGGCTAAGGATGAAGCCGAAGCTGAAAAAGCGGCCTGGTTTTTTAATATCTTGAACTATGTCGTGCGGACTTGGCCTTGGATTGTGGTGGCACTAGTAGCGCTGGTGGTGTTTCCAGACCTGGAAGATCCTGAGCTGGGGTATCCCAAGCTCATGCTTGAGTTTTTACCACCTGCCGTTCTGGGATTAGTGGTGGCCTCGCTGCTAGCGGCCTTCATGAGTACCGTTTCAACCTTAATTAATTGGGGGGCATCCTATCTCACAAACGACCTCTATGGGCGATTTTTGCACCCGGATGCGACTCAGTCAGAGCTGGTATTGGCGGGCCGCGTGGCCTCAGTTCTGGTGACCCTTCTGGGGGCTGTTGCGGCGTTCTTTTCCAAGGACATCACCACGGTCTTTCGTCTGGTCATCGCCATTGGGACCGGGCCAGGCCTGGTGCTGATTCTGCGCTGGTACTGGTGGCGAATTAACGCCGCAGCGGAGCTGGCCTCCATGGTGGGTGGTTTCATAATTGGACTGGTGACCAGTATTGACAATCCCATTTTTCAGCTAAAGATTGAGGACTTTGGTCAGCGTTTGCTGGTGACAGCTGCCCTCACCGCGCTTCTGTGGATTAGCGTCATGTTCCTAACCCCTCCGGAATCGGAAGAGACGCTGCGGCGCTTTTATACGAAGGTGAGGCCTGGCGGACCCGGCTGGCGACGGCAGGCAACTCAAACTGGACTTCTGCCCCTTCAGAATTTGGGCAAGGATGTCATGCGGGTGGTGGCATCGGTGTGCTTTCTCTTCGGCCTGATGTTCGCAGTGGGCGGGTTTTTACTGCTTAATTCCCTCACGGGCTTTGTCTCCTTGACCATTGCCGCTCTCGGGGGGCTTTGGCTGCGACAGTTGAATAAATCCCACACCCCACCCATGCCCCGTCCCGGCTTGAGTGACTAGAGTAGTCGCGTATCCAGCAAGATAGCCTTGTGTAGAGGGGTTTGGGAGAGTCGGCACTGGCGTAAATCGGCTCGAGATAAATTACTCCCGGTGAGATCGCTCTGTTGAAGGTGGGCCTGCCTGAGGATGCTTCCCTTGAGGCAGGCGCCCTGAAGCTGAGCCTGGGCAAAGTTGACGCCCCTTCCATAGATGCCACTGAGTCTGGCTCCCCGACAATCTAGCCCCTGCAGATCCAGTCCCGATAAGTCTAAGCCATTCATATAGGCTCCTCGCAGGATGGCTCCTTGCAGGTTAGCCCCCTGGAGCTGAGCCATACCCAGCCTTGCCTCTGATAGATCGGCCCAATTTAAGTTACACCCTCGGAGATTGGCCCCCCGTAGATTCGCGCCCATCAGCTTTACACTGCATAGATTGGCCTGTTCCAGGTTGGCATTTCGCAGGTTTGCCCCCCGGAGGTCGGCGCCGCTTAGCTTTGCTCCCCGAAGGTCGGCCTTGACCAGAAAGCTGCCCTTTAAATCTGCCTTGGTCAGGTCAGATTCAGTAAAGGAACCCTCGCTACATTTGACATACTGTAAATTTGCCCAGTTTAAGCTGGTCCTTTTGAGACTGGCATGGGTGAGAAAGGCGCGGCTCAGGTTTGTCCCCATTAAGTTTGCCCCTTCAAAATCCACATTCACGAGAACTTGGGCACTGAGGTTCAATCCCTGTAAATTTGTCCCTGAAAAGTTTTTATGTCCAAGCTGAACTAGTCGGTTGACTTGGCTTGCGTCTATCTTATTCATCCTGGTCGTTTCGCCAGAGAAGCTGGGCCCTCACGATTTGGCTATGCCCACATCTTAGAAAGGGATTTTGCCGGATGAATCGTTCATTAAGAAATTGTGACGAGACAAGATATTTCTTGATATTGATGCTCTAAACCGCAACAAATCCTGGCTTTACGGTCAGGGACAGCAGAAATCTTCGTCAATCTCCCGCAGTAACCCTAGAAAAAGACCCGGTCAAGGGAATCATTGACCGGGCCAGCATCCAATCGTCTCTGGACATTAGATGATTGGTAGAGTTGTAAGAGGCCTGAAAAAATTCAAAACTGACTAGCCTGGGGGGCTACCAACCTTTTGCAGCTTGATCTAAAACGTAGGCTGCAACGTTCTCAATATCTGATGGAGAGAGACGTCCCCCAAAAGCTGGCATGGCATTGTAGCCATTGGTGACCTGCGTGATGATGGCATCAGCAGTGTCCTTTCCGTTTGCTTCTAAGTCTTTTTGGGCAAGAGTTTTAGCGGGGTTAATGACGTTTCCTCCTCCGGCATGACAGGCTGCACAGTTGGCCGAAAATACCTGCGCTCCAGCCCCAGCATCAGCGGCAAAGGCGGGGGAGGACAGGAGCAGTAAGAAGGCCGGAATCAGGGCAAAGACGGCTGACAAAATACGCTTCAATGGAATTCTCCTCTCAAATACACGAAATCCAAATACCCGTATTGTCCAACAAAGCCTGGGAGTGCAGTCAACAAACTACAAGGATTGTAATGATATGTAAAACAACTGTTGCGCTGAAGAACTGGAGCCGTCAATTCAGAGCGGAATAGTAACGTAGGACGAGACTCAAACTTGAGCTGAAACGTGCAGTAAAATGCCAGGAGCCAGAATCGAACTGGCGACACGGGGATTTTCAGTCCCCTGCTCTACCGACTGAGCTATCCCGGCGAGGGTGTTTGAGGCAACTTCATTAATGTATCGAACTCTGAGTCCCTTTGCAACCTTTTGATGGGGTCAGGTCTCCAAAGAAGCTAGTGCAAAGAAGCTGCTCAGGATTCATGCTGCAGCCTGTTCTGCGATCGCAAACCAGGTGACCTCCCAGGTCAATTGGGGCTGCACATATTGCCGCAGGCTCATCTTTGTGTTTTCTAAGATACGCACGATCGAGATCTGGCCTTGCTCAAACCAGTAGTGCTGCTGCAGGTAGTCCACCAGCCATAATTGGGTTTCAAGATCCAGTTGCCGATCAATGTCCCGGGCAAGGGCGAGACTGGCCTCGTCATGGGGAGGGGGGCAGAGGCACCGGGCTAAAAGATCCGGGTCAAGATCTTGTCGTTTCTGCCAATGGGCGATCGCCGCGCCTGGACTCCCCTGGGCTAGGCGCATCAAGGTGGGGGAGTGGAGGATGTGATCGTACCCAGCCGCTGTGAGCACCTGGGCGAGATCGGCGGTGGATAACCCATAGAAGGGAATCTTCTGGCAGCGAGAGAGAATCGTGGGTAAGAGCGCCTCCGTGGTGGTGGCCAGGAGAATCAGACAGGCATTGCCCGGTTCTTCTAAGGTTTTAAGCAGCGCATTGGCCGCGGCCTCGCCCATCAGGTCTGCTTCATCGATGAGAACAAGCAGCCGGGTCGCTTCCAGGGGCGTTTGGTGGATAAAGCGCGTCAGCTCACGAATTTGCGCCACGCGAATTTGCGGTCGTGATTTCGGACGGCTGTCCGGGGTCTGGGAAAAGGCAGAGGCCGCAATCAGCTTGCCGTTTTTGAGATAGGTGGGTTCAAGACGTAAAATATCGGGGTGGTTCTCTAGCTGTGTGCGCAGGGGAGAACGCTGTTCCCGAGTTTGAATTAAAAGAGACAGGAATTCTAGGGCCGCAAGGCTGCGCCCCACGCCCTGGGGACCAATGAACACATAGGCCGGTGCAATGCGATGGGATGCGATCGCTCGGGTTAGGAGTTGAACGGCTTGGGGTTGTCCGACTAGCTGGGCAAAGGGCGAGGATACCATTGCTCAAAGTGCCTTTGGAGAATCGATCGAACTTGATCCGTCACCGTTTCTAAATTGGCATTGCCGTCGATCATGTGCGTGGCCGGATCCGCCTCGGCGATCGCGGCAAAGCCGTGGGCCACGCGCTGATGGAACTCCTCTTCGTTGGCCTCCATGCGATCAGGGCCAGCTTGGGCATTGCGCTGCTGTGCCCGCTGCAGGCCCACTTGAATATCCAGATTGAACCACAGGGTTAAATCTGGGCTTAGGCCGAAGGTGGCTAACCGATTCACCTGATCAATCAAATCCAAGCTGATCTGGCGGCCATAGCCCTGGTAAGCCAGGGTGGAGGCTGTGAAGCGATCGCACAGAACAATTTTTCCGGCGGCCAACTGCGGCTGAATCCACTGCACCACATGCTGGGCGCGATCTGCGGCGTAGAGCAGGAGTTCGGCCTCGGGAGTAATGGCCTCAGCTACGCTGAGACTGGGATCTAGGAGTAGCTGTCGCAATTGCTGCCCCAGCTTGGTGCCACCGGGTTCTCGGGTTACCACCGCCACCGGAGGCTGCAGGCCATAGGCCGCCATGATCTGCTGGGCCCACCCTGCCTCGGTAATCCAAGCCAGGGCCTGCTGGATCTGGGTCGTTTTTCCAGACCCCTCTACCCCCTCAAACACGATAAACTTACCCAGCATTCCAGAGCGTGAGCTCAATCAAAGTAAAACAGGGTGACCAGCTTGCGCAGATCCTCAGCCTCTCGACAGGTTTTCAGGAGGGTATTACTGTCATGAAAGGCGAAGCAAACCAATTGCTGGCAGCGAGAAATGATTTCTTGGTTACAAAGGGCGCTGGCCTCAGCCAGGGACATCTCGTCTTGTTCTGGTTTCTCCACCAGATGCATTACATTGTCCAGCTGTCGGCGGGATTCAGGGGGCTGGCGGTCTAAGCTTTGGGGGAGAACCACCGTGAGCAGATTGGGGTCGGCCCGCATGGCCCCGCGGATGGCAGCGGCGTTGGTTCCGGTGGATCCGGAGGTGAGGAGCTGGTTACCCGATAAAACCAAGGCATAGCTCAGCATTTCAATCATATTTTGGTGAATGATTGGAACGTGGCGGGAGCCGAGCAAGGCAATGCGCTTGGAGCCGGTTTGCTGAATTGAGGCAAGCTCCTGCAGAAACTCATCAACCTGAGGGTCTTGAACCTGGGGAAGATCGAAGGACTGAGTCAACGACATGCACCTAGACGACGCAGCTATTCTATCAAAAAGAGACTCGGGTTTTGCTTTTTCTGGCCCGTTTCAGGATCTGCGGATTCTGTCTACTGACTTACGCAGCGGTCGATTCCAAGAAAAGCGCAGCGGATTCCATCATTTTCTCAAAGGCACCGGGCGCGCTGGGGTCAAACCAGTGAATATCAGGGTTGGCTCGAAACCAGGTGCGCTGGCGTTTGGCAAATTGCCGGGTATGGCGCACGATGGCTTGCTGGGTTGTTGGGAGGTTGGCGCGGCCCTGAAGATAGTCGAGAATTTCGGCATAACCCAGAGTTTTGAGAAGTGGCAGGGCCGGGCCATAGCGTTCCACAATTCCTTTCACTTCTTCAATCCAGCCCAGGGCAAACATTTGGTGGGTGCGATCGCAAATGCGCTGGGTCTGCTGGGTGCGATCGAGCAAGTCAAGACCCAAAAAAAGAATGGGATAGGACACGGGCGATTCTCCCTGCTGCTGGGACAGCGGTTTTCCTGTTACGTAAAATACCTCCAAAGCGCGCAGGGTCCGAAGCCGATCGCGGGGATGAATCCTTTGGGCACTGGGAGAATCCACCTGCTGGAGCCAGTGGTGCAAGATGGCCTGATCCCACTGTCCCAGTTGGGATCGCAGCTGGGGGTGGGGGGCGACTCGTGGGATCTTAAGGTTGTGGGTAATGGACTTGATGTAGAGTCCTGTGCCGCCAGTTAACAGCGGGACAATGCCTTGATCCTGAAATTGCTGAATGAGGGATTGCGCCTGGCGCTGATACTGGGCGACGCTCAGAGTTGCTGTTGGCGCGACCAGGTCAATGAGAAAATGGGGAACTTGCTGCTGTTCCCTGAGGGTGGGTTTAGCCGTCCCAATGTTGAATTCCTGGTAAACCTGACGAGAATCGGCACTGAGGATGGGCAGCGAAAATTTTTGGGCGATGGCCATTGCCAAACTAGACTTCCCAGTGGCGGTGGGGCCACAGATCACAATGAGACCAGGGGACATGGACTAAAGAAGCAGGGAAAAGGACGAAGGATTAAAGATGGCGGGGAGGTGATCCGGCAGAGGGCGAGAAAAAAGGAAGGGTGGACCCCCCTGTTAATTAAGCCTCAATTTCCAATGAAATCGCTGATTAAGCTTTTGTGTTAGAATTTTTGTGCTGTTTTTTCATTTTGTGTCGCCAACAAAGCTTGGTGGCCCTTTCAGTTAGGAGTTCACGCCCCGATGACGACAACCAATTACGGTGCCGATCAAATTCAGGTATTGGAAGGTTTAGAGCCGGTTCGAAAACGACCGGGCATGTACATCGGCAGCACGGGGCCTCGGGGACTGCATCACCTAGTTTACGAGGTGGTGGATAACTCCGTCGATGAGGCTCTGGCGGGCTTTTGCCAAAAGATTCAAATTTTCTTAAACGAAGACGGGTCGGTTACCGTTGTGGATGATGGGCGTGGGATTCCCACTGAGATTCATTCCCAAACCGGCACCTCAGCCCTGGAAACTGTCATGACGGTGCTGCACGCTGGCGGTAAGTTTGGTGGCGGTGGGTACAAGGTTTCGGGTGGGCTGCATGGGGTTGGGATTTCTGTGGTCAATGCCCTGTCGGAGTGGGTGGAGGCCAAGGTGTGGCGCAATGGCAAGGAGCATGTGCAGCGATTTGAGCGGGGAGTTTCCACGGGAGATCTAACCGTTAAACCAGGAGATAAGAAGAAAACCGGAACTGCCATTACGTTTTTGCCAGATTCAACTATTTTTACTGAACAAACCCAGTTTGAATATAAGATCCTGGCAAGCCGGTTTCGAGAGTTGGCCTATCTCAATGCTGGAGTGCAAATTGTCTTTACCGACCGTCGGCTGAATCTTCTCGGCACCGATACGCCCTATGTGGAAATCTACCACTACGAGGGAGGCATTAAGGAATACGTGGGCTACATGAATAAGGACAAGTCCACGATCCACGATGAAATTATTTACGTGCAGGGGGAGCGCAGTGGTGTGCATGTGGAGGTGGCGCTCCAGTGGTGTCTGGATGCCTATTCGGATAACCTCCTGGGCTTTGCCAACAATATTCGTACGGTGGATGGGGGCACTCACCTAGAAGGCTTAAAAACGGTGCTCACGCGCACCATGAATTCCGTAGCTCGCAAACGCAATAAGCTTAAGGACAGTGATGCCAATTTAGGAGGTGAACATATTCGCGAGGGCCTCACGGCGGTGATTTCCGTGAAGGTGCCAGAGCCGGAATTTGAAGGCCAAACCAAGACCAAGCTGGGGAATACCGAGGTGCGTGGCATTGTTGATTCTCTGGTGGGGGAAGTTCTCACAGAATATTTGGATTTCAACCCTGGAGTCGCAGATGCGGTGCTTGAGAAAGCTATCCAGGCCTTTAATGCTGCTGAAGCTGCGCGGCGGGCCAGGGAGCTGGTGCGACGTAAGTCTGTGCTAGAGTCTTCCACTTTGCCAGGCAAGCTTGCGGACTGCAGCTCTCGTGATCCAGAGGGGTCGGAGATTTTTATTGTAGAGGGCGACTCAGCGGGGGGAAGTGCCAAGCAGGGCCGCGATCGCCGCTTTCAGGCCATTTTGCCCCTGCGCGGCAAGATCCTCAACATTGAGAAAACCGATGATGCCAAAATTTACAAAAATGCGGAGATTCAGGCCTTAATTACGGCCCTCGGTTTGGGAATTAAGGGCGAGGACTTTGATGTTTCCCAGCTGCGCTACCACCGCATCATCATCATGACCGATGCCGACGTTGATGGAGCCCATATCCGGACCCTGCTGTTGACCTTTTTCTATCGCTACCAGCGAGACTTGGTAGATAAGGGCTATGTTTATATTGCTTGCCCACCCCTTTATAAGGTGGAGCGGGGCCGCCAGCATTACTACTGCTATAACGAGCGGGAGTTAGCCCAGCTGGTGGAAAATGAGTTTCCAGCGAATGCCAACTACACGATTCAGCGTTTTAAGGGACTCGGGGAGATGATGCCACAGCAGCTCTGGGAGACCACCATGAATCCTGAGACGCGCACCCTCAAGCAAATTGACATCGAGGATGCCGCTGAGGCTGATCGCATTTTCACCATTCTCATGGGTGATCGCGTCGCCCCGCGACGAGAGTTTATCGAGGCCTACGGTCCACGCCTAAATCTGACCCAGCTGGATATTTAAGCATCTTTAAGCCAGAGAAAGTGAATTCTTGGGCTAAGATTGGAGCGGTGTGCCCTCTTCTAAAAATTTAAGTTGCAAAAACACAGGTCTATGACTGATCAGCCCACGATTGCGGTGTCCCATTTGGGTTGCGAAAAAAACCGAATTGATACAGAGCACATGCTGGGACTGCTGGTGGAGGCCGGCTATGCGGTCAACAATGACGAAGATTTGGCAGACTACGTCATCGTGAACACCTGTAGCTTCATCCAGGCTGCGCGGGAAGAGTCGGTGCGGACTCTGGTGGAGCTAGCCGAGGCCAACAAGAAAATTGTGATCACGGGCTGCATGGCGCAGCACTTTCAGTCCGAGCTGCTTGAGGAACTGCCCGAAGCCGTGGCGTTGGTGGGAACCGGGGACTACCACAAAATTGTGGATGTGATTCGTCGGGTTGAAACGGGAGAGCGGGTGCAGGAAGTTTCTGCCCATCCCACCTACCTGGCCGATGAGTCCGTACCTCGCTATCGCACCACCCCGGAAGCGGTGGCCTATCTGCGAATTGCAGAGGGGTGTGATTATGGCTGTGCCTTTTGCATCATTCCCCACCTGCGGGGAAAGCAGCGATCGCGCTCCATAGAATCGATTGTGGCGGAAGCGAAGCAGCTAGCTGATCAAGGTGTGCAGGAAATTATTTTAATTTCCCAAATTACGACAAACTATGGGCTAGATCTCTATGGTCGGCCGCGACTGGCCGACTTACTGCGTGCCTTGGCCCAGGTCGAGGTGCCCTGGATTCGGGTTCACTATGCCTACCCCACGGGCCTGACGCCCGAGGTGATTGCGGCCTTTCAAGAAACGCCCAATGTTCTGCCCTATCTGGATCTGCCCCTACAGCACTCCCACCCGGATATTCTCAAGGCGATGAATCGTCCCTGGCAGGGGCAGGTGAATGATCACATTATTGAGCGTTTAAAGCAGCAGCTTCCCGAAGCTGTGCTGCGCACGACATTTATTGTGGGCTTTCCGGGTGAAACTGAGGCCCATTTCCAGCATCTGTGCGAGTTTGTGCAGCGACATGGGTTTGATCACGTGGGGGTGTTTACCTTTTCCCCAGAGGAGGGGACAGCGGCCTATGCCCTGAACTCTCAGGTGGATCCAGCGGTGATGGACGCCAGACGCGATCGCCTCATGGCACTGCAGCAGCCCATTGCGTTGCGCCAGAATCAGCGTGAAATTGGCAAGGTGGTGAACGTGCTGATTGAACAGGAAAATCCAGCCACTGGCCAGCTTCTGGGCCGATCGGCACGATTTTCCCCCGAGGTTGATGGCTGGGTCTACCTCCGTCCCTCTCCCCAGGGGCAGGCCGCCAGCCTGGGCACCATGGCGATCGCCAAAATTACCGATGCGGATCCCTACGATCTCTACGGGCATATTGCCACCGCCGCCGACCTGATGGCAGATCCTCAACAGTCTCCTTAAGAGGGTTGGGAGGACAGAGTTTGTAAAAAGACTTTTCATCCTGTAACGTTTTGTTGCAGAATAGAAAAGAAGGAATTGATCTATTCCGATTTGATGCTGCTCTATGATTCTGTTTTAACTTGCGTTATCAAAACCAGTATTTAAGTCTTTAAGTTCGATCTGGCGGGGTCACCCGACTATATTTTTTATAAAGACTACTTAAATTTCAGCGGTTTTGCAGGCAATAAATCCAATCGTTTCCCTATTCCTAGAGGAAGCGTACCCTGGCATCCAGCGAGGGCCTGAAGGTTTAGAACAGGGAAGAGTGAGGAGTAGCAATCGTTATTGTTCTCTAGGAGATTGCATGACCCTTTCGTTTGAACAACTTGGTCTGTCTGCACAACGCGTTGCATGCTTAAAATCACTGGGATTCGAAGCCCCGACTCCCATTCAGTCCCAGGCCATCCCCATTTTTCTGGAAGGTCGAGACCTCATTGGCCAGGCCCAAACGGGGACCGGTAAAACCGCTGCCTTTTCCCTGCCTATTCTTGAGCGAGTGAATCCGGACTTGAAAGTAGTTCAAGCCTTAATTTTGACGCCAACTCGCGAGTTGGCGATGCAGGTGAGTCAGGCTATGCAGAGCTTTAAGGCCGATGCTGCCCTGCGGGTGCTAGCGGTCTATGGTGGACAAGCCATTGACCCCCAGATTGCGCAGCTCAAGCGTGGGGTCCACATTGTTGTGGGTACCCCAGGGCGGGTGCTGGACCTGTTAGAGCGCCAAGTGCTGAAGCTGGATCATGTGAACTGCTTTGTTTTAGACGAAGCGGACGAAATGCTCAACATGGGCTTCATTCCAGATGTGACGACTATTCTGAATCAAGTTCCAGAAACTCGCCAAGCGGCCTTTTTCTCCGCTACCATGTCGCCAGCCATTTTTCGGCTCGCCAAGCAGTTTTTAGATAACCCAGTCAACATCAAGGTGGAAATGCCCCAGGCCACCCCCAACCGCATTCGCCAGATTGGCTATGCGGTGCCGCGGCGTTGGTCAAGACCGGCGGTGCTCCAGGCGGTGCTCGAGCTAGAGGATCCCACCTCGGCGATTATTTTTGTCCAAACGCGACGCGAAGCGGCAGACCTAACCCAGCGTCTCCAGTCAGCAGGGTACAGTGCCGACGAGTACCATGGGGATCTCAGCCAGCATCAGCGTGAGCGACTGCTGCATCGGTTTAAGCAGGGAAGTGTCCGCTGGGTGGTGGCGACGGATATTGCGGCCCGTGGCATTCATGTGGATGAGCTGTCCCATGTGATTAACTACACTGTTCCAGATCAGCATGAAACCTATGTGCATCGCATTGGCCGTACGGGACGGGCTGGCAGTTGCGGAACGGCCATCTCCCTGGTGCATCCTACGGAGCGCTATCAGCTGCGTGGAATTGGTCACCATGTTAATCAGGAGATTCAGATGCTGCCCGCTCCTACCCGTGCCCAGATTGAGGCCCGCCGCTTTGAGCATCTGACCACCCAAATTCAGGATGTGCTTCAGGGTGAGCGACTGGCGTCCTTCTTGCCTTTGGTGTCCGAGTTGTCTGAGGAATACGATACCCGAGCGATCGCGGCGGCGGCGCTCCAGCTTGCCTTTGACCAGTATCCGCCCATTGGCAATCAGCTCGATGCCATTTACCAGGGCAAATCCCGCTCTCGCGCCACCTCGGCTCGATCCGAACGTTCTCGAAAGAGTCTTTCCACCAAAGGCGTTTAGATTCACTAGATCTGCGCTCACTTCTGTCTCCCGCCTGAACAGATTTCAGGTGGGGGATAGCGCGGTAGCCTAGGCTACCGCCGTGAGGATTGCTTCGGTTAGTTCTCCAATGCTGCTTCCGTGGAGTCAGCTTCGGAGGGCTTGTCTTGGCTGGGGATCGCTTCGGTTCTGAGATCCTTGGGCTGTATCGGGGCTACCTTGATGGATCCTTGGCGTCCCTCAAATCGTGGAACCTTTGGAAAAGGCTCTACGGGCAGGGACTGAACCACGGATTGCATGTAGGTCTGCCAGCTTGCGGCTGCCGTCGCACTCGTGCCTTGGGTGGGGGCATTGTCGTCATTGCCCAGCCAAATTCCCGTCACGAGCTGGGGGATGTATCCAATAAACCACAGATCTCGTGAGTCTTCTGATGTTCCTGTTTTGCCAGCTACTGGCCGATCAAGCTTTGCGTTCACGCCAGTTCCCGAACTGACCACCTGCTCAAGCATCCAGGTCATAATTGCCGCAGAGTCGGCGTCTAAGGCTCGCTTTGCCTGAATTGGGCGTTCATAAAGGATCTCTCCATGACGGTTAATCACTTTTTGAATCCCATGGGGCTGATGGTACAAGCCCTGGGAGGCGAGAGTGGCGTAGGCATTGGTGAGCTCTAGGAGGGTGACTTCGCTAGATCCCAGGGCAGTGGAATAGACGGGGGCGAGATCGGACTCAATCCCAAGCGCCCTAGCCATCTTGATCGTGGGCTGAAATCCGACATCTAACAGGACGCGAACTGCTGGAATGTTGTAGGAATGGGCTAGGGCAGAGGTCATGGAGACCCAGCCCTTATATTCACCACTGTAGTTTTTGGGTCGGTAGCCATCCACGGAAATCGGGGCATCCAAATAGCCATTGGTGGGAGAAAGGCCAGCGGCGATCGCGGTGGTGTAGACAAAGGGCTTAAAGGTTGACCCAGGCTGTCGTTGGGCCTGAGTTGCGCGATTAAATTGAGAATTTTGAAAGTCCACGCCTCCCACCATGGACTTGATGGCGCCTGTTTTAGGGTCGATGGCAATCAGAGCTCCCTGATCAAACCTTTGTCCCCACCCCTGCAGGTTGACGGTCTCTGTAATGGTTTGAGCCGCGGCCTCCTGCCAGCCTTGATTCAAGGTGGTTTCAACCACCAGCCCTCCCTGCTGGAGCTGAGCCTTGGGGACCACTGCCAACAGTTCTTTTTGCAGGTAGGCCGTAAAGTAGGGGGCTTGATTCTCCTGATTGGGTGGATTTTGGGGATTGAGGTTTAAAGGAGCGCCCTGGGCTGCCTTGGCCTCCTCCGGCGTGATGTATTGAGCCTGCTGCATGCGCAACAGCACCACATTTCGACGCTTTAGGGCTATTTCAGGATTGTCAAGGGGAGAATAAATGCTAGGAGCGGCTGGGAGACCTGCCAGCAAGGCCATCTCTGGAAGGGTGAGATCCGAGGGGGTCTTGCTGTAGTAAACCTGGGCTGCATCTGCCACCCCATAGGCTCCGGACCCCAGATAGACCTGATTCAGATAGCGCTCCAGAATTTCATCCTTGGAAAGGCTGGCCTCAATTTTCTGGGCAATCCGAGCCTCCTTGAGCTTGCGAATAATGGAGCGTTCCTGACTGAGAAAACTGATCCGGGCAAGCTGTTGAGTGAGGGTACTCCCGCCTTCTGCGAGTTCTCCAGAGCGGAAATTGGTCAGGGTTGCCCGGATAACCCCCTTGAGATCGACCCCGTCATGGTCATAAAAACGGCGGTCTTCAGTGGCTAGAAAGGCTTCCTTAAGCTGTTTGGGAATTTCTGTCCCGGTGACAGTTTGGCGAGTCGATTCCCCGGATTGGTAGAGAATGTCTCCTTCGGAACTTTGGTAAGTCACGGTTCCGGGGCGTACCCACGTTGCCTGGCGAATATTCTGCGTATTGGGGAGCTGATGCTCAAACCAGATCACCCCAGCGGCACTAGCGCCCGCTGCAATAAAGCCGAGAAGCGATCGCCAGAAGATCGGAGGTGATGAGGCTGGGCGCTGTGGAGGACGATCCGAAGAACGATGCCTTTGCTTTCCCTGGGCAAGGGCTTTGTCCGAAGTTCGAGCCAAGGATCGAGCCAAGGATGAACCGGGGACAGGAGGGGGATCTGAACGGCGTCGCCGTCGCTTAGGTCCGCTGACGTTCTGTTCGCTGGAGGAAGGAGTTTTGCGGTTCCGTTGCCTTGTCGTGCTAGATGCCATGGGACCGATCTACGTTAAACCTGTTCTACGTTAAACCTGGGAAGATCATGAAATGAGCCCTTTGGGCTGTCGTCTAAATCAGGACAGGGAATGGGGCTATGAAAACGCTCTTGCGTGACTCTATCACAACTTGGCAGAATCTAGCCCAAACCCTGATGCGGCAAATCGTTGGCGCAATTTTGTTTTACACCTCCATTCCGTTGCCATCGCCGCTGGTTCCCGACCTCACCCGAATTGCCCGTTGGTCTCCGAGCGTGGGGCTATTGATGGGTGGACTGCTGTGGATCTTGGACCTGCTGATGGAGTGGGGCCAGCTGTCCATCACCTTGCGGAGTGTTATCGTGGTTTGTCTCTGGATGGCGCTCACGGGAGGGCTCCATTTAGACGGGGCCATGGATACGGCAGACGGGCTAGGGGTGTTTGATCCCAAGCGCAGGCTCGCGGTCATGGCCGATAGCAGAACTGGCGCCTTTGGGGTGCTCGCCGCGATCGCGATTATTTTGCTTAAAATTACTGCCCTTGCCGCAATTCAACAAACGCGAGGAATTGCCCTCCTGTGGGCGATGGGCTGGGGACGGTGGGCACACCTTCTGGCCATCGGTCTGTATCCCTACCTGAAACCAGAAGGCAAGGGCGCCTTCCATCGCCTTCACTTTCAGCCCCGCTGGGACTACTGGCCTGGACTTCTGTGCAACGGTCTAGGTCTTTATCTTTGGGTCGTGATGCAAGGGCAGCCAGAACTGATCTGGAGTCTTCTGTGGGTGCCTGGGGTGTGTTGGGGGGTAGGCCACTGGTTTTTTAGGCGGTTTCGGGGCATGACTGGAGACCTGTATGGGGCTGTGATAGAATGGAGCGAAACCTTTATCCTGCTTGGGTTTTCTCTATTAGAAGCGATGCTTCTGTAGGGGAAGTTGTTACAAAATAACCAATTTTTTACAACTTCGCGCTATAATGCATGTCTAAGTTAGAAAAAACCTTTTCTAACCGCCAATAATTGTCTTTCCTGTGACGCTGCAATCTAGGAATCTCACATTGCTCTCTCGAAAGGCCAAAGTTCCTGAGGTTGGTAAAAATAGGTCAAGCTGATTTTTGACTGTCATTTGCCAATCTCAAGTGAGAGCCTTTTAAATTAGGTCATAGTTTGATAGGCTTCCCACAAAGAGTGTCAGTTTGGACTAGCCTAGGCGCCCTCAAGGCTCAGGGGCAGCAGACGGAATCGGTCTTGCTGAATCTGTATAGGTCCATTGCAGGGTATGGAGCCTAAGGGTGAGCAGAAACGCGCAGACTCTTGGTCGCGGGTTCTAAGGTGTGACTGGGACGGGACGCTAAACCGGTAGAGGCCAGTTCCAGATACTTCGCTAGATTGTGGTCGAGAGTCGAATAAGTGACCGCTTCGCAAGAATGCTGATTCTGTTGAAGGTGCTGTTTTTGCTCAGTGTCCATGAGCCTGGGGAATCGTTCCTTCATAGACAGACGGATGCGATCGGGTGCTCAAGGGTGCAACCTGGAGCAACCTCTTTAAACAGTCCACCCTTGGCTTTGTGCTCCAAGTCCAGGGTGATCTAGGTCCAGGAATACAGTCTCTCAAGAATCGCTCTCCCTGAGAGGAGGGTGGATTGCGAGGAAGGTATGTCGGTCGTTTCTAAGTTTTTTCCTATCCATTCATTTGTAAGTGACAAGCCAGGCTACGGTTCGTAGCTGGTTTTGAGGTGGTTCAATGCCAAAACAAATTATTATCGCTGAACAGCATCGCATCGCATCGGTATTCGCAGAGGAGCAAATTCAAGAACTCATCGTAGCCACCGGTAGCCATCAGGTGAGCGATATTTACCTGGGGGTTGTGGAGAATATCCTACCTAGCATTGATGCGGCGTTTGTCAATATTGGCGATTCAGAACGTAACGGGTTCATTCACGTTAGCGATCTCGGACCGCTGCGCCTTCGCCGCACTTCCGGGTCGATAACAGAATTGTTGGCCCCCCAGCAGAAAGTGCTGGTGCAGGTGATGAAAGAGCCAACGGGCAATAAAGGGCCGCGGCTCACGGGTAATATTTCCCTTCCCGGCCGCTACCTGGTGCTGATGCCCTACGGGAAGGGGGTCAATCTTTCCCGGCGCATCAATCAGGAAGAAGAGCGCAGTCGTCTCAGGGCCTTAGGGATATTAATTAAGCCCTCAGGGATGGGGCTTCTGGTGCGAACAGAAGCTGATGGCGTGTCGGAAGATGCCATTATCGAGGATTTAGAGCTTTTGCAAGCTCAGTGGGAGGCTATTCAGCAGCAAGCGTCCTCCACCCGTGCCCCGGCGCTCTTAGATCGGGACACGGACTTTATTCAAAAGGTTCTGCGGGATGTGTATAGCAGCGATGTGAACCGCATTGTGGTGGATTCCGAGTCTGGCTTAAATCGAGTTAAAAAGTATCTGGCCAATTGGAATGGGAATCGCTTGCCCCAGGGAATTTTAATTGATCAACATCGTGAACAGGGGAGCGTGTTGGAATATTTCCGCGTGAATGCGGCCATTCGTGAGGCGTTAAAGCCTCGAGTGGATTTACCCTCGGGAGGATACATCATCATTGAGCGAACCGAGGCGCTGACGGTCATTGATGTCAACTCAGGATCCTTCACCCGTTCGGCAACTGCCCGTGAGACGGTGCTGTGGACCAACTGTGAAGCTGCAGTCGAAATTGCGCGACAGCTGCGGCTGCGCAATATTGCCGGGGTCATTATTGTTGACTTTATTGACATGGATTCCCGTCGGGACCAACTCCAGGTGCTGGAGCACTTTAACAAGGCCTTGCGTTCGGACAAATCGCGGCCGCAGATTGCTCAGCTGACGGAACTGGGTCTGGTGGAGTTAACCCGCAAGCGTCAGGGGCAAAACATCTATGAATTGTTTGGTCGTCCCTGTCAGACCTGCGGTGGTTTGGGGCATTTGGCCCATCTCCCCGGCGACCCAGAAGACTCGCCTGGCGCGATGGTGGAGCGTCAGGCGCCTCGAAGTTTTGCTGCAAGTTCTGCCTTTGCCAGTTCCCGGTCAACCGGGGGGTTTGAAACCATGTCTAACCTCCAGGAACTGGATTTAATGAATCATCCCAGTTATCAAGAGCAGGGAAATCGGAAGCGACGGCGGCGATCGCGTCTGGGGGCAACTCTATCCACCTCAACGCCGAAGGTGGTGCGCAAAAGTGCTGAAGAGAGTGAACCTGCACGGCGGGAACGGCCGTCTCGGGATGCCCTTGCCGAGAAAGCCTCCGCCGCCGGACGACGGCGATCTCGACGAGAATCGCCTAAGATTCGTCAGGAACTTCCCCCAGAAATTGTCTCAATTCAGATGTCTGATCAAGAGCAGCACGTCTATGCCTTTTTAGGCATTTCGCCCCTGGTTAAGTTTGAGGGGACCGTGAATAATCCCAAAACGGCCATTGTCAAAATCACCGCTCCTGGAAAGCAGGCTGAAGCGGAGGTCCCTGAACTGATCAATGGCGCCGGTGAGGGATCGACCTCCCCAGGAAAGCGATCGCCGCAAATCATCTCCACCCGCAGCGCTAAAGCCATGGATCCAACGGGGAATGAGCCTGTTGCCGACCCAGCTAAACCAGAAGAGTCGGACGTTTCTTTGGAGAAGACCTCTGACCGTTCTAAGACTGAACCCCCTCGCTTAGCCAATAGCGGAGCGCCTCGCACTCGGAATCGAAAATCCTCCCAATCAAAAGTGGTCTCCTCCTCAGCTGAGGGAGATGAGCCAGCCCCTTCCTCCAAAGCGCCTAGGCGTCGACGCCGCCGATCCTCTGCCTCTTCCTCGGCTCAGCAGCTGTCCTTGGAAACTTCAAACTAAATCTAGCAGGCATGGACCGATGAACTCATCGTCAGAATTATCGGGAGAGGGCAAAGAATCCGTTTGGGACTATCCGCGCCCCCCTCGGCTAGAAGCTAGTGTCAAGGAGATCAAAATTGAGTTGGCGGGGATGACCTTAGCGGCGTCCCGCCGAACCTATCGAGTGCTGGAAACGAGCCATCCTCCGGTGTTCTATATTCCCCCGGAGGATGTGTGTGCATCTGCGCTATACCCGACGCCGCGTCGCACCTTTTGCGAATGGAAAGGTGTTGCCCACTATTACACGCTCAAGGTGGGGGATCAAGTTCGGGAGAATGCTGCCTGGTATTATCCCCAGCCCACACCGGCGTTTATAAAAATTAAAAATTACCTAGCGTTTTATCCCAGCTTGATGGATGCCTGCTGGGTGGATGGTGAACCGGTTCAGGCCCAGCCTGGAGACTTTTACGGTGGCTGGATCACTGCAGATATTGTGGGGCCTTTTAAGGGAGGATCTGGAAGTTTAGGCTGGTAGATCTGTGGTAAATCGACAGAGGTCAGGTGGAAGAATCTCAGGTTGCCGAAACTCAAACAGTGCCGTGATAACTTTTAGGGGAAAGCTAGGTATCCTGTAGTCAGGACTCAGTTGGAAAGGTGAATTTCTGTGGCAGGAATAACAAGTGAAGCGGTGGTTGGTTTTGCAAAGCAGGGGCATCCCCAAGCCGTTGCTGTTCTCCTGAATCGCGTTCTGGTTCCCCAGGGTGCCCACGTCAAGGTTCGCCAAAAAGATCGCTTGCTCAAGATTTTGATTAACTTTCTCAGGGATAATGACCTCGACAAGCTGGTCCTTCAGGTGCAGCAAACGATCGATGAAATTTCTCCCCAAAACATTGAGCGAATTCAAATTTTTACGCAGCGCTTGGGCGATCCCCAAGCATCCTTTAAGAAGGAAATTGTTCGCTCCACTTCAGGGACTCCGGTTCCCGAGGAAGCGGGGCGTAGCCCGCGCCCTAGCCCTATGCCTGCTGCCCTGACCCATAGGATTGCTCAACGCAATATCCAGACTCCCCCAACCCCTGCACGCCCGGAGACGAATAGTCAGCGGTACTCTGTGGCAGAGTTTCTTGCCCAGGTTTCCAGTACTGAAGAGTTAGATATTCTCGTGGACCACCCCTTTTTTACGGGGGTGTGTCCCAAATGCCAATATGAGCATGCTCATTTGGAGTCTCCTCCCCTATTTTGGGATTGCCCTGAGTGCGGATGGAAGGATGATCTTAGCCAAGTCATTCCGCCGGATCAGCTGAAGGAAACTCCCCTGCGGCAAACGATTGCCCAGGGCAAACGTTTGGGCAGCTACCTCGTAGAATCCGGACTGTTAAGCGAGTCTCAAATTGAGGTCGCCCTTGCTGACCAGCAGCTCACGGGAATGCGCTTTGGCGAAGTGGTGGTGCGCCGGGGGTGGATCAAAGAAGAAACCGTAGAATACTTCATGAAAAAAGTCGTGGAGCCTGAGCGTAGCGCCTCTACGGGGCAGGCTGGAGCCTATCTTGAATCAAGCCGAAATCTTCTCAAGACGCTCATTTCCCAGAAAAAAGGTGAGGATCCGGTCAACGGACCGGGGGCAGCAAGAGACTCCATCTCAAGGGATCGGCCCTTGTCTATTAACGAGCGCGATACGTTTATCGTTTCAGACCTGGGCTCTGCCCTTGCCTCCGCTGACTCCTCTACTCACACGGTTAATGAGCGAGAGACATTAATTATTTCCGATGAAGAAGCCATCGATTGGAAAAATTTTGAGTCGGATTAGTTTGCCTCGGATTCAAGCCCAGCTTCCAAACTTGTTCGCCCAGCCCCCCGGCAAAGAGATAACTCCGATCCTGTAGCGCTGTGATTATTAAAAAGCCTCTCTCCGTTTGTCCAGAGGGAGGCTGTGGCGGGGCATTTGCAGAAAACTCAACTAGGAGGCTAAAGCAGTCTCCACTAGGAGCTGGAGATCTCCCTGCTGATAGAGTTCAATGAGAACATCGGAGCCCCCAATAAATTCGCCGTTGATATAAACCTGCGGAATGGTTGGCCAGTTGGAATACTCTTTGATGCCTTGCCGAATCTCGTAGTCTGCGAGTACATCAACGGTTTCGAAGGGGACGCCGAGGCTGTTGAGAATCTGTACGGCATTGTTTGAGAAACCGCACTGGGGCATGAGCTTAGACCCCTTCATAAAAACTAGAATTTTATGTTGGTTAACAAGATCATCAATACGTGCTTTGAGTTCTGGGGTCATTATGGATCAAGCTCCTACAAACAGTCAGAGAATGGGACGCTCAACTCTAAGCTTGAGTCGTCCACTTTTCAGGGGTGAAGGTTTTCAGCGCTAGAGCATGCAGGGTTTCATCGGCCATGATTGCATTGACAGCACGATAAACCATTTGATGCTGCTGGACTAGCGTTTTGCCGTTGAAGCTTTCGGAGATGACCGTGGCTTGGTAATGGTCACCCCCACCGGTGAGATCTTCCACGGTGACTTGGGCATCGGGAATACCCTCCCGAATCATGGTAGTTAGCTGTTCCGGATTAATCATGGAAATGTCGAGGGTCGCGAAGCAGAGGCAAGACCTGAATTATAACTTAGCAGGAGCCTCCCTTGCTCTGAGAGATAGCTTAGCGGGCATCTCCAGTGGTTTGTGAACGTGGATAAGCTACATCTACAAATCCCAGCTCTAGAAGCTGGCGATAGGCCTGTTTTCCAAGGTCGCGAGAGGGATTTTGGCTGCGGACAATCTCAATGAGCAGCGGTATGGCTTTATCGGACTTATTCTGAGCCCGGTAGACGAGGGCCAGTTGATAGGTAGACTGATCGCGCAACTCTGCCGTTTCCAGGGCCTTCTTGCGGAGACTGTTGGCCACCACAGGGTCCACACCTGTGAAGGTGGAGGCTAGTCCCTGGTAAAAATTGGATAGCTGATTCATCAGTTGCCGAGAATCTTGTAGTTTTTCGGCGGCTAGGCTGTAGTTTTGGGAGGAAACCGCTCGGTCGGCTTCGCTGATCAACCGTTTGCCCGCTGCAATGCTGAAGAGGCCATTGCTGTCAAAGGTGGGACTGATCGGCTCCACATTTTGGCTGATGCGAAGCGGGGGGCTTTGCTCACGGTTGGGATTGGCGTGGGCCGTGAAGGGAACAGTGCAGGCCGATGTCAGAACTAAACCTGCAACCAAATGAGGTGCGGTTTGCTGAAGCCAGTTGGAGTGGAGGCGTGAAAAAAACATGCGGCTAACTCTTAACTTTTCAACGGTACAGATCAACGGTACAGAGGCGGGTCAACACAGAGGTGGACAAGATAGAACTGAGTGGACGGATTAATTGAGTGGACGGATTAACTGAAGGGCCTAATGGAATAAAAGGTTTACCTGAGGGAACTGGAGCGGAAGATGCGGCTAGATTGCAGGCGGGAGGCCACACAATTATTCAACACAGGATACACAATAATGGCGATCGCAAGAAAAAAACGTGGGGTGCTTTGGCTCACACTCCGAAGTCTCCGACGACGGTAGGGCACCATCAGGTTCCCTTTTGGTAGAAACTACTATAATTAGGGAACCTGACTTCTCGCCTGTGATGTTCGTCTTTTATGGCCACCTTTGCCCTATTTGGAACCAGTGCTGACCCGCCGACGGTGGGGCATCAGGAGATTTTACTGGCCCTGGCGGCACGTTACGATCGCGTCTTGGTATGGGCGGTGGAAAATCCCTTTAAGCAAGGGCAGACGAGTCTGAACGATCGTCAGCAGATGCTAGGGCTGTTGGTGAGGGCGGTCAATGCCGCTGGGTCATCCGTGGAGTGGAGGCCGGATCTGTCGCGTCGCTTTACCGTTGATTCGGTTCAAAGGGTGCGGCAGCAATGGCCGGAGGCTGAGCTTGTGGTGGTCATTGGTTCGGATATTGTGCCCTCTTTACTGCACTGGCACTGCGTTGACCGCCTGTTTAGTCTCGCTTCATTCCTTGTGGTTCCCCGGCCGGGTTCGCCGGTGGAGGAGTCAGAATTGTTGGTTTGTCGGGCGCGGGGTGCCCGCATCGTCATGGCAGATTTTAGGGGGCTGCCGGTGTCTTCCAGCGCAGTGCGGGCCGGGTCAGGCACTGACGCTGTTCCTCAGGAGGTGTGGGAATACATTTGGGCCCATCAACTCTATGGGGTAAACCATGAGCAAGCAGCGGCCCAGCGTGCAGGATAAGGGGGTGTGGGAGAACCGTGGGTGGGAGAACAAGGGGCAAGAGGTGCCCGCTTCCCCCGGTCAAGAGTGCTTAAGGGTGCCCAGAGTGGAGTTTTCAGTTGGGATCGATCTGGTAATTTTTTCCGTGGATCACGATCAGAATTGTTTGCTAGTGCTGCTGGGGCGATCGCCCCAGGCGCGAGGATGGGCCTTGCCGGGAAGTGGGGTCGGGCCGGGTGAATCCTTGCAGGCGGCGGCCTATCGAATTGTCTCTGAAACCATTCAGGTGCAGAATTTGTACCTAGAGCAGCTCTATAGCTTTGATGAGCCACTGCGATCGCAGCCGAGTGAGAGCCGACGCTATCTGTCCGTGAGCTATTTTGCGCTGGTCCGCTACGAGGAGGCCCCATTAAGGAGCGAGTCGGTCGCCTGGCATGTTCTAAACTCGCCCATTCAGTTTCAAGCCCATCACCAGGAAATTGTACAGTATGGCTATCAACGCTTGCGCAATAAGGTGGCCTACAGCCCCATTGCGTTTGATGTGCTGCCGGTGCAGTTCACCTTACATGATTTGTACCAATTTTACTGCGCGATTTTGGGAGATGGATTTGCCGACTATTCCAACTTTCGCTCAAAACTACTGAAGCTGGGGTTTCTCCGGGACACTGGCGAAAAGCTAATCCGAGGGGCGGGGCGACCGGCTTCGCTCTTCCAGTTTGATAGAGAGGCCTTTGCGCCGTTTCAAGATCAGCCCTTGGTGTTTGTGTAAACTAGCCCTATGAAAATTGCCATCGCCCAGATCAATCCGAAGATTGGCGACATTGCCGGGAATCAAGCGCTGATTCTTGCTGCGGCCCGCGAGGCCCAGGCCCAAGGGGCGAGGCTGCTACTGACGCCGGAATTGTCGCTCTGTGGCTACCCGCCCCGAGATTTGCTCCTACAAAGGGCCTTTGTGGATCGTTTAGAAGCGGGAATCACGGCCATCTCCCAGCATTTACCCAAGGGAATTGCAGCTCTCGTGGGGACTGTCACCGTGAATGCCAGGGCGGGACAGCGGGGTGAAAAGCCTCTGTTTAACAGCATGGTTTGGTTGGAAGCTGGGCAGGTTGTGCAGCGGTTTCATAAACGCCTGCTACCCACCTACGATGTGTTTGATGAAAATCGATATTTTGCCGCCGGGGTCACCCATAACGTAATGGAGCTGGCGGGCTATCGCATCGGGATTACCATTTGCGAAGATCTGTGGAACGATGAAGAATTTTGGGGGCAGCGTGCCTATCCCGTGAACCCGGTGGCTGAGTTGGTGGATCAGAAAATTGATTGGCTGGTCAATCTTTCGGCCTCGCCGTTTTGTACCCAGAAGCAGCGGCTGCGCGAGTCTCTGATTGGCCATGCTGCTCGGCGGTTTCGGTTGCCGATTATCTATGGGAATCAGGTGGGGGGAAATGACGACTTGATTTTTGATGGCCGTAGCCTCGTCGTCAATCCTGATGGGGCCTTAGTGGCTCGGGCTCGGGCCTTTCAGTCCGATCTGCTGATTCTCGAAGCCTCTCAGGCCGGATTTTCGGTCGGATTCTGTGCGCCGGAGCTGTCAAACCTGGAAGAAGTCTGGCAAGCGTTGGTGCTTGGGGTTCGGGACTACGCCCGCAAATGTGGCTTTTCGCGCGCGCTGCTGGGGCTGAGTGGTGGAATTGATTCTTCTCTGGTGGCGGCGATCGCAGTGGCAGCACTCGACGCAGAGAATGTTTTAGGGGTGCTCATGCCCTCTCCCTACAGCTCCAAGCACTCGATCTCAGATGCGCTGGCCCTCGCCACAGCCTTGGAAATTCACACCCAAACCCTTCCGATTGCGGGGTTGATGCAGGGCTATGCCGAAACCTTAGCTCCATTATTTGCCGGGACGGATCCGGGGGTGGCGGAGGAAAATATCCAGGCCCGGATTCGCGGTAACCTGCTGATGTCCATTGCCAATAAATTTAACTACTTGCTCCTGTCTACGGGCAATAAATCGGAGCTGGCCGTGGGCTACTGTACGCTGTATGGGGACATGAGCGGCGGACTGGCGGCGATCGCGGATGTTCCTAAAACCCTGGTGTATGATCTGTGCCGCTGGCTCAACCAAACCCGAGGCCGACCGCTGATTCCGGAGTCGGTGTTGACCAAGCCCCCGAGCGCCGAGCTGCGCCCGGACCAGACCGATCAAGATTCGCTGCCTCCCTACGAAGTGTTAGATGATATTCTCCGCCAGTGGGTGGACCAGCACCAATCCCGTGAGCAAATTATGGCCAGTGGTCATGAGCCTGCGGAGGTGGATCGGGTGATTCAGCTGGTCAAGCGGGCTGAGTTCAAGCGTAAACAGGCGGCACCGGGGCTAAAAATCACTGACCGAGCCTTTGGCACTGGCTGGCGGATGCCGATTGCAGCCTCCTAGGTTGCTTTAGGGGTAAAGGTTACCAGCCGGTAGTTGCGGGGGCCCAGATAGGTTTGGGTGGCTTGCTGGATATCCTCCGGAGACAAGGCGCGAATCCGGTGCGGGTAGTTGAGCCCGGCCTGAAGGTTTTGGGCGATCGCCTCGGAGTAGCCGTAGAGACCGGCACGGCTCGCGGGCGCTTCATTGGCAAAAATAAACTGATTAGCAACCTGCCGCTGAATTTGCTGAAGCTGTGATGCTGGAACAGGTTGAGTCTGTAAATCTTGGATCTGTCGCAGAATTTCGTCGCGAACGGCGGGAATGTGCTCCACCTGCAGGTGCGCCGAAATTAAAAACAGTCCCTGGTGGGCCTGGGTGTAGTTGCGGGCCGAGAGGCTAGAGACCAGTCCCCGCTGCTCACGCAGGGACTGGATTAAGCGGGAAGTCCGGCCGTGGGCCAGAATCCGCGCCAGCACATCCAGCGCATAGGTGCTTTCCAGTTGGGACAAGCCCGGCACATGCCAGAGCATGATGAGACGGGCCTGGGTCAGGCGGCGATCGTAAATTTGCACCTCCTCTGCTCTGGTAATGGCTACCTCTTCCGGCCAGGGAGGGAGATGGGCTGGGGGAGGGGTGGGTTTAAGGTGGGGCGCAAAGCCAGCTTTGACCCTCTCAATCAAGGTTTCTGGGGGTAAGTTTCCCACCACCACTGCCGTGAGGTTGGCGGCGTGATAGTGGGTGCGGTGATGCTGGCGCATGGCTTCGGGCGTTAGCGATTGAATCACCGGAGCGGGTCCTAAAATCGGACGGCCATAGGGACTTTTGGGGAAGGCGGCGGCCAGGGTCTGACTAAAAATCCGATGGCGGGGATTATCCTCAGCTCGCCGGATTTCCTCCAGAACCACCTGTCGCTCCCGCTCAAATTCCGTCTCTGGAATCTGTGCCTTCAGGACCAGCTCAATCTGGAGGGGGGCGATCGCAGCAAAATCCGAGGGGGCAACGGTGCAGTAAAAGCAGGTGTAGTCCTGACTGGTGAGGGCGTTCATCACGCCTCCACGGGCCTCGACCTGCCGCTCAAATTCTCCTGGCGCCAGATTCGGCGTCCCTTTAAAGATCATGTGTTCCAGGAAATGGGCCATCCCGTTTTGCCCCTTGGATTCCACCGCCGATCCGGCCCTGATCCAGAGGCTAAAGTTTACCGCCTCGGTGGGCGTTTGCTCCGCAATGATCGTGAGCCCGGAGGCCGTTTGATAGCGAGTGGGACCAGCCGTCACCAGTTTTCTCCGAGAAACCCCGATCCTCTTAGGTTGGGGAGGGATAGGAGCGGGGCGTTAGCCCCACACAATTGACGCATCTCACAAAGTTTAGATATAATTGTGAGATACA
>NZ_JTHE03000104.1 GCF_000817775.3 Lyngbya confervoides BDU141951
GTCGGCTCAGTGTCAGTTTACTGAAGCGCGAACCGTCGAAGCTTAGTCTGAAGATGAAGCGCTATACTGCCGCGATGGACAATAACTTTATGCTCAAAATCTTGGCTGCCAGTGGGATGGATGAGGCGTGACGACCAACACGATAGTCACCCTGAGATAAAGTCAACTGCTTTCGTTAGGAGGTAATTAACCCGAATATCCGATAATGACGGGGCCGTAGGCCTGAGTAAACCCGCATTAACCCGCTGATTTTATCCCTCAGCCTATCAATGTGAGCACTCGATTAAGGTGCGATTACCCTGGCTCAGGAGGTGACGTGAGGAAACGGCTGGACTCAAGAATTAACTCTAAAAATTGTGCTTTGGAACAAGATAATCTAAATCAAGGGGAAGAGTAGTATATTTTTGTACAGAAATCACCTTATGACAATAAATGTTCAAAATAATCTCGTTTCCTCTTAGCCCATAAATCATCAGATATTAGCCTACTATAAACCCTTAGAAATGAACGCGCTTTACCAATATCTCTAAGCTGCTCAAATACAAGAACTAATCTCTTAAGTATTGCTGGATCATATGGTTTCTGACAGTTGAGCTGAATTAATATTTCTGCTGCTTCATTATACTTTGCTTGAGCACCAAGAATAGAGGCCTTTTTCAAAAGTAGCTGTGGTGTTTCCCCATCTTCAGCTAAACACCATTCAAGCATAATCTCTGCTTTATGAAGCTGTCTCGTCTCTAGATACGCTTTCAGTGCAATTCTATGCAGATCTCTCGTTGCTGGAGATTGAAAACTTAGCATTTCAGGAAATCTGTCGAGATAATTCAAGCAATCGTAATACCTTTCATCCTTGAAGGCTGCTGAAACCATTAATCGGAAAGCATTGATGTCTTTATGGTTCTCAAATTCAGCACTTGCAACCAACTCAGCCTGAGTATAGTCGCCTTTTTCTAGGAGACTAATTGCTTGAGAAGACCAATCTTCATAGCGAATTCGTGGACTCGGCACAAGTCTCACCGGATGATAATCCAGTTGTGATTGTTTCACTGATTGAAACTTATTCAAGAGCGTTTCCACGGAGTCCCAGCGCTTTTCTGGATCAAGCTCTAAGCAACGTAGAATAAAATCCTCCAATGCTGGAGAAACAGAGGTGTTGATTTCTCTAGGACGAGGAAAGGGCGTATGGCGAATGACTTGGCTTAAGGTATCATGGGGAAGTCTGGATGTTACAAGGTGATAAAGAAGTACTCCTAGACTATACATGTCTCCTTTAAAAATTCGACCAGGATCTTTTTGTTTATGAATTGCACCTGCAAATTCCGGTGCTGAATAGAGTACAGTTCCACCATTTTCACGGGTGCGAGTATAAATTTCTTCTGGTAGCAAACTACTTCCAAAATCAGTCAGCTTTGCTACGTCTCCAGAAACAAGAATGTTTTGTGGTTTGATATCTCCATGAGACATTCCTAAATCGTGGAGATATTTTACTCCAGCTAATACTTGAGCATAGAGATCAAGAACCATTTTGTAGCTGGCTGTGAATCCTTGATCCCCTTCATCCAGTAACCAAGCTAAAGTATGACTAGGAAAATACTCCATCTCAATGGCATACCATTCCCGCTCTGGCGGAACACGCCCCATCCAAAACACACTTACCACGTTTGGGTGAGCGGGCTGGTTTAATAGATGTTCACCTTCAGCCAGTTCGCTATTCCTACCGCCCTGCGCTTTTGGAATTTTGACCGCGACAATCGCATCATCTTGAAGCCTTTGCGCTTTCCAAACCCATCCATAGGAACCATCTCCCAGGCATTCTAAGAGCTCATAGCGATCGCCCAACTTGCGATCGGCACTAGGGATAAAGTAGCGATTACGAGAACTCATGAGTACCTCGCTGAACAATCTTAACTAATCGAAGCGATTGATGGGGCGTTACTTCATTGATGAACTGAAAACAAAGCAAACGGCCTTTATGACTGCCATCAACCCTCAGTCGCTCGTTTGTCTCAAAGCCTTGCCTAATAATTTGGTGAAACCGTGAATGATTGGGGAGAGAGGCCAATCCCTCTGTCCAATAGGCCAAAACTAACCACCGAGCGAAGTCTTGCAATCGATGGTGTGCTAAAAGTAAATTTTCAACCTTTCCTTCCAGCTTTCTTTGATCAGTGATACCAGAATAGCGTTCGAACTCAGCAATCAAAACAGGAGATTGGGTTTGACGGTCGAACCAGACAGAGTCACAACGAACATCATCTCCAGTCGTCGTATATCGTCCTTGCCGAGGCACGGGGAATTCGGAAACACTTACAAAGCCTAGCGTTTGTCCCAAATGTGTCAAAAAAGAAATACCCACGCTGTGAATCGAACAGCTGATATCAGCAATTCCCCAGTCTGTCCATATCGGTAACATCTGTTGGACCTGATCAATATTCTGAATAGCATCGGAGATTTCACGAATTACCACTCGTAAACCTCCCCCATACTTTCAAGACTTCCGGTGACTGCCCTCCATGCAGGAGCGCTTTAGTTCCGACTTTCACTAGCAAAGGGGCTGGGATAGAACGTCCACAAATGAGCGCTTCTCCAGTCGAGAGGCTGGGCAATTCATCAATGTCTGCTTTACTCACCATATCGGAAGTCTTAGTGATAAATCGCTGATCATCCGGGTTTTTAAGGCGCATCGTGATGAGGGTATTACATTGGGAAGTGACATCAGAATCTAATTTAGAAGGGCGTTGGCTCACCACCGCAAAACCAACCCCAAATTTACGTCCTTCACCGGCAATTTTTTTGATGATGCGGTGACTCACAGACGGTTGTCCTGCAGGCGCAAAATTATGCCCTTCTTCATAAACTAAAAAGCAGGGACGAATTGGGTCTGTTTTACTGGATGCTGCTCTTAAAATTTCACTGGAGATCAACGCCGTAACAACTTGCTTTGCGGTATCACTGAGCCCTTGCAAATCAACTACAACCAATCGGCCTCGTTTATCGCTAGGGCGTCCTATCATTTCATAGATATCGGTTGATTTGGCCAGTGCCGCAGAGTAAAAACTCTGGGCTTCATTCAGGACTCGCGAGAGTTTGAGAGAAGCCACGGCAGCACTCCGACCATTCAGAGCTGACGATTCGGCTTGGCTCAGTTCATCCCATTCCTTCAAGTCTTCCAGTCCGTCCCCCAAATAGTAACGAAGTAAATTGATATCTCGAGGATCGTTCTTTTCCATTAATCGCCAGTATCGAATGGCAACATCTAGAACCCTTTGCTGAGGCTCTGTTAATCCTGGTAGAATCTCACCGATGTCATCCATCTCAAATCGATCAAATTGTAAAGCTAGTTCCCGATTTTTGCCAGCATATTTATCTCGAAATGACTGTTGTTGGGGGGTGTAAACTTCCAATCCTGCCCCAGCCTCAGTGAGTCGTTTAAAGCTTGCCTGAATTTCCTGAATAGCCTGCTGATCTCGAGCATCCTCATTAGCGTTGTCTTGCCAGTTGAACTGTAGCTGCCCTCCTTGAAAGGCTCGCCCATATTCCCCATGGGGATCAAAGACAACAACAGAGCCGTTATTCAGCGCCACTAATCGTTCGATAATCCTGCCGACGGTATAGGATTTACCTGAACCCGTCATAGCCAGAACAGCTAGGTGTTCCGTCACGAGACGGTTCACATCCAGATAGACTGGAACGGTGTTTTCACCATGCTCGTAGCCCACTAAATTACCAATGTGCAAGCTGGTCTGCTCGTCAAACTCGTAAAACTGGCTGAGAAAGTAGTAGTCAACTGTTTCTACCTTGGCTCCAGGATCAAGGGCTCGCCGAGGAATTTTAATTTGTCCTGTAGTCAGATCTTTGTAGCCAATCAGCTCTAATTTGGCCATGACCTTTTCGCCTGTGACTTGAGCCCCTGGCAGCAGCTCCAAGTCATTCACGGATTGCCCCATTTCGGAGTTATACAGCACGTTAGAGCGCGTCACACTAACAATGCGACCCAAAACATCGGTCTCGGGCTCATCGATGCTTTCTTTATGCCGGATGCGGACAAACTCACCTCGTCTTCCTGCAAAGGATGAGGAGAGCACCATAGTGAGATTATTAGGATCCCCGGTGTTGCCGACTAGCTTGCCCAGTATTTGCGGTTTCATGCTTGTTACTCCTCATCCAAACCGGATAACCAAATATCTTCGACTTCTCGCTGTTTTAGGGCTTCTACAATGCTTCTGCTGTAATAGTCCAAAAAATTGCTCAGTCCTTTTTGTTCCCGTGCGGCTAACTGAATCGGTAATGGCATTGCATCCTGTCCTCCTACCACCATCAGAGCCATGACTTGGCCACAAACACGATCTAGTAATGCCGTGTTCCAATCGGGTGCATTTCCAATTAACTGCATCAATCGGGGGGCTGTATTTTGTCCCGCTCGAAAGTGTAAGCCGAGCACCCCTAGATCAACAACATCACTAGGCTCCATACGGGGTGTCTGAATATTCATCTGAAAGGCGACCGTACGGGTATAGCTGCCCACAATGCCATAAACAAAACGTCGCTCACCAATCCCTGCCATAGAATGGGAGATATCATCGAGTTGTTTAAGTCGATCTTGATCAACTCGTTCAGTCGGTAAAATTTGTTGGTGCCCGACGGTCGTCCGTAAGTCTTGCTGGGCTACTTGAACAATTGCGCCATAGCGCTTTGAGGTGAGCCCTAAAACAGCTGTACCTTGAGGATTCCAAGGGATCAATTTATGGCGATGGGCTTTCCAGAATGCTGAGATAGTTTGAAAGGTTTGTTCAAAAGAATCCCCAAACTCTCCACTTCGCGCTGATCGTTGGGGAACCATACTGCGCTCAAGGGTAAGCGGACAATCCAGCAAAATCAGGTTATAGGGTTCGCCAGACTTCAAGGCTGCATCTGCTATCTCATAAGCTTGTCTAATGCCAATTAACTGTAGCCGCTTGGACTGGTCTTCAAAGTTAATGTCATCTAGTTCACAGGTACTGTCTTGACCCGTTGTAGATACAGCATTATTGTCGATCGCAACATCTAACCGAGAGGCTACCGAAACGTAGAGATATCCTCCTAGTGTTTTTTTCACCGAGGACTGGGTTGAAATCCCTGCAACTCTGAGATTGAGAGGGTTCGGTCGATCCACGGCTCGAACTAATCCTGCCTCTGCAAAGAGCGGTGCAATTTGCTCAATGCTGCGAATTTGGCTCAAGATTCGCCCTACCGTCCCCGGCAGATGAATCTGGGATTGAATAGCTAAAGACTGGGCTACGGAACGGCCTTGAGGCTGAAATGTTTTTGTCATAGGGATAGTGCCTCCAGTTCTTCAGCGTAGGGTGCATATTGACTTTGCCGGAGAAATTGGCGTCCAGCGTCTGTTAAATTTCCAGCACTCACCAGACCATGCGTCTCTAGATCGTCGAGACAATGAGCTGCCTGAGAGAAATCAAGGGAAAAGATGGTCGAGTGCAGAAGGGCTTCCAGAGCTTCTATATCAGAGTTGAAATCTGCTGTTAGGAGATGAAGCAAGAGCGTGAAATGATCAACAGAAGGCGAAAAATCAGGGATCTCAGGTTCAGATTGCTTCGTCCAGTTAGAATTGCCAACGATATGAAATAAGCTGTCTAACCACTGATGAAGTGCTGATTCCCAATCTAAAATCAGCAAGGACCAAAGGGGTAGGCACGTGATCGCAAAGATACCCGAATGGGGATGCTTCCGGTAATAGGCGGTACAGAGGCTTTGATCATCCCAGGTGCCGCCTGCTGGATGGGCAATTTGCAAATCACCTCGTAGCTGATATTGCATCTCTGATGCTAAAGCATTGAGGAAAACGTCCTGTTTAGCAGTCACTGGATCCTGTCGGCGCTTCACTGTCCATGAAGTCGGCAATAAACAATCCATAGACTTGAAAGGGGGAATCAGCAGTAGCACTCGTCCAGGTTCTTGAGACCAAGCTATCCAGGCTCGTTGTGTTTCTTCTGAGGCTTTCTGAAAGTCAGAACCAAAGAGTAGACAGATGCCGCTCCCAACGGGCATACCCTCTGCCGGTTGAGCGTGAACAACCGTCTTAAGAATTCGTCCACGACGGTGATGAGCCAGGGACTCACCCAGCCAAACTTGATATTGGGCAACTGGATTTGTTGAATTGTCCACCTTACTGACCTCCCAACCGATACGTTCGCACCAGGAGACCGGCACGAATCAATTGTTCTTCTTCCTGAGGCTCGAGGGCAGGATCTGCTCCTTGCTCAATCGCTGCCACGATGCGCTGCCATCGGCCAAAGCTAACAGCCTCTGGTAAAAGTTCATGTGCTTCTTGAACCCAATCGTGCCGTCGAGCTTCGAGTTTAGCGATCGCCGCCCTTAAGCTATCGGCTTGTTCTAGCTCCAAGCGACTTAACGGAGGTCGAGGCGGTTGCCCTTTAGCCTTCAGCAGTTGGTTAAAGCTGGTTTCAATTAACTGGATATCAGACTGATTGACCAGCCCGCCAATATAACCACCAATCGCATTGTCAAGTGTTAAGAGCTGGGTTCTGAGCTGATTAAGCTGTTGTCGGGGAGCATTTAATAATGAGTCTGCCGCCTTCATTAGAGGCTGAAAATTTCCTTGCTTGGCAGGCCGGTCGTAGAGTGGATCGTCTCTGAGTGTGTCTACCTCATCTTCTTGGATAGCGGCTAGGCTGTCTTCAATGAAGCTGGGCCTGAGCTGCAATTGCTCAAAACGGTCAATACCAGGAGGATAGGAAAAATCCTCTGGCGCATCCTCTAATAGCTTTTCCAGCTTATTTAAGCGAGATTTAGCCTCCTCCAGTTGGCCTTGCAGGTTTTCAAAGGCTTGCTTGAATCGGCGAAAGCCGCTAACGATTTGGCCGTCAATGTCTTCAAAGGGCACATCTATGATGCTGGCACCTTCAATACTCAGGCCTACCTCTCGGCTCAACTGCGTTAGCCGATTCATAGCATCCGCAACCCGCAGTCCTTTCAAGCATTGACCTAAGGCGCTCGCATCGGTCATTTGTTGTTGTGCGGTACTGCCCAGGGGTGTTTTTTCCCGAATGGCCCCTTCTAAAATGTGGCGAATCTTTTCCAAGGAAAGGGTGAAGAGCTGAGTGGGAAAATGGGACAGGCCAGCTGCCTCTGCATGCATCTTGGGTTGCAGATGATCGATCTGTCGGATAATTTCATCGCGAATCCTGAGGATGCGATCAGCAAATAATTCCGCTCTACGAATACGACGCCACAATGAATCTTTGTCGTTGCGTAGTTCCAGGGTTCTGACGTTTTCCTCAATCAACAATCCATAAGCATCTTGGTTGTAGACATTTTCAATGGCTGCCATCAGCTCTAGACGTTGCTGGGAAAATTCGAGGAGCCGCGATCGCTTTTGGGATAAATCTAGGGTGTCAGTGTAGTTGCCTTCCTCAGCGCTCAATCGGCGATAGCATTCCTTAGCCCGTTGGATGTTGGATCGAGCCTTTACAGTTTCAGTACCCTCCAATGCTCCAAAGAGATCATTGATGGCACCTTCGCCAAAGACCTCCTGAATTTTGAGGACAATGTTGGGATACTCATCCGTTAGCCAGTTTTCAGCCGCTTGGATACGACTATTTAGGGTCGAGAGTTGGAGAAAATTAAATCCTTCAGTTGGGCTAGAAACAGCAAACCCCAGATCGACTGTCAGACTCAGCCAATCATTAAAGGTGTCTTTAGGCTTAGCGCCTTCCCAGGTATAGCCCCAGAACCAGGTCTGTTTAGCCAAGTCTTCCGTCCAAGTGGGCTTTTTTTCTGCAACAAAACGGTCCAACACTCTGACTAAAAAGGGTGGAATTTCTGCCTTGTCGTTACTCTCGTGACCGGAGAAAAGCGTGGCCCGTTCTTCATGGGAATAGCCTGCTGCCCGAATACTCCGGGATAAACCCAATTTTTCTAAGACGGCTGTAATCGCCTCAATGTTTAGGCCGCTACTTTCATCGATTTGATATAGCGAATGTTCCGAGGTTTTCAGTAACAGGTATTTCCAGGCTTGCCTGAGAAGTTCTTTCTCGTCTGCCTTCAAGGAACCACTCGGTCGCAATGGCCAAGCGATCCAGCCTCGCTGATTGAGGCTGTGTCGCCATCGCTGAACCTCTTCAAGCAGTCCCCGTTGAAAGGCGTTAATCCGCTGGGTAAAGGTCGTATTGAAGTTGGCAATCTCAATTTGAAAGCCCTGCTGATCTTGCCCTCGAAGACCTACTCGATGCAGGACATACTCTTCATTGGCTGAGAGTTGATATAGCAATAGATAGGCTTGGGCGGCTTTTAACTTCGAAGCAGCCGGATTTTTCAAACGATCTACCAATGCTCGCGATGATGTGAATGCAATGACCGGAGTTTTCCCTTCCACACCGTTTTGCCGACTGACGGCCTCACACAGACTTTCCAGTTCCGGCTCGTTTTGTACCCAGACGAGAATGGCTCGTCCCTTAGGATGGAGCTTCAAAGCGTCACAGGTCGCCAGCCCCCCTTGATCCCGTCCTCGGCTACCCCGTGGTGTGGCGATCGCCACAAAGTCTCCGGTAAAGCCAGGGGAAACGGGGTCATAGCCCCAGTTTTGATCCAGTACTCGCATCATGCCGGTGAGCACTTCACGGGCTCGTTCGTGGGCAGGCTGCTGTTTGCGATCGCTCATCGCCTGTTCATGGGCGCTGCTCTGATCCGGATCGCGGAAAATTAACGACGTCTGGCTCCGTTTGCGATAGCGCAGATCGAGCCGTTCCAGCATGGCAATGCTAGGGCCAATGTGGGTTGCCGTGTCCTCTGAAATATCCGTGGCCCCGAGGAAGTATTGCCATAGGGCACGGGCGGCATCTTCGGCTGAGGGATGGGGATAGAGGAAGCTGACTAACTCAATAAAGTCTGACTGGTGTAAGGGCACGAGTAGAATGCGCTTGCCATCGGCAGTACGGTTGAATGACCCATCGGTTTCTTCATTTTGATGGGCATAGATGGCATAGGTGCTGAGGTTGTCCAAAAGCTGACGCAAGTCGAGGAACTGAGAGGTCCCTGCCAGTTGCCAGCCCTCGGGTTTACGCTCAAACTTAGCGGCCCGTAATGCTTGGCTACATTCCAGTTCATCCCAGCTCATTTGTCGGTAGCGGAGGGCGACGGGCTCGTTATATTCGTTCTGGGCGGTCAGTAAAGCTTGCAATGGGTCTGGCTGCCACTGGCTCAATGGGACGGGCAGTTGGGCATAGAGGAGTTCTTTTGCCGCAGGCAAGTAGGCGCGCTGAATCTGCAGTTCGTTGATGGCGTTGTCGTCAAGGACATAGTCACGAATGCGGCTGGAACTTTTGACCAGTTCATCAAACAGGGTGCCAACGGTTAGGGGCTCTTCACGGCTGCGATCGCCCGGCCCTTTTCCATCTTTTTGTTTCTCAATACGCCGAATCCGGAGGCGGCCATCGACATTCGCCATGATCACGTTGAACCAACCAAAGTTACCCCCACTCATGGCATAGGCGGCTTCCACCAGACCGGGGGGGTACTGTTCGCTCAAGCGGCCTTCTTGAGCTAGGGTTCTGACAAAATCGCTAACATCTGCAAAGGCATTTTGGGAAAGATCAACCAGTTCAAAGCGTCGAGCGGTGGACTGGATTTCCCGCAGTTCATCTCCGATCGCCGGAGAACATAGCGCCACATAACGCAACCACGGTAGCTTGCGGCGGGGGTCTTCTTCCTTGATAGCTTTGCCCAAGAGCTTAATGGCGCGACCATCCATATGCTTGATGTCGCGATCTTCCAGTCCATAGGTGCTGGTTTCGGCGACGGTTTCCAGTTCGTCCAGAGCCACAAGGATGTACTGAATGCCAAATTCCTGAAGATAATTGTACGCTGCCTGGCATAGGCGAGTGACCAAGTAGGGATCTTCATAAAGGGTGGCATCGCTGTGATTTGCATTGACCTCTAACAGCTCGGCCAAGCGGGCTTCATCAAACCCCTGGGTTAGCAATCGGTCATACCCTTCCTGGGCAATCTGCCCCTGGATGGAACGATCGAATTCTCCCCTGGCTAAGGGCAGCAGCGCTTTATAGAGCCCATAGCCAAACCAGTTGTCGATGTTGTGGTGCTCATTGGCAATTTGGCTGTAGCGGATATAAAGCCCTAGATACTGTTCGCGATCGCGTTCATCGTTGAACAAACTGGCGTTGACCAGTGTCCCAGCTTCATTGCGGACATACCATCCCCGAGAGGTATCGTTAATCTGGCTAATCAGTTCATAGGCCAGACGGGATTTACCAATCCCCCATTGGGCAATGATGGCAAAGACATGGGCAAACTGCTCTGACTCTTGATCCACCACATGGATGAACTGCTTAAACGTGTTGTAAAAGGTTCCCTGCCCCACAATGGGGTGGGTCAGGGGATAGGTGGAGACTCCACCCGCAGCCCATTGATGCTGTTTAGAGTCCTGTTGAATATCCTGTAGGTCAGGTGCTTGGCTCATAGGTCAGTCGGTGGTTGGCTTCATCGAGAGTGTTTAGCGTCTGCTCAGGAGGGGGCTAGGAGGTCATCGCGAATCGGGGTGCTTGGGGAGGGTGCGCGGTCATTTGGCGCTCTTTGGCCCACTGTTCGCTGGTACTGCGAATGGTGGCGGTCACAGGACTGGCAAGCCGATTAAAGTATTTGCTGCCAAGCGCCCGGTAGCAGGTGTCTGAAAAGATGGGATGAATTGTGTAGTGGGGACGGTAGCCTCCGGCTCCAGGGTTGAACTGCCACACTTGCCGCTGAATCAAGACTTCAATCACGGGGGCTAATTGAGCATCGATTCCCTCTACGGAAGGAGTCAGAAGCTCAACACCGAGTTGCTGCAGCACGCGCAACAGCAGTTCTCCCAGGGAACCGCAAAGAATTTCATTTCCCTCTGGGCTGGTGATCACTACCGAGATTTGGGGCGGACGGTACGCCAGCGAGCCATTACTGGGGTCCAGCTCCAGAGCCAATTCTCCTGAAATGCGCTCTGCCGCCCAGGCTTCTTGGGTGAACACAATTTGGGCCAGCAGAAAACACCAGGGGCGAGCCAGAACCCAATACATTTCGGCGAGTTCAGGGCGTTCTTCGGTGTCTGGAGGTGTATAGTCTGCCCAACTCCCAGACAGAATCGAAGTGGTGCGCCATTGCTTTTGGGGAGCATTGCCGTCCATCTCAGCCCTGGGCGGCTGCATCAGTCGCCCTTTGAGCCAGTTTTGGGCTGGGTTTAAGGGGTCAACGTTGGGTAAGGGGGTACCGGGTTTGCCCTGGCGACCTTCGACTAACGCAGCCGTCGCCCCCAAAACCCGATAGAGCTTGGGGGTGGCGATCGCCTGCTCAGCGGGGACTTCAAACAGGTTGCGTTCGAATGCGGCAAAGGGGGTCGCGTCTAAATTTCCCTGAGGTAAGGTTTCCAGGAGCTTGGTCGCACAGAAACCCAGGGCACTAATCGCATCACAGAGCCCAGCGGCATCCCGCTGTTGGCCTAACTCCTGTAGTCGAGCGCTGGCAATGCGCTGCCAAGCCTGGCGAATCTCAGGTTCACAACTGAGGATGGCCGCGATCGCCTCCGCTGAGGTGGGTAGGGTTCTTAATAGCCGCACCAGGGCGGGAGTGGCCACGGCTCGCTGCTGATCGGCAGATGGGGTCCACAGTCCCAGGGTGGTGCCGGTGGGCAAATCAGCCAGCTTGGCTTGGCTCACTTCACCCAGGGTGAGGAGTTGCTTGAGGGCATCGAGAACGGCAGGAGTGAACGACATAGGAGGAAGTCTCAGATATCAGCAGCATTTCGAGGCGCATCCGTAACTATGCCTGCTAAGCTCAAAAGCTTATCTAAACTCTTAGGAGCCAATCGTACTTCTAAGGCTTCTTGGACAAGCTGCTCCAGAGTTTCACCCGGATGTTCGTTGAGGTATTGCTGAAGGCGATCGCTAACATCTTTGGGAAGGTCAATGGTGTATTGCATCGGTTTCCTTATTGTTTTTCTTAAGTAGACGTGGGTTTATGAGGTCGAGAGTTGAGTCTGGAGCCATTCCGCATCGGAGCTGGAGAAGGCAGGCGGCGGCGGGGGCTGATCGTAATCGAGGGAGAGGTCGTAGGCGGCTTCGTCGTAGATGGTATTGAGCACGGCCTGCAAATCCAGGGGCACATCGGGGTCTGGATCTTGCAAGGGGATGGGCACGACGGGTAACGGGGTCGGCAGCTCCAGGGGCCAGAATTCGATTTGTTTGGCCTGGGCGCGGGTGAGGGCAATGCAGTAAGGCACCGCAGGCAGGCGCGGTTGAGCAAAGGGACGGGTGCCTCGTCGCAGCAGATCCATCTCTAACAGGTGAACATTGGCCTGGTAGAGTCGCTGGCGCTTTTGGCGGTAGCGGGTCAGCCCCGGTTCCCGTTTGTTGACGGGGGACAGAATTTCAATGCTGGTGACGAGTCGATTTTGAGCGGTATCGCGGATCTCGACGCGGGTAAGCCGACAGGTTGGAGGTTCCAGCACGGCAGTCCTCACCCCCCGGCCCTCTCTCCTAACCTGGGGCGAGAGGGAGTGATGGGTAACAATCTGGGCAGGATACAGAATGCCGATTTCGCCCTCTGGAAAGGGGGCTTCGGCGAGATAGACTTCCAGTCGAGCGGTGTATTTGGGACGCAGCAGGGGGGTAAGCTGTTGGCGAATTTTGTTGGCCAGGGCGCTATGCACGTCGGGCCAGAGATAACCTTCGAGGTAGGGGTCCATTCCGGGAAAGGGAGAAGGCATGGCAGTTGGCCTCACAAGCAGTTAGGGATACGGGAGCAGATTAAGCGTTTTAATAAAGCGGAAGTCTCGCTGATTTTTACTGATGAGTGATAGGTTTCGCTGGATTGCGGTGGCGGCGATGAGTGCATCCGGCATCAGCAGACCATGACTCAGGCGATATCGTTCGATTAACCTGATCGCCTCTTTAGAAATTGATTCGCTGAGATGAACAATTTCAAAAGGTTGCAAAAATCCTTTCAACTGTCGTTGTTCTTTACGGTTACGCGCTCCAGCTAGAAGTTCGATGACCGTAATGGCACTAATCGCGAGGCTGGATTGTGTTTCTTCAGCCTCAATAAAGTTAGCTGCTTCCTCAATGCCGTGACCAAAGTCAATTAACACATCAGTGTCAACCAAAATATGGCTACTCATAGTTTCTCTCCCACTCCGTGCGGCGGAGATTTCGTACCCACTCCGTGCTATCTTTCATATCTTCGCGATCTTTCCACATGCCAAAGAAAGGATGCTTTTTCCAATCAACCGCCTTGGGCTTGGCAGGGGAGCTTGCTATTTCAGGGCTTTCTATTTCTTTCAGGCGTTGTTCAAACAGTTGCCTTTCCTCAAGGGGGAGGGAAAGAATGGTTTGAATTAGGGATTCAACAAGCTGGGTATTCATAGGGATCTCCTCAGGGATTCATACGCGAACACAAATCAATGCAGCGATTCATCCCGGCACCTCCTCGGTGGATGCATAGGCATCTAGGGTGGCTTCGCTGGCAAGGGGAATGGATGAACGGGTTAAGGGATAAACCTTGGCAGCCTGACCGTTGCCAGAATCGGCGGTGTCAAGGTCCTGGTTAGCGTCCAGATTGGCGAGGGCGGTGTAGAGGGCATCTAGGTCGGGGAAGAGGGGTGGCTCGTTGGAATAGTCGATGCCTTTGCGGGTGAGGCGAGCCAGGATAGCCCGGTCGAGGGTAGAGTCGCCCTGTTCTAACCCTTCCTGAGCTGCTTTCAGATCTGCTTCGCTGAGTTTGCCTTCGATCAGGGCTTCAACGAGGAGTTTTGCGGCAATGATGAGCTTGTAGGATAGAGCCTTAAATAAAAGTCGTTGCTGCCTTAATGTGGAGATCTCTTCTTGAAAGTCCTTTGGAGCAACCACAATCAAGTTACTACCTGTCTCCGTAAGATTCATATTTAGCTGAACAGCACCATTAGCAATTCGATTACTCTGGATTTTGCCAATTTCAGTATTGAGAAATTCAGCTAAATAGTGAGGTAATATCTCGTCTTTGCAGTCGATGGTGACAACTGCTGCATTTAAACTGGCTTCTTCAAAGTCCTCAGACTCAAAAACCGCAGCTCTTCCAATGGTTCCACGTACTGACAAAAGAACACTGCCTTTTGCTGCTCGATGCCGTATAAGTTCTTTATGTTTTTTAGGAGAGATGAAGACACAGTCTGATAAATCACATTCTCCGTCTATTAAATTAACAGCCCGGACAACTGGGATCCCATAGTTCACATAGTCTCCGGTTGACACTCCCCAGCCACCGGGACCATCTTTAATGCGATGAGTTAGTTGAGAAAGTGGTTGATATTTCCAAGGAGTTCCCTTGATTTCTTCATCAGCCCAAAGTACAAGTGGCGTGTAAAACTCCGACTCTAAACGATTCCCTGTTAATTTATTGGAAGGAACCTTACTGAACTTATTTTGTGGTGGCTTCGGCTTTCCTCGAAAGCACTTTTGCATTTTATCCCGGAGTTCTAGCCATACCTTTTGAGATCGCTCCCTCAACCGCTCCGCCAGCCGCACCTTATTCCCAATGTACGCCTGAACTTTAGCATCAGGTATTGGCAACTCTAGATTTAACAGGTCATCGGGAGCCAAGAACTCAACATTTGTGTTTGTTCTTAATCTAGAACGTGCAATGGCGGCATAAGGACATGATAGTGCTGTGACTAAATATTGAGGATCTATCTTTTCTATACGAACTAAAGCCCCCCAAATAGTTCCACTAACTAGAACTCGTTTACTTGGCTCGTTTGAATTATAAGCAGTGACTTGATTTGGCCCCTTTACCTTGACCAAAATCTCATTTTCTCTCAATTCTCCCTTAGGATACTTATCGGCAAATTCAGGCGATACCCGTCTTCTTGAATTGAGATCTATGAAAAAACCGTCAGCCCCAAAATCATCCGCCGTCAAAAAGGGCACCCAGGTATTATCTGCCTCTTCAGCCTCTAAGGTCTGAGTACTGAAATAAATCGCCCTTCGACCCTCTTTGACAAAAACTTTGAGAGGCAGAATATCGACATTTGATTGAAGGAGACGATCCTCATTTGAGAGAAAAGATGGATGATAATAAACTGCGTCTAATCGATTTTTAAGTCGATCGGCCTCTAACCACGTAATGCTTGCCATTACTCCCCCCTCACATAAGCCCCAACAATCGCCGCTAAATCAATTACACAATGGCTCATAGCTCTACCCCCTGCTGCTCAATCACCTCCCGCAGCCTCGGCTTGGCGTGTTCCATCTGCACCACATCCACCGCAAACGCCGACAAATCCAGCAGTTGAGCCACCGCCTCCAGGTAGCGGTCATCTGCTAACCCCGCCACCGCTAAATCAATATCCAACTCTAGCCGCACCCGCCGCGCCTCCAGCATGGAGCCAAACAGCCACACCTGCTGCACCCCAAACTCCTGCTTCAACACCCGCGCTGCCTGCCGTGCCACCTGCCACCCTTGCCGCTGCCGTTGAACCTGCTGCTGGGCATGGGCGGTCTGTCGCCGCTGCGCCGTAGCACGATACTGCGCCAATTCGGTATGCGAAAGCTCAACCATCCCCCTCCTCCACCGGAAACCGTTCCAACAACTCCTGCCGCGACAAATTCACCAGCAGGGGCATATACTCCTCAGGCGACAGCTTCAAAATGGCTGGCAATCGCACTGCTAAGGCTTCATCCAGTATTCCAAATCTTGCCTTCAGCAGGTTTTCTACAACCTGCCGTTGCCCCCGTTGAAGCCCTTCTTCTAGCGTGGCTTCGCGCCATTCCAAATAAGCCGTCGATAAGTTCATAAACACCTCTCGGTCATCCTCACTGCCCCGCCTCATTGCTTGTTTCCACCGGAAACCGTTCCAACAACTCCTGCCGCGACAAATTCACCAGCAGGGGCATATATTCCTCCGGCGACAGTTTCACGATTGCTGGCACCCGTGCTGCTAATTCTTCATCAAGTTCGCCAAACCGAGCCTTCAGCAAATTCGCCACAGTTTCTTGTCGCTCCTGCTGAAGCCCCTGTTGAAGCCCCTGTTGAAGCCCCTGCTGAAGCCCCTGCTGAAGCCCCTGCCGTTGCCCCTCTTCCAGGGTGGCTTCGCGCCATTCCAAATAGGCGGTCGATAAGTTCATAAACACCTCCCGGTCATCTTCATCTAGATCTTGGCTTGTTTCTAAGGTCAATCGCCAGTTAATCAGCAACTCTAAAGAACTGGCCCGAAACGGGGAATCCCTGGGTAACGTCACCAATTCTGCAATGGCGCGGCGTTGGGTTTCGCCCTTGCCCAAAATGCGTAACCACAGGGTTTCTGGTACCTCCGGCAACTGGTTAATCGCCACGATCGCCGTCCGTAACCAGCGAGGCAGTTGATACACCCCGGCAATCCACTCGGTTTCATCCACCTGGCCCCCAAACCCCTGCACCAGCGCCTCCGAGGCCGTAGTCGCCAGCACCCAGAGATAGGGCAGCGTGGCTTCCTCAGACCGTTCCCCCCCTCGCCGCGCCTTGCGCTGACTGTCGGCCTGCACCAAAAACAACTTCAGCAAACAACTGCGAATATCCGTTGGGGTGGGTGCATTGCGATACGGTTCCAGCAGGCAGGGAGTTTGAGCCATTCGTCCCAGCAGTCCCAGGGCATTGGGTTCCCTCTGGGGCGAATCATCCGGTGCAAACCACACATCCACCTGGCGCGACTCGCCTAATACTTCCAACCCTACCCGCACCTCACCCACCGAGGTCAGCAGTTCCTCTAGATATTGCTTGGCAAACTGATCATGGGGAAATCGCGTCATCTATTCACCTCGCACATAGGCTCCCACGATCGCCGCTAAATCATTCGACACCCCTGTGCTGTAATCCTCCACATTGTTCTTCACCACATAGCCCAGCGTATCCGCCACCGCCATAAACACCGAACCTTGCGGCTCATCCTGAAACGTCTCCGGATCATCTTGCCGCGCTTTCCGCTTCTGCAAATACAAAATGCTCGTCTTCGCTCCCGTCCCCGACAGCTTGAACGTATCCGACGGCAAACTAATCACTGCCTTCACGATCGCCTTACCACCATGAAACTGCCCAGTGGTTTCATCCTTCTTGCCCATGATGTACTCCCGCACATAGCGGTCTCCAGAGTTGCACAGCACCCCATCCGGCACCACAATCAGCAGCCGTCCACCGGGCTTCAGCAATTGCAGGCAACGGTCAATAAACAACACCGCCGGGTCAATGCTGGTGGGCTTTACGGGCTTCCAAACCCCCTTGCTATCCGGCTTCGCTCCCATGGCCCGACCGGAGACCGATGGCTCATAGTCATAGGCCTCCCGCTTGCCGTCTCGTTCCTGCAAATCCGATCGAAACTCCGCCAGGATGCGCTCCTTAGCTTCCTCATAGGCTTTTTTCGCCTTCACCTGACTCTTGCTAAACTTGGGCGTACCAAAGGGCGGATTCGTACAAATCAAATCAAAGGAACAGGGCTGGAGTTGGGGGCTGACCAGCGAATCCTCGGTGTAGAAAATCTTGGCCTTGGGGGCTCCCAACATCGCCATATTCACCCGCGCTAGGGTGATCATCGTCGGAGCCGAGTCTGCTCCTACAAAACTGTGCTCACACATTTCCTGGAATAGGTCGCTACGACGAGCATCCGGGGCGGTTTCCTTACCCAAAATTTCCATCAAAGCCCGTTCCAGGTGTCCCATCGCCACCACCCCAAAGCCATAGCTACCGCAGGCCGGGTCACAGAATCGGAACAGCGGCAACCCCTGCGCATCCCGCGCACTCAAGAGTTCCGGCGTTTCCGTCTTGATGTCATGAAAGGCGATCGACAACATGGCCTGTTTCACCGGGGCTGGGGTCAGGTAAACCCCCAAGCCTCCCTTAGACTCAAAATTGCCTCGGAGGAAAACGTCGAACACCCTGCCCAAGACATCTCCGGCAATATGAGACAGCGTCCCCTTGGCGTCTACAATTTTGGGCTTGTCTGCTCGATGGGAATTATGGGTGACTGGCCCCAAGTTCTGAATCAAATCCAACAGGGTTTCGTAATTCTGAGGACGGGCCAGCAACAGGTGGGTTTGCTCATCAAAGATGGCATGGGCATCTCCAGCATCCGTGGTCACCACATAATCGGGATGGGACTTGAAATGATCAAACGCCGCCTGGATTTGCTTAACCGCTTCGTCCTGGTGCTCTTGCACGTAGCTTACTGTGAAGACCTGATCCAACTGTAAGGTTTGATTCTTGTAGGGAAACTCTAGGGCTGAAGGATCGTGATTGAGGCGAAATGACTCTAGATAAAGGATCTTCGCCACTTCCAAAATAATGTCGTTCTTACTCGACACCCGATCCTTCACGTTTTGGTAGACCTGCTCATGAAAGGCATCAAAGCCTCGCATCAAACGGTCGTACATTCTCAGCGACCATTTATAGGTGGGGTCTGCCTTGATCCGCTTGTACTCGTTAATTTCCTGAATCGTCGGTAGCCGATCAATTTCTTCCGGCAAAGACGACGCTGAAATATCAAAGAAAGACGTGTGCTCTCCATCAATGACAACACCAAACTGAGGGTATTGATCTTCTGGGGTATCGGGAGGCGTTAAGTCCCAGGATGCAGCCTGCACTTCGTTGGCATTCGCCTTATCCCACTGCCCCGGCCCCAACGCCCAGACAAAAATGCGCGGAGTGGCAATTCCCTGATGGCTGCCCCAGGCGATCGCTGCCGCCTGATCAGGCTCACTGACCTCCAAGGGCTCAATGCGATCGAACTGCTGTGCCTTCAGCTTCTTCAAATAGGGCTCAAGCACCGATTCCTGTAGCGGGATCTCAATTTTGTCTGCCGTCTTTGCCATTTCAGTTCACCTTCCTATCAAAATTACTTCAGCCGCAGCAGTCCTGGCCCAAATAGCTCTAGCTCACGACTCGTCTTTACCAACGCCTTAATCTGCGCCTCGCTGGTGGTAAATTGCCCCGGCAATAGCCGTAATACCTGCGCCGCCGGGATAGGCTTGCCCCCTCGGGATTTCACCACATTTACCACCGCTTCCAACAGTGCTTCCTGAGGCGACTTAGCTCCCAATCGCACCTGCCCTTCAGCGGTGAGGTCTACCCCCGCCATACAGGTGAGAAAGAGCTGGAGCTGATCGACCGACCAATCACTGCCCAGTTCCTGAATTAACTCGTGCAACTGAGATAGGGATTGGGGCGAGCGGGTCAGTTGGACTGTGACATCCTGATAAATATCTGGCGTCATGAGGGGTCTCCTGGCGAAGCGATCGCCCGATGGATGGGATTACGGTCTTTGGAGAATGCATGAACCTCATCAAATAACTGCTGGGTTTCCTGCCAGAGCCCTTCCCACTTCTGGTGCAGTTCGCGCTTGCGCTGGTGATGGGTCAATACCACCTGCTCCCAGGCTCGGCGCTGCTCCAGAGGAACCGGCGGCAGCAGTAACTTTTGCAGGCGATCGGCGTAAATAAACTGCTGTACCGTGCCCATAGCCAGACCCTCTAGCTGCTCTCGGATCGGCTGCGAGTTCAACACTAAGGCCCAGCCCGCTGGGGTATCAGGGAACCGCAAGCGCTCCCAGTGGTCCGTGGCATAGATGGTCTCCTCTAGCCCACTATCCACAAACACCACCCTGGAATTGGCTGCAAAGGTCGAAAGTAAAACTTCGCCCGACCCTAAGGGTTGCTTAAAAACCCGCGTTGCCTGGGTCACAGGGGCAGGCTGGACGTGATCGACCATTAAGTCTTGCCCCACATCCCCCAGCCTCAGATAAGGGATATCTTCGGAGGTTTGATTGAGCCGTTCCCGGCTCACCCCAAAATTCTGGCTGATCTGGTTGAGCGATCGCCACTGGAGTTGTCGGCGTAGCTGTCGTCGCCAATAGGCATTCTCTACATGGTTGGGCAATAAAGAATCTTCAATCGCCTCTGCCGGAAGGAACCGACCGGTACCCAAATCTGAACGATTGAACGATCCTTCAGCCTCTAGTGTCTGAAGATTAGTTTGGATGGATGCTTCCACCCCCTCCATGCAGCGCATCATCAGCTCTTCGATTTCCAGCAACGCATCATTCAAACTCCAGAAGGTTTCTCCTAACCGCCGCATAGCTTCGGGTGGGGGCGGTAGCCGCAACTGTCGCAGTTCTCGCAGGCTCACTCGCGGTAAGAAAGCCTGTCCCTGATGCTGAGTTAAGTAGGCTTCGTAGGGTGCTTGATTGAGGCAGAAAGCCACCCAAGCACTGGTGACCCGATTTAGCCCTCGCACTAATAAACAGTTCGCATCTACCGGATGGCGATAGGTGCGATCGGTCACCAATACGGCTCGCATCGGGACTAACTTGTTAAGCACCACATCCCCCGGCTGCACACACCACGCTTCCGACGCCACTTTCACACTGGGCGACTGCCAATGTTCAGCCTCTAAACTGAAACGCATGGGCTCCAGATTTCCCTGGCGGTAAAGGGGTGTGTGCTCCACGCGATCGTCGTAGTCTGAGGCCTCTGGGTTCGTGCTGACTCGCCACCCCTCAAAGCAATGCCCCCCCAACTCTTTTAAGGTCTTGCGTAGCCCCTGACCCAAGAGGATCTGGGCGGCTGGGCCACAATATAGATCGGCACCCCATACCGCCTCCTGCTCCAACAGAGTTGGAGGAATTTGCTTGACCCGAGGGCCATCGAGTTTGGATACGGTAGAGTGCATGGTTGTCATCATCCTGAAAATAGAGGTTGGGCCTCAGCCCCGGCAGCATGGCTGGGACTGAGGCTCGACTTGACGATTACAGCCAAGCCACCATTTCCCGAGCCTCCGGTGCTTCGGTCTGGGCAAATGGGCAGATTTCCCGACACTTGCAAAAGCGACATTCACTCAGGCTCGGTTGGGGATCGGGAGCATTTTCCTGGGCCACGACTTGCATCAGCCCCCGCACTGACTGCTTGAAGGACTCGTCTACCTCAGTAGGAGGAGTCAGCTTGTCCTCACCACTACGGTAAACCAAGCGCCCCCAGGGAACTTCCTGAATTCCGTGCAGCTTTTGAGCCGGAATTAACGCCTGGTAGAGGTTGATCTGAGCCCGGTCTTTGCCTCGCGGCTTGCCCGTTTTCACGTCAACTACCAGGCCTTGTCCGTTGCGGGCAACGATATCGGGCTTGCCTGCCAGGGTTACCCCCGCAGAGGTCTTCAAATATAAGCTGTTGGCATCTTCTTCCTCGACGTCGTAGCCGTCTTCCCGCAGGTCGTAGGCCACTTCATTGAGCAAGCTTTGATGCTGTACCAGCCAGTCAGAGGGCATATCGTTAGTGGAGGGAACTCGAAAATTACCCTGGTTCCACAAACTAAATTTGCACTGACTCTCCCCAGAGAGATACGGAGCGAGCCAGGTCACCCAGACATAGGGGCTAGGGCGTTTTTCTAAACCCAGTGGATTAGTTGAATCCATTCAGTGTCATCCTTGTTTCTAATCATGATTAGCCTTGACATCGCCACTTCAGAGCCATGGGGAAGGCAGAGGCTTACCATGGGCTAGAAACTCAGACCCTCAAACCTCAAAGAACCCTAGCGCTGCAGCTGCCCACAAAAGAGGTAATCAGGAAAGTGCTAGGATGAGGACAAGAAATAAACACAAACGAGGCTTCGCTGATCTAAGGGTTTGCGAGTCTTTTTTTGAGTTTCATTGTTTACCCTACATGAAAACTCACGAAGGACAATAATACAATCTAAGGGCGATACCGCAATCTTATACCAGACCTCCATGGGTGTCAAAAAATATTTTTGTGAGTTTTCATGTATAAAACGCTAGGGATAGTCTTTTCTAGGCCTTGAGTAACCATGGACTACATTTCATCCTGTAGACATTCATGCGAGACGTCTGAGCTCAAAGTCTCTGAATAAGCGTTTCAAAGGTGCAATAAGCTTATTTTATGGGAATTAGCAAGGTTTCACTCCTCTTCTCGCCATTGCTCTGTGACCTTCTCAGCAGAGGCATCCAAGCTAATTTCCTGATATCCCTTCACCACGCGCTCGTACTTTTTCCGGATCACAATTTCCCCATCCAACGCCTCGACAATTTCCTCAGCGATTTGACCCAGAGAAGGGGCATAAGTGTTCTACCTATGCATTCTGGTAAATGCGAGACGCAATATAAGTTGCTATAAACAGCAACTTTGTCTCAGAGGAAAACCGGAACACCAATGAATCTTTAGATAATCCAGGCGATCGCGGGGGGGAACCCGCTAAAGCTGCAGGCACAGGCACACACTTGCTCACCGATAAAAGTTGAATCCCCTGAAATTCAGCAACTCCGACAGCAGTCTGGGTGTCTGTCTGATGATGAACAGCAACTCCTTCGATACCGCTTCGGACTACACTTCCCAAGTCTGACTGAAGGCCATCAGAAGATTCAACAGCGATCGCTGGATCTGCTCTAGCTGGTTTTGAAAGTCTTCTGACTGCTGGAGCTGGTCTGCCACCATTTCCCTCTCTTTCGATTCCACTTGTTTTTGAACCCATTCATCCACCGTCTGACGCAGCATCTAGATGAGATTCTTCTGATACTTCATCAGATCCTTTATCAGACGGCTGCAGCAACCGTTCCGCTATTTCGTAGCAGGGAAACCCGTTCCGGGACTCCTTCTATGGAGAGGGACCGTCAGGATTTGGTAAACTTCGAGGGTTCTCTCATACCGTTGTACTGTGGCTACCGCGTCCAATTCAGATCTCAAGATCACCCCCCTCAACGATCTTCACCAACGGCTTGGTGCCAAAATGATGCCCTTTGGCGGCTGGAGCATGCCCGTCCAGTACCAGAGCATCAAAGCAGAGCACGAGGCGGTGCGATCGCGGGCAGGCATGTTTGATATCTCCCACATGGGGAAATTTTATCTGCGGGGCAGCGACCTTCTGGACAAGCTACAGCCACTGGTACCCTCCGACCTCCGGCGCCTCAAGCCCGGTCAGGCCAAATACACGGTCTTTCTCAACGACCAGGCCGGAATTCTCGATGATTTAATCGTGTACTACCTGGGCGCTGATCACGGCATCCAGGAGGCGATGGTGATTGTCAATGCAGCAACGACCGCCAAGGATCGTGCATGGATCACCCAGCATCTTGACGCTACCATTGAATTTCAGAACTGGTCCCAAGACCGCGTCTTAATTGCGGTGCAAGGCCCCCAGGCGATCGCCATCCTTGAATCTTTGACCTCTAGTGATCTGACCCGAATCCGCAACTATCGCCATGCCTGGGGTGAGATTGCTGGCTATACCTGCTGGTTTGCCCGCACGGGCTACACCGGAGAAGATGGCTTTGAGCTGATGCTCTCGCCAGAGGCGGGGCTAGATCTCTGGCAAACCCTCATGGATAAAGGGGTGACGCCCTGTGGTTTAGGGGCCAGAGATACCCTGCGCTTAGAGGCGGCCATGGCCCTTTACGGACAAGATATCGATGAAACAACGACCCCGCTAGAAGCTGGACTGGACTGGTTAATTCATGCTGATCAGGGAGACTTTATCGGCAAGGATGCCTTGATCGCTCAGCAAGAACAGGGGCTTACTCGTCAACTCGTCGGCCTCAAAATGGAAGGCCGCGCGATCGCCCGTCATGGCTACCCCATTGTGGTGGATAGCAATGAAATCGGCATCGTCACGAGCGGCAGCATCTCTCCCACCCTGGGCGATGCCATTGCTCTAGCCTACATTGCCCCCCCTTACACCCAGATTGGCCAGCCAGTCAACGTGATAATTCGTGGCAAAGAAAATGCTGCACAAGTGGTAGACCGTCCTTTCTACCGCCGAGCCTGAGGAGATGACTCACGCAGCGATAGGCCTCCATGTCAATCCCCCTGGAAGTTCTGGACAGTCCACAGAGTAGGATTTCCTTTATAGAAGAGGATGTAAATGTATCCCCTGATACGGCAGTTCCCTCCTGCGAACGCTTAGGTTACCTTAACGAAAACAGTTTCTGTATAGAACTGTCGTAATTGCGGGGGAAATATCGTTTTGAAACAGTTAGCAACGGCTTTGCTGGCTTCAAGTTTGGCTGCCAGCTCACTGCAGCCAGGGCTTCAGCCACTTGCATCAACTGGCCAGTTTCAGCCAACCTCTCCAATCGGCGGTGGAGAGATGCCGGCCCATCTATCGAGCTTCAATCTATCTGCCTCAAAGCAAAATTTAGAGGCGAACGCAAATAGATTAACGCCACCCTCCCATAAATTACCGCTATTTTCCCAAAATTCAGCTCGAATAGCTATTTCGTCACCACTAGCAGGATTTTGCCATCCCACCAACGGGGCTGGCTACCTGAGCCAGGGCAATAACGGCTTGACTCACCGAGGGCGGTCGGCCTACGCCTATGATCTAGCCGTACCCATTGGAACCCCGGTTTATGCCATGCAAAGTGGTCAGGTGGTCGGCCTACGCGATCGCTATCCCGACACCGGTGGCGACCGGTCCAAGTTTTCTAAGTTTAACTACGTCATGATCCAGCATCAAGATGGACACCGGTCAGTTTATATGCATCTCCAGCAAGATTTCAACGCCAGCGTGAATCTCCATGAAGCGAAATGGGTCACCACCGGCGAACTGATTGGCTATAGCGGCAACTCCGGCTGGAGTCTTGGCCCCCACCTCCATATAGAAGTACAAACGCCAGGATCGGGAAATAATTTTACCAAAACAGTGCCCTTTCTAGTCTCTGGGCGGTGCAGTTCGGATACTATCGCCCAAAACTAGGAGCTTGCGCCTAGAGAAAACCATAGCTGAAGCTTGCTTCGGCAGGCAGGGGGAAACGAGAGGGGGGCCTCAATCACAGGGCGGATACTTGCAATCTGGCGATCGCTGCTGGGTAGCGGGCGGTTCGAGATCCGCCTCGATCCATAATGAGTTTGCGCCTGATGAGTGGACAACCCAGGATTTAGCGAAGCGATCTCCCCCTGCACCCAGTACCTGTGGCCGCAGTACCCCCCCAGGGCCATGGTAGAGCCATAACGTCGCACTGATGGCTCCGACCATAGCGAGAGTTGCAAGAGGGTTAACCCAGGTACGATTCATCGAATTTCTCCCTCACTTGCCCTGAAAGGCTAGTTGGCTTTGAAGTGAATATGTTTCCATGGATTTCTATAGATTTCTATGGAATTCCATGGATTGGAGCAGCGACAGCGCGAAACGCCCCAGACGTTTTTTGATGTCGCTGACCCTCCCCCGCAAAAATGGATCACCATTTTTTGAGAGTGCGCTGCACAGGAGATCACTCTCTATCAACCAAGGTAGCAAGCCCCCAGGCACATGTCAGTCCATTAAGGGCACCCTATCCCCCTCAATTAATGGAATCCCAGCTTCTATGTGCATCGAAATAAGTAGAAGTTTTGGCCCTAAACTTCTATTGTGAAGGTGATGGCTCTGGATCTTCGATAGAATTTATCTTCGATCGGATTGGAGAATTATTCCCCAATCCTTGTTAACCCTTTGGTCGTGGGAGCATGAAACTGCAGAGCTGGGATCTGTTTTTGAAGCATATTGCCGATGAATATCAGCTCAAGGGCCGTCTAAAAGAGACTTTCCTCGTGCGCTTTGCCTACGAAAACTGGCGCAAGCCCGACAAGCAGGTGTGGGACTTAGCAGAAACCGCCAGCCTAGAAACCTATAAAAAGCAGATGACCAGTATCTACGCCTGCTTCGCCAATGATAAGCCCCAGGGCTGCCCTGATTTAGACCTGCAGGGAAAGGGTCCCGGCAAGTTCACCATCCTCAAAGAATGGCTAAAGGATCAAAAATATCCAGAATGGTGGCGCCAAAGTCAGGGGCCCGGCTCCTCTCCCTCCTTGATCCCTTGGCAGTCCCCGATTCCCATTGAATCTCGGCTTTACATTGAACGTCCGCCCATTGAAGCCGATTGCTACCGAGAACTCTTAGCTCCTGGCACCCTCATCCGCATTAAATCGCCCGAAAAAACCGGCAAAACGTCCCTGTTGAAAAATATTTTGGCCTATGCCCAAACCCATCAACATCACGCCGTTTATCTGAACTTTCAAGAGGCAGAATCTGCCGTATTCAATCACCTAGACCGATTTTTGCGCTGGTTCTGCGCCAATGTAAGTCGCGCTCTGGATATTCCCCCCCACCTCGATGAATTCTGGGCAGAGGACCTGTATGGCAGTCTCATGAGCTGTAAATCCTACTTTCAAGGGGCCATTCTGCAGCCTCTCACCCAGCCCTTGGTCCTGGGGCTGGACAATGTGGATCGAATCTTTGAATATCCCCAGATTGCCGCAGATTTTTTGCCCATGCTGAGATCCTGGAATGAAGATGCCAATATGCTTGAGATATGGCAGACCCTACGGCTGGTGTTGGCTCACTCCACAGAGGTATACGTTGAGCTAGATGTCAATCAGTCTCCCTTTAATATTGGCTGGCCGGTCCAGCTTCCAGGCTTTACCAGCGCTCAGGTGCAGCGGTTGGGCACCGTTTTGGGACTGGACTGGTCGCGGATTGGCACAGCGGTTGCCGACCAGCTAGTCGATCTGGTCGGCGGTCATCCCTATCTCGTCAAGCTGGCCCTTGAGGCCCTTGCCACCGGTCGCCAGGACTGGCCTCATCTCCGGGCTGAAGCCGCCACCCAAGGGGGCATCTATGGAGCCCATCTGCGCGAGCTTTGGGATAGGCTCCAGGGGCAGCCGGAACTCGCCCAGATCCTCCGAGAATTGGCGATCGCCGAGGGTTCTCTCACCCTGGCTCCCAGCCAAACCTACCGGTTAGAAAGTATGGGGTTAGTCAAGCTTAAGGGAGATGAAGTCACCCTTAGTTGTGCACTTTATCGGCAATACTTTCAGACACAACTTTAGACCCAGGGTAGAGCACCGAATCCTATGCCCACCTTCTCTTCTCAAGCCCCAGATTTTCAGACGAAATACTATAAAGTCGGCGGCTGCTTGGGCCTTGATCATCCGAGCTATGTCACCCGACAGGCAGATCACCGGCTGTTGGCGTCCCTGCTGGCGGGCCAGTTTTGCTACGTCTTTAACTGTCGGCAGATGGGAAAATCGAGCCTACGGGTTCGAGCAATGCACCAGCTCACCCAGCGAGGCATGAGCTGTGCTTCGATCGATCTGTCAATCCTGGGCAGTCAAACGCAGCCCCAACAGTGGTACGGGGGGATCATTACCCAACTTTTTCAAGGATTTTCCCTGGTGGGCAAAACCCAGATCAAGCCATGGATCCAAGCCCATCAGCATCTGTCCCCGGTCCAACAGCTTGAACAGTTCCTGATGGATCAGGTGCTACCCCACAGCGGGGGACGCCCCCTGTACATTTTTATTGATGAAATTGACAAAATTCTAAGTCTGAACTTTTCAGCCGATGACCTGTTTGCCCTGATTCGATACTTCTACAATCAGCGGGCCGAAACACCCGCACTGCGGCAATTAACCTTTGCCCTGTTTGGCGTGGCCACCCCCTCCGACCTGATTCAAGATAAGACTCAGACGCTGTTTAATATCGGCCAAGCCGTTGAACTTACGGGGTTTTCCCTGTCAGAGGTTGAGCCCCTGGCAATGGGTCTGGCGGCCCACTGCGAGGATACCGCCGCCGTACTTGACGCAATTCTCGACTGGACGGGAGGGCAACCCTTCTTGACCCAAAAGCTTTGCCAGCTCGTCGCCCAGCGCGTCCATCCCATTCCCCGCACTCAGTCAGCCCAGCAAATTGACACCCTGGTGCGATCGCAACTTGTCGATCACTGGGAAACCCAGGATGAACCGGTGCATCTAAAAACGATTCGCGATCGCCTACTTTGCCACCCGTCGCGCACGGCCCGACTTCTGCGACTCTATCAGCACATCTGGCAGCAGGGGGCTTGCCCAACCGATGATAGCCCCGAGCAAAGCGAACTGCGACTCTCGGGACTGGTGGTGCAGCATCAGGGGTCGCTACGGGTTTCCAACCGCATTTATCGCGAGATTTTCGACGATCTATGGATACGTCAGCAGCTGGCCCAGCTTCGCCCCTATGCCGAAGCCCTCAATGCCTGGGAAGAGTCTCAGCGCCAGGACAACTCCCGGCTGCTGCGGGGACAGGCACTCCAGGATGCTCTAAACTGGTCAACCTCCCAACGCCTGAGCGCTCAAGATTTCCAGTTTCTCGCGGCCAGTCAGGTCCTGGATAATCAGAGGGCCCTGGAACAGGAACGACGCCAGCGGGAAGTGGAGCGGTTGGCCACGGCATTGATGGCGGAGCAGCACGCCAAACAGGCCCTTGCAGAGGCCTATGCTCAGGCCAAAGGACGGCTCCGCATTGCCTCCGGGGTTCTCACCCTCTCCGTTTTAGGGGCAGTGATTGCCACGGGCTGGCTGGGCTATGTTCTCCACCGGCAGCGGCAGGTGCGAGTCCAGGCACTCGAATGGGCCGGAAAAAGCGCCCTGAGCCAATTTGAGTTCAATCAGCTTGGCTCTTTAGTGACGGCCATGGAGGCTGGCGAAGCGCTACAGGCCCTGGTGCAGAAGAACCAGCCCTTGCAAACCTACCCCACGGTTGCCCCGCTCACAGCGCTCCAGGATATCTTAAGCCAGATACGAGAGCGCAACCACCTCCTGGGCCACCAGCAGCCCATCAATGGCATCAGCCTCAGTCCAGATGGAGCCTGGGTGGCCACCGCTTCACGGGATGGCACCGCGAAACTGTGGACCCTGCGCGGCCAAGAGCATAGGAGCTTAACGGGCCATCAAGGGGACGTTTACGGCGTGAGCTTTAGTCCCGACAGCCGCAGGCTGGCCACCGCCTCTAAGGATGGCACAGTCAAGGTTTGGTCCTTGACCGGATCACTACTGTTCACCCTCTCCCCTGGCAGCGCAGTCTATAGCGTGAGCTTTAGCCCGGATGGGAAATGGATCGCCACTGCGGCCCAGGATGGGACAGCCCATCTCTGGACCAGTCAGGGGGAACACCGGGCCACCCTGCTGGGGCATCAAGGGGCAATCTATAGCATTCAGTTTCATCCCAACAGTCAGCAGATGGTCACCGCCTCTCGCGATCGCACGGTGAAGGTTTGGCGGCTGGACGGAACCCTGGTGCGATCGCGATCGGGTCTAGGGATTCAATATAGCGCCAGCTTCAGCCCCAATGGGCAGATTCTGGCCAGCGCAGGACAAACAGGCGAGATTCAACTTTGGGCAGGCAGTCAGCTCAAAAAAACCATTCCAGCCCACGCCGGAGAGATCTACGACGTTAGCTTCGATCCCACCGGCCAGTTTCTAGCCACGGCATCGGCAGACGAAACCGTTCGCATCTGGTCCGTGGAAGGGGAGGAAATTACTACGTTTCAGGGCTATCAAGGCGCGGTTTACGATGTCAGTTTTGATGAGCAAGGCCATTCCCTGGCCACCGCTTCCCATGAAAAGCACGCGCGGCTTTGGAATTTGCAGCATCATCCCCTCAGTCACCCTCGCACATCCGACTCAGAGGCAGCCGCCCTGCAGATTAGTCCAGACGGCCAGTATTTAATCACTGCCTTCACCCAGGGGCAACTCAGCCTGCACAACCGCCGCACCCAGCGCACCCGTCAGGTTCAAAGCGGCGTCAACCCACTCTACGACTTGACCCTCATTCCCGGCCAGTCCCAGCTTGCGGTGGCCGGGGGAGATGGCAGCATTCGGATCTTGGACTTCCAGGGTCAGTCAATTCGCCGGTTTCAGGCCCACCAAGATCTGATCTACAGCGTCAGCGCCCATCCCCAGGAGCCAGTGCTGGCCACCAGTGGCCGCGATCGCCTGGTCAAGCTCTGGACAGCGCAGGGACAGCTAAAGCAGACACTCCAGGGGCATCAGGATGCGGTCTACGACGTTAGTTTCAGCCCCGATGGTCAGTGGATTGCAACGGCCTCTGGTGACAAAACCATTAAGCTTTGGAGCACTAGCGGCCAGATCCAGACCACCTTGAAGGGACATACGGGTCCGGTCCATCAGGTGACCTTTAGCCCCAATAGTCGCTCGTTGGCGACGGCCTCCTCCGATGGGACTGCCCGCCTTTGGACAATCCAGGGAGAGCAACGGCAAATCTTTCCCCACGACGATGGGCTGGTGTTTCGCGTGGCCTTTCATCCCCAGGGCCAGCAGTTGGTTACCGGATCGAAGGACGGGATGCTGCGACGCTGGACCTTAGACGGTACGCTTCAAGATCAAATGAAGGGCCACCCCTCCCTCGTCATGGATGTGATCTTCTCTCCCAAGCAGGAGTTAATTTCCCTGGGGCAGCAAGATCGCGCCCCCCAGATTTGGCCTCCCACGGCCTCAGCTGCATCTCGACTCCATTATCTCTTGCGGCAGGGCTGTAACTGGTTAGCAGATTATCGACTCCAACACCCGCAGCTGCGGTTCTCCAGCTGTTCCCCATGACCTCCCGTTTTTTCTACTTCAAAAATTTTTTATTCCACTTTAGGGGGACTGACATGCAGGGGGCAAAGGCTTAACCTATGATTGACCAATCTGTCCACTCTTTTCTGATCCCAAGAATTGGGATCAGCCTTATCCAGTGGAGGCAGGTCTGGAAAAAATCGTGTGTCGAACCATTGGGGAGGGGAATATTACATGAAACGGATCACGAGCAAAGCCACAATCGCCCTTGGACTTGCAACCTTTATCGTTGCCTCATCAGCGCTGAGCTTAGATGCCCGTCCCAAACAGCGAGGATTCTATCGCGATTATCCCTACGGCCGTCAGTACGGGGATGATGATGATGATGACCGGGGCAAATCTCAACAAAAGCGGCGAGGATTTCAGCAAACGTGGGGCCAGTGGAACCGGCAGCAAAAAAATCCCGTCCGGCGACGGCGCTTTAGAACGGTGCGCCAGCTCCCGAGAAACTGCGTTCGCCGAACCGTACGCGGACGTGACTTCTACTACGAGAACGATCGCTACTATCGCTATAATCCCTGGGAGAGAGCCTACGATGTGATTGATTCAAGGGATTTAGCAGCTTACCTCCTGGAAGCTCTGTTTTAGGACAACCTTACTTATCCTTCTATTCAACTCACCGTTGTCAGAGATCAGATTCGCGTCTGGTCTCTTTTTTTAGCTCGGCGGATCTCAGAGCGCAGCGTTGCCCACAGCAGAAATATAGCCTATGACCGAGCGCCCTGTAGCGACCCACTTAGGGTTCTATATTCCTCCCTCACCGTCGCCGCCCGATTCCATCGTGAGCGGGAGTCTCTCACTCAACTCTAGTCTCTACCCCCACTCTTGCTCTAGCTCCTTTGCCGTTTTCAGCAGTCCCTCGTAGGCCGTTTGGCGCGTAATTTTACCGCGATACTTAATTTTGATGCTGTCAGCGACACGCTCTAGAAACTCCTTGCCCCGATCAGACTCCGATACCAGTTCTTGCAGGTAGGCCGAACGCAGTGCTGCATCCTCCGGCAGAACGCTTCGCAAGGTCGGCTTATAGCGGTTACTGACGCGCCTGCGATACCCCTTGGGCAGATCTAAACTCGAGAGCAGCGGGGAGATCGCAGGCGCACTGGCTGGTTTGTTCCTCGCCCTTGAGGTAGATCGGCGCCCTTCTGGAACGGGCGGCTGGGGCAAGGTCTCCTGTTGCTGCAATAGGATGGCAGCCTTAGATTGCAGGCCGCTGTAAATCACTTCTGGCGACAGTTTTCCAGGATATTTTTCGGCAATGATTTCAGATAGATGATTTAAAAGCTGCTGGCCTGCAGCGGTTTCATGGGCGATCGCTGTCAGAAACGGCCCCTGATCCGCTAACTCTTGGGGCATAATTCGCCTCAAGGTTGGACCGTAAAGATGAGACACCCGGTCGCGATAGCCCTCGGGCAGGGGCAACGATCCAACCTCGGCGACATTGCCCAACGGCCCTAAATCAGCGGAGGGATCTAGATCTGGTGCTTCAGAGGCCTCATTCGGCTTCCTTGCTGGGAGATCCGCAACTTGAGCAGATCGCAGCTGCGCCTTGATCTGCGCTGCCCAGTGATCCACAAGGCCTTCAAACTCTTCAGGATCCACTAAAACCCGATTTTGAAACTGATAGGTCCGATAATCAAGCTGATCTATCTTGGCTTGAATTGAGGCCGCTGATAAACCTGTTGCGGTTGCCAGCTGCTGAATCAGACCGCTGAGATCGCGCAAGCACCGCGCGGCTCTAGTATCACTCATGGACAAAGAATCGGGGTTAACAGACAGGAAACTATTCCAGTCTACCCTGCCCATTGGCTTCATTGTTCACGTTTTCGGAAGATTCATCCCTTATCAACAGATCAGACGCCTCTAAACCCCAATCCATCTTTGTGGCTGTTCCAGGCCAGCGTCACCGCCGAGGACCGTACATGCGCTGCTTTTGAGTGGCACAGTGGAGGCGAGATCCAAGCTCTGGATGCCTGACAGCATGCTTGGTTTTTCGTCCAGATACCCGCTTTCGCCACATCCGAAAACTAGAGGGTTTCATTTCCCGTCGCATCAAGGCAATGACTTGCTGCTCGGAAAGCCCAAACTGCTGAGCAATCGCCTCAAAGGGGGTTCGATCCTCCCAGGCCATTTCAATAATGCGATCTCGAACGCCCGGATCTAGATCAAGTTGTTTCGTTGCTTTCATGGGTCTAAATCAAGGGCCTGATGGAATTGACTGACCACATTTTAAAGAAATTTCGGGCGTGAAGGCCAACCTCTAGAACTAGATGAAATCTCGGGTTTCGACTTACAGTCATCCTCAAGCAAGCTCTGATGAGCGAATACAGACAGGATCTGGTGCCCCCTGGATCCTAAAGTTGCAGGTGGTAAATTTGAGCCGAATCCCGTAACAGGGGCTCTAGCAGCGGCCAAAACTGAATCATCCAGGTATCAATGCGTTCGGGATAATCCACAATTTGCTGTAAGTAATGCATGACTTGAACCACCGACACCTCAAGGCCCCAGGACTCAAACTCCTCCACAGCGCTCAATCCCCACTTAAATTGCAGAGGTCCGTCTCCAAGAAAGTTGGGCTGACCATGGCAGCCTCCACTACATCCCCTAAATGTCCGTTGATCTAGCGTGATCAGCCGAGGACTGACCGTATCAAACAAGAGATGGGCCTTGGGGAAAGTCTGGGCCACAGCCTGAAATAAAGCACCAACCTGGACCGGATCCAGGTACATACAAAGGCCTTCTAAAACGATCACCATAGGCTGTCCTGGCTGTCGCTTTACCGCCTGCATCCAGGAAAAATCGAGGGGATGATAGACCAAATCCTCCTCACGCAGGGCAATGGTGAAGTAGGTTTGACGCAAACGCATCACTGCCGGCTCATCCACGTCGTACCAGTGTTGAGGAAGGATGGGCAGTCGCCAGCGGCGGGTGCAAAGCTTGGCACCAAGATTAACCACCACCGCATCGGGATAGCGCTCTAGAAACGCAATGACCTCCTGATCAAACCAGCGAGAGCGAATGACGCTGGTGAGCTGGTTCACGGGGGCCAGAGGCGTTAAAGACCCCAGAGAGGGATAATTGGTTAAAATTTCTGGCAATGCCCGTACTACCAGGTGATCAATTAAGATGCGATCGCTGCGATGAAATTCCTGATAGTAGGTCTGCAACCGAGCAACCCACAGTCTCAGCAAGTTCTCTTCTGGTCTGCGTAGACCACAGCGAGCAGTTAAGTTGTTTAGACCTGAATCATTCACAATTCTATTTTCCCTATATATCGTGACCCCTCTGCATTGCAACAGCCTGGAGCCTGTGGTGCTCTCTTGCTTGGGCTATCAAACTCGCTTCAGCCATCCAGATCGCTGAACCATCAGGCTCCAACCAGGCAACAGACTGTCTAACTTCCTGCCGGATCTAAGGCCTGTTCAACTCGCTTAAAGTCAAAGCCAATCGCACGCAGAGCATGCCAAAGGTGACCTTGCAGGAAAAAGAAGGCGAGAAAGAAGTGGGCATTTGCCAGCCAGCAGCGAGCCGTATGAACACCGCTGGGAAGCACGGCGGTATCCGCAAAATAGGGGACGATTCCCAGCTTGACCTCCAACACCGGTCCGTAAAACTCCACCGGATAGGCTAGGGTATTCACGGCACAGAAGTAAGCCGCCACAAACCCTGCCAAGGCAATGCCCCCCAAGGAATAGGATAAAATTGCCTCCCCGGAAAAAATCAACGCCTTTTTCGCCCAGGGAAGAGGGGCCTGAAGGATGTGCCACAGCCCACCGGCAATCAGCAAAAGACCAACGTAGAGATGTCCCCCCACTAAATCTTCCAGGGTATTCACCTGGGCAAAGTGGGTTTGATAGGCGTAAATGACAAAGGGATCTAGGGTGGGCTTCGTCACAAGGCGTACCTGCTGCACGGTGGCATCGTACAATCCGCCCCAGTACATGGCTTTTCCCACCAGCAGCAACGCCCCCGCACCGAGAAACAGCAAATGGTGTCCAAGAATGATGCCTAACTGTTTTGGATCGTTCCACCGAAAATGAAACCGTTTCGCTGGCGCTGAGGCCTCTGATAAATCAGCCGGAGCTTTCAAAAGATGAAACAGGGATCCGGCGGCGAGGACCGCTGATGAAATCAAATGAATCGATCCAATGACAAACCAGCTGTAAGTTTCTATTGCGCCATCGGGGGTAATCCCAAAGCCTAAGGTGGCTAAATGAGGCAGTAAAATCAATCCCTGCTCTCCCATCGGAATTTCAGGGTTATAGCGCGATAACTCAAATAAGGTAAAGGCACCTGCCCAAAAAACCGTCAAGGCTGCCTGGGCCACATGGGCGGCAATAAATAAACCCGACGACTCCGCAAAACGAGCATTCCCTGCCCACCAATCATAGGTGACCGTTGACTTTCCGTAACTTTGCATAGTGAATCTAAAACTCCTGAATAAAGCATGTAGAGGCAAACTCCGCCCCGGCCGTGGAAACCAGCTGATTAAAAAGGATAGATTCTCAACTGAATTCCCCGATTTTCCAGGCAACAGATCGCCGCCAAACCTTAAATTAGAGGATTTGCCAGAACGCAACCTGAGGATTACGACTTCTTGAGGCCACGCTCTGGCAAGACGTCGAACCCTTAACCAGAGAGGAGGGCTAAGGGGGTCTGACTCTCCTTGCATTAATTGACGATAGCTCTCAATTAATCGCCCCCACATCCTACCAGGATTATTGAAAATTATTTTCATTAATAATGCAAAGTTTTGTAAATCACAGCCCAGGATCAAGCAGACCAGAAACGCAGCCATCGCGCTGGGGACCGGTATCGTTTCCTGGCTGGATCCTATTTCTGGGCAATCTGGACAGACTGGGTCTTGGCACCGTCATCCACAATTTCCACAGGGACTGTGGAAAACTCTCTTTAGGAGCCATCTTTTCCTGAACTGGGCCAGGCGGCATCCGTCAGTTCGTCAATCTTCTGTAAGGGGTCTATCGAAGATCTTCGCAGTCCTCCATCCATAGCTGAAAGCTTGGCTGGTGCTGTAGCGAAGCGCGACCACAGGGAGAAATCTACACAGTTTTGTTATGTAGCGTAGGCATGCTAAACATGACCTGGGAATTCAAGTTGGAGCCGACTGCCGAGCCGGTTTCAGAGATTGAGCACATTCTGGATGTGTGCCGCAATGTCTGGAACTTTGCGCTGCGGGAACGCAAAGACTGGCTCGATTCCCGCAAGTCACCCGTGAATGCTTGTTCGATTCAGCAAGCGTTTCTCTTGCCAGCGGATGCGCCCTTCCCGAATTACCACGTTCAGGCAAAGCGGTTGACTGCGGTCAAGGCTAACTTCCCTAGGCTCAAGACCGTGAATGCTCAGGTGCTTCAGCAAGTTCTCAGGAAGCTCGATGGCGCTTGGGAGTCGTGGCGGTTGAAACGATCTGGCTTCCCTCGGTTCAAAAAGCCGAATCGGATGCGCTCCTTTGGGTTCCCTCAGATGCTCAAGACCTGCATCAGTAATGAAGGGATGAAGCTGCCGCAACTGGGTTGGGTCAAGGTTCGGTGGTCACGGCGTATCTCCGATTTGTTTGAGGTCAAACAAGCCCGAATCGTCCGTAAGGCATCGGTCCATCAACGCATTGCCGATACTCGAAAAGACTGGCATTTCAAGCTGGCGCATCACCTCTGCGACGGTGCAGGGATGATTTTCGGGGAAGATCTGGACTTCCGGATTATGGCCAAAGGAATGCTGGGTCAGTATCCGTTGGATGCAGGATGGGGACAGTTCACTCATCAAATCCTGCCTGGGGTGTGCTTCAAGCGAGAGGTGTATTACGGCAAGGTTGACCCAAGAGGGACGAGTCAAGACTGTCCTGATTGTGGTGCCGAAGTCAAAAAAGACTTGAGTATCAGAATCTCTCACTGTCTTGAATGTGGGTCAATCAAGCCAAGCGACATGGCTGCGGCTCAAGTGGTTTGTACCCGTGGGCAACGGGGAATAGAAAATGCCTGTGGAGTCGGGGTGACGGGGAGTTCAGTCATGAATTCTAGTCCACTGGCACTGAAGCAGGAAATCTTTGGGGCGACCCCAGGAAGCTCTCTCTGTCCCTGAGAGGTCAGAGGGAGAGGATGTCAAGACTTACGATACTGTTCAATGAGATCTAAGACCGCATCGTAGCCATCAATGCCAATGACGGCTTTAATGTCTGCTTGGGCCTTCTGTAAATCCTGCAAAAAGTGATCGGGCTGCTTGCCCTGGATCACAGACAGCAATCCCGCAGCCTGTCGCCATTGAGGGGATTGGATCTGATTCAGAAGGGACATGCCCAAGACGGCCTGACAAACGGCAGCCTCCATCTGCCCCACCGCATAGTGAGCTTCTGCAAGCTGAGTGTAAAGCTGTCCCAATCGGGCCATATCGCCCACCTGTTTGGCTGCGTTTAGTCCCTGAGTCAGATAGCGCAGCGCGACTTCAGCCTGGCCTTGGTTAAGATAGGCCAGGCCGAGATGGAGACAGCAAAGGGCTTCACTCGGACGATCACCATCTTGCTCAGCCAATTTCAGCCCCTGTTCCAGGTAGGCCATGGCCTGATCGTACCCCTGAGATCGCTCCTGCTGCTGGGCCTGGGCGACCTCGCTGGATCCGAGATTAGCTAGGGCGTGGGCTTGGCCCTGGCGATCGCCTCGCTCCCGGCTCACCAGTAGCGCCCGCTGCGCTTGGTCTATGGCCTCAGGAAATTCCTGCTGAGCCAGGGCAACTCGACTCAGATGATTCAGATTAGCAATCTCACAGGCACTATCTTGGGTCTGTTGGGCCAGTTCTAGGGCTTGCCGATGGAACGCAATGGCCGACGGCAGTTGTCCAAGTACCTGTTGAGAAGTCCCAATCAGCGTTAAAAGCCGCGCCTTTTCCTGCACCCCTTCGACCCATTTCAACGGCAGATCTAGATAATCCAAGGTTTGTTTTAAGTAACCCCCACTAAAGGCAGCAAAGATCCCTCCATAGAGAGGAAAGTAAGGCTGGCGTGTAAAGGCCCGAAGCAACTGCAACGAGCACAGAACACAGGCCTCGGCCAAACAATCGCGGGTACTGGGGCTCAGCAGAGTTGCCTGACGAAAGCCCTCGGCACACTCCGCCCACAGGGTCGCAAAGGTTAGGTAGACCGAAATGGAGAGCCTTGGTCCGGCTTTGGGATCGTACGCCTGGCGATCAAACCAAGCAATCAGCCCTCGCTGTAACCATTGAAACACTAACCCCATCTCCACCCAATCTGCCAGGTCAACCTTGGGCTGGGCTTCTAGCCACTCCACCAGAGATTGCTGCATACTCAGCGTTCCCAGCACCTGCTTGACCCAGGAGGGGGAGAGCCGCTTTTGCCAGTAGACCCATGGCCCCGTGGTTCCTGGGGCACCTCCAAAGCCGATTCTCCCCTGAGCCGTTTCGTAAATCCATCCCAGCAAATCCGCCTCCAGTTCACTCCAGCGCTGGAGGGCTTGGGTGACCCCCTTGCCAATCTGGTCAAGGGTCTGGGCCTCAGGATGCGATTCCCCCCTTGCCAGGATCATCTTGGCCAGCTGCTGAAGCTGATCGCGGTTGAGCTGCGACTCTAAATTGGGATCGATCAGTATCAGAAACTGCCGCAGCATTGCCTCTGGCTCAGTGCGGATCAGCTGCCGAATAATTTGCGCCTGGAGATGATCCGCGATGAAATCTTGATGGACCTCCGACCAGGCCTCCTGGATCATCTTGAGGGCACGCCGCCGCCGAAGCGCCTTAGCCTGCTTGATCTCATCAGCAGCGGCGGTAACGGCTTGGTCCGCTTGCTGGGTCACCCCTTGCAGCGATCGCTCAAACAACTCTCCGCTGCCAGGTTCCAGACGAGTTTTCAGGGTCCGCGCCACCTGACCTTTTGAGGCAAACTTGCCGTTTAAGGTCATCTCCACAAATTCTGCAATTAGCGCTTGATATTGTTCCAGGAGCGAATCAGCCATAATCCCTCAATCGCAGGATTGCAACGGTCAAAATTTCTTTTATTATCCCATTGCGCCCCCCTGGGTCCAAGACTAACCCTGGTAGCGAAACAGCAGCACCGCAAACCAGCCCTGTTGATCTTGCCAAAGGTTGACCCGTTGGAGATGATGCCGGAGCAGCGTTGCCGTCAGGGCCTCCACTTCAAACTTCCGCGAAATTTCGGTTCGAATCTGCTCACCCGGCTGAAGGGTGAGGGTGAAATCTAAGGTACGGAGCCAAACGTCCTGCTGACGCTGACTTTCTAAATACATTTCAATTTGATGCTCAAGGGGATTGTAGCGAGCGCAGTGGGTAAATTGGTCCAGATTAAACGTTCCAGCAAAGGCACGGTTGAGGTGGCGCAGAATATTCAGATTAAATTGAGCGGTGATTCCCTGACTATCGTTGTAGGCGCGCTCTAGAACCGTGACCGGCTTCTGTAGATCAACCCCCAGCAACAAATAGTCCCCTGGATTCAGGGCTGATGTCACCTGTTGAAAAAAGACATCCTGCTCCGAGGGGGCTTGTCCCAGGCGCTGGGTATCTAGGTTCCCCAGGGTACTCCCCAAAAACATTAAGAGGCGTGGTTTTTGGTCAGGCGCAGGCAGATGCTCCAAGGCCTGGCGGTAGGTTCCCGCCAGGCCGACGACTGACAGGCTGAGATATTGCGTGAGTAGGCGATGGGCCGTCTGTTTAAGAATCCCCCGGCTTACGTCAATTGGGTAGTAGGTGGGATGAGGATCAATTTCACAATAGGCATCTAGCAACAGGCGGGTTTTGCGGGAACTGCCACTCCCTAGCTCAATTAAATCGCAGGGGCCGGTTCTCTGAGCGATCGCGGCCGCTGAATGCTCCAAAATCTGCTGCTCCAGCCGCGTTGGATAATATTCCGGCAGCTCTGTAATTTGCTCAAACAACAGCGATCCCAAATCATCATAAAAGTATCGGCAAGGCAGGGTTTTGGGAGTTTGACTCAAGCCTTCCAAAACGTCCGCGCCCTCTCGCTCCGAGGCACCGGGGTGGGGATTTAGAACAATCCACTGCAATCGATCAGACTGCGGGGTTGACAAACTAGGCACAGTACAGCTCCTCAGTATAGTGAAAATTCATCTCTCCGCCGAAACAGGACGGCCTTCATCGCCTTCATCATTATGGAGCGCGAGTTAGACCGCAAGCTGTCCCCGCCACTGGTCCCACACCATCCAAACCCCCGTCACCGCCATGAGAACAAATACCGCCCTTGTAAAGTGCTCAGCACTCATTTGGGCTAGCACTTTTTTGGCTAACCAGTTTGCGGGAAAGCTAGCGACTCCAATGACCATACCGTAATAAAAGTAGTCTGGCTGCAGCAGCCCCAGAAGCAGGTAGGACAAAATTTTGGCCAAATGGAGAACGGACGTATGCAAAGACTTGGTGGCCAAAAATTCTTCCTTCTGAAGACCAAACTGGAGGTACACCGGATTCGTGAGCGGTCCCGTGCTACCTATCAGACTTGATCCAACTCCATTCACCAGCGCCATCGGCAAAAACAACCAGGCTTGGACAGCCCAAGACGGCTGTAATCTTCCCCACCAATGGTAAAGCGCCATGCCCACGAGAACCAGCCCCAAGATAATCTGCAATCCATCCCAATGAATCTGCTTCAGCACATAGGCACCAATCCCAGCACCGGCGATCGCTCCTGGCATGTACCAATAGGTACTCTCCCAGTTAATCTCCTCCTGAAATAAGTAAATTCGCTGCAGGTGTCCAATGAGTAACCCAACGGTAATCACCGGTGCCACCGCTTGCAGCCCCAACAGAAAAGAAACGAGGGGAATCAATAACAGGGGGCTACCGCCACCGGCCAATAAACTGACAAACCAGGAAACAAAGCTGACGCTGGCAAGGAGAAGGACAGTCATGTCAGCTATTGTAACGGAATATGAATCTATTCCCGCCCGGAAAACACGGAGGAAGGGATTGCAGGTCTCGCTCCCATTTCTGGATTAGACTCCCTCAGGACGCCTTGCCAGGTCCCTGGAGCACCTGATGGATAGTGCGCAAAACCAGATCGGATTCAAAGGGTTTGCAAATATAGGCATCGCATCCTTGCTTATGCCCCCAATGCCGATCAAAGGCCTCTCCCTTCACCGAGCAAAAAATTACGGGAAGCAGGGCCGCGTGCTGCTTAATCCAACGACAAAGCTCATATCCATTCATTTCAGGCATCACCACATCGGTCATCACCAAATCAAGGCGATTGGCTTCAATGAGCTGCTTGGCCTCTCTACCGTCACAGGCTTCTACAACCTGAAAGTTGCTGGAACGTAGCAGAGCAATCAGAATTTCTCGGGCGGCCCGACTATCATCGGCAACGAGTACGGTAGTCATTGAAGGGGATAAATCAACACAATGCTCAGGCAACTGTATTATGCTGTGGCCTGATTTACCCCTGCGTCCGTACATTCACGGATATTCCGCCTCGCCACCGTCAACAACCCTGGCAATCTGGCGCCAGAGGGAGGTTAGCCCAATCTACTTCAGCTGCCCCGAGCGTAAAATCGTCACCACCAACCACATTCCCAGGAAACTCGCGGCACCAAATAAAATATTGCTCAAGATTTGAAACTGCGGCGCTGTGGCATTGGTGGACACAATGGCAGCACCAATCACCAAGGCCCCCACAACAGTGCTAAAGGATCGGCGGTTTGCGGAGCTATCTAGGCTGCGGCGTAACCCATTGATATCCTCAATATTGAGGTTAAATTTTAGGGTTTCAGAACTCAGTCGATTAAGCAAAAAACTAAGCTGACGCGGCGACTGGAGCGATAAATTTTTAAATTCCAGCCCCGTTCGCAACACAGATTGCAGGGGATCATCACCAACCAGCTGCCGCCAAAACATGTCGTTCATCAAGGGACGCACTTCTGCAACCACATTAATTTCGGGATAAAATAACCGACCTGTTCCCTCTAGATTGGTCAAAGACTTGGCAAATAGGCCAATATTGCTGGGCCAGCGTAGGTGATTACGACGGGCTGCCTGAAGAATTTCGTAAAAGGCCTGACTCGTATTCACCTGCGTCAAGCTTAAGTTGACATATTTTCGTAGCAGTCGATGGTATTCCCATTCAAGGGATGCCAAGTTGGCAGGCTCCATTGGCTCAGCCAGATCCAGGGTGATCTGCATGCATCGCTGGGCATCCAGGTTAATGATTGCAAGCACCATCTCCACCAGCGCCGCCTGGGTTCGACTGTCCAAACGCCCCATCATGCCGCAATCTAGAATTGCCAGGCGGCCATCACGCAGCAGCAATAAATTGCCTGGATGGGGGTCTGCGTGGAAAAAGCCATCCACCAGATACTGTTGGAAAAACGCCCGCACCAGCAGGGTCGAAATTTGTGCCCGTTGCTCAGGCTCAAGCGCCCCCTTGTCTCCCGCTGTCAACAGGGACGTTCCTTCTAACCACTCTAGTGTCAAAATCCTGGGGGTCGTGAGGTTCCAATAGACCTTGGGCGTTGTAATTTTATTGGGGTCAAACCATTTGCCCGATCGCAGGTTCTGGCCCAGTTGTTCTGTGTAGGTCGCTTCCAAGGTAAAGTTGAGTTCAGCCCGCAGCGCTGAGCTAAATTCTGCCGCTAGGGCCACCACGTCATATTGCCGCCCAAAGTCAGTCCCTGAGAGAAGCTGGGCCACCTGCGTGATCAAGGCAATGTCGCGTTCCACTAAGGCCGTCAAGCCTGGGCGCTGAATCTTAATCGCCACCGTGCTGCCATCGAGGAGCGTTCCTTGATGAATTTGGGCAATAGAGCCTGCAGCGATCGCCTGGGTCTGAATAGTCTTAAAAATTGTCTCCAGGGGGTGACCCAGTTCGGTCTGGAGTAGAGTTTCCACCTCAGACCAATGGGAGGGCGGAACGTTAGCCTGAAGCTGGCTGAGCGTTTCGATGTAATCTGGGGAAAGCAAGTCTGGCCGGGTACTTAAAAGCTGCCCGAGTTTGACGTACACCGGACCTAGGTCCGTGAGGATATTTCGCAGCACAGTCGGCGTTGGCAGCTCTGGCTGGTCGGTTTTACCAAGGGACAACACTTGCTGCATATAGCTCCAGCCATGGCGCAGCAGAACATCAAAAATTTCTTTTTGTCGGGAGGGTGGGGACACGATATTTTTTTCTAGTCTGAGGCAACTATAATCAATTTCGCCGGGACACGACCTCAGGCCTGCGCTCCTTGCGGAACCGGAGGACGTTGTTTTCTTTCTTTCCGACGCCGATCCGTCTGGCCCCCCTGAAATCTCCTGTGGCTCCCCTAACCTATTCCATTGTTATTCCCATCTATAACGAAGCCGATAATCTCCTTGCGCTTCATCAGCAACTTCAAGCCGTCCTCGGGCCAAGGCCAGACGCCTACGAGATTATCTTTGTCGATGACGGCAGCCGCGATCGCTCCCTGGCAATCCTCCGACAGCTTCAGCACCACAACCCAAACCTGCGCTATCTGAGCTTCGCCCGTAACTTTGGGCACCAAATTGCCGTCACTGCAGGTCTACAGTTTGCTCAAGGTCAGGCCGTCATTGTAATGGACGGGGATTTACAAGATCCACCAACGCTCATTCCCGTCCTCATTGATCACTGGCGCCAGGGCTACAAGGTCGTCTACGCACAACGGCGACGCAGAGACGACTCCTGGATCAAACAGGGCACAGCCTTCTTATTTTATAGACTTCTGCGCCAGCTCACTGAGGTGGACATTCCCACAGATACCGGTGATTTTTGCCTCATGGACCGCGATGTAGTGCAGCTGCTCAACCAAATGCCGGAAAAACATCGCTATATTCGCGGTCTACGGGCCTGGGTTGGCTTTCCCCAAACAGCCGTTCCCTTTGATCGACCCAATCGTTTCGCAGGAACAGCCAAATACACCCTGCGCAAATCGCTTTCCCTAGCCATCAGCAGCATCCTAGCGTTCTCCACCCTGCCCCTACGCCTATCGACCTATCTCGGGCTGTTTGCGGCGGGAGCAGCCATAGTGATGGCGGCCCTAACGCTATACTGGCGCATTGTTCAGCAATCGGATCGGCTCATCGGCTTTACCTTAATCACCATTGCAATTTTCTTCATCGGCGCGGTCCAGCTCATTTGCATTGGCATTCTTGGAGCCTACATTGGCCGCATCTATGAAGAAGTTCAGGGCCGTCCCCTTTATACTCTAAAAGAACTCAACGGCTTTCCTAATCAACCGACCCACCTACCCCCACAATCCGCTCATTGAGGAGCAAGAGGTGCGATTATCGGGCGTGTAACAATCATCGGAGGGCGGAACATCTGCCAACACGGTAGACCTTTGTGGGGTGGAGGACCTTTGTGGGGTGGACTGTAGGGGCGACGTTTGAAGTTTAGAGAAATTCCCGGTGGCGTTTACTCCCCTCTGGGAGGAAGTGCCCTCTGACCACAGATTATTGACTAGCACAGGAGAGTGAACCTGAGCCGGAAGCAGGCCACTGAATCCGAAGAGAGCAATGCTAATACCAAGGAGTTTGAGCATCATGGTGAGGGGAATCATACCAGTTGCCGCTGGCACCTAGATCATGAGTAAGGGTGGGGGAAAGATCAGCTTTTTTTCAACATCCCTAATCACTATCTTACCCAATGGAACCCGCAGGCCCAAGCAAAGGTCATGAATATCAACATGCGGCCATCTCCTGCAGCAATGGAGGGCAGGCCCCATTAGCAGAAGAGGACTAGCTGCGAATTTGAATCGGCATAATCAAATAGGTCATTTTAGGGCCAGATAAGGGTGTCAAAACGGCCGGCATGGTCTCAGAGTTCATTTGAACCTGAATCTCTGTACTATTCATCGCTTTCAGACCATCACTGAGATATTTTGCATTGAACGCAATTTCTAAGGGATCCCCTGTGATCTGAGCGGGAATGTATTCTTCGCCACTACCAAACTCTGGCGCTTCCGCTGAAATCGCCAGACGATCATGTACAGGATCTAACTTAAGACGAATGATGTTGTTTTTACGAGCAGCCAGTACAGCAATACGGTCAACGCTACTAATCAAAAGTTGCCGTTCTACGCTCATGGCACGAATAAACTCACGAGGAACCAGCTGCTCGTAGGCGGGGTATTGGCCCTCCAGAAGGCGACAGCTGAGACGTTCAACGCCCTGCTCCGTCGCGCAGTCAAACACCACTTGAGCGCTATCGGAGCGCATGGTCACAGTGGTGGGATGGCGAGTGAGCATGCGCTCCAGCTCACGCAGCGCCTTAGCCGGGATGGTGATGCAAATTTCGGATGAGACGGGGGTATCAACGCAGCGGGTAATGGCCAGTCGGTGACCATCCGTTGTGGCAAACTCTAAATCTCGCTCCCTTGCCTTAAAATGCAGTCCCGTTAAAATCTGCTTGCTCTCATCCGTACTGGCCGCAAACAAAGTCGTCTGTAGACCATCCAGCAGCGTTGCAGCCTCAAGCTGAACCGGTCCTGCCTCTTCCAAATTCGGCAGCGCCGGAAACTCATCCGCCGGCAGCCCCTGCATCTGATACTGCCCTGTGCCGCAGGCCAGCGTTACGCTGCTATCAGTTGTTTCAATTTCAACCTCTTGGTTGGGTAATCGAGACACAATGTCGTTCAAAAATCGAGCAGGGACAGTCAGGGATCCTTCACCTTCCACCTGAGCAGACATCCACACCTGCATTCCCACACTCAGGTCAAACACCGTGAGTCCTAAACGCCCCTCCATCGCCTGCAGGAGCACATTCGCAAGGACAGGATGGGAAGGATTGCTCGGGACGATTCGACTCAACAGAGCGAGCTTTGCACTCAGCGCATCTTGGGCGCAGACCAGTTTCATTACGAAGCGAAGAGGATTAAGCGGTTTTGGGAACTCCTACAGTAGCATCATCACCGTCCCACAGCAAGCGAAACCTGTGGAAAATTCAACCGCCGCGCCGGGGAACGGTTTGATCTTTTTCAGAGTTGATGTCGGTTTTTCCCTATGGGTTTTGAAATTTTGCGGCTCTTCCCGAGAGCTGAGCTTGGGCAGAAGCGTTTTTAACCCCACCTCACCCCTTTAAACTAAGAATCCGATTTTTAAATTTAAAAGATAGTAGTAGTAGTAGGTCCTGTGGAAAATGTGGAAAAAGATCTGAACTTCAATAAAATCAATGCTTTGAACCGCTGACCCCCTGTGGAAAACCTGTGGAAAAACAGGCCAGGTTTTCCACAGGCTGTGAATAAAGTTTAATTTTTCCACAGGCATCCTCAGTTTTCCACAGGTTTTCCACAGAGTTTTCCACAGAGTTTTCCACAGTTCTCCTGTACTAGTTTACAGCGCCAAGTCAGTACAGGAGAACTGTGGTCATGCCGGTCATGCCGGGTCGGCTGAGCTAGCCAGGTTAATGCGATCGCTGAGCTGCCTGAGCGTTTGAGCCAGCTCGGTATCTTTGCTTTGCTGTTCGGACACCTTTTCGCAGCTGTAGATAACAGTGGAGTGATCCTTGCCCCCAAACTCATCCCCAATCTTGGGCAGGCTCAGGTCTGTGTGTTGCCGCATCAGGTACATGCCCACCTGTCTGGCAAGACTGATTTCCCGACGACGAGAATTCCCCTTTAAATCCTCGACGGCAATGCCAAAGGTATCGGCGACCGCATGGATGATAGTGTCGGGAGAAGCCGTAATTTTGGCGGTGTTTGGCGCCAACATCGGCTTAATATTGTCAACGGTCATGGGTAAGCCAGAAATTGAGATGTAAGCCACGGCTCGAATTAATGCTCCCTCTAGTTCTCGAATGTTAGAGGTGTAATTGGCCGCAATATATTCAATCACCTCCCGAGGCAGCCGGATGTTTTCGTATTCCGCCTTTTTTTGGAGGATGGCCATGCGGGTTTCGAGATCCGGGGGTTGAATGTCTGCGATGAGTCCCATGGAAAACCGAGAACACAATCGTTCTTGAAGGCGGGGGATCTGACTGGGCGGACGATCCGACGCTAACACAACCTGTTTTCCGGCCTCGTGCAGGGTGTTAAAGGTGTGGAAAAACTCCTCCTGGGTATATTCTTTGCCCTCAATAAACTGAATGTCATCGACCAGGATGACATCCACGGCACGATAGTGTTCTCGGAAGGCCTGCATACTGTCTTTGCGAATGGCAGAAATTAAGTCATTGGTAAACTGCTCGGTTGAAACGTAAAAAATATTGGAGGTGGGGCAAATTTCCAAGCGATAGTGTCCAATCGCCTGCATTAAATGCGTTTTTCCCAATCCAACACCCCCGCATAGAAAAAGCGGATTAAACTCGCGTCCTGGAGATTCGGCTACCGCTAAACAGGCTGCATGGGCCATGCGGTTGTTGGGACCCACCACATAGCGAGAAAAAACATACCGGGGATTGAGGGCTTGGGGCTTAGCCGGCTTGGCTGGGGTGGCTGTGGCTGGGAGACTGGAGGGAGAATCCCCTGGCTGAGTCAATTCGCTGGCCTCCACCTGAGGGGAACGAATCGGGGTGGGAATCGTGGTCAAGGCCTCCGCCTGTTCCGGGAGAGTCTCGGCCTCTTGGGCAATATCAATTTGAATGTCTACCCCATAGCCTAAAATTTCCTGCACAGCGTCGGAAATGGTTTTGACATAGTATTTCTGAATCCAGTTTCTAGCAAAGGGATTGGGTGTTTTCAGCGTCAGACGCTGATCCTCTAGCTGCTCCGCCGTTGCGGTTTTGATCCAGGTTTCAAAGGTGGGACGACTAAGCTGACCTTGAAGCCTGTCTAGCACCTGATTCCAAAGATCTTCCAGAGAAATATCCACAATTTACCTCAATGACCAAGCGTGAAAATGAGTCCGGTGGGTGCTCTTGTATCCCCATAGACCAGAATTCCATACAGAACCTCGGTCAAGGGGGCATCCTGACTCGGGAGCCTTAAAAACCGTATTGCTATCCTAATGGAGGACTCTGGACTGAGTACGGAAAGTCATGGCTTATTTTTCGATTCTCAAACCATTTCATTCTGCCTTTGAATGAACTCCGGACTTGTCCTACAATGTAAATTTGGGCAAATTTTAGCCACCATTTCTTGTCTCCGGGGGGCGTAAAGCACCGGAGACGGCACAGTATCACAGAAGGACTATGACTCAACGTACGCTTGGCGGTACCAACCGTAAACGCAAAAGAACCTCCGGTTTTCGGGCTAGGATGCGCACAAAAACTGGTCAACGGGTGATTCGAACTCGACGTCGAAAGGGGCGGGCTCGCTTGGCCGTGTAATTTTTCCCCTTAACCGGCAACGTTCGTGTTGGCAAAGGCAAATCGGCTTCGAAGGTTTCGCGATTTTTCCCATGTTTACAAGCATGGAAAGCGCTTCCGGGCAGACGGCTTAGCACTCTGTACCTGTGAGCGGGCGGACGGCGCACAGCCCACTCGCATTGGCATTGCCGTGGGGGCTAAGGTGAGTAAACGTGCGGTTGTCCGAAATCGCATCAAGCGCCGGCTCCGGTCTGCCTGTCGATCTTATTTACCCTCTCTCTCTCCGGGGCAAGATTTGGTGATTGTGGCAAGGTCGGCTGCCACCCAATGCGACTATTCAGAATTTCTGCGACAATTGAAACAGTTGTTTACAAATGCGGAGCTGCTGCATGGGGATTAAGGAAGAGGTTTACTTCGAGGGGCCGCCTCACTGGGGCGATTTAATCGTCAATATTTTGCTCGGGTTCACCGTTATCTGCCTGCCGCTAACGGTGGGGGCAATTGTCCGAGCCCTTTGGCTTCGCTACCGCATTACAAATCGACGGGTTACGATTACAGGGGGATGGCTCGGACGCGATCGCTCCGATGTTATTTACTCTGAGATCGTCAAGATTGTGACCGTACCGCGGGGAATTGGCCTGTGGGGAGATATGGTATTGACCTTAAAGGATGGGAATCGCCTGGAACTGAAGGCCTTACCCAAGTTTCGAGAGGTGGCCGCCTACATTCAAGACAAAATCAAGTCTCCCAGTAAAGCAGCGGGTGCAGCGGCCTAGATGACCGAGCAGTGATTAAATAATGTTGTTGAAGGCAGGGGTATTGTAAAAGCGCATGGATTTTGGAGTTGGATTTCTTTCTAACAACGTCATGCTGCCTATTCTGGACTTTTGCTATGGAATTATTCCTAGCTATGGTCTAGCGATTGTGGCGCTGACGTTTGTGATTCGCTTTGCCCTTTATCCGGTTAGCGCGGGTCAAATTCGCAACATGCGGCGCATGCGCGTGGCTCAGCCCGTGATGCAAAAGCGTCAGCAAGAGATCCGTGAGCGTTACAAAAGCGACCCGGTGAAGTTGCAAGAGGAGCAGGCAAAGCTGATTCAGGAATTTGGAAATCCCCTGGCTGGCTGCTTTCCCCTGTTGATTCAAATGCCCGTCTTGTTTGCGCTGTTTGCAACCTTGCGGGGATCGCCCTTTGCAGCCTCGACCTACAGTATCAATTTGCAAATTTTGCCGCCGGAGAAGGTGGCTCAAATCGAAGCGCAGCCATTTTCGACGAAGCCCCAGAGTATCTATGTGGCCGACGGGGAACATTATCCGGTGGCGGCTGTGTTAGATAAGGGCAATCGCTTAGCGGTGGGCCAGGCTGCTACCCTGGACTATCAAACGGTGTCTGGTAAGCCGCTGTCGGCGCTTTTGGCTGAGCATCCCGATGTCAACATTCAGCCTACCTGGACTGTACAGAAAGGCCAAGATCGAGTCTCTCTAGATGAATCAGGTCATCTTCAAACGCTTCAGCCTGGAGATGTCACGATCCAGGGAAAAATTCCCGGTATTGCTGCCGAAAACGGCTTTCTGTTCATCAAAGCTCTGGGTCGCGTCGGTGCCATTGATGGAGAATTAATCACCCAGACCGAGGCGGGACCGAAGCTCAATGTGGATGCCATCCATTGGGATATTCTGCTCATGGTTTTGGGTTTCGGGATTTCCCTGTACATTAACCAGCTTCTGACCGGGCAGCAGCAGGCTGCTAACAATGCACAGCAGCAAGCGGTTAATCAGTATTTGCCCATTATCTTCTCGGGAATGTTTTTATTTTTCCCCCTGCCCTCGGGTGTGCTTCTCTACATGCTGATTGGGAATATTTTCCAAACGGTTCAGTCTGCGATTCTTGCCCGCGAGCCCTTGCCGGAAAATTTGCAAAAAATTCTGGATGAAGAGGAGCGAAAGGCCAAGACTAAAACAATTTCCAAAGAGAACGAAATTTTTGCCTTAGAAACCGGATCCAGTGTTCCGAAAGCTTCTGATGCGAAGCCTTCTGGTTTTAGGACTGCCGCCGCCGATGCGGCTCGCCCTAGTGAGGAAGGGGGGGGACTATTTGGATCGGTTAAGGCACGATTTCAGGAAGCCTTGGCCGAGGTCCAAGCCGCAGAGCAGGCAAAGCGACAGGGGTCTTCGGAGGCTGCGCATCAAACCATTGACGTAAAAGCTCAAGAAGTGTCTGCCAATACACCTCCTTCCGCCTCCAAGGGACCTGCTCCTAAAAAAGTGGCCCCCAAGTCAGCCTCTAAGAAAAAGCGTAAAAATCGTGCGAAGCGTCGTTCATCATGACCTCTGATTCGTCCACTATCGAAGCAGCCCAGAGCTGGCTAGAGTCTGTGCTATCCCGTCTGGGGATTGAAGCAAGCGTGGTGCAAGAGAAACCCAAAGTTTGCCAAGAACACTTTCAAGATTTTGGGGGAACTTGGTTTAAGATTTCCACCGATCATCTGTCGCCTGAGATTGTGGAGCAGTTGATTGGCGATCGCGGTCAGCATTTGGAGGCGCTACAGGTGTTGATGAATGCCACCTTTAATCCTGATCCGGAGTCTCCCGAGCACATTTTTACCTTGGATGCCCACCAGTATCGCGCGAACCGCTATGAACAGCTTTTGGAGATGGCCCATCAAGCGGCTGAGCAGGTCCGCGAGACTCAGCAGGAGGTGGTGATGCCCATGCTGTCCTCCGTGGAGCGCAAGCTGGTACACACGCTCTTTGTTGAAGATCAAGATTTAGAAACGGTCAGTCGGGGGCAAGATCGCGATCGCCGCCTCGTGCTTTGTCCAGTGCAATTATCCTGATGGATTACTCAATTTATCTTCCCCGCCTTCTGCAAGCTCCCGATCAGACAGAATCGGTTACCGTTGAGACCTTTTTTCCCGATCTGGAAACCTTAACGCCTGTGAAAGGGTGGGTGAAGGTGACCCATGGCGGTACCTTTTTGGAGGTGGTAACCCAGGCTAGCACCATTGTGACCTTGACCTGCGATCGCTGTCTACAGCAGTACAATCATCGTCTCAAGGTTGAGACCTCCGAATTGATTTGGCTAGAATCAACCGCTGCGAAGGCTGTCCCTGGGGTAGAGGTCGAAGTGCCCCTGGAAGATTTAGTGGAGACCTTAGACCCAGCCGGATTTTTTAAGCCTGACCTCTGGCTCTACGAGCAGCTCTGTTTAGAGTTGCCCTTCCAGAAGCTCTGTGATGGTAACTGTGAAGGGTTGAGCAGCCCCACGCCTTCTACCGGAAGCAATAGCCCCGTGGATCAGCGCTGGGCTGCCTTGAACGCTCTCAAGCATGAGCTATGACAGTTACGGTTTGTTTTTTACCTGACAATGTTCAAGTGGAAGCGGAGGTAGGAGAGCCGCTGCTGGAGGTTGCGGCACGGGCCGACATTGCAATTCCGACGGGCTGTCTTATGGGATCTTGTCATGCTTGTGAGGTGGAACTAACCGAGATTGGTGAAGTCTGTGCCTGTATTACCGCGGTTCCGGCGGGGCACAAAAAAGTGACGGTACAGCTGTTTTCCGATCCCACCTGGTAGGAAGTGTATCTCCAGCGCAGCCACAAGGACAAGCTCAGGAACCAGCCCACAGAAATTATTTTTTCCTGGAAAATAATTCAGGCTTGCCGTAAATCTGCGGTTTCAGCATAAATAAATCTAAAGAAATGCCGCTTTGGTAAAAGTTTCGCGTAAAGTTGCTTTATTAAAAATTGGCGAAAATCGCAAGTCGGCTGAGGAGCGTTTGGACTTTGGCTGCAAGAGCTTAAAAGCCTGGGATTTTTGCCCTTGAGGAGTGACCTAAAAGTTTGGTTTGGCACTGCCCTTTGGCTGACGGAAACGGGATGACAGCAGGGGCAAGGCGTGGAGTATGGGGTTTAGCCCGATGGTCCCCATCGTTCCCATGAGTCGTGGTGCCTGAATCAAGCGTCTTCTAGCTAGAAGACGCTTACAACGTAAAGGTTATGTTAGCGCCTAGGGGGTATGGTTATGGAAACAGGTAAGCAAAAGCAACTCTTGCAATTTTTAACAACCCATCTCCAGGTTTCCCACGCCTCAATCAGTCTTGCGCTTAAACATCGGGAGCAAGATCCTGGACCCCTTCCCATTGTGTTATGGAACTATGGGTTTTTGACCCTCGATCAGCTCAGTCAAATTTACGATTGGCTCGAAACCTCCTGAAGAGAGGTCCAGGGATAGAGAGGACTGGGCAAGGCCGGGGTAAGGTTTGGTCTGCGGCAGAGAATGAGTTAAAAAAAGAACGGTGACTCACCGCTCTTTTTTTAACCATAAGGTTTTCTGCTTAAGTGGATTGAACTTCCGAACTTTCGAGAAAAACTGATCCTAGGACCACTTTTGAGCAACCAGCTCCGCTAGATCCAGAACACGCTGACTGTAGCCCCACTCGTTATCGTACCAGGCTACAACCTTCACCATATTGCTGCCCATAACGAGGGTCAAGTCCGCATCCACAATGGAGGAGGCATCGTGCCCGCGATAGTCACTGGATACCAGGGGAATATCGCTGTAATGAATAATGCCTTTCATATTGCCTTCCGCCGCAATCTTGAGTGCCTCGTTGACTTGCTCAGCAATTACGGGTTTTTCGACTTGAGCAACAAAGTCCACAACGGACACGTTGGGGGTGGGAACGCGCAGGGCAATGCCGTTGAGTTTGCCCTGAAGGGCAGGAATCACAGCCCCCACTGCTTTAGCGGCTCCCGTCGAGGTTGGCACAATGTTAATCGCTGCTGCGCGGGCGCGACGCAGATCTCGATGGCTGGCATCTAAGATCCGCTGATCCCCTGTATAGCTGTGAGTTGTGGTCATCATGCCCTGAATAATCCCAAATTGTTCATGGAGCACTTTCACCACAGGTGCTAGGCAGTTCGTGGTACAGCTGGCATTACTAATGATGGCTTCACTGGGGTCGTAGGCTTCGTGGTTGACGCCATAGACATACATGGGCACCCCGTTTTTACCCGGAGCGGTGATCAACACTTTTTTGGCACCTGCTTCCAGGTGTTTACTGGCACCTTCTTTGGTAACAAACACACCCGTGGACTCAATCACTAGGTCAATGTCCCACTCTTTCCAGGGAAGATTGGCCGGATTACGGTCGGAAACGCACTTGACAACATGACCGTTCGCGGTGATGGTATCTTGTCCAGCAACAATGTCGGCATCTAACTTGCCCAGCATGGAGTCGTACTGCAGCAAGTGAGCATTGGTCTTTGGATCTGAAGTGTCATTGATACCCACCACTTCTAGGTTGCTATTCTCCCGCAGCAACCAGCACCGCATAAAGTTTCGTCCAATTCGCCCAAAACCGTTGATTGCTACTCTAACCACTGCGTCCTATCCTCTTTAATTCTTCAAATTAAAACGACAAAGCCAAACCTAGCCCCAATCATCATATCGTAATCAGGTTACAGATTCGGGCAGAGCTGGAATCGACAATCAACAAAGGTTGAATTAAGGGATTGGGGAGCGGACTATGCGTGGCTAGGAGTGAGAGGCACACAATGTTGAGTTATCCAGGACTAGCCAATTTTATTGAAGTGGTTGGAGAGTAGATGGAGAATAAAAGGGGATTTTCTGGAAGAATTGATAGTAAGGAGGGCTTTTTCACGGGTTCAGATCGGACTTCTCCTGGGAAGGGCTTGAGATTTTCAGGAGAGAGGGGTGGGGTTAGATACAAAAAAATATTGAAATAACGCCGTTTGAATAAAGAAAATCTATCAGGGGCTTTAGATTTGGGCCGGATCTATTTTTTGAACCGCGTTGACCTAGACGTTGCCGAAGACAGGAACTGCTGCGCCGCGAATATCCCGGGCCGCTTCAGAGGCAAGGAAGCAAATCACTTGTCCCAGGGATTGAGGGGTGACCCACTGATCTGCCTGCGCTTGCCCCAGAGCCTCTCGGTTGGCAGCGGTGTCAATGACGCTGGGCAACACCGTGTTGGCGGTGATGTTAGTGCCTTTTGTCTCGGCGGCGATCGCCTGGGTAAATGCCACAACCCCTGCCTTCGCTGCGCTGTAGGCCGCCATCTGAGCGGGGGGAGACTGGGCAGCGCCCGATCCCACGGTCACAATCCGGCCATAGCCGTGACTCTGCATGCGCCGCAGGCTGTGCTTACACAGTAAAAAGGTGGTGGTGAGGTTGATCTGAAGGTTGGCATGCCATTGGTCCAGGCCATACTCAGTTGTGCTGCCCATGGAAAACCCGCCCACGAGGTGAACGAGGACGTCCAGATGGGACATTGAATCGACAAGCTGTTGTACTTGTCCCTCATGGCTGAGGTCTGCTTCGACAAAGCGAATGCGAGCTAGCTCCGCGGGAGCTAGCAATTGCCGGAGCTGATCCACTTCCGTTTGATTGATGTAGGGCAAGGTAATCAGGGCACCCTGGGCCAGCAAAAGCGGGGTGACGCCTTGGCCCAGGCCACCGGAGCCGCCAGTGAGCAGGACATGTCTGTTGCGCATAAGCTTGAGAGATCGTGGGGAAGGAGATTGAGCCATGGGGCTAAGGCCTAGGCCCACAGGGGGGGGACCCTACGCTTTCCCTGGTCTCGTTCATCCCTCATAATCATAGGAGTTTGGCCGGGTGGCGGGAGACCTTTAGGGATGAAGTTTAACAATCGGCAAAATCGCTGCATTGCGGTTGGGGGAGAGCAGCTGTGGATTAGTCGCAGCGTAACGGTACTGCCTGCCCTGTTCTTGGTCCAAGGTGAACAGACCTATGTCCCTCTGGGATTAAGGGGATATGGGTTACCCGACGAATGTGGAAAATGGGCCTTGCCGGGTGGCTATCTGGACTATGACGAAACGGCGGGAGAGGCAGTGATTCGGGAGATTTGGGAAGAGATGGGCCTGAATATTCCAGATTTGCAATCGAAGTATCGCTTTGAAGGATCCCTCGATCAGCCCTACTACGTTTTGACCCTACCGCGCAATCGTCAAAATGTGACCCTGAGATTCCCGCTGATGTTTTTTCTCCCAGAAACTCAGGATCTGCCGGCGCTCAATCCGCAGGTGGGTGTGGATGAGGTGATTGAGGCAAAATGGTTCCAACTCTCCGAGGCCTTGGCGATGCCCCTGGCCTTTTATCATCATGAGGTGATCCGCCATTGCCTTGCCCATTACTATAAGGACATCTGGCCGGGAAGTCTGGCGGATATAGGATAATGGCGCAGCGCTACTGAAGCTATGGCTCGCACTCCCCTGCTTTCCTTTGATCGAGGCACACTCATTTTGCATCCTCCCCCCCGTGGCAAGGAGTGGATTGATTTTGCGACCTGGGATGATCGCATTGAAAAGTTTCGGGTTCCGGCCCTTCAATATCGCGGGTTGATTCAGGCGCTCAATCAGGGGCAGGTGGCCTATCAAGATCAGGCGCGGGCCTATCAAGTGCTGACCCTGGCCCAAACTCAATCCCACCGCCCCTATCCCCATCAACTAGAAGCTTTGAGTGCCTGGCAGCGTCAGGGGGGGCAAGGTGTTGTGGTCCTGCCCACAGCGGCGGGAAAAACCTATCTGGCCCAAATGGTGATGCAGGCCACGCAGCGAAGCACGCTGATTATGGTGCCGACCCTCGATCTGATGCACCAATGGTATGCGAATCTGTTGGATGCCTTTCCTGGGGTGGAGGTGGGACTGTTGGGGGGCGGATCCCATGATCGCGCACCGGTTTTGGTGGCGACCTACGATAGCGCGGCAATCCATGCGGAGTCCCTGGGCAACCGCTACGGCCTGTTGGTGTTTGATGAGTGTCATCACCTGCCCAGTGACTTTAATCGGGTGATTGCGGAATATGCCATTGCTCCCTTCCGTCTAGGGCTAACGGCAACGCCTGAGCGAGGCGACGGTCGACATCAAGATCTAGATTGGTTGATTGGTCCTCAGGTGTATCGCAGAACCCCAGAGGAGCTGTCGGGGCAAGTTCTGGCAGAGCATCGCCATATTAAGCTTGCGGTGACTCTATCCTCCCAGGAGCGCGATCGCTACGATCAGCTCATTGAACTCCGTAATACCTTCTTGCGAGACAAGGGGATTTTCTTGGGGAGTTTGCAGGGGTGGCAAAACTTTGTGCGTCAGAGCGCAAGGTCCCCAGCTGGCCGACGTGCAATGCTAGCCCACCGGGAGGCGCGGGCCATCGCCTTTGGAACCGCTGGTAAGCTACGCATCCTGGCAGATTTGCTCCATCAGCATTACCCTGCGCAAACGCTGATTTTTACCGATGACAATGCCACCGTTTACCGCATTTCCCAGGAATTTCTGATTCCGGCCATTACCCACCAAACCCCAGTCAAGGAGCGTCATCGGATTCTAGAGTCCTTTAAGCAGGGCGACTATCCCACGATTGTCACCTCGAGGGTGCTCAATGAAGGGGTGGATGTGCCGGAGGCTCGCGTGGCCATTGTTCTTTCGGGAACAGGGTCAAAACGTGAAGCGGTGCAGCGTTTGGGACGTGTGCTGCGGAAAGGTCAGCAGGACAGCAAGCTGGCCCTGCTGTATGAAGTGATTGCCCAGGGCACGACTGAAGAAAATGTTTCCAAACGGCGCAATCGGAAACCCGGAGAGGCGCCTCAGCGTCAACTCGAGCTGGTGCCGTCGCCTTACCCAGAGACTCCAGCAATTCAGCCGCGGGCTGCGGAATCGGAGTCAATCTGGCAAAATCAAACGGAATCAGGGGGGCTTAGCCCCTTGGATTTTTAAGTGTGGTAGGGTATTTCCATTTAATCGGGTCAATTTGCATGAAAAAGAGCTTGCTCCTGGGTCTGAGCCTTAGCGTATGCGCTCTCATTCTTTTCAGCCCTTGGCGTCATCCCCTCCGGGTTACGGAGCCGGTGTTGGCCCAGCATCCTCCAACCCTCGTTGCCAGTGCTGGACAGTGGTACACTCCACCAGGGATTCCAGCCCCAGGCTGTGCGGCTCAGCCCAATCCCGACCCTGATCCCGATATTCGCTTTCAGCCTGGAACCTTGTCCTTAGATCGGTTCCGATCTGCGCTACAGCCCGTATCCTGGCCTCAGTACACTCCGGATTGGGTCAAAACCTATCAACCGCCAGAACAGGTGGCTCTGGCCCATCCCACCAATTTTGGGGAGAGATTCCTTTTAGATGCTCAGGGCCGATCCGCTGCCCGTCCGCCGCTGATTGTGCTCCACGAAACCGTGGTGTCAGGCTGGCAAACGGTGCGGTTTTTTCAGACCGCTCACTACAATGATGCGGATCAAGCCAGCTACCATGCCCTCATCAAGCGAGATGGATCCATTTTTTATCTGGTGCCGCCCGATAAGCGCGCCTTTGGTGCGGGAAATTCTGTATTTAACAGTCCCAACGGGCCAGAAACCACGCAAACCAATCCCAAGTTTTCCGCCTCTGTCAATAATTTTGCCTACCATATTTCCTTTGAAACGCCGCCGGATGGCAACCACAATGGTCGCACCCACAGCGGCTATACGGACCGCCAGTATGCATCTCTGGCTTGGCTGATTGCTAAGACTGGGGTGTCGGACGATCGAATTACAACCCATCAGGCGGTGGATCGGTCCGGATCGCGACTCGATCCGCGCAGCTTTGATCGCCGCAAGTTTGCTCTATATTTACAACAGTTTCCGAAAACCAATGAAATTTCTATTGGTTGCTGGCAGCCGTAGCAGGGCTGTCCAAGGAGAGAAGGGTGGGTGAAAAGGTGTCAGGTCCAGGTTCTTCCAGGGGAGCCTGGTTGAGCTGGTGTCGAACCTCGGCTGTCTGTTGATAAACCTGACGACGAGCGCGGTTCATGCTGCCCAGGGGACGTTGTTCCAGTAGCGCATGCCAGGGTGTGAAGGAGAGGTTCTCACAAAAGCTCATCTGAGCTGGGCTATCAAAGGTCTGGGGTGGAATGTCCACCGTTGCGACTTTAATTGGAGGCGATCGCCAAAGGATGGTGGAATCCTCCACGGGCATGGTGAGGGGGTTGGTTTGCACCTGCAAAAAGAAGTCAAAGCCTGCGGCACGCTGGCTCAGGGTTTTAATCATGGCCTGGCGCAAATAATCAGGGGTCGATTGATCCACGCCATCGGGTCGATTGTTGGCGTGGGGCTTGACCAAAAATTTAACGGCTTTGCCTGCGCCGAGTTGATAGGGCGTGACGCTGAAGTATGAACAGTTGAGAGGACTGGCCGGTTTAATGATTTTTTTGAGGCCCCCCAGGACGAGGAAGCGTCTGAGTTCCTGCAGGCGCCATCCTCCCGGCCACAAACTGGGAAAGAAAAAGGGGAAAAATGCCTGCAGGCGACTGCCGGGGGAGGCACTGGTCCGGTTCATTTGACCCGATCGCTCGAACAGATCCACGTAGTCGGGAATCGTGCGGATAAAGAAAACAGGGTGATCAATCATCACCAAGTCATGGGTCTGGCTGTCATCCTCAAGGGCTTTGGTCCCCTCTACCGCCATAAGCTTTATGGCCATGCCGTGGGATCCCCCTTGGCGATCGTCCATGGCTTGACCGTTTGAGTAGCGGATCCAGGCCGGAAAGCACTTTCCCGGCTGTTTGAAAAGACCGACGCGTAACGCTGCCGGGAGATCGGGGTCAATGGTGAAGTTGGCCCACACGACCCCATGGTTTTTAGGATGCTGGTCCCGTCTGGCGGGGGAACCCTCTTGGCTGTACTGATCTTGAATTTGCTGAGCACTGATTTCCGTAATCCGCTGAATATCTGCAGCTTCATTGGGCAGTGGATATTCCTGACCCAGTTCTGGTTTGTTGCTCATTGGCTCTTATAGAAGATAGGCTACCGTCAAGGACTGGGTCAGTTTTGGGGGAGGACAAGAAACCCAGTGGCCTACTCCATCATTATTCACGGATTTGTTGAGCCGATCTGGTTTTTAAATAAGAACTTTGGTTTTCCTAGAACGGCGGTGAGGCCTTTTTGGGGGCAGATCCGGCCAGGGAGTTCTTTGCTCGCTTTATCTGGTGCTCGCTTTATCTGGTGCTTGCTTTATCCAGTGGTTGCGGCAATGATTGCACGACACCTGGGAATTTCGTGGGGAGGGAGGCGCCGAGATTGATTTTATTTTTTGGAAAAAATTAAGTTTAATGTCAAGTTGAGAGGGAAGCCTAGGGAGAAGTTTGCCAGGATGGGGCTGATTATTGGAAATGTTCCGCAATTTAAGGAACGAATCTGGAGACTTTCCGGGAAGGTGACGCTGGGCTGCGGCGATGGAAATGTGGACAATAGGAGTACAAACTGTGGGGAACCTTAACTTAAATAGATGTGCTAAAAAACGCTCTGCCTCAGCAGAGTGTTTTTTTCTAACCAGTTGGAGAGGGAAGAGTTGCTTTCCCGAGTCAATGGCTAGTAAACGGCGAAGGAGTTGGCAACATTTTTGAAGGTGGCTTCCAGTTTTGACCAGTCTGATTCAGGGGCAGAGACACTCAGGGTAAAGAGCTTGCCCCGACTGATGGCAACGCTGGCTAAGTTGTGTCGCTCAGCGTTCGGTAGGTCAATATAGTATTCCAAATTGTAGTAAGTGCGATCGCCCAGTACCCGTTCACTGGAGGAAAGGAGCTGGGCTTGTCGGTTAGATCCGGGAGGGGCTAAGACAGAGGTTGCCAGTCGCAGGCCAACCTCATTGGGGGTTCCCAGGTCGCTGAGTTTTGTTTGATTACCCGTGAGATTGCTGACTACCACGCTCACCAGTTCCGATTCTTCAATGAGATCTCGGAAGACCACATCAGGTCCATTGTTGACCTGGATTTGTACCCAGCCGTTGGGATAGACGAATTCATAGCCGTTGCGCTCATTGACGTAGGCTTTGAGACCACCGCCTGCCGCCACGCAGCCCTGAAGGGTGAGGCTGACACACACCAGCGCGATCGCCACAATCCTTTTCCACATCATGAGTCTTGCCTAAATCCATCGTCTGATTACACTGCTCACACTGTAACCTGTTAAGGAACCGAAGGAAACGGGGGCGGCGTGGAGCGATATTTACAATTGTTGCGGCTGTTCTGGAGTACCGCAATTGCGGCGGAAATGGAATACCGCGCAAATTTTGTTCTGGCGGCAATCAGCAGCTTGGGGAACTTAATGGGGAGCCTATTTGGCCTGTTTTTGTTCTATCGAACTGGCTATCGGTTTGCGGGCTGGAACTGGGAAGAGGCGCTGATTGTGCTGGGCATTTTTACGCTGCTGCAAGGGTTTTCAGCTACCTTTTTGGTGCCCAATCTCAATCGAATTGTGAATCATGTGCAGCAGGGAACCCTGGATTTTATTCTGCTTAAACCCATTAGCAGTCAATTTTGGCTCTCAACCTATACCATTTCTCCCTGGGGGCTGCCGGACTTGCTATTTGGCGGGATGATGGTGGGCTACGCGGGACAGCAGCTGCAGCTAGACTGGTATCAATATCTCTGGAGCTTGGTGCCCTTGACCTTCGGCTTGATCAGTCTCTACAGCCTTTGGTTTATCCTGGGGGCGACCAGTATCTGGTTTGTAAAAATCTACAACGTGACCGAGGTGTTGCGCGGTCTGGTGGAGGCGGGCCGCTATCCAGTGGTGGCTTACCCGGAGGCCTACCGCGTATTTTTTACCTTTGTGGTGCCCGTGGCATTTTTAACCACCGTACCGGCCCAAGTGATGCTGAATCGATCCCAATGGCCCTGGCTGGCTGGGTCTGGGCTGCTGGCAGTGGCGCTACTGTGGATTTCCCATGGGTTTTGGCAATTTGCGCTGCGGTTCTACACCAGTGCCTCTAGCTAACGCCATTGCCTTTGCCAGGATTGGTTCTAAATCTAGATGGGGAGCGATTGCGTCGGTGATGGCATCTAGGTGCTGGTGCCGCTGCTGCTCGTAATCTGGAATATCTGTGGGCAGGGGGGGGAATCCTTTCGCCGTTCGGAGCAGGTTTAACCAGCTGCGCCGCCAGGGTCCATTGTTGAACACTCCGTGGAGGTAGGTCCCGAGGACCCGGCGATCGCGGCTGGCCCAGCCTAAGCTCCCATCACAAAAGAGCGCGACCACCGCTTCGTCTTGGGTGAGGTGAGTTCGCCCTTGATGGATTTCATAGCCGCGCACCGATCGATCTGGAGGCATGGACCACCCCCAGGACTGGGGAAATTCCTGGGCCTGAACCTCTCGTTGGCACGTCACTTTCTCGGAATGCATTTGGGTGGTCAGGGGGAGCAAGCCCAAGCCCGGAATCTGGGGAATGCTGCCTTCGAGCCCTTCAGGGTCAGTGACCTGATCGCCCAGCATTTGCAGACCTCCACAGATACCGAAAACCATGCCCCCAGCGGCGCTATAGGCCTGGATTTGAGCTGCTAAACCAGAGTGATGCAGATCCTGGAGATCCGCGAGGGTGGTTTTCGATCCCGGTAGGATCACCGCATCGGGTTGGCCCAGGAATTGCCCTGGCTGCACGTAGCGTAGATCAATTCCAGGCTCGGCCTCGAGGGGCTCAAAATCCGTAAAGTTGGCAATTCGAGAAAAGCGCACGACGGCAATGGTTAACTCTGATCGGGATTGGGAAGATCGGCGCTCAAACAAACTCAGGGAATCTTCGGCGGAAAAGGCCTGAGACAGATAGGGAATCACCCCAATGACGGGAATCTGAGTATGCTCCTCCAGCCAGTTCAGGCCCGATTCCAGCAGGGATCGCTGACCGCGAAACTTATTAATCACAAAGCCTTTGATCAGCGATCGCTCCTCAGGATCCAGCAGTTGTAGGGTGCCAACGATATGGGCAAACACGCCGCCGCGATCGATATCTGCGACTAAAATTGTTGCGGCATTGAGGTGTTGAGCCACCCGCATATTGGTTAAATCGCGGTGCTTGAGATTAATTTCAGCGGGACTGCCAGCTCCCTCACACACAATCCAGTCATAGGTTTGCTGGAGGCGATATAAGCTCTGGGTGATGGCCCCCCAGCCGCGATCAAAATAATCGCGGTAGTAGTGAGCCGCATTGACGCGGCCTACCGCTTCCCCTTGCAGAATAACCTGGGAGGTCATGTCTCCCTGGGGCTTGAGTAAAATAGGGTTCATCTCCACCTGGGGGTCAACCCCAGCAGCCCAGGCTTGAACGGCTTGGGCGTAGCCCATTTCGTGCCCGGACTGGGTCACGTAGGCATTAAGGGCCATGTTCTGTCCTTTAAACGGCGCCACTCGATGACCCTGACGGGACAGCAGGCGGCAGAGGACAGCCGTGAGCAGAGATTTGCCAGCGTGGGAGGTGGTTCCCACCACCATGAGGGATCCTTTCAAGGGGAGATCAAGCTAATAGGGGATATCAAATCAGGTCTAAATTCAGGTCTCTGTTCAGCCGGGCATGAATTAACCAGGAGATTAAAAGGCCAGGTGAACTGCTTGGGTCCATAAATTGCGCAGGCGATCGCTCCAGGTGGGCCGGGGAACTGCTGGGGAACCGCGCCAGAGATCCAGGACTTGGCGGCCTAGGGGCGTGAGTCGAAAGCTGTCAGTCAATCCTTGACCATCCACCTCGCGGCGCAGCACGCCTACCCGGATCAGCCAGAGCAGAGATTGCTCGGCTTTCAGTTCCGGGATGGGGGCGCGGGTGTACTGATTAAAGTAACCGCAGTCACCGGAAATTTCGGCCAGGGAAACGCTGCTCCGGCGCATTTGGGTAAACAGCTTTAGCTCAAAGGGGCTACAGGCAATCGCTCGTTTGGCTCGAGTTAGGGTCTTACGGGGGAATTCCATGCGAACGCTTGAAGGACAGAACGACGGCCATCCGTGGGGCCTTTTATTGTAAAGCCATTGTAACGCTTGCACCGATCCTTGGTAGAAACCAGCGCTTGGCCCAAGCGTGCTGCCTAGGTCATCATCGGTGGGCGATTGCCCTGACCCGCCCTCTGCGATCGGGGGAGTGCATGGGCGCGCGGGCAGTGGATATGGGCAAGCCACCGATCAAACCGGGGGCATCCGCATAAATACGGTTATGGGGTCGCCGTTTCGTTTAAATACAGGTCTGGGGTTGCGTGAAAATACTGGAAGAGTGGGGAAGACTTAAACATTCAAAGAATAAAAATCCGTAATTCTCCCCTAGGGTCCTGGCGGCGAATTCTCAATAATAGGACAAGGAGGGTCTCCAATCTCAACGGATTGGGGGAGTCCTCGATTTGAAAGATGGTTTTACAAAATGGGTCTGATATTTAGGCCAGATTCAAAGATTAACTTTTAGGAACACCTGTATGGCGGATTGGTCTTCTCGGGAGCCAGATCATGGGATTGATCGGTTGGACATGAGTGAGTTATTCACCCTGGGACGACCGGCCAACTCAGAACGTGAGGATCTCCCCCGTGGGGCAAAGACCTCCTCCTCCATGCGTCATTTGCTGGTTCTGCGCGAGGGAGACCAGGAGCGCGTCATTACTCTGGATGCAGCCACCTACTCCCTGGGACGACATCCTGCTAATTCGATTGTGGTTGAGGATAAATTGGTTTCTCGCCAACATGCAATTTTGTTGCGAATTCCCAAACCCCAAAGTGGGGACTGTTTTTTTAGGATCATTGACGGAAACCTTCAGGGACGACGCAGCCAAAATGGCATTTGGGTCAATGGTAAACGTCTTTATTCTCGAGATCTCCGTGATCGCGATGTGATTGCAATTAGCAACTCCATCCATGCGACCTATCATCAGATTCAGGCAACCGACACCGACTTGAACGCTTTGCCGTCTGATGAGTCACCTTCTGCGGCGCAAGGACGCATAGACAGTACCTTTTTAGACTCTGCTGAACAAGAGCAGTACAGTGAGGCGGTGCTGGTGCGCCTGTCTTCATTTCCGGAAATGGCACCCCATCCCATTGTAGAAATGGATTTGCATGGGGGGATTACCTATCTAAATCCGGCGGCAGACCAGGAGTTTTCAGGCATTCGAGACCAGCCCGATCATCCGGCGCGGGTGGGGGTTCGACAGCTGATGCTCCAAAACGCTAACTACTGTGGAACTCGGGAAATTGAGGTGGCCGGGCGTATCTATGAACAGTCCATTCAGGGAATTCCCCAAAGTCAATTGATTCGCTGCTATCTCATTGACATTACCCAACGGCGGCAGATGGAAAGGGCTGTCCGCAAAAGCGAAGAGCGCTATGCGCTAGCCGCACGCGGGGCCAATGACGGACTGTGGGATTGGGATTTAAACCAGAATGCCGTTTATCTGTCTCCGCGCTGGAAGGCCATGATTGGCTATGCTGAGGACGAAATCTCAACTCAGATTCAGGAATGGCTAGGGCGGATCCACTCCGAGGATCAAAGTCGAGTGCAAACCGAAATTGAACGCCACCTGACCGGGCAAAAGCCGTACTTTGAATGCGAATTTCGGCTACTGCATAAAAATGGGGACTACCGCTACGTTCGCAGTCGCGGCATGGCGGTGTTTGACTCCCAGAATCAGCCCTTGCGGATGGCCGGGTCCCAAACTGATATTACAGAGTACCATTTGGCCCGAGAGCAGCTGCTCCACGATGCCTTTTACGATGCCATGACTGGCTTGCCGAATCGAGTGCTACTGCTAGATCGCGTTAGTCAGGCGCTAAAAAAATGCAAGCGACATCAGCAGGATCGCTGCGCGGTTTTATTTTTGGATTTAGACCGCTTTAAGGTGATTAATGACAGCCTGGGGCACATGATGGGCGACAAGCTGATTGTGGAGGTATCGAAGCGGCTGCTGAATTGTCTCCGATCTGAAGACACGGTAGCGCGGCTGGGCGGAGACGAGTTTGTGATATTGCTCAAGGATGTGGAGGGGGTTGATGGTGCGATCGCCGCGGCCCAAAAGGTCCAGCAAATATTAGCAATGCCCTTTGATCTGGCGGGTCGAGAAGTGTTTACCTCGGTCAGTATTGGCATTGCCTTGGGCCACCGGCACTATGAGCGACCTGAAGATCTGCTCAGGGATGCGGATGCCGCGATGTATCAGGCCAAGCAGGAGGGCAAAGATAGCTACATTGTGTTTCAGAGCGCTATGCATACTCAGGCTGTGGCACTGCTTGAGCTCGAAAATGATCTTCGCCGGGCAATTGAGCGTCAAGAGTTTCAACTGTACTATCAACCGATTATTGATTTAAATACCCACCAGATTCGATCCTTTGAAGCATTAGTCCGTTGGTTTCATCCAGAGCGGGGCTTGGTGCCGCCTTCGGACTTTATCCCCCTGGCCGAAGACACCGGCCTGATTATTCCCATGGGATATGGGCTGTTGCGGGAGGCTTGCCAGCAGCTTCAGCAGTGGCAGCAGCTGGCACCTGCTCCCCTGTCTGTCTGCGTGAACATTGCCAGCCGTCAATTTGCCCATGCAGACTTTGTAAACTATCTTCAACAGATTCTCACGGAGATTCCATTACCTCCAGGTAGCCTCAAGCTGGAAATTACAGAAGGGGTGATCATGAAACGGCCGGATCTGGTCGCTGATAAACTTGCCCAGCTCAAAGATTTAGGGGTTCAGCTCAGTGTGGATGACTTTGGTACGGGATATTCTTCCTTGAGCTACTTGCAGACGTTCCCCGTTGATACGCTGAAAGTGGACCGATCCTTTGTCATGAAGATGGGGCATCCGGACAGTCGCGAGATTGTGAAAACCATCGTCACGCTGGCCCACAACCTGGGACTGGATGTGGTCGCCGAAGGTGTAGAAACCCAGGCTCAGGCTCAGTTACTGAAGGCCATGGGCTGTGAATATGCCCAAGGCTACCACTTTGCGCGACCCATGGAGCCTGATGCGGTTCTATCCCTGCTCGGGACAAAAGATCAGCGGTCTGTTCCCCATCCTGCCCTGTGATGGAGCGCACTGCTGTGTCGGCAGTGGTTCTCGATAATAGCCCCGTTGTGATTCAATTGCTGGGGGATCGGTCCCTTGACCACCATTTATTTTGGAACCAATCGACAGCTGTTGCCAGGGAATGACTTTGGGCCGCGCTTTAGCGAGGAGGGGCTGGATAATCTCCGCTTTGGTCGAGCTGAAGTTCAAGGCGAGAATTTTAATCAGTACGAAATTCAGGTGGCCCCTGAAAACCTTGCAGCCCGCGAACCGGTGCTGGGTAGTGTGCAGGTGTTTAGTCAGGTGCAGGCTGAAATGCAGGCCGCTGCTGAGGACACTATTCTGTTTATCCATGGGTTCAATACTTCGTTTCGAGAAGCACTCACGGCGGCAGCTCAGCTTCACCATAAGATCACAACCCCCAAAAATGCTGCGGAGCCTCGACTGCGGCTGAATATGTGTTTGTTTTCCTGGCCCTCAGATGGAGAAACAATCCTGTCGGGGGCAAACGCCCAAAGTCGCATTGCTTACCATAACGATCGCCTGGATGCCCGTGCCTCCGGCGCAGCCTTTGCCCGCGGTTTTCTGAAGCTAGCCGACTTTATTCACGGCGGTACCCAGCGCTGTCCTCGCCGAATTCATTTACTGGCCCACAGTATGGGGAACTATGTTCTGCGCTATGCGCTGCAAGATCTCCGCAGTTTTAGGGGCGATCGCCTGCCGCGGCTCTTTGATCAAATGATCCTGATGGCGGCGGATGAGGACGATGATGCCTTTGAGTCTGACGATAAGCTGGGGCTGCTAACCCAGTTGACCCGCCGCACCAGCGTTTACTTTAACCGAGAAGATCTGGCGCTGTGGGCAAGCGATCGCATTAAGGGAAATCCCCCGCGATTAGGCAGTGACGGTCCGCTGCATCCCCAAACATTGCCGCGCAATGTTTATCCCATTGACTGCACCGATGTTGTATCGCGGTTGAGCGAACCAAGCGAGCATAGTTACCACATCCGGGTGGAGCGAGTATTGCAGGACCTGCGGCAGGTCTTGGCTGGGAACATCCCCGATGAAATTCGCGGCCGCAAGTTTGTGGCAGAAACCAATCGTTACCGCCTCTTAATGAATGCAAATCAGCTCCAAATTCGCTAGAGCACCTGTCCCCCGGTGCTGTGGAGTCGGCTTTACCAGGGACTACTCAGCAGGGTGAATCCGGCCCAGAAGTAGGGGTGGGAAAACTCATGGGTCTGGGGGGCTGGAGAATCCGGTGACCCGGCGGTGATCTCTGGTCCCAATCCGCTTCGACCTTGGGAAGCAGCGGGTAAAAGGGGACTTTCATTAGCGTAAACCTTGCCCTTCAGCAGCTGAAGTTGGGCCTGCTGGAGCGCGTGGGCCTTGGTCGGGGTGCGCGGTAAATAGTGGTAGAACTCATCCATAAGCGCCAGGGTTCCCACATCACTGACCTGCCAAAGACTTCCCATCGCCGACTTAATTCGAGACTTCAGGGCAACGCCAGCAAACCCCAACTCAGCGCCTGGATCGCCCAGGGCGGTTTTACAGGCACTCAGAACCAGTAAATCCAGGGTGGGCGGCCATACCAGATCATCCATTTGATCCAGTCTGAGGCGCCGATCGTGAAACTGGATGAAGGACTGTTGGGGACGGCCTGGCTTAAACTCTGCGTGGGTGGCCAAATGCACAATATTGAGGGGATGCTGCTGCAGTTCCGTTTCCACATTACTCAGGGTAAAGCGCTGATTGAGTAGCGATCGCCCCTGCCAAATCTGAGAACTGATGGGACTGTTCCGGAGCTGGGACTGCACCCGCTCTAGCTCGGTGGGCACGGCTGGCAGAGGAGCGAGGGACTGAAATTGGGAGGCACCCGCGGCTAAAATTTCCCCCCGGCGAATGGGACGGTATTGGGTTTGAATTAAATTAAAAGCCGGGATACTGGTTACGCTGTACTGTTCGATCAGATAGCTAGACTCGTTGCGTAAGGCTGCCAGGGGTAATCCGCGCAGGCCATTACCCAAGCAAAATAGTAGGGAATCAATCTGATTGGGTTCTAGATAGTCGTCCTGAAAAGGGGCAATGATCCAGTCGTAGAGCTGTTGTGCAGCCTGGGAACGGCGGGGATCTTGACTGAGATCGGCCATCTCTTTTTGAAAGGTGCGGACCGTGGTTAAAAGTAAGGACTGTGGCACATGGTCGAGATCTCGCACCACCGGATCTCCGTCAGGGGTGAGCAACACCAGATGCAAATGGTCCAGGCGCGGGATCACCCAAAGCACTGCCGCCCGACTTTGGGTTTGGGTTGCCCGCTCGGCGAGGATGCCGGCAACCGCTTGAGGCGTTTGGGTAACGGTGGCGAGATCTTCCCCGAAGTAGCGTTCAAAATCCTGCTCTAAACTCCGTTCCATGGTCAGAAAATTGCGGGTAGCCTGCGGCGAAGGAGTGGCCGCAGCCGGACCGCGTTGTGCGAGGAAGATTGCCCCAAGAATTCCCAGTCCCAGGCGCAGGGGAATGGGATGACCGCGATTTGCGTGACTCATGTTGCCCCCAGGGTAGGCCTTTAAACCCTAGTTTAGCGGACGTGATTAGCGAGCGGAGGGCGATGGCGCGGTGCTTTTGTCGGCGCAATGAGCAGCGTAGAGCTGTTGGAGGGCCTGATCAGCGGCGGCTTGCTTGGCCAGACTTTTACGGCTGCCGCTGCCAAACCCCAAGACAATCTCCTGGGCGGCTTCCACCTGGCATTCGCATAAAAAACCGTTTTCTTCTGTGAGGAAGCTGTAGCTGGGGCTGTCCCATTGAAATTTTTGACACAGTTCGTTGAGCCAGCTCACGGCATTTTGCTGAGGGGATGCGGGCGGCAACACAGTCGGTACGGTCTGGGCGACAGGGACAGCCAGATGTTCCCAGCAACGTGCTTCGGGCGGCACTAACTGATTCTCCACGTAGGCTTGGAGCCAGATTAAACAGGCTTGGTGTCGCGCTTGTTGCTTACGCTGGGCAAAACTGCCCTGTGCTGTGGTCCAACGTTGTCCCTCCAGGGTCACCTCCAGCCAAACGGCAAAGGGAGACTCGTTGTTCATCTGCACGTATTCGGATCTTTCCCAGGTTTCAAGCTGAGTCTGGGCGATGGAAATAATGCTGGGAGCATCACAAACTTGCTGGGTCAGTTTTTGAAAGACTCGATCCTTGAGGGATCGATCCTGACCGAGCAGGAGCACTACAAACTGATCTTCAACGGAAAGATGACCTTGCGCCAGGCGTTGCTCCACCAGCCCCGTGAGGGCACTGAGCTGATGGGTGGTAATCGCATGGCGCAGCAGTCGCGAAAACTCTCGATCCTCTATGGATTCCAGTGGCTGCGGCTGGTTCAGCTGCGCCTCGAAACGGGCCAGGTGCTGGGTTTTAAAGTAGGCTTTCGTTTCGTCTGCTTGGGCCTGGTTCACCGCTTCAATCTGCTCACATAGCTTTGTGAGGGCTTGCGTGGAATAGGGCAAGGGTTGATGCTTCAGCTGCGCCTTCACGATGCGGTGGTTAATTAAATCGGCAAGGCGACGAATGGGGGAGGTGAAATGGCAGTAAGCCGATAGCTTCAGGGCAAAATGTCCCACGGGCTGAACTTGATATTCAGCTCGGCATAAGTCACATTGAAGCTGGCGGTGCAGATCGCCGCTCCAGTTCTGCTGACGGAGTTGGGCAAACAGGGAGGCTGGATCAAAGATCTCGGTGTTGGGAATGTGATTCCGGTAGAGTGCTGGGCTCCCTCGCTGGGCTAGCCAATGGGCGATCGCCCGGTTGGCCAGAATCATAAACTCTTGAATAATCCGATAGGCATGATAGCGGCTCCCTTCACTGATAATCCAGGTGCCATTTTCATCTAACCAGGCACCCGCGGGCATATCCGGGTTGCGGCGCTGTTCGGGATCGGTGCGCTGCTGGTAAAGCCGATCTGCCCAGGTGAGACAGGTGTGAAAGAAGGAATAGAAGGGCGAGGTGGGCTGATTCAGGATGCGGTCCACCTGGGCATAGGCCATCTGATCCAGGGACTGGACCCAGGACTCCAACACCTGAACTGCCTGAATTTGTGCGTGAACATTCAGGGTGATATTGACGGTGAGGGTGGGGCGGGGCTGCTGGGCTAAAAGGCTGAGGCGATTTTCCGACAGCAGCTTGGGCAGCATGGGATCGCTCCCTTGCTTAAGATAGCGAGTCTGGGTCCGGGCGATCGCTGCTCTATCTAGGGGAGAATCAAGGGGGATAAACTCGGACACATCGGCAATATGCACCGAAATTACCACCCCTTGCGGATGATCCTGAACCCAGATCGCATCGTCCAAATCCCGCGATTCCGGCCCGTCAATCGTGAGGCCTGGAAACTGCGGACGATTCCAAAGGTCAGGCGCAAAGGCAATCTGCTTGGCTTGGTCAAGGGCAGACCGAGAAAAGAAGTGCTTTCGCATGTGTGACAAAGAAACCACGCTTAGCGAGATTTTAGCTTGGATTTTAGTTCCGATCTGACCAAGCTAAGATAACGCTAGTAAATCAATAAAACGAGAATGAATCAAAACGAGGTTTCATAGCGGTGCTCAGATTGGGGCGATGGGCGATGGGAATGATTGCGGGTTGTGCTTGTGGGCCAGGAATGGTCGGCGGGGCTTTCCAGCATCAGGGGTTGGCCCAGCCGACTGCTACCCCCTTTCAATTTGTGGCGGTGGGTGATATGCCCTATTCTCCGCAAGAGTCTGCGTTGCTGAGCGGTGAGATTAAGGAGGCCATTACTGCGGCCCAGGTGCCCTTTCTGGTGCATTATGGGGATTTTAAGCCGGGGAATCAATCCTGTACTGATCCCCTCTTGCAGCAGTCTCGGGACCAGATTTATGGTCTGCATGCCCAGGTGTGGTTTACGCCAGGGGATAACGACTGGACCGACTGCGATCGCCAAGGGTTAGCGGAGCCTAAATCTGAACTAGATCGACTGGATTATTTACGTCAGATTTTCTTTTCCCCAACTGTGGGCCTGTCCTCAAAGGGCGAAATCCAGATCGATCAGCCCGAAAATGCCCGCTGGTGGCACCAGAATGTTTTATTCGTCACCTTGCATGTGGTGGGAACCAGCAATGGCCGCACCCAAATTTTAAAAGACGACCCTGAGCAAGCGATGGCCGCAGTCGATCTTCGAGATCAACGGAACCAGCACTGGCTTCAGGACAGCTTTGCGGAAGCGACGAGCCAACAGGCTGCAGCGGTGGTGGTGGTCATGCAGGCAGATATCACCCAGCCCGCCGCCGAAGCCGACTGTTCCTCCACCCCCCGTGTCTGTGATGCCTATGAACCCTATCGCCATCAGCTCGTTCAGGCTGCAGCGCAGTTTCGGAACCCTGACCAGCGTCTAAAGCCAGTTCTGCTGCTTCACGGGGATACGTTTCCCTACTGTTGGGATAAAACCTTTGGCGCAGATATCGCCCCCAACCTTTGGCGATTAAATGCCTGGGGTGATTTTCAGCAACCTGCGGACGTTACCCTGATTCAGGTACAGCCCCAGGATTCTGAACAGCCCTTTGTGGCGAAGACCCTCTCCCATCAGATTCAACCGGCCTTAACCTGCTCCGCTAGATTTTGAGGGACCCTACTGCGGGTGTGGTTCCAGGGACTGTGATCAAGATCACCTGTCCTAGGTGATACGACGCTTAGGGACGGGCCGTTGAGCGTGCCATAGTATGAACAACTCGGTGTTAGCTGAGTTTTCAATGGGGAACACACGTTTGCCGACAAGCTCAAAGGAGGTTGTCGGTTTTTACTGCGCCCGCCCAACGGCAGGAAAAAAAATCCCTGACCGGTAGGTCAGGGAGAAGAACTTGCTGTGTATCTTGGGGAGGAGAAGCCCCAGCTTGACGCTTTAAGAAGGTTGTTGGACGTTTGTCACACCCAAGGAAAACCGAGAACCATTTGAGTGCCCACTGTGGGGCAACGCTCGCCAACCCAGCTGAACGGCTCAAATCAATTTCTGGAGTTTGTAACCTCTTGTGAAATAATGTAACACTTTGTTAAAGATGTTGCAATGATTTTGGTTTATATTCTTGCAAGCCCACCCGCTAGCCCCATTGGTTACGTTCAGGGGGAGAGGGTGCAGGGTGCTGAGGTAAATCTTAAAGAGTGTTGATCTCTGGGACGGTAGTGTGAATGTTAATGGTGATATCGCCAGCTAAGACCTTAGAGTTCCAGGGGGAGCCGTGGGAAGATTTCTCCATCCCCGAACAGCTAGATCGGAGTCAAGTTCTGGTGGATTCCCTGCGGGCGCTGAGTGCTGAAGATCTAGGTCATCTGATGAAGATTAGTCCCAGGCTGGCGCAGCTTAATTTTCAGCGGTTTCAGGCCTTTCGAACCCCGTTTACGCCCCAGAATGCGCGCCAGGCGCTGTTTGCGTTTCGAGGAGACGTCTATAAGGGCATCGATATTGACACCTATGAGCGGGAAGACTTGCAGTTTGCCCAGCGGTCCTTGCGGATTCTCTCGGGACTTTACGGCGTGCTACGGCCCTTGGATTTGATTCAGCCCTACCGCCTAGAAATGGGCACGAAGCTGCAAACCGCCCAGGGCAACACCCTCTATGGGTTTTGGGGACGTCACATTTCTGAACAACTCAAGGGGGCTTTGTCCGATCATGACTATCCTTGCTTAATTAACCTGGCGTCTAGCGAGTACTTTAAGGCCGTTGACCCAGCGGCCCTGCACTATCCCGTGATTTCGATGGTTTTTAGGGAGAAAAAAGCTGAGAAATATAAAGTTGTGGCGATTCATGCCAAGCGGGCGCGGGGATTAATGGTGGACTATGCGATTCGCCAGCGCATTGAGCAGCCTGAGAAGTTACAGCAGTTTGCGGTGGAAGGGTATCGCTTCAGCCCGCAGCTTTCCTCCGATTATGAGTGGGTGTTCTGCCGGGGGTGACGAGGATCCAGAGGGGGGCAGGCAGATACTGCGCTGAGCAGCTGAGAGGCACGGGGAGCAATTTGTAAGCCAACATGCATCCCCAGACTGCGGTCAACGGCTGCAAAATTTGGGGGATGGGTGACGAGACTTTGCCGGAGAGTAGCTGTAAGGGCCTCAAGCTGAACCGGGGGGACCGGGGCCAGTCCTAGGGCAGAGCGCGATCGCGCTGACAGGTAGCGAATATGCCAGGGTTCAGGCGTAATTCCAAAGGGGTTACCAGCTTGAAAGCTAATTTCCCACCCGTAGGCAGGGCCATGCTGCTGCACCCACTGCCAAACGGCGCGGTCTTGGACCGGATGCAATAGGCCGCTGATATCGCTGCCGGCAAGATCTAGGGCGTAGCCGGTGTGATGCTCACTGTAGCCTGGTGGTGCGGACCATTGGGCTGCGGCTACCCTATTGCCGCGACGCTGAACTTGCCGGGCAAAGAGGCGCGCCTGCTCAGCCTCGGTTCGGTAGGAGTCGGCAATGGCCAGTTGGATCCCCGCTGCGCGGGCGGCCCTTTGCATTTGAAACCAAGCTTGGGCGGCTTCTGGCCTTAAATATTCATCCCGTTGGCCGGGACCTGCCCCCGGTAATCGCTGCAGCTGCGATCGCTCCGCTGGCACCGTTTGCCGATGCCCGTACTGTAGCGGAGTGATCGGGGTAAAGCGTGCCTGCTCTACCAGAGCGCTTTGATAGGCCACAGCGTAGTAAGTTTGAGCCGGATTCAGCCCAATCTGCTTGGCGGCTGGCAACACTGAGGCGAGGGTTCCGGCGCCGTCCACCCCTACCGTTGGAAATAGCGAGGTATAAATATCCAGCAAGCAGCGATGGCTGGCGGTTTGCCCTGGACCCATGCTGCCTAGCGTTCCCAGGAATAGGAAACCGGCTAGAACGAACAGACTCAACCTCACTCCTCGACATTCAATCCATTGAGGCAGCAGGTTAGCTAGAATCCTGACCATCGGGACAACAGTTGATTGGAAAAAGTCATGCCTAATGTTCCAACCCATGCCTTCCAAGCGATACTTGGCCAACCGATATTTCCCAATGACTCCTGGCAGCGGTTGTGGTCTAACCCCGCAGCCAAAAACGAGCCTCTGTGCGAAAACTCATCCACTGGGAATTCCTCCAGGCATGAATTCGGGGGGAACTACCAGGACTTAGTCAACCAGCGAAAACATCAGCTCACCCTCGGACGCCAACTGTCCATCCACCTCCGCACGGGCCTGCATTTTGCCAAAGCGTCGCTGTTTAATACAGAGCAGCTCCACTGTCATGATCAACTGGTCCCCAGGAACCACCGGACGACGGAACCGGACCTTATCAATTCCAGCAAACAGCGAAAGCTTGTCATGCAGGTCATCCATTTGAAGCAGCACTAGACCTCCCACCTGAGCCATGGCCTCAACAATGAGTACCCCAGGCATGATGGGCCGACCTGGGAAATGCCCTTGAAAAAACGGCTCATTCATGGTCACATTCTTGACCCCGACAGCCCGCTTCCCCGGCGTATTTTCAATAATGCGGTCAACTAAGAGAAAAGGATATCGATGGGGAAGTAGCTTTAAAATATCTTCGACGTTTAAGGTTTGTGGGTGAGCAGCCACATCCTCCGCGATCGTTGATAGAGGTGGGTTGGTTAGGGTAGGCATAGTCAACTCGTACACTACGTCATCGATACCGCCAAAAGAGGCTGCAATTTAGTCTTGCGCTGATCCAGTTGGCATGCATCCGGGGTTACACCTAGGTAAGCATACACTAGACTATCACCTTATCAGAATGCTCAACACGGGAGCTGGATGAACATTCTGAACTTCCAAAAGTAGGCTAGATTCAAAGGATCTAGCCTGAATGCTGCCTTGATGGGTTGGCCCGTTTGGGTTGGGAGGCTTAGAATCGCTGTCCGAATCCAAAATGAACCCGGTCCCTCCCTTCATCATTAATGGCGTAGTCAATTCGCACGGGGCCAATGGGGGTTTTGACACGCACTCCGGCTCCGAATCCGAATCCGTCTCCGGGCTTGCCTCGAATTAAGCTGGGGACCCCTGGGACTTCGCTATCGCTGCCCAGGACCGTCCCGTAATCGACGAAGAGAACCCCGCCAATGCCGCCGAGAAAATCAATCAGCGGGAATCGATATTCGGCAGTGGCTTGCAGGAAGCTGCGGCCGCTGCCCACATCGCCGTCGTCAAAGCCCCGCACTGAGTTGCTGCCTCCTAAATTAAAGGCTTCATAGGGCGGAAGATCGCCCAGAATCGTTCCCCCTTGGACATTGAACGCTAAGGCTTGGGGACCTTTGGCAAGTCTCAGGAGTTTGACTGGAAAAAATTGGCTGTAGCTGGCTCTCAAACGGGTAAAGGCAATGGATCCGGACCCAATTGGCACGGTTTGCTCAAGTCCAACTCGAATCAGGTTTCCTTTGGTGGGATCAACAGGATCGTTGCGTAAATCTCGGGCAATGCCAAATTGAACGCTCAATAGGTCATCTTGAGCGTCTAAATTTAAGGCGCGGATGGCTGCAATCTGCGCGGGTGTCAGATCTTGGTTGATGTCAAAGCCTGCCGCTCGCGCCTCCTTGACGCCGCTGAAGGTGAGCGGTTTGCCCAGTTCATCAACGGGAGCCAAGTCCAAATCAGAATCTCGTGCTGAGATCCGCTCGTAGCGAATTCCCACTGAGCCAACCCAGGCGCGCGGCAGCTTATCTGGATTTTTCGTGAACGGTCGTGTAAAGGAGACGCCTCCCCCAAGACGATTAATTCTGGGGCGACCGCCGCGAATAAATTCGCCCGTATCGGGATCAATCGTGCCGGGGAGGCGCACATCACAGGGGCTGTTAATGCCGGGGTTTACCACCTCGCTACAGGCAGGACTGTTGACGTTGAGATTGGGGTCGGCGGGATTAATGAAGGTGGTGTTGTCAAACACGCCACCGTCAAACACCAAGGGGAGGGTGAGACGGTTAAAGCCATTGACGGTATAGGAAGTGCGGTAGGGATCGCCCTTAATCCAGGGATTGGTTAAGCCAATATCAAACAGAAATTCTCGGGTGCCTACCTGCGCTTGGGCGTTAAGCTTGAGGTTGCGGCCCAGAAGGTTGGTTTGGGTGTAGGAACCGGTTCCAAAAAATCCGCTGCTGGAGCTAAAGCCTGCCCCAGCAGAAAAGCTACCGGTTTTGCGCTCTTGAACATTCAGGTTCACCACCACCTTGCGCGGATCTTCTCCTGGTTCAAGGGCCACTTGCACATCTTCAAAAAGGCCCAGGGCAAAAATTCGCTGGAGATCGGCCTGAAGCCTATCGCGGTTGAGGATTTCTCCAGGCTGAGATCGCATCTCCCGCGTAATAATGTATTCCTTGGTTTTCCCCTTTTTCGGTTCACCTTCTTCATTCTGGTAGCGAATGGCGATGCTTTCAATCTCGCCTTCGGCAACCTGGAGGGTGACTGTGCCGTCTGCATCAATTTGAGGGGCGCCCACCACCTGTCCGAGAACGTAGCCGCTCTCTTGGTAATATTGGTTAATTTCGTCGATTCCTGTCTGTAACTGGTTGAGGTTGAGAACCTCACCATATTGCGAGGCGAAGATTTTTTCGACCTCCTCCTCAGTGAGCACTTTGTTTCCAGCTAGCTGAACCGATCGCAATACGGGGTTCGGCAGCACAAAATAGGTGACCCGCACCCCCAGGGGGGTATCGCTGGGGGCCACCTGCACATTGCTGAAGTATCCTGTGTTGTAGATGGCGTTGATGTCCGACTGAATTTGCGATCGCGTGGCGGTTCCACCTGGACGTGTGGCGATGGCTTCGTAGACAGCAGTGATCAACTCAGGATCTTGGGTGCCTTCAACTGCGACCTCAGACACCAGGACCAGGGGTTCAGGTGTGCCGCTCTCCTGAGTTTGACCGGGACTGACCGGGGGAGGAACTGTGGGTACCGGTGTCGGGGGGATATCTCCTGCCGGGGGGACATCTCCTGCCGGGGGGACATCTCCTGCCGGGGGGGGAGAGAGGGGATCTTCCGTATCCAGGGGAGGAGGAGGTGTCCCTGGGGGATCTTCGCCGGTTGAATCTAGATCTTCGATCTCGCCATTCTCTTCGACTGAGCCATTGGGCCGGGTATTCTCTTCAACGCCCGGTGCCTCGGTGGAGTTGACCCCGTTCATTTCTAGCTCGCTATCAGGTTGTGCGGGAGCTTCAGGGATTGAGTTGTCCTCGGATGGGGGGGCGAGATCGGCTTGGGCCAGGAGGGGAATGCTCTGGGTCTGGGCGATCGCCGCGGGTTGGAAGTCGGATGATGCCGCCTCTGCAGGGGGCTGAACGAGACAGAAGAAAAGACCTGAACCAAGAATATTCAACCCAAGAATGGGCGACAGAAGTTTATTTTTCAATTTTTTTTTCACTCCACTCAACACCCATAGATGACCCGTGTCATCTTGGAAACCCACATTTTTCTCAGAAGCAGGCAGTATTTTAGCCTACTGAGGGACGCCCTGCCAGGGGATCGCGGCTCAACGAGCCAGCGAGCGCGACAGAGGGTTTACTGGACGGGTTGAGCTAAAACCCGTTCCATGACTTGAGCATAGGCTGACTCCACTTCGCCTAGGTCTCGACGAAAGCGATCCTTATCCATAACGCGGCGATCGGGATCGGTTTCTGCTTGATTCCACAGGCGACAGGTATCAGGACTAATCTCATCGGCAAGCAGGATTTGGCCCTGGCCATCCAGGCCAAACTCCAGCTTGAAATCTACTAGCGTGATGGCGCACTGCTGAAAAAACTCCATCAAAATTTGGTTGATGTGCAGTGCGCTTTGGGTGATCCAGTCCAGTTGCTCGAGGGTTGCGACTTCCAGAAGTAAGATGCGATCGCGGGAGAGAAAGGGATCTCCCAGAGCATCATCTTTGTAGTAGAAGTCTACCAAGGGCTTCGGAAGCTCTGTGCCCAAGGTCAACCCTGTTTGTTGACAGAGACTCCCGGCTGCAATGTTCCTGACAACCACTTCCAAGGGAATGATGGTGACCGCCTTGATCCGCATTTGGTCAGGGGCTGGCTGGTCGATAAAGTGCGTTGCGACACCAGAGGCCTCCAGTTTCTGGAATAAATGGGTGGCAATGCTACAGTTCATCCGACCTTTGCCCATAATCTGCCCTTTTTTTTGAGCGTTGTAGGCGGTGGCGTCGTCTTTGTATTGCGCTAACAAGATGTGAGGATCATCCGTTGCATAAATGATCTTCGCTTTGCCTTCGTATAGTGCTTTCCCTGTGGCCATGGCGTTCTACTCAACCCGGTTCACTAGTATGGTACAGATCCAGAATATCCCGGCGGGCACTATGGCACTTTTGAGACTGTTTGAGCGAGACCGAGTGAGATTGTATTGCCTGGGATCTCGCGGATCAGGACTCAGGGGCAGGGGCGCGGCTTGCCTGAATCAAGGTTTGAAACTGATCAATCCAATCTGGTTGGTTGACGACCAGGGTCGGAAAGGGGCGATCGCGATAGTTGTGTCCAGGCATCAGAGGAAAGGGGGGCTGGTCATCCAGGGGGATCCAGCTGGCACCTGCGGCCTGAAGAATGGGCCAAACCCCGGCGATATCCCAAATTTTTGGAGTGGCCTCCACTGCCCCAACCAGTGAACCGAGGGCTACCCCCAAAAGGTTATAGCTGGCTACGCCCAACATTCGCACCTTACAGGGAAAAGGACGCCTTAGCAGGCCAATACTGCGAGCGCAGAGGCTAAAGCATTGATTGGCGGCAGGGGCCGCCGCTCTAGTGTGGATGGGATGGCCGTTGAGAAAGGCTCCATCTTCCTGGCCGGGGGCTTGCCAATATCCGTAGATGGCGTGATCCAGGGGGGGCACGTACACGTAGCCAAATACGGGGGTGCCCTGGTAGAGCAGGCCCAGGGAAATGGCCCAGAGCGGAATGCCTCGGGTAAAGTTGGTGGTACCGTCGATGGGATCTACAACCCAGCACCAGTCCTGGACGGGAAAAATGTGGCTGACTTCTTCGCTCAGAACGCCGTGGTCGGGGAAGGTTTGGGTAAGGGCGCGGCGAATTCGATCATCGGACCAGCGATCGCAGCGAGTCACGAGGCTGCCGTCAGACTTTTCATCGGCCTGGACCTGACCGTAGTCCTTTAAAATTTGTCCGCCAACTTCGCGGGTGATTGTTTCAGCAAAGTGAAAAACCTGTTCCCAATCCATGGGCCTCCCATTGACCTACCCTACTGTCTGCCCCGTCATTTTATAGTGTTTTAGCGGTTTCACCCTGGGGCTTTTAAGGACTAGCAGAGGGGCTGATCTCTGCCGGTGGGGTGGGGCTGCTGGCGCTTTGCACCTCAGCCCGCAGCACCTCCTTGGCAGAATAGCCCTGTCCTTCGGTGCCGATGTACCACAGGGCGGCGGCCGCCTCCGCACGAGTGACTGGCTTCTGAGGCTGAAGCAACAGCGAAGCCCCCACCATGCGACGAATATTGGCTAAATCGCCGTTGGCATGATCGGCGACAATGGCGCTGGCGGCAGGGGTGGAAACCTGATCTGAATCTTTAAATCCCCAGAGTTCCTTGACCTTTGCCGCCGTGGCCGTGGGCAGAATTTTCTGTTGATCCACAGGAACTTTCCAGTTGAGTAGCGTTTCTCGAGTTAGGGGGGCAGCGGGTCGGAAGGTTTTTTCATTGACATCTCCCGTGAGAGGGCTGGGCAAATATCCTGCCTCCGCCAAGCCCTGGATGTAGGGGAAGTCTGGATGGGTTGGAGGCACGTCCGTATAGACTGGCTGAGCCGATTCTGCCTCTGCCAGGCGAAGCTGGCGTGTGGGGCGATCGCGGTACAGCCGATTGTTCGTTTGGACCAGCCAGCGAACAAAGGTGGCGCGATCAATGGGCTGGTTGGGTTCAAATAAAGGATCTCCCGCATTGGTTTGGCTGCCTGGGTTGAGCAACTCTAGACGGGCTAAGTCTTCAATGAGAGGGCGCAGATTGCTAGGTGCCGACTCTAGATCCACAAATTGCTGGGGTGTTTCTAGCGTGGGCGTAACGGTTACCTTGGGTTGAGGCGTTTCTTTGGCGGCGGGTTGGGGCGAGGTGAGTTCAGGCGATGGGCTATTCCAGCGCTGTGTTTCTGGATCGGGAGCGAGTGCTTTTTCCAGGCTTTGTCCGTCGCATCCAATCAGAGCGCCCGCGATGACGACCAGCAGCATCCACCGATGCAGTTGACTTACAAACACAAAATTACTTGACCATGGAATTAAATTTACTCTAGCGAATTGCAACCAGGCTGAGTCGAGGATTCTAAAAAAACGCGAAAAAAAACGCGGCCCTGGCCAGGGCCGGACTTGAGGCCCATCCTGATTGACTCCTTAGCGAACCGCTTTGCGAAACACCAGAATGCTGGAAACTGAAAACATTCCCGCCATGAAATACACGGGAAAGACCCAAGATTCAGCTGCTGGAGTGCGATCTGACCTTTGAGGATCCCATTGGACCTGAGAGTCGAGGTAAGTTCCCCCCAAAATGGTGGACACTGCACTGAGGGACAGAAAAATCCCAATAAAGATTTGAGCGGGAGAAATGTCTTTTTGCTGACGCAGGCGCTGCTGCTGTTGGTCAAGCTTAAGGGTTGACCGCATGGCTCGATACTCGTCTTCGTACTGGCGGATCAAATGGGTGGCATTGAGGTCACCGGCAACCTGGATGGAATTGGAATCTGGCATGGTGTGCTTGCTGTATGGGTTAGGTTTGCTGATCCCTGGTCTGGCTATTGTGACAGGGGCTGAGAGCTGTTGCTATCGGGTGCTGCTTCTTCCTGGGGGCGAAGCAGGGGGTCCTGCTTCAGGGATCGCTTCAAGGTTAAGAGCCGATCTTTTTCCATCTTGGCAATTTGCTCCTTGAGTCGGGTATTTTCTGACTCCAAAAATGAAATGGTTTGGGCCTTAGACTGATTCTCTTGCTGCTGATGGTTAAGCGTTTCGGCAACGTCATGATTTTCAGTTTGTAAATGGTGAATTTCCAGCTTGTTTTGGTTCACCAGGTTTTGAAAGCCCGATCGGACATCCGCCTCAATCAGCTTGAACTTGTAATATTCCAGCTCGTGCTGCCTTTCTAAAAGCTGCCGCTGGAGTTCCTCGGTTTCCTCTGATTGATTTTCTGATTGATCCCAGCTGCTTTTTTGCAGGCTGTAGAGGGCAACGCTGCCCCCCAGGATGGCTCCGGAGGCATTCACCTGCCCCTGGGTGGCTAGAAACGCAGAGTAGCCCAGCAAACTGTAGAGAAATAGATATTTGAGAGCAAGGCTGCTCTGGAGGTGTTTTGACATTTTCTTGCAAGAGTTACGAAGGGCAAAACCCAGATTCAGACCGTCCTACCATGCCTGCCCTCTAAAATCAAATCAGTCCATGGGATTAAAAAAAAATGCAAAGGAATGCCTTTATCTTTTTTGGTGTATTATTCGGAAATTAACCTGAATACGATTAAAAAATAGGCTTTTAGCCCCTTATCTTGCCACCATAGACAAAGGTCGCTTGATTTGTTAAGGGGAAGGACAGATCAAATCCGCACTTATTGTTAAAATTATGAGAATGCGTGTCACGAATGTTTAGGAAATTTTAAATTATGGGTCGCGTCGGGGTTTTGCTACTAAATTTGGGTGGACCGGAACAGCCCAGCGATGTTCGCCCGTTTCTGTACAACCTCTTTTCGGATCCTGAAATCATTCGACTGCCATTTTCCTGGCTCCAAAAACCTCTCGCTTGGGTTATTGCAACCAGCCGAGCCAAGCGATCGCAGGAAAATTACAAGGAAATTGGGGGAGGGTCGCCCCTAAGACGCATCACGGAGGAGCAGGCCCATGCCCTAGCCGAGAATTTAAGGGCCAAGGGGAATGACGCCCAGGTCTACATCGGGATGCGCTACTGGCATCCCTTTACTGAAGAAGCTGTGGACCGGATCAAGGCCGACGACATTAGCGACCTGGTCATTTTGCCCCTTTATCCCCAGTTTTCCATTAGCACCAGTGGGTCGAGCTTTCGGCTGTTAGAGGACCTCTGGACCCAGGATGAAGCCCTCAAGCAAATTAATTACACGGTGATTCCGTCCTGGTACGATCGACCAGGCTACGTGCAAGCCATGGCTCATTTGCTTGCGCAAGAGCTGGATCAGTGTGAAAACCCCCATGAGGCAGTCATCTTCTTCAGTGCCCATGGGGTTCCGGTGAGCTATGTTGAGGAGGCTGGCGATCCCTATCAGCAGGAAATTGAGGGCTGCGTCGACGCAATTTTGAAAACCCTTCAGCGTCCGAACGATCACGTGCTGGCTTACCAGAGCCGGGTTGGCCCAGTGGAATGGCTGCAGCCCTATACCGAAGATATGCTGCAAGAGCTAGGCAACCAGGGCGTGAAAGAAATTGTGGTGGTGCCCATTAGCTTTATTTCCGAGCATATTGAAACCCTGCAGGAAATTGATATTGAATATCGAGAAGTGGCAGAGGAAGCTGGGATTCAAAATTTCCGACGGGTGCCCGCGCTCAATACCAATCCTGAGTTTATCGATGACTTGGCCAACATGGTGATTGAGGCACGTCAGCAGACTCCCATCCACTTTTCAGAGGTGATGCGCCCCCAAAACAACGTCAAGCTCTATCCCCAAGAGCGTTGGGAATGGGGATTGACGAACGCGGCGGAGCGTTGGAATGGGCGTTTGGCGATGATTGGGTTCCTAGCGCTGATGCTGGAACTGTTCAGTGGGCATGGTCCCCTCCATAGCTTGGGCCTGCTTTAGAAGGTTTGAGGATGGGCAAACACTTAGATCCGGAACCCAGGGAGGCTTTCTATCGGTTGCGCCCTAACCGGGAGTCCAGGGCCGCCACTGCGGCTTGAGCCTGGTGTAGCTGTTTCAGGTCTTTGGCTTGCAGATGTTGATTCTGAGCCAGAGCATTCAAAGCGCGGTGAATGATCTGCAGTTCGGGGGGCGATCTATGGCCTCCTGTGCTGAGCGCCGATTTCTGTGTAGGGGGCGCAGTGTTGTTTGAGATGGCTGGGTATGCGGGGGCCATGTCCATGGGGGGATTTTTCCCGCGGGAAGCCAGTTGCTCCTGCTGCAGCTGGTGCAGGGTTTGCTGCAGGTTTTCGATCACCCCATAGAGTTCCATGGGATCGAAGACTCGTAGCAGACTGGTTTGGGTGATGATTCCCAAGCCTTGACCCCAATTCCAGGAAACCACCAACCGCCCCACGTGCCGTCGCTGCATTTCCTGGTGCGCTTTCCAAAGGGAGTCCTCGGGGCTGAGTAAAAACAGGGGAGTGCTCATGACCTGTGCGGCTTGCGTCTTCAGAAGATTGAGGCCAAGGGCCTGAAATTGCACGATGTCTCGCTCTGTGACAATGCCGACGGGTTTGGGATTGCCTTGACCGTCTGGCGTGGTAATCACGACACAGCTGACATGGTGTTCGGCCATGAGCCAGGCAAGCTGAAAGGCGGAGGTGTGCAGTGAGGCGTGGATAACCTGGGGCGTCATGACGTCGGCCACCCGCCGGGACTGAAGCAGGTTGGCGGGCCGCAGAACTTTACGGATGCTTTCATGGGTCATCACGCCGTAGAGTTTTCCCTGGGCCTCTAAAATGGGCAAATGGCGAATTCGGTAGCGTCGCAGCAGAAACAGGGCTGCAAAAATATCTTGAAGGGTGTCTTTGGCAAGGGTGACCACAGGTTGAATCATGACCTGGGAGACGAGGGTTGACTGCAAATCCCTGGCTTCGGCGGTGAGTCGCACAATGTCTCGCTCCGTGATGATTCCCTGAATCTGATGGTTTTGCACAATCAGGACGCAGCTCGTGCAGGAGGGCTGGAAGTCTTCAACGGGATCGCTCCCGCGCAGGCAGCAGCGGTTATGGTGGGCCTGACTGATTCGGGCAATGGCCTCGGTAAGGGGAGCATGGGGGGGCAAGATCAAGGGCTGACGATCAATGGCGTCTTGCAGGTTGGGGGCCCAAGTCAAATCTGGCTGAGACGACATGTGATGAAATTACCCTGGCTTATCTAAAGAGATGAAACAATATAAAGATTGGATATCCCTCATATTATAGGCTCTAACAGTTTATGGTGGAGCTGAGGAGCAGGGGTCGGTTGGAGATGCGTTGGCATCAGCGATGACGGTTGCGGAGTGTGGCACTGAGTTTGGGGAGTTTGTTCACGGTTTAGATCTGATGGGGCAAAGTCTTTCGATGTGGAAATGCCTTGTCCTCTGAGGTCTGGGGTTGAGAACGGAGGGATGGGGGTTCAAGGTGGCTGAGTCGAGACATCCGTCCATAGAGGCGATCTAGGACGCGTTTTACCGAAATGCGTCGCCAGAGTTGTCCTCTTTTGGTTCGGTATCCCTGCTCATTGAGCCAATCTGCTATTTTCTGGAGCGATTTCCCTGACTTATGGTGACGGCGGATCAGCTCAATGACCTGGCCTTCGCTGGGATCCTCTACAAGTTCGCCGTTTTCAACCCGTTGACCGTAGGGCGGCGAACCGTAGCCTGCGTAGCCTCCCTTGGCGGCCTTTGCCTGACGCCCCTGTTCAAGGCGTTCCCAAAGGGAGTGGCGGTCAAGATGTTCACCCATGGCCTGATATCTTGCCAACAAACTATACTACCAACCGATGTCTGTATCCTACCCTACCCGATTTCCCTGTGATTGAATGCTGGCGCTCCTGCCACGTTCTGTATCGACATGGATCACTTGGGTGGCGTGTGTGGAATGGGTGAGGGATTGACGGAGTTTATCGGCGGAGAGGATTAACATGCAAAAGACTCAAATTGTCCATTGCCCCACCTGTGGAAGTTTGGCGAAGCGACAGCTCATCACCATTGAGCTTGCCTCACTCCCCCACAGAGAGGAGAGGCCCCAGTGTATTCGGACGGAATGCCCGCACTGTGACTACCTGATGGTGCTCTGCGTATGCGAGAATCAGCTGACGCAGGTTTATGCGCCGATTACCAACCTGACGCGTGCGGTTTCTTCCCCTCAGTAATCCGTTGCTCGGTCATGCTTTGCAGTCAAAGATGCAGTCATCGATGTCAGGATAGATTGCAGGGATTGTTCGACCCACCCATGAAATAAAAAGGAAAATTTCTCCAATGATGCGAGCTGAAGAAATTATGACCCGCGATGTGGCTACCATTAGCGGGTCGGCTACGGTGGCTGAAGCGGTGGACCAGATGAAGCAAAAAGGGCTGCGGGCTTTAATTGTCGAGCCTCGCCATGATGCTGATCCCTACGGAATGGTGACTGAGACTGATATTGTTTACAAGGTGGCAGCCCACGGACTTGATCCGCGCAAAATGCGGGTGTTTGAGGTGATGACCAAGCCCTGTGTGGTGGTTAATCCAGAACTTGGGGTTGAGTATGTGGCACGGCTGTTTTCTCAGGCCAAGATTCGCCGCGCACCAGTGATTAAAGATGGGCTGATGGGAATTGTGTCGGTTACCGATATCTTACGCAAGAGTGACTTTGTAGAAAATCCAAAGAGTCAGTTTGAGATGTACTGTGAAGAGTTTCCTGAGGCCTTAGAAGCTCGATGCTATGACATCTAGGCGAGGAACTGAAGCGGTCAATATAGGTCGTCGATCTCCTGTAGTTGTTCTCCCTGGCGGCGAGTAAGGGTTCTAGGAGAGACAAAAGTCCATTGGACTGCAGCGTTATGGGTTCTGCTTGCGCTTTATATCGGATACGAGATAAGCAGATAGGCCGATTGCAATAATAATTTCGCTGAAAATGGTGGATAAGAAGCTCAGTGAAGTGGGCTCAGAAAACATGGAAAATACCTTGTGATCAATGAGTTTGCTGATAGCTCTATTGTTACCCATCTTCTCAAAGCCGGGGGTCAGTATATATTCGGAAATCCAATTTCATCAGAATGTTTTAAGCTTTCCTAAAACAGGCGAATAAGCTGGCAGGGGCTACTGGATGAGCTGAATCCAGCGGTGAAAGACTTCGGCACTCCATCCTCCTCCTAAGGATTCTGTGCGATCGCGGTGGTTGCCGTAGAGGAGCTGGAGGACCTGCTCAATTTTGGTATAGTTCAGCCCCGGAATGGGATTGAGAAACAGTCGTAAGGTTCGACGCTGGAGCGATAGGGGAGCCTCTGCCAGTTTCTGGCGATCAATCTGCCTGACGTTCTCTGGATTGAGGGCAGCAATGAAAAGTTTCTGAGCTTGCTTCTCCAGGTACTCGACGTCTGCTTGGAGAAGTTCAGCGGTTTGGGCGATCGCCCGGTCAACCTGGGGATTGAAATGTTCTCGTAGATAGGGCAGGACATCCAGGCGCAGGCGATTGCGCCGGTAATGATAATCCTGGTTCATACTATCATTCCAGATCGGCAGGTTGAGCTCCTGGCAGAAGGTTTGGGTTTGGGCACGAGTCGTTGCCAGCAGCGGGCGTACTAAGGTCACGATATCCGTGAGCTTTCGTTGCCAGAGAAGGGCCTGAAGACCATCCATGCCGCTACCGCGCACCAGGTTATAGAGGAGGGTTTCAGCGCGATCGCTGGCGGTGTGTGCGGTAACGAGATGGGTATAGCCTTGCTGCTGGGCCAAGTCGCTCATAACTTGATAGCGCCAGGTCCGCCCTTCGGCTTCGCCCTTGAGACGTTTGGGGGCAAGGAAGGAATGGAGCGTGATCTGCCAGGTTTGGGCCAGTTGCGCTACATGCTGGGCATTGAGATGGGAGTCCGGGGGCCAGCGGTGATCGCAGTGGGCGATCGCCAGATCCCAATGCCATTTAGGTTGCAGGTCGCGCAGCAGCTGCAATAGGCATAGGGAATCCTGGCCACCAGAAAACCCGAGGAGCAGGCGCGATCGCGGGGGGAGGTAGGGATGCTGGCGCAGGAGGGTATGGAGGTAAGCGTGGAGAGGGGTCCAAACCATGGATGGAAAGGATGGAGAGAGGTATTGAGGATACTGTAGCGGGATCTCGCCCATTCCTGAAGCGTGTTGAGAGTGTTCTGGAGGGTGTTCTGAATTTTGTCTCGAGACAATACTTCACTCGAGACAATACTCCACCGGAATGGCCTCTGCGCTTGGCGACCTTCCCGAAGAATATAGGGAGCTTAACCCACCCAACGCCACAATCAGCGATCGCCCTCGATATCGCCCTCAAGATTGCCCTCAAGATTGATCCAAGCGTTGCTCAGCCGAGCATCGACGTATCGCTTCGCCCTCTTGATCGCATCGGACTGGGTGAGGGCACAGGGAACAGCGACTGCGCAGCCCTTCTCGTGAATGGCCCACACAGCATACAGGACCTGACCGTTGTCCTCACTCTGGTCAACCTCTAGCCGCCATCCCCGATAAGTAAAGGACCAGATAATGTGCGGGAAATCAGGATCTAGGATCATAATTCAATGGGATCAAAGGGAATAATCAGCTCTGTCTCAGTGAAACAGAGCTGTTGATCACAGGTCTCAGCTGAGCCAGGAAGAAACAGGAACCGGCCCGCGGCTGGATTGCCTAGGCCGTCGCTAGGTTTTGAGCTGCAAAATCCCAATTCACTAGGCTCTCTAAGAAGGCTCCGATATAATCGGGACGCTTGTTCTGGTAATCCAGGTAGTAGGCATGTTCCCAGACATCCATGGTCAGCAGCGGAACCTGTCCATGGGTGAGGGGGTTATCCGCATTCAGCGTCTTGGTTACCTTGAGAGTGCCCTGATCTAGAACCAACCATGCCCATCCACTCCCGAATTGAGTCGCGCCTGCGTCCTTGAAGGCATCTATAAATTTTTCAAAGCCACCAAAATCAGCCTCAATTTTCTTTGCCAGGTCTCCGGTGGGACTCCCTCCGCCCCCAGGTTTCATGCTGTTCCAGTAGAAGGTATGGTTCCATGCTTGGGCAGCGTTATTAAAAACGCCAGTCTTTTCAGCATCGCCTGCCACGGTTTTAATGACCTCTTCAATGGGTTTGTCCTCTAGCTCAGTCCCCTGAATCGCACTATTAAATTTGTTGACATAGGCCGCATGGTGCTTGTCGTGGTGAAACTCCAGGGTACTCTTTGAGATATATGGTTCAAGAGCAGTGTAAGCGTAGGGTAAGGTTGGCAGTTCGTAAGCCATAATTCGGATGCCTCTCTCAAGAAAACGGAATAGATGTTCTGGAGGAATGAACAGAGAAAAAATTAACAATTCGCAGGAATGAGACTCATGGAGTCGTTAAACTACACAAAACACCACACAAAACGCGAAGTGTAAAATCTTAGTTGTGATTCACTCGTCTCACCGTATCAAATCGCTCTCTGCATATCTATACCCCTTAGGGGCATAATCCTTCCGTAGAAATCATCGTATTCGCTCTATTTGATACTGTTTGCGCCAGTTTAGACGATCCTGGAATCAGGGGAGGTGGAATAGACTTAAAGGGCAATGAAAGGAGATGTGGCATATGGCACTCTGCCCGCTGCCGTGGTGTTTCAGATCCTTCACGCCTTTGATCCTGGGGAGGGGTGCTGTTCGCCACAAAATATGCACAGGCTTGCAGCACTCCGCTGAGGTTCTGGCTGAGGCTCATGGCCAACGAAAGGAGGAATGGAGCGATCGCGCCAGCGTGTGCGAGATGGGCCGATTCTCGGAAGCCGCTAGGCCAAAGTGCGATTGAACTTGGGCAAGCTCTGCCCTAAGTCTGAGCCTGAATCGCTGTAATCACCACCGTATTGACAATGTCTTCTACGGAACAGCCGCGACTGAGATCGTTCACGGGGCGCTTTAAGCCCTGCAAAATTGGCCCAATGGCGATCGCCCCTGTTTCCCGCTGTACGGCCTTATAGGTGTTGTTTCCGGTGTTCAAATCCGGGAAAATCAGAACCGTAGCGCGTCCGGCCACCGTTGAACCCGGCAGCTTTTGGGCCGCGATCGCCGGATCGACCGCCGCATCGTACTGAATGGGACCTTCAATGGACAAATCAGGGCGGCGTTGCCGCGCAATTTGAGTTGCCTGGCGCACCTTGTCCACCTCATCCCCTTGCCCTGACTCCCCCGAGGAGTAAGACAGGAGCGCCAGGCGAGGTTCAATGCCAAAGGCCTGAGCCGTTTGGGCCGAAGCCAGGGCGATCTCTGCCAGCTGATCGGCATTGGGGGTAGGATTGACCGCACAGTCCCCATACACCAGCACCCGATCCTCCAGATACATTAAAAAGACCGAAGACACGAGGGAGACCCCAGGTTTGGCCTTGATCAGTTGAAGTGCTGGCCGGATGGTGTGTTGGGTGGTGTGGATTGCTCCGGAAACCATTCCATCTGCATCGCCCCGATAGACCATCATCGTGCCGTAGTAGGTGGCATCGAGCATGTAATCATGGGCAATATCCAGGGTGGCACCTTTATGCTGCCTGAGCTGGTAAAAGGTTTGGCTATAGTCTTTTAGACAGGGACTTTCAGCCGGATGAATGATGTTGACCTCCTCTAAATTAAGGGCAATCCCCTGCTGTTTAATTAACCGCTCAATGTCTTCCCGCTGGCCCAGCAGCGTCAGCCGCACCAAATTCTGGGACTGGAGTAGGGCCGCCGCCTTCAGAATTCTGGGGTCCTGGCTTTCGGGAAGAACAATATGCTGCTGTTTTGCCCTGGCCTGCTGCATCAGATTGTAGTTGAACATCCGCGGCGTCGGCTCTTGGGGGGGGACCAGGCTGATGCGCTCCTGTAAACGGGGCCATGCCACATGCTGCTCAAAGGTGTGGATACTTAACTCGATTTTGGTGCGATCGTCGGGCCGCAGGGGACTGTGAATTTCGCGAATTTGGGAAACGGTTTGATAGGTGTCGGTTTTCACAGACAGAATTGGTAAGGGCTGGGCCAATCCTTCAATAAGCTTGGTAATGGCCGGATCGGGCTTGAGGCCTGTGGACAGCAACATACCGGCTAAATTGGGATAATTGAGGGACTGGTGGGCTTGGATCATCCCCACAATCACATCTCCGCGATCGCCCGGCGTGATGATTAAACTGTCCTCCTGAATCCAGCCAAGGGCATGCTGCATCTGCATTGCCACCACGACAAAGTGAGCCGCAAGCCGGTCTAGCGCCCCGTGGCCATAAATGACCTCTGCCTGGAGCTGTTGGGCAATGTCTCGAACGCGGGGACAGCTCAAACGGCGATCGTAGGGAATCACTCCTAGCACGTAGCGCGAGGCTCCAAAGCTTTCCACCAGGGCAGTCCGTAGCGCCTCCACCTGATCGGCACTGGCCTTGTTCAAGAGAATCCCCACCACATTGCAGCTATGCCGTTCGTAGGTATCCACGGCAATCTTAAGGGGGCGCAAGGTATCTGCGACGGATCGATGGTCCGCATTGCCCAGTACCAGAATCGGGGCGCCCAGCGCCTTGGCGACTTCCTGATTTAAATTAAACTCAAAGGCTGATCCCTCCCCCAGGTAGTCCGAGCCTTCGCAGAGGACAAACCCCCCTTGCTGCTCTAGGTGCTTAAATTTGGCAATGATATTCTCTAACGCTTCGTTGATGCGGTTTTGAGCCATCAACGTATTAATCTGACGAGAGCTTAACCCATAGGATTCGGGGTAGGTCTGGGGCAGATTAAAGTGGCGCAGCATCAGTTCAATATCTTCATCGGCCTGCGGATCTGGGCTCAGTCCGCGATCCCACGGTCGCTCCTGAATGACGGGGCGAAAGAAGTTGACCTTTGAGGTTTGTCGCAGCAGGAGATGAATCATGCCGAGGGCAATCAGTGCTTTCCCGCTCCCCGCTTCGGTGGTACTGATGTAGAGGGATTGACTCATGAGTGATTCAGTTTCCTTGTGAGGGGCAGCCCCAGCTTGCATGAAGGGTAGGGTAATCTTGGCAGACCCCGATCTCGATGGAGGGGGGAATCCGCTTAGTATAGAACGATAGACATTGATTACTCCCCTGCGTCTGTTCGCCATGGGCGATATCCATGGGCGATATCCATGGGCGATATCCATGGGCGATATCCATGGGCGATGTCCACCGCTGAGGCAAGTTTCCTATTGGATTCTCCAATCCTGACTATCAATTCCAGGGAGGGAAATCCTCACGTTTTGTGAACCCCTGAGCGGTGGCTCCTGATGGGTAGATCCCTTGTGGTTCAACCCTTTGCATGCATAGTCGAGGGGAAACGGGAGCGACTTGATTGGGGGCGCTTGTATTCCCAATTACTTTTTCTTTTGGGTGAAGCAGAGACGATCCTCCGTGCAAAGTCAGGAGTTGGGTCCTAGACTTGAAGCAGTTTTGCCAGGGAGGACCATTGCATGGTTCAAACGTCAAGCTTTGATCAGATTAAGGCCAATCCCCTCACCCAAAGTGAACTAGATCAGCTCAATGCCTACTGGCGCGCCTGTAATTATTTGGCTGTGGGAATGATTTATCTGCGCGCCAATCCCCTCCTGCATCAGCCCCTCCAGCCCGATCATGTGAAGCGTCGTCTTCTGGGCCATTGGGGGGCCTCTCCTGCCCTCAGCTTCACCTACGTGCACTTAAACCGGCTGATTAAAAAGCACGACCTCAACGCTATTTTCATTGCTGGCCCAGGCCATGGGGCCCCCGGTGTATTGGGCCCTGTCTATTTAGAAGGGACTTACTCAGAGATATACCCAGATAAGAGTGAGGATGTGGCAGGTCTGGAGGAATTTTTCCGACAGTTTTCCTTTCCAGGCCAGATCGGTAGCCACTGCACTCCAGAAATGCCCGGATCTATCCATGAGGGCGGTGAGCTAGGCTACAGTCTTTCCCATGCCTACGGTGCGGTCTTTGATCACCCCGATCTGCTGGCTACGGTGGTGGTGGGAGATGGAGAAGCCGAAACCGGTCCCTTAGCCACGGCCTGGCATTCCAATAAGTTTCTCAATCCGGTGCGAGATGGGGCTGTGCTGCCCATTTTGAACCTGAATGGCTATAAAATTGCCAATCCTTCAATTCTGGCCCGGATTTCACCCCAGGAGTTGGAAAGCTTATTTGTGGGCTATGGCTATGAGCCATACCTGGTGGAGGGCAGCGACCCCGCCGCCATGCATCAAATGATGGCAGCCACGCTGGATGTTTGTATTGACCAAATCCGAGCGATTCAAACCGAAGCCCGGCGCAGCGGTGAGGCCCAGCGGCCCCGCTGGCCGATGATCATTTTGCGATCGCCCAAGGGATGGACCGGTCCTAGGGAAGTGGATGGTCACCAGGTAGAGGGAACCTGGCGATCGCATCAGGTCCCGGTGAGTCAAATTCACAGCAACCCGGATCATCTGCAAATTCTCCAGGACTGGCTCAGCAGCTATCGTCCTCAGGAACTGTTTGATGCTGAAGGCAAGCTGATCCCCGAGCTAAAGGCCCTAGCGCCCGTTGGGCAGCGCCGCATGAGCGCCAATCCGGTGGCCAATGGCGGGCTGATTCGCAAAGAACTCAACCTGCCCAATTTCCGCGACTTTGCCGTGGATCTCGCCCATCCCGGTCGGATAGAAGTTGAAAATACCAAGATTATGGGAGACTATCTGCGGGAGGTGATGCGTCGTAATCTTCACACCTTCCGTTTGTTTGGTCCCGATGAAACCGCTTCCAATCGCTTAAGTTCGGTCTATGAGGTTACCCCCAAGACCTGGATGGCGCAGAGGCAGCCGGAGGATGCTGATGGGGGATGGCTCTCTCCGGAGGGCCGGGTGATGGAAATGCTGAGTGAGCATACCCTCCAGGGTTGGTTAGAAGGCTACCTGCTCACCGGACGTCATGGCCTGTTTCACACCTACGAGGCCTTTGCCCATGTGGTCGATTCTATGTTTAATCAGCATGCCAAATGGTTGGACATCTGCAAGCAAGAAGTCCCCTGGCGATCGCCCATTTCTTCACTGAACATCCTGCTCTCTTCCCTGGTGTGGCGGCAGGACCACAATGGCTTTAGTCATCAAGATCCTGGGTTTATTGATCTGGTCACCAATAAAAGTGCCGATGTCACCCGCATTTACTTGCCCCCGGATGCGAACTGTCTGCTGTCGGTCACCGATCACTGTTTGCGCAGTACCAACTATGTGAATGTGATTGTGGCCGATAAACAGATGCACCTGCAGTATCTATCCATGGAAGAGGCGGTGAAGCACTGCACCAAGGGCATCGGCATTTGGGACTGGGCCAGCAATGATGATCAGGGCAAGGCCCCGGATATTCCTGATGTGGTGATGGCTTGCTGCGGCGATATTCCCACCATGGAGTCCCTGGCCGCCACGGCGATTTTGCGAGAAGAGTTTCCCGATCTGAAGGTCCGCTTTATTAACGTGGTCGATCTCTACAAACTGCAGCCCGAACGTGAGCATCCCCACGGCCTCTCGGACCGTGATTTTGATAGCCTCTTTACCCCGGATAAACCCGTGGTGTTTAATTTCCATGGTTATCCTTGGCTCATTCATAAACTGACCTATCGTCGCACCCGGCAGGAGCGGATTCATGTTCGAGGCTACAAGGAGAAGGGCAATATTAATACTCCTCTGGAACTGGCCATTCGCAACCAGATTGATCGCTTTAACCTGGTGATTGATGTGATTGATCGGGTGCCCAAGCTGGGCTCTGCTGCCGCCTACGTAAAGGAGCGTATGAAAAATCAAATAATTGACCACCTCCACCATGCTTACACCCATGGTGTCGATCGCCCCGAAATGACCCAATGGACTTGGCCCTTTGACTGAGGGATCATGGCTGAAGGGTGATGATCCCTCCGTCCATTTATGCAAATAGCCGCCCCCTATGACAGCCTCCTCCCAGATCCCACCTGCGATTCAAATCGAAGATGATCGCACCGGAGTGACGATTCCCACCCTCCGCCGCGCCTTGGCCGATAATCTGTACTACGTGTTGGGTAAACCGCCCGATGGGGCCACCCTGAACGACTATTATCTTGCCCTGGCCTATACCGTGCGCGATCGCCTCATGCAGCGCTGGATGGCCTCGACCCACACCCATCGCTTGCCCACGATCAAGCAGGTGATCTATCTCTCGGCGGAATATCTGCCCGGCCCTCATCTGGGGAACAATCTCATGAACCTGGGCCTTTATGAGACGGTGCAGCAGGCCGTGGCAGAGTCGGGGTTAGACTTAGCAACCCTCCTGGCCTGCGAGGAGGAGCCGGGGCTTGGCAATGGTGGTTTGGGGCGGCTAGCCGCCTGCTTTATGGACTCCCTGGCCACTCTGGAGATTCCCGCCATCGGCTATGGTATTCGCTACGAGTTTGGAATTTTCGACCAGGAGATTCGCGAGGGCTGGCAGGCGGAAATTACGGATAAATGGCTCCAGTCGGGCAATCCTTGGGAAATTGCCCGACCTGAAGATGCGGTGTTTGTCAAACTCGGGGGCCACACCGAGGCCAGCACCGATGAGACAGGGTGCTACCAGGTGCGCTGGATACCGCACCAAACCGTTAAAGGCATCCCCTACGATACGCCAATTCCAGGTTATCGAGTCAACACGGTAAATACGCTACGGCTCTGGAAGGCAGAGGCTCCGGAATCCTTTGACCTGAGTGTCTTCAATCATGGTGACTACTATGGGGCCGTAGATCAAAAGGTCATCTCGGAAAACCTGACCAAGGTCCTCTATCCCAATGATGAGCCGATCCAGGGCAAGCAGCTGCGCCTTAAGCAGCAATACTTTTTTGTCTCCTGTGCCCTCCAGGATTTAATTCGCACCCACCTTGCCCAGGGAGGACGACTAGAGCGTTTCCACGAAAAGTTTGCGGTGCAGCTCAACGATACCCACCCCGCCATCGCCATTCCCGAACTGATGCGCCTGCTCGTCGATGATCACCACGTTCCCTGGGACCTGGCCTGGACGATTACGCAGCAAACCTTTGCCTACACCAACCACACCTTGCTCCCGGAGGCTCTGGAGGTCTGGTCCCTGGATCTGCTGGGACAGCTGCTGCCTCGTCATCTGGAAATTATTATGGAAATTAACCGCCGCTTTTTAGAGGATGTGCGCCTCAAGTTCCCGGACAATGGGGAAAAGATGGGGCAACTCTCGCTGATTGCTGATCAGCCTTTTCGGTCTGTGCGGATGGCCTATTTAGCGTCTGTCGGGAGCCATGCCATTAACGGGGTCGCAGCCCTCCATAGCCAGCTCCTCCAGAAAACGGTCCTGCGCGGCTTCTACGATCTGTGGCCTGAAAAGTTCCTGAATATCACCAACGGGGTGACGCCCCGGCGTTGGATGCTTCTCAGTAATCCCAGACTCGCTCAGTTAATTACGCGCAGGATTGGCGATCGCTGGATCATTCATCTTCAGGACCTCCGAGACCTGGAACCCCTGGCAGAGGATCCGGAGTTTCGCGCTGCCTGGCGATCTGTCAAACAAGCCAATAAGCAAGCTCTGGCCCAGCGTATTCTGGAGCGGACTGGGATTCAGGTGAACGTGGAATCTCTGTTTGATGTGCAGGTCAAGCGCATTCATGAGTACAAGCGGCAGCACTTAAATGTGCTGCACATTATCACCCTCTACAATCGCCTGAAGCAGAATCCCAGTCTGGATCTGGTGCCTCGCACCTTTATCTTTGCGGGGAAGGCTGCCCCCGGCTACGTCCAGGCTAAGCTGATCATTCGGCTGATTACTGCTGTTGGGGAGGTGATCAACCGAGATCCGGCGGTGGGCGATCGCCTCAAGGTCGTGTTTCTCCCGGACTATAACGTCACCAACGGCCAACCCATCTACCCGGCAGCGGATCTCTCCGAGCAAATTTCGACCGCGGGCAAAGAAGCCTCAGGCACAGGCAACATGAAGTTTGCCCTCAACGGGGCCTTAACCATTGGCACCTTGGATGGGGCCAACATTGAAATTCGAGAGGCCGTGGGATCTGAGAACTTCTTTCACTTTGGACACAAGGTGGAGGAGCTATCGCAACTTCGATCCCAGGGCTATGATCCCCGCCGCTATTGCGACCACAGTCCCGAATTAAACCGGGCGATTCATCGCCTTGAGTCTGGCTTCTTTGCCCAGGGCAATCGAGACCTGTTTCGCCCCCTGGTGCAGTCTTTGCTGAACGACGATCCCTATTTTCTGATGGCCGACTATCTGTCTTACCTGAATTGTCAGGAACAAGTGAGCCAAGCCTTTCTCAATGAAGCGACCTGGATTCGGCGCTCCATCTTGAATACTGCACGCATGGGTGAGTTTTCCTCTGACCGGTCGATCCGAGAGTATGCTCACCAGGTCTGGCAGGTTCAGTCGGTTCCGATTAACCTCCAGCCCTATAGCCAATCGGAGGCTGGGTTGAGGGTTCCTTAGGTCCATTCGATGGCTTTCCAGTGGTTTGAGGCGGTAGGGTGACCTGATTGGGGTATGCAAAAGTAGGATGAAGATTCTGGTGGTGAATGGCGGATCGAGTAGCCATAAATGCAGTCTCTATACCCTAGACGGTGCCTTGCCCAGGCATCCGCCAACGCCGGACTGGTCAGCTCAGTTAGACTGGCATGCCCAGCAGTCCACCGCTACCCTCACCCTTCAAACGGGGCCAGGGATCCGAGATCAACGCCTTGTCGCTGAGGACCCTAGCGAGGCGCTGGTTCAGCTCTTGGCAACCCTATGGGACGGTGCCCATAGGGTCCTGAGCGGGCCAGAAGCCGTGGACTGCATTGGACATCGGGTGGTTCATGGGGGCGAAACCTACCAGCGCCCCGTTGTTATTGATGACTCGGTTAAGGCCGCGATCGATCGCTTCACTGCCCTGGCTCCCCTTCACAATTCTATTAATCTGGCCGGCATCCAATTAACCGAGTCCCTGTTCCCTAAGACTCCCCAGGTTGCCGTCTTCGATACGGCGTTTCATCGACAGCTTCCAGCCGCAGCCGCCATCTATCCCGGTCCCTATGGCTGGATTGACCAGGGTATCCGACGCTATGGGTTTCACGGAATTAGCCATGAATACTGCGCTCGGCAAGCCGCAATGCTGCTGGACAAAAATCTGGCTGATTTAAGCTTGATGATCTGTCACCTGGGCAACGGCAGCTCACTTTCGGCGGTGCAAAACGGCCACAGCGTTGATACAACCATGGGATTTACTCCCCTGGAGGGGTTGATGATGGGCACTCGCTCTGGATCGATTGATCCGGGTATCTTGATCGCCCTGATGCGTCAGGGTGCCTCGGCTGAAGACCTCGACCATTTGCTTAATCAGGAGTCGGGTTTGCAGGGGATTTCGGGCGTCTCCTCGGACTGGCGCCAGATCGAGGCTGCCGTCGCCCAGGGCAATCAGCGGGCTCAGCTCGCCCGCGAGATCTATCTGCATCGGCTGAAAGCAGAAATGGGCCGCATGTTGATGAGCCTGAATGGTCATCTTGATGCGCTCCTGTTTACCGCAGGGATTGGCGAACATGCATCGGCTTTGCGATCGCAAGTCTGTGCAGCGCTGGAGTTTATCGGGATGCGGCTGGACCAGGCAAAGAACCAGGCGAATCTGGTCAATCAAAATATTGCAGATCCCAACTCCCAAATACAGGTTTTTGTGATTGAAGCCCAGGAAAATTGGGCAATTGCTCAGGCTTGCCATCGACTTTTCCCAACCCAGCCTTAGAGGTTAATCCCGGCCCCCCTGCAGGGGCTGCCTGGGGCTTGAGCCGCCAAGAATTCATGGGTGGGCCAACCCTCCTGCCTCTAGGGAACGCCACGAAAAGATTCGGGTAGACAGTTTATTCTCTGAAAAGATAAATTTAGATATCCTGGTCGCTAAAACTCTGTGCATTAACAGCGCTTGGGGGTAGAGTCTGGCTAGGGTTTGGTGTCCCATTTTTTACAATGCTTATGTCAGCCCTTTTGAGTCGGTCTAATGCTCCCAACAGAAGGATTGGGCAGATTTTGCTGGATGCCCACCTGATTTCCGAGGCCAAGCTGCAAGTGGCGCTCTATGAGCGTCAGATTTTTACCTCTCGTCTGGGTGAAATCTTGGTGGTGCATGGTTGGGCCAAGCCGGAAACGGTGGAATTTTTCGCTGAGCAGTGGCGTTTTCTGTGTGAGCAGACGGTGCGCTATCCGTTGGGACAGTATTTTGTGGCGGCTGGCCTGATTGATCCTGGGCAGATTGATCAAATTCTTTGGGCTCAGACCCATGTGGGTTGTCGCTTTGGGACAACGGCGGTGCTCTTGGGTTTGGTGAAGCAGGGCACCCTGGATTTTTTCCTGACCCATTTGTTTCCCCACCAGTCTGTATCGGTGGGCGTCGATCCTGAACAAACTTGGATTCAGCCCCAAATTTTAGATCCGGTGGACCTCTATGGCCAGGAGAATTTTCATCCCTTGCAGCGCTACTGGTAGGGGGGCTCTGCCCTGGTTTTTTCCCAGGGCTCTAAGCCTTTAGGGACAATCCAATCCGCTTCAGGGCTGCGTTGACCTCCAGGACCGTGACCTGGACCACTTGCCCCACCTTTACAATCTCCTTGGGGTCGCGCACAAATTGATGGGCCATTTGGGAGATATGCACCAGGCCATCCTGGTGGACCCCGATGTCTACAAAGGCACCAAAGTTGGTGACGTTTGTGACCACCCCTTCCAGGCGTAGCCCCGGCTGGAGGTCGCTCAAGCGAGTAATATCTTCTCGAAAGTGAGCCGTTTTAAACTCAGCCCGGGGATCGCGTCCGGGTTTCTCCAGCTCAGCTAAAATATCCCGCAGTGTCGGTTCCCCAATGGTGTCGGTTAGGTAGGCTTTTAAAGATCGACCCTGGAGGCGCTGGGCGATGGCGGTGGGCTGATCGAGGGAGAGCTGAAGATCTTTGGCCATGGCCTCGACAATTCCATAGCTTTCTGGATGAACGGCGGTATTGTCGAGGGGGTTAGATCCCCGGCGGATGCGCAGAAATCCGGCGGATTGCTCAAAGGCTTTGGGACCTAGCTTTTTGACCTTGAGCAGCTGCTGGCGATCGCCGAAGGCGCCATGCTGGTTTCGATATTCAATAATCTGGTGGGCCAGGGTGGGGGTGATGCCTGAGACATAGGTGAGTAGCTCTTGAGAGGCGGTGTTGAGGTCCACGCCGACATAGTTCACGCAGCTTTCCACGGTTTCGGTGAGCTTGCGGCGCAGGGCCTTTTGATCGACATCGTGCTGATACTGACCCACGCCGATGGATTTGGGGTCAATTTTGACCAGCTCCGCTAGAGGATCCTGGAGACGGCGGCCAATGCTAATGGCGCCGCGCACGGTGACATCTAGATCGGGAAATTCAGCGATGGCCAGGGGACTGGCAGAATAAATAGAGGCTCCGGATTCATTCACCATCACTTGGGTTGGCGGTGAGGATAGAGACGAGAGAACCTCTCCCACAAAGGCATCGGTTTCCCGGCTAGCGGTGCCGTTACCGATGGCAATCAGCTCAATTTGATAGTCAGTGATGAGCCGCTGGAGCGTTGTGGCAGCTTCCTGGCGCTGGCGTGGCCCCTGGTGCGGAAAAAGGGCCTGATAGTCAATAAACTGCCCGGTGGCATCCAGCACGGCCACCTTGCAGCCGGTTCGAAACCCAGGGTCGATGCCCAAGGTGGGTTTCATTCCCGCTGGGCTGGCCAGCAGTAGATCGCGCAGATTAGCCGCAAAGGTTTGGATAGACTGCTCATCGGCCTGGGCTTTACATTGGCTGCGGATTTCTTTCACCAAGGCTGGCTTGAGCAATCGCTGAAAGGCATCTTGAATCATGGCCTGGAAGAACTGTCGCACCTCCATCTGCTGGGATTGGAGGGTGTCCTGCTCTAGCTGGGTCAGGAGGCGATCGCTATCAAAGTCGAGATCCACGCGGAGAATCCCCTCGGCTTCACCACGAAACAGCGCCAGTAAATTGTGGGCCGAGATCTGGCTAACTCGGACCCGGAACTGGCGATACATTTCGTACTTCGTGGATCCTTCTGGATATTTTTTAGGAATTTTCGCCGTAAAATCCCCAGATTGCCAGAAAAATTGACGAATTTTAGCCCGCAAATCGGCCTGATCCGCAAATTCCTCCGCCAGGATATCGGCAGCTCCCTGCAATGCTTGGTCTACGCTGTCCACCCCCCGATCGGTTTGGACAAAGGGACTGGCCAGGCTTTTGAACGGTGGGGCGGCTATGCCCCGCTGATTGAGCGCCTCAATCTGCCGCGCTAGCGGCTCTAGGCCCTGCTCGCGGGCCATGGTTGCCCGAGTCCGGCGCTTGGGTCGATAGGGAAGATAGAGATCCTCCAGCTCTGTTTTTTGCCGACAGGCCTGAATCTGCTGTTGCAAGGCTGGGGTCAGTTTGCCCTGATGATCAATTTCTGTCAGAATCACCCCTTTGCGGTCTTCGAGTTCCGTGAGATAGGTATGGCGCTCTGCGATCGCGCGAAGCTGCACCTCATCTAAGCCCCCGGTGCGCTCCTTCCGATAGCGGGCGATGAAGGGAACCGTTGCCCCCTCCGCCAAGAGGGCTAGGGCGCTGTGGACCTGTTGAGTTGAAACTTGAAGTTCTTGGGCAATAAGGTGAGCAAGATTGACCATGGTTTGATGCTGTGCATCTGACAAAAAGCTAGTCCATTGTAGGCCGTTGATGTAGGCCATGGATGGGAGCTGTTATAGGGGTTACGAATGGGGGTTACAAAGGGGGGCTGTTGAACCCAGGTGTCCCACTTGACAGGGAGTTTCAGACCGAGCAACATCGGGGAACCGCTTAGGGTAGGATGGCGCTGGGTAGGGTTGCCGGTTAGCAAGGCTCTCCCTGGGAGCGATACCCACAGAAAATTCATACAGCGCCGTTTCTTTCTCTTTCTCATGGCCTCGGCTTGGCTGGGGGCCATCGCCCTCTCCAGGAGGGCTCGGGCACTCTCGGGTCGGGAGATTCGCGATCGCGCCGCCGCGATTACGGTGCAAATTCAGGCGGCCGGCAGTTCGGGCTCCGGGGTGCTTCTACAGCGCCAGGGAAATCGCTATGCGGTGCTGACGGCGAAGCATGTGGTGGACGCCACCCAGCCCGGTGAGGAACTTTACGCGGTGACCAGCGATGGTCGATTCCATGGGGGGGTGGTCCAGGAAATGGTTTTGCTCGCGGGGCTAGATGTGGCCCTGTTGTGGTTTGCCGTCGCCCCAGAGGCCCCGGACTATGCTCTGGCAGTGGTGGGAAACTCGGATGCGCTGGTGGAGACGGATCGGATTTACGTGGCGGGATTTCCCCAGACGGGACTGGCCATTACTCGCCCCACCTTCACCATTACCCAGGGAGTGGTCACTGGAAAAGGCACCTACGAGCGTGGCTATGGCCTGATTGATGACAATGTCACCCAGACGGGGATGAGCGGCGGACCCATTCTCAATCAGCAGGGCCAACTGGTGGGAATTCATGGCCTGGCGGAGCAGGTGGTGCAGGGGGTGCCCGTTAAGGCCGGACTGAGCCTGGGGATTCCCATTCAGACGGCGATCGCGGTGCTGCCGATTGCGGTGCCTGTCTTGTCCCCGGAAGATCCCCCGGCGCCCGCCGATACCTTTGATCAGTTTCTAGATCGCTACTATGCGGCCCTGCCCCGTCTCCTGGAAAAGCGCGATGCCCTTAGTCTCTATAGCTTCATGCCTATTCACAAGGAGCGGTTTCGCTACAGAACCCGCACCGGCAAAGTCCAGGACTACAATGCCCGCTTGGTGGGTGCCACCGAGTTCTATCAAAGGTCTCTGGCCCGCGGCGAATCCTGGACCATTCTCTTTGACGAAATTTCCATCCATCGCCCCGATCCCAATCGCGCCCTCGTGACCCACAGGGAAACCGTGAAATGGTCCCTGTGGCCAGGACTCCTGCGCGGGGTGTCTCGCCGCCAGGAAACCTATGAATGGGAGCGCTTTGACCATCAGTGGATGATTGTTTCAGGATCAGAACGAGTTTTGGATGATTGACATCCTCTCTCTCTGACCCTGAAAGGTCAGAGGAAGATTCCCTGGTTCACATCAAGGATTTCCTGCTTCAGTGCCAGTTGACTAGAATTCATGACTGAACTCCCCGTCACCCCGACTCCCCAGGCATTTTCTATTCCCCGTTGCCCACGGAAATCACGTAGCGTAAAGCCTGGATCTCCTGACCTCCTCAGCCTGATCTCACGCCAAAAGTCGTCCTTGCCCCTGCGGCAGCGGGCTTGGTGGGTGTATTCAGGAGGCGAAGAGATTCATTCCTGAGGCCAGCGCACAGCGGTCCCTAGGCCCAAGGATTCTACACACCCAGGATATGGTGGCGATCGCGCTTTGCCCTGGCCACTGCCTTAAACCAGCCATATTTCAAAATCAAGCGAATGACGTGGATAGGACAGTATAAAAACGAGAGATAGGGAGGCAGCCGGACTAAATTTCGGTCGGCTTGGTTGGGGGTGAGGCTAAAGCGAATAAACTTCCACAGCCAGTGCCAGGCGTACCGGAGGCGATCGCGGGGGCGCTCCCGAATCCGCAGATAAAACCTGTGGTCTAAATCCCGGAAAAACTCCCAAAATCCCACTTCGGCGCGGCGCGGTTTGGGATGATCCACCTCATACCACAGCTTTTGTTGGACCTGCTGCGCTAGATCCTGGGCCACTCGCTGATCGATCAGCTGCGCCTGAACAGCGGGCGGTAGCGGAAAGGCCAGTACCTCCTGGATCAGACAAATCGACATCCAGAGTAGGCGATGGCAGCCCAGGGCGCGGGCTTGTTCCTGCACCAAAGCAAATTCCAGATCCGGGTGCGATCGCCACAACTCGGCTAGGTCAAACAGCTGACTCAGGCAAAGCTTCCAGTGGCAGCAGTCTTTCCCGATCTGAATGCACAGCAGCAAAAACCAGGACTCCAGACTGGGCCGGTCCTGCTGGGGATTGATAAATTCATCGGGAAGATAAAAGTAGTCAGGGCACAGGCGTCGATGCAGATCAATATTGACCTGCTGATCGGCGCTGGCATATTGATTTTCCCAGCTTAAGTTCATGATCTGAGTGTAGCCAGCCCCTTCTAAAACCGCCTGAGCAGTACAAAACTGATCAGGATGCACCAGTAAGTCCAGGTCGCAAAATTCGCGCAGAGCCAGGTTTCCGTAGGCCATCTGCGCCAGGACCGGGCCCTTATAGGCCAGGACCGGAACTTGCTGCTGCTGGAAAAGCTGAAGCAGCCCCTTGAGTTGATGGGTCAGAAACAGATTCTTCAAATGATTCAGGTGATAGCGCTGCTTCAAGTAGGCCGTAATTGCCTTGGGCACCCGCTCGGGACAGCCTTGGGCAAGTCCCTGAAACAAAAGCGGCGTGATCCGATGCCGGGCCGCAGTCCGTAACACATACTCCCAATCCAGCCCTTGATCCAAGAGGGCCGCAATGGTGGTGCGATGGTCCGGGACCAGGTGCAGACCCGCACAGGCCAGGAGTAACCTGATCTCACCCCTGAGTGGAGATGGCGAGGACAAGGGGGTCGGGGAGATACTCATAGAAGTTGAGGCCGCTTCCAGAACCGAGGGTCGAAGGAGGCCAGTTTACAAACCCTAGGCTCCAACTCAAGCGTCAGGGGTAGACTAGGCGATTTATTCATCAGCTTTGCCGAGACATTCGGGGCCACAGGTCAAAAAACGTTTCCTTACCTTATCGTTCACCTAGAGAATATCTCAAAGATCAATCAAAACAGGATGAGCCCCAGTGGAGGAATGCCCCTAAGACCCCGAAAAAGGCGCGGGGATGCCCCCTTGAAGTCTTGACGTTTTCTTGATATTTGGCTGTTACTTTAATAACTGACACACCCTAACAGGTCTTCAGAACAGTGACTCCCTGGAGCCTACTGGTCTTCGGAGGCCACTTCAACCAGGCTTTATTGGCTCTGGTGATGTATTTATCCTCACACTCTATAGCGCAGTTCCTTGAGAGCTGCGTTTTTTACGTTCAGGCCAGGGGAAGTTTAACCGTAAAGCAGCTCCCCTGCTTGATCTGGCTGGTCACGCTAATATTTCCGCCGTGGCGGTTAACAATGGCTTGAGCGATGGCTAATCCGAGGCCGCTACCGCCGCTCGTGGCGCTGCGAGAGGATTCTGCCTGCCAGAAGCGGTCAAACACCTTGGATAGCTGATGTGGCGCGATTCCAATGCCGGTATCCTCTACAGTGACAACGGCCTGCGTCAAGGTGGTGCGGCTGTGGATCGTGACTTTGCCCTGATCCGGTGTGTAGCGCAGCGCATTCACAATCAAGTTCGTGAACAAACGCTTTAGCTGGGCTTCGTCACCGGTGACCGCAATCGGTCCGTTCCCAGACTTGTAGGCTAATTGAATCTCCTTGGCGTCCGCTTCGGATTGATACAGGTGACGCAAATGATCCAGCATGGCCACTAGATCTATTCGTTGACGATGCCGACGGGGCGCTTTCTCGGTCCGCGCTAAAAATAGCAGATCCTCCGTGAGCTGAGCCATCTGCATACTGGCGCTGACGATGGCCTCCAGCTTATCGCCGTCGCTGGCGCGCATGCCCTCGGGATATTTGAGCGCTACCTTGGCGTTGCTGGTAATGACCATCAGGGGACTGCGCAACTCGTGGGATGCATCGGCGGTAAACTGCTTGAGCTGCTCGTAACTTGCCTCAATGGGGCGAATGGACTGCTGCATCAGCCAAAAACCGCCCATGCCGCTAAACATAAGCGCAATCAGGCTACCCAGACCCAATCCCAGGTCCAGTTGCTCCACCGCGGTTTCCACAGGTTCCAGGGACTGGCTCGCGCGCACAAACCCTGTGATCATCTCACTGCCTTCCGTGGTGACCGGAACCGTAACGGCCAGAACCTTGTGGGGAAAATCCCCCTGCACCTGCTCCACTTGCACAGAGGCATTGGGGTTGAGTGGAGAACGGATAATGTTTTGGCCGGAATGTCCAATGCTGTGACCCTGGGAATTGAACCATTCTAGGGCTTCGTTACGGGCCGTCAGCTTGCTGGCGGTGAAGGCATCGGTTATCCGTAGCTGCCCCCCCCGAAAGTCTGCGACTGTGGCCGCTGCCTTTGCCAGCAGGAACATCTCTTCAATTTGGGTTTCGGTTAAGCTACGAATAAAAACGGTCCGCACCGCTAGGGAAAAAATAGTCAGAATTCCTGCCAGCACCCCTAAATAGGAGAGGAGGAGTCGCGTACGAATGGGTTCAAACATGCCCTACTTTTTCCGCTGATTTAAGCGATATCCCAGCCCATAAACCGTCTCAATCAGCTTTCCAGAGGCCCCTGCTACTTTGAGTTTGCGGCGCAGATTGGTGAGGTGGGTCTTGACGGTTTGCTCACCAGAGACTTGATCAAAATTCCAGAGCCGGTCCAAGATGGCGGAGCGGGTTAGAACCTGACCGGGATGTTTGAGAAACAGTTCTAGAATCATATATTCCTTAGGGGTTAGGTCCAAGGGCTGCTGATTGTAGGTCACTGTGCAGCGTCCGGGATCGAGCTGCAGCTTCCCGTGGGACAGCACGGGGTGGCTCACCTCTCGACTGCGTCGGGAGAGAGCACGGATGCGGGCCGAGAGCTCCTCTAATTCGAAGGGCTTAATCAGATAGTCATCGGCACCGGCATCTAGCCCCAGGACCTTATCGGCGGTGGTGTCTCGAGCGGTTAACATCAGGACAAACGCGGTGGATCCAGACTGGCGAATTTTTTTACACAGGGCAATGCCATCCAGTTTGGGCAGCATCACATCGAGCAAAATCAAGTCGTAGTCGGTGGCCTGGGTGCAATGCCATCCCATTTCACCATCTAGGGCAATATCCACGGCATGGTTTTGGTACTGTAAATCCTCAGCCAGGGGCTGGGCAATGCGTTTGTCATCTTCAACAATCAAAATTTTCATAAATTCCCCCGCGTCTTAACAAGTTCTTGACACTGTTTTTTTAGCCTATGGCCATACGCACTTCTCGAGGGAGATGACTTCTCTACCCTTAAGGAAAGTTTTTTCCTTCAAGTGTTCCTCATTGATGCATACCCCACTATCTCTTGCGGGAAGTGTTGTTCTCTCCTACGCCTTGGCCCAGATCAATCAGACTCAATCTGTTGGGGTCAAGGCATTCCTAGCTCATTTTGTAAGGACTGATTGTAATTGTTGATGTCCCGATTTCGGGAGATTTTTTTCTATGACTCTATCGTCCCAGCATCGTGATACGAGGTCGCCTGATTCCGGTGAACCCATGCATCTGTCACCGGAGCTGGCCTCGGAATTTCCACCTGAAATTGCTTCTCAAGAAATCTCCCTTGGCTATGGGGCTAACGCTGATCTGGAGGCACACCGAGTAGATGCCCCGCACCCACGCTCACTGGTGCAGACCTTTTTTTCAGCGCTTGGCCTAGTTGCATTGGGGGCCGGTCTTATGGTTGCGGGGGGTTATGCAACGACCGGCACCCCTTTCCCCTTCAGGGTCGAAACAGCTTCAGATTCGGTGCCGCCCCTGGCCCCTCGACCCTCAAGCTTTAATCCTGGTCCAGAGACCTTTGTGTCTACCGTTGTAGAGTCTGCGGGGCCGGCTGTGGTGCGGATCGAGGCTGCTACACCTGGGGCTAAGGGCTTTCAAGGGTCTATGCCGCGCGAATTCCTCGGCAATCGAGGGCAGGAAGATCCAAGGGTGCAGCAGGGCGTGGGATCAGGATTCGTCTTTAGCGATCGCGGTGAAATCATTACCAATGCCCATGTCGTTAACGGTGCCGACGAGGTGACCGTGACTCTCAAGGATGGCCGCAGCTTTACAGGGCAGGTGCTGGGTGCTGACCCGGTCACTGACCTTGCGGTGGTTAAAATTGACGCTCAAAACTTACCCACGGTTCGCTTTGGAGATGCCCAACGGCTTCAGCCCGGCGAATGGGCGATCGCCATTGGAAATCCCCTAGGGCTAGATAATACGGTGACCACGGGCATTATCAGCGCCCTGGGTCGCAGCAGCGGTCAGTTGGGGATTCCCGATCAGCGGGTGGAGTTTATTCAGACCGACACGGCCATTAATCCTGGAAATTCCGGTGGGCCGTTGCTCAATGCTCGCGGCGAGGTGATTGGGGTCAACACTGCCATTATCCAGGGGGCACAGGGCATTGGTTTTGCCATTCCGGTCAACACTGTTCAGAAAATTGCCCAGCAGCTCATTGCCACCGGCGAAGTTCAGCATCCCTATCTGGGGATTCAAATGGCCACCCTCACGCCAGATCTGCGCCAACGGCTGGCGGCGGAAAATCAAAACCTGCCGGTTTCCGTGGACCAGGGAGTTCTGGTGGCCGGGGTTTTGCCCAATTCTCCTGCAGCACGGGCGGGTCTGAGGACGGGAGATGTCATTCAGTCCCTGGGCGATCGCCCAGTGCAGACAGCTGAGGGCGTTCAACGGTTAGTGGAGGACAGTACGATTGGTCAATCGCTGCCCCTGAACATTAATCGCGGCGGTCAGTCAGTGGCGCTGACCGTAAGGCCAGGTCGGCTGCCCAGCTAGCTAGCTGCTAGCCGTTTGCGACATGGGATGCCGAGCAGCATCCCATCGTGTTTAGGAGGCCGCAGCCATCTTAAAAAATGGCAATAAAGTATCAATCCAGGGCGCAACGGGAATCACAATGGGAATATTCCTTTGTTGAGTCTGCCATGGTTGAAAACGCTCAAACGTCTACACCCTATGCCCTCTCGGATTTTTGGCGGGGTGCGGTCATCTATCAAATCTATCCCCTCACCTTTGCCGATGGCAATGGGGATGGCATTGGTGACTTGCGGGGAATTATTCGGCGCCTAGACTACCTGAACGATGGAAACCCTCAGAGTCAGACCTCCCTGGGCGTGGATGCCATTTGGCTCTCACCGATCAATCATTCCCCCATGGTGGACAACGGGTATGACATTAGCGATTACTGCGATATTGCACCCGTGTTCGGCACGCTTAAGGACTTTCGAGAGCTGCTGCGCGAAGCTCACCGCCGTGGAATTCGCGTCATTTTGGATTTGGTGGTGAATCACACCTCTAATAAGCATCCTTGGTTCATGGAATCGGCGGCAGGCCGCCACACTCCTAAGGCGGACTGGTATCTCTGGCAAGACCCCATGCCCGGTGGGAAACCTCCCAATAACTGGCTTTCTTATTTTGGGGGCAGTGGATGGGAATATTGCGAGGCCCGTGGACAATATTACTTTCACACCTTTAACGTCAACCAACCGGATCTCAACTGGCATAATCCCCAGGTCAAGCGTGCGGTCTTCAACATTGTTCGTTACTGGCTGGATATGGGCGTGGATGGCTTTCGCCTGGATGCTTCCAGCGTATTTATTAAGGACCCGTTCTTCCGAGATAATCCCCTCAAATATGGAGAATCGGCCCTGTCCGGCTATCGCAGCTTTCACCATATCTACGATAAAAATTTGCCCGATAACCACCAGATTATTCAGGATATCCGCGCCATTATCGATGAATATGACGATCGCCTTCTGATTGGTGAAACCTTTATTGATTGCTCGGTCTATGACTCGATTATTTTCTATGGGGTTGACAATGACGAGCTACACCTGCCCATTACCTTTGAGTTTCCCTTTAGTCCCTGGTATCCGGGCTTTCTGCAGCGGCTGATTGAAAAGCAAGAACGCCTGACCCCCCCCGGTGCCTGGCCCACCTATTTTCTCGATAATCACGACATTCCTCGTCATCTCGCGCGCTGGGTGGACTGTAGCCTCTGTGTGGACTCAAGGGCGATCGCGCGGGCAGCAGCCACGTTGCTGCTCACCATTCGCGGCACGCCACTGCTCTACTATGGTCAGGAATTGGGCATGGTTGACAACGATGAAATTCCGCCAGAATTCCTCAAGGATGCGGCGGTGATGCTCAGCGATGTGGGAAATTCTCCCCTGCCCCGCGACGGTGCCAGAACGCCCATGCAGTGGGATCGTTCCATCCACGCGGGCTTTAGCTTTGGTCAAACGCCCACGCCCTTTCTTCCGGTCCATGAAAACTATTTCACGGTCAACGTAGAGACGGAGCTACAGCACCCCGATTCGATTCTCAATTTCTACCGTCGACTCATCCAGACCCGCCGCCAGAGCGCCGCCCTGCGATTGGGGGATTGGAAAACTCTGGTACACTTTCCCCATGAGCATCTGGCCTACCTGCGATCGCTAGCCTCAGAAACCGTGCTGGTGCTGATTAATTTTTCCTTTGAGAAACCCCTGAACCTCGATTACCCACTGCCCCCAGGCCCCTGGCGAGTGCTGCTGTCCACCCACTATCCCACCGAGGCCATGGTGGATCTCTCGGACACCTTGAATACCTACGAAGTCTCTCTTTTTCAGCAGCGGACCGCCTAAATTTGGATAGGATTGCTAGGACGACCTTGCAACGCGGGATAAAAATTCGATGGGACAGTACGAGCGCCTGATGCTGATGGCTCAAGACGAGCTAACCCAGTACAGCACCGATGCGCGCAAAATAGAAAGGCTACGTCAAAAAATAGGCCTCTCGGTGCCCCCGGTTGAGCAGCGCCAGATCAAAGCGCAGCTTGAGGCAGAACTACCCACCGGTGGTCTGATGAAGCTGCTGGAAACCCAGCGCCAAACCGTCGCGCTTCCCTTTTGGGGGATTGCCGGGCTGGGGATGCTGCTGGGAATTTCCATGCTTCAGCCCCTGGATTTTCTGGCCACCCTGCTGGGTGGGGCGATCGCCATCTATCTGCAGCGCCTAGGATGGAGCCTGGAGGCCAAACGCCTGCTGCTCAATACCTTGATGGACCTGGATAGTTCTGCTTAAGTCGATCCCCATTCCCTAGACTCGTTTCTGGTTTGTACGAGGAGCCGGGGCTGTTCAGCCCCGGTTTTTCCGATCTTATTGCTAGGATAAACTCAATTCCTGCGGCATAAATCACTTTTCTCAGATAAAAATGTCAAATTTAGCAAAGCAGCCCTGATGTATTCCGATCTTGTCTCAATTTTGGTCGCCTCCAGTTATATTCCCCATGGGCATTGCTACCTCTGGGATCCAGCTCTGGTTTGGCTCCATGTTCTCTCAGATGGGCTGATTGGCTGTTCTTATTTTTCCATTCCCATGGCGCTGGTTTATTTTGTCCGGCAGCGAAAAGACGTCCCCTATCCCTGGATTTTCTTTTTGTTTGGGGCCTTTATTACCGCCTGCGGGATCACCCATTTATTCTCAATCTGGACCCTGTGGTCTCCCAACTATTGGCTGTCCGGATTAGTGAAAAGCGGCACGGCCTTAATCTCCCTGGCCACCGCTTTTAGCCTGATTCCCGTGATTCCTGGGGCCTTATCGCTTCCGAGTCAATCGGAACTTCTCCAATCTAAGGCTGAACTTGAGCAGCGAGTGTCCGAACGAACTCAGGCCCTGGAAACTTCGCTGGCGGAAAAGAATTCGATGTTGAAGGAAGTTCATCATCGGGTAAAAAATAACTTGCAAATCATCAGTAGCCTGTTGAGTTTGCAATCCTTTGCTAACGAAAATACCGCTGTCAAAAGTCTGATGGAGGACTGTCAGCATCGAATCCTTTCCATGGCGCTAATCCATGAAAAGCTCTATCGATCCAAAGACTTAGCCAGTATCGATATGGCGGAATATCTGCGAGATTTTTTAGAGCAGATATTTGCGGCCTATCGCGTTAACTTACCCCAGGTTCGTTTCTGTTTAAATTCAGAGGATATTGCCCTTGATATCGACGCGGCAATCCCCTGTGGGCTGATCGTGAATGAACTGTTTTCTAACGCCCTGAAGCATGCCTTTGTGGGCCGAGACCAGGGAAGAATCACGGTTAATTTTTTTCGGCTGCCAGAGACAACCTGCGTGCTGCAAATTTTAGATGATGGAGTCGGAATGCGCACAGACATTGACTGGCAAGCGACTCGAACTCTAGGTTTAGCCATGGTGAAGGGCTTGGCTCAACAAATCTCTGGGACTATTTCAGCCATGGAGGGGGAAGGAACCGGCTTTGAAATTATCTTTCCGGCTCCGAAGGCTAACAAACTGAGTTCATTACACACAGGGGCCGTCGTGGCAGGGTGAGGTTGGAATGGTGTATGTCGGTGAGCAATCCCAGATTAATGTTCTTGTGGTTGAGGACGAGGCCATTGTGGCCCTGGATTTACAGCGCCGCCTGGAGCGACTTGGATATCAGGTTCCTCATATTTTTGCATCGGGGCATGACGTGCTCGACCGTCTGGCTCAGCTTCAGTGTGATCTCGTGCTGATGGATATTCGCCTTCCCGGTGAGCTCAATGGGATTGAGACTGCGGAGCGCATTCAGCAACAGCGCAATATTCCGATTATTTTTCTGACGGCCTTTACTGACCCGGAAACGATTGAGCAGGCCCGACGCCTTGAGCCAGTGGGATATCTGGTGAAACCCTTTAGTGAGCCGAGCTTGAACTCCACGATCCAGGTGGGGCTGTATCGGCATCAGATGCGGCTTGCCCTCCAGTCCCAGAAGGCCCGCCTCAAAACGATTCTCGACAGCATCTCCGATGCCGTGGTGGCCACCGATTCCGAGGGACGCATTACCTTTATGAATCCGGTGGCAGAGACCTTAACAGCCTGGATGCAGCATCAGGCCGAGGGCTACCCGATTGATCAGGTCATTCAATGTTTTCAGCATGGACCCAATGCGGAGGAGATCCCTGTTCCCAATCCTGCCTTGGAGGCTCTGGTGAGCGGGACCCCCGTGTCTTTACCTGAGGATGTGGTCTTGCGCAACCGCGCACAAAAGAACATTCCCATTGACGATAGCGCGGCTCCGATTCTGGAGCCGGATGGCCGAATTTCCGGCGCTGTCATGGTGTTTCGAGATATTTCAGAGCGCATCCAATACCGTAAACAGTTGCTTCACCGGGCCCTGTACGACCCACTCACGGGGTTGCCGAACCGGGAGTTGCTCCTCAATCGCCTGGAACAGGCCATGGTGCGCTTCGTTCGATACCCGGCAGATGGCTATGCGCTGCTGTTTATCGATCTTGATCGCTTTAAGGCGGTCAATGATGGATTTGGGCATCTGGCGGGCGATGATCTGCTCAAGCAGGTGGGTGAACGGTTACAGCGCTGTTTGCGTCCCTCCGATACGGTGGCCCGCCTGGGTGGGGATGAATTTGCGGCGCTGCTGGAGCATGCGGCGGATCTGACGCAGGTGCGCACTGTGGCAGCTCGGATTTTGCAAACCCTGGGTGATCCCTTTGGATACCGTGGCCAGCAATTTTACGTTTCTGCCAGCATTGGCATTGTCTATGGAGAAACTGCCTACCGACATCCGCAGGATGTGATCCGAGATGCAGATATTGCCATGTACCATGCTAAAACCTCCGGAAAAGGGCGCTATACCATTTTTAATAGTCAGATGAAGTCTCAACTGCTTCAGCGCGTCCGCTTGGAAAACGATCTCCGCCAGGCCCTGGCCAATCAGGAGCTGGGCATTCGATATCAGCCGATTGTGGCCTTGGCGTCTCGAAGGGTGGTGGGGTTTGAGGCGCTGATGCAATGGCATCATCCCACCGAGGGGATAATTGCCCCGGATCGCTTTATTCCGCTAGCTGAAGAGCTGGGGCTGATTCAAGATCTCGATCTGTGGATTTTACGCCAGGCTTGTGCTCAACTGCAGAGGTGGCGGGATGATTTTCCCGACTGTGGTCCGCTCACGGTGAGCGTGAATTTTTCAGGCAAAATTTTTAGCCACGCCCACTGCTTTGAAACCATTACGCAAATTTTCAAGGAGACTCAATTGCCGCCGAGTGCCCTGGTGATTGAAATCACTGAGAGCATCCTCATTGAGCATTCGGAGGCCGCAGAGCAACTGTTGGAGAACCTGAAATGTTTAGGAGTGGAGATTCACCTGGACGACTTTGGCACCGGATATTCTTCCTTGAGCTATCTGCACCACTTTCCCATTGATGCCCTCAAAATTGATCGCTCCTTTGTCGACATCCTTTCCCAGGATGAACAGCATTCCTTTTTAATTAGCACGATTGTGACCCTGGCCCATGCCATGGATCTGCCCGCCATCGCTGAGGGGATTGAAACCCAAGATCAGTACGACATGATTCAGGCCCTCGGGTGCGATTTGGGTCAAGGGTATCTTTTCCATCGACCCCAGAGTCCGGCTCAAATTTCAGCACTGTTGCGATCGCTGACCCCAGCGACCGAATGATTGCCGGTCTCTGTGAACCCAGGGGTCCCGGTTGCACCCGATCCCCTCAAACTGGCAAGTCTCGGAGTTTAGAGACCTACAATGGAGGGTGGCTGGCTCCCGAATTGTATCCTGGGTGGGGCAGTCCCCATGTTTGCTCCTCGGGTCTGCGGCCTCTGGTTGGGGGGTCGGGAGTGGATCATGGGGGACATCTGAGCCTACCCTCTAGGCTGGGCGGGTCGCCCTTGGCCCCGTTGCCCTGGGTCCAGTGGCAGCGGCCACTGTTTCTTTTTCATCGCTTGTGTTTCCTATGAAGTCCCCGCTCCGTTCTCCCGCTGCGATAGACTGGCATGCCTTGACTGTGCCAGAGGCGGTGGCGGCCCTCGATAGCGATCTTCATCAGGGACTGCCTCTGGATCGGGTGCAGCAGCGGCGTCAACAGTATGGGCCAAACGAGCTGGAAGAGGCGGTGGGGCGATCGCCGCTGGCTATTTGGCTCGATCAGTTCAAAAACATCATGCTGCTGATGTTGATTGCGGTGGCCCTGATCTCGGCCGGCCTGGATTTGCGCGATCAGCAGTTTCCCAAGGATGCCATTGCAATTTTTATCATTATTTTCCTGAATGCCTGGTTGGGGTACGTGCAGGAAAGTCGAGCTGAAAAGGCCCTGGCGGCCCTCAAGCAGATGACCTCGCCCCAGGTGCGGGTAATTCGCGGGGGGCAAGATATTGAGGTGAACGCGAAGGAGTTGGTACCGGGAGATCTGATCCATCTGGAGGCAGGGGTTACCGTGCCAGCCGATGGACGCCTGATTAGCGCCAACCATTTGGAGCTGCGCGAGTCGGCCTTGACGGGGGAGGCGGCGGTGGTCCGCAAGCGATGCGACCAAACCCTGCCCGAAGCAACGGTGCTGGGCGATCGCATCAATCTGGTGTTCCAGGGAACTGAGGTGGTCCAGGGTCGAGGGGTGGCGCTGGTGACCGCCATTGGAATGCAAACCGAACTGGGCCACATTGCCGAAATGTTGCAAACTGTGGAAGCAGAACCCACACCGCTTCAGCAGCGGATGACCCAGTTGGGCAATGCGTTGGTGGGCGGATCGCTAACCCTGGTGGTGCTGGTGGTCATGGGGGGAATTTGGCAGACTGGCAACCTGGGCCTCATCGATGAGCTGCTGGAGATCTCCTTGAGTATGGCGGTGGCGGTGGTGCCGGAGGGCTTGCCCGCTGTGATTACGGTAACCCTGGCCCTGGGCACCCAGCGCATGGTGCGCCGTCAGGCCCTGATTCGCAAGCTTCCCGCCGTAGAAACTCTGGGATCTGTCACCACCATCTGTTCCGATAAGACGGGCACCCTCACCCAAAATAAAATGGTTGTGCAGCGATTGCAGCTGGCGGGAAAAGCCGTGCAGGTGACCGGCAATGGCTACGATCCTCGCGGCGAATTTCTCGATCACACCTATGCCTTTAAACCAGAGCGTCACCCAGATTTAATGCGGTTGCTGGTGACTGGTGCCCTCTGCAACGATGCCGCGCTGCAAAAAGAGGCGGGGGATTGGTCCATCCTGGGTGATCCCACCGAAGGCGCCCTGCTGGTGCTCGCCCGCAAGGCCGGGTTTGATCCCCAGCAGTGGAACAGTGCCTTTGCACGCCAGGCTGAAATTCCCTTTTCCTCAGAACGCAAGCGGATGAGTGTTCTCTGTGCCACCCATGCTGCGGATCCGCAGCTCCAGGCCCTCTTTCCCCAGGACTATGCCCAGTTTATTAAGGGTTCACCGGAACTGGTGCTAGAGCGCAGCACCCGTATCCAGGTGGGCGATCGCATTAAGCCCCTTACCCAGGCGGATCGCCAGGCAATCCTGGCTCAAAATAACCAGTTAGCCAGTCAAGGCCTGCGCGTCCTGGGGTTGGCCTATGAGTCCCTGCATCGGCTGCCACCGCTGGATGATCCCGCCTGGGAAAGTGAGGCCTTAATCTGGCTGGGACTGGTGGGGATGTTAGATGCCCCCCGCTCGGAGGCCAAGGCTGCGGTGGCTCTCTGCCAAGCGGCGGGGATTCGTCCGGTGATGATTACCGGTGACCATCAGCTCACCGCCATGGCCATTGCCCGGTCCCTGGGAATTGCCCGGGAGGGAGAACCGGTCCTCAATGGTCACGATTTAGAACAGCTTTCACCAGAGGAACTAGAGCAGCAGGTGGACTGCGTTAATGTCTATGCTCGGGTTGCCCCCGAACATAAGCTGCGAATCGTTCGGGCCTTGCAGCGCCATCGAGCGGTGGTCGCGATGACCGGAGACGGGGTCAATGATGCCCCCGCCCTTAAACAGGCCGATATTGGCATTGCCATGGGCATCACGGGCACAGATGTAAGCAAGGAGGCCAGCGATATGGTGCTCCTCGACGATAATTTTGCGACAATCGTGGCGGCGACGGAGGAGGGACGCGTTATTTACAGCAATATTCGCCGCTTTATCAAGTATATTTTAGGCAGCAACATTGGCGAAGTCTTTACCATTGCCGCGGCTCCTCTCCTCGGCCTCGGCACGGTTCCCCTCACCCCGCTACAAATCCTCTGGATGAACTTGGTGACCGATGGTCTCCCGGCCCTGGCCTTGGCGATGGAGCCCGCCGAGGATGGGGTGATGCAGCGACCGCCACACCATCCGCGTGAGAGTATTTTCGCCCGCGGCCTAGGGTTTTACATGATTCGCATTGGGATTGTTCTGTCAATTTTAACGATTACCCTGATGAGCTGGGCCTTTCGCTACACTCAATCACCGGGGTATACCGGTGACCCCGAAAATTGGAAAACCATGGTGTTTACGACCCTCTGTCTGGCCCAAATGGGCCATGCCCTGGCGGTGCGCTCAGCCACCCGGATGACAATTCAAATTAACTTTTGGAGTAACCCCTATCTCATCGGGGCCATTGCCTTGACCACGCTACTGCAGATGTGTTTGCTGTACATTCCGCCGGTGCAGCAATTTTTTGGCGTGCGACCTTTAAGTCTGATGGAGTTGGGAATTTGCTTTGGGGTGAGCACGCTGATGTTTGTCTGGGTCGAGCTGGAAAAGGGAGTTGTGTGTGCGGTGAAGGCCTGGCGACATCGTTGATGCTCATCCCTGGAGTCCTGGCGCGGGGCTATTGGAGGTTGAGCAGCAGCGCAAAGAGCCCGGTGCCGAGTACAAAGGCGGGAAAGTAGGTTTCGCGCTCTGGGGGAAGTTCGCGCTTGAGCACTTGTAGGATAATGCTGCCGGCCAGAAAAGACCAAATAATGGCAATCGCCGCCTCATTGAGGTCCGTGGCTCGTCCAAGGGCCATGCCCACCACCACCGCGGCGGCGAGGACCCAGCGACCTATGCCATCGTAGGGGACCCGATGGTGCTCCCGCAGATGCTCATCAATGACGAATAAATGCAGTCCCAGGGCAATAAACAGCAACAGACAGGAAAATAGGCTGTGATTGGAGAGATCTTGCAAGAGGTAACCCAAAATCCCGTTGATCAGGGCAAAGGAGAGCAGATGAATCCAAAAAAATGCTGTGGGTTCTGGAACTGCGGGATCGGCCAGCTTGAGGGCTATTTTATCCAGGCCGTAAAAGATCACTAACCCCAGGAGGGCCAGCAGATAAATATGGTTTTCCAGATAGGCGATCGCCGATAGCTTGGAATGCACCAGTGTTTCCTGGGCATGGCTCAGCTCTGGAAAAATCTCCAAAAATACGTAGCCTAGGGAGACGCCTCCGGCAAAGGATACCCAGCGATGGCGCGAGATAAACCGTTCACTGGGAAGCTGAGAGGCAAAGCCATGAATCAGGGCCAGACTCAGGGCCAGAATGATGCCCGGCCAGGTAATCATCATGGGTGATGCCCCGCAGGGTCCGGGGCGGAGGACGGTGTGGGGTGATGGTGATCCAGGAGACTCATCCTGGGTGGGCTCCAGGTAGCTAACCCTATGGCCACCGCTCCATGGGCCTCAATACCGATCGACAGTCCGGGATGCTTTGGGGTCGGGGGGGTCATGCTGGGGTCGGAAAGTCAATGTAACCGAGTATAGTGCAGGGGGGAGTCCGATCAATGTTTAGGAGGGATTGGGGTCGGGGCGATCTGCTTCCGGGGGTGGGGGCTCCGGCTGTTCCCTGGGATTGGGCGCATTCGGGGGCTTGATCTGGAGCACGAGCTGAACCTTGGGATTGCTGCCTTCTTCCTGAACCTCCGGGGGGCCAGAGACCTGAATACGATTGCGATCGATGCCTTCTACGAGGTTGAGATGATCCTGAATGGCCTCAATGCGAAGGTTTGCGAGGGGAAAGGGGGGATCTCCGTCGGACTCTGGCGAGGGGGGGGCCGCCTGTTCCGCAGGGGGAACTTGAGATCGGAGCAGCAGCTGCAGGTTTTCGTAGGTCTTAAGCTGCCCAGCAATGTTTCGCAGGGTTTGCTTTGCCGCGGGGGTTAAGGTGGTCTGTTCGGGGTTAAAGGAGAGATTTTGAAATTGACGAGGAATATGCTGCAAGCGGACTTGGGCTTGAGGCAGCTGCAGGCGCGAGCGGATATTGTCGCTAAGAAAATATTCTCCATCTGGGTCTAAGGGGCGATCGCTCAGGTAGGCAATCTCAACCGTGAGCCTGCTGCTGTCGTACAGGCGGATACCGTAGCCCAAAAGCTGGTGGGTTCCTGGGGGGAACTCCAGGGATTTGAGCGAGGCGGTGACCAGGGACCACAGTTCCGCCTGGGTTTCGGCCACGCTTTTGATATCTGGGGTTTCAGGTGTGGGTTGCCGGAAGGGGTTGAGCAAGCTGCTCGCGGAGGTGGGGATTTGGATAAGCTGCACGGAAATGTCCCCTTTGCGCTTATTGAGGCGATCGGCAAGTCGTTGGGCAAAGGTTTGTTCCTCGGCGGCGGTAAAGTCGCGTTTGGTAAACACACGCATTTTTACAAAGACCTTGGCATTCTCAACCGTGGTGTCCAGGGTGTCAATCTGGGCGCGTTCTTCCTCTTGCCCATCTTGCTGAACCTGTTTGGCAAAGCCATCCTCCCAGATACTCTGGATTTCGCTGTTAATAAAGTTTTGTCGTTGCCGGGTCAACACTTCGCTTTGGAGTTGACCCAGGGACTGGCCCAAGGGAAACATCAGGGCCAGGATAGGAATCAGCAGCACGATAAATCGGTTGCGCACCGACCCAATCACCTCCAGGCGGTTCATGCCAGGGAGGCTCTCAAACAGTCGCTGCATCCACTTGCTTTCGGGGTCGTTGCGGTGCCACTCTTCCGCCTGGCGCTTGATTAAGGGTGTATCGACGCGGATGATTAAAAACACCAGCATTGCCATCAGGGTGATGGCGGTGAGATTGGTGATGAACAGCAGGCCGCCCCCCGCCGCAATTCGCAGCCCAGCCAGACTTTGCAAGCTGACCCCCAAACCAATCCCATAGCCCACCACGCACAGCGGCGGCATGAGCGCCACGGCGATCGCCACTCCTGGAATGGAGGTCACCACCCCTTTGGCTTCCTTGGCCGTGGCGATGGTGCCCAGTGCCCCAGAAAACAAAGCAATGACCAGATCCAGTAAATTGGGCTCGGTGCGGGCTAAAATTTCGGCGGTTTGATCTTTAAAGGGCAAAATGGCAATCAGGATCATGGCAAATCCCACCGCCATGAAACAGCTGAGGCTCAGGCAGAGCAGCGCCCGGAGCGCAAAGACCAGATCTCCCACGGCAAACGCCATACCGGTGGCCAGGATAGGCCCCATGAGCGGAGAGATAAGCATTGCCCCAATGACGACGGCGGGGCTGTTCAAGGCCAGCCCCAGTGTGGCAATTCCCGCGGAAAAGAGCACCTGAAGCCAATAGCTAGAATCCCTCAGGCTCACGGACTTCAGCAGATCTTGGTAAATTTCCAGCTTGCGATTTTGATCAACGCCTAGGTTGAGCGCAAACCAGTGACGAATCATTCGGATGGGCCGGAACCGGAACTTATGATTCGAATTAGAAGAATTGGAGGAAGTCATGGGTCATCGGCGTAAATCCAATCGGTTCTGGCATGATCGGTTCTAGCATGATGGCATGGAGTCGGGAGAGCGGAGCTAGAAAGCCAGCCATAATTAAAGATTTTCCCATAGGTTTGCTCGTTCCTGGCTCCCTTAAACGTGCTCAGGAGGCTTTTGCAAATACTCGCTTCGCTCTGCTGTTCTCAGAACCTCTGCGGTGATGGGGTGCCCTAAGACCTCGCTGCAGGAAACGCCAAGACTGGGTAAGGGGCATCATCCCGTCAGAGGGGGCCTAGAGGCTCACAGCTCAATCGCCGCCTTGATTTGCAAATTCGTCAGGTTCTTCGCCAGGTCGCTAGAGGCTCGATCTAGCTGAATGTGAACCTCCACGATCCGCGCCTCTCTGGGGGCCGTTGGGTCTGCACTGATCCTGTTCGACGGCTGAATCTTGGTGTCCACCCGCTCCACGGTTCCGGTGAGATTCTGGTGAAGCGAGTCACTGGTCACCGTTGCGCGTTGACCCGGCTGAATCTTAAAAATATCGCTTTGATAAATCTCGGCGATCGCGTACATGTGATCGGTTTGGCCAATCTCAGCGATGCCCTCACGTCCAATCACTTCCCCTGGGCGCGTCAGAATTTCCAGGACCGTTCCATCCTGGGGCGATCGCACATAGGCTTCCTCCAGCTTCACCTCAGCCTGCTTCAAGGTGGCCTGGGCTTGCTCAACCTCCGCTTGGGCGGCGCGAATATCAACGGGGCGCACCTCTGCCACGCGATGAACATTCGCCTTGGCCTGGGCCAACTGCTGATCCCCAACCGCTTTCAGGGTGACCAGACGGGCCTTCGCGTCTTGAATTTGACGCTCGGCGGTGGCGGTGGTGCGTTCAATCGCCGCCTGGGCCTCACTCACCTGCTGCTGCGCAGTTTCATAGCTGAGCCGTTTGCCATCGCGCTGGGCATTGGACACGACCCCCTCGCCATAGAGGCGGTCGTAGCGCTCGTACTCTAGGGCCGCATTGCGAAAGGCTGCTTCTAAGCGTCGAAGCGTGGCATTTTGCTGGGCGAGATCCCCTTCATATTGAGTCTCCAGTCGAGTAATCAGCTCCCGCTGATCGGCTTCATTCCTGGCAATATCAGCCTTGATCTTGGCGATTTCCGTCAGTTGCGTATTCACCTCCCCAGTCCTGACCCCAGCCCGCACCTGGGCTAGCTTGGCCTGGGCCATGGCGACTTGACTTTTGGCCTCATCCACATCGGCCTGCAGGCGATCGCGGCTATCTAAAACGGCCACAATTTGCCCTTTGCGCAGGGTGTCGCCCTCCTTCACGCGCAGTTGCAGTACCCGGCTGCGTCCACCGGCCGCGGACGGTGCCGAGAGATTGACCACCTCGCCCTGGGGCTGCAGGCGACCCGGTGCCGTCACTGTCGCAATCAACGGCTCAGATTTCTTTTGAACCTCGGCATTGATGGCCGCGGTTTTGGAATAGTGCTGTAGGGCAAACAGTGATACCCCTCCCAGGGCAACGGCAAGGGTGGTGAGCAAAACACTCCAGCGGTATCGCTCTAGCTCTGGTTTGGGCCATTGATCCGTGGTGTCGTGAATCATGATTGCCTCCCCTGCACTCTCCCATTCATATCACACCATTCTGGGTGGCTCGATGCTGTAATATCCTACACGGATAATACTGAACTGTATAGTTTAGCTATAGTTTAGCTATGGACTGAAGCACACCCCAACGCAACCGATGCCCTTGCAATGCCATCGCATCCATGCCGGGGTGCCCCTGGCGGAAGGGAGACCTGTGGTGGGGTGGCTCAATCCCGCAAAGACACTTGGACGCTGAAAAAGAGAGGTAGGGTGGGAATCCAGGGAGTTCGTTCGCAGCGGCAGCTGTCTTCGGAAAAGACAGCTGCAATTTTGGCAGGGGCCATGCAGCAGTTTTTGCGGTATGGCTATGCCGGTAGCAGCATGGATCGCATTGCAGCGGCGGCGGGAGTGTCTAAGGCGACGGTGTACAGTCATTTTCGGGATAAGGAGGGGCTGTTTGCGGCCTTAATCCAGCAGATGGCTGTCGAAAAAATGGCCCTTATGGATCGTGAGCATTTTGGAGAAGGCAGTGCCCGAGAGTTGCTCCAGCGAATTCTGGCGCAGGGGGTTGGTCAGCTTGAAGAAGATGATGAATATGGCGCTTTTATCCGCTTGATCATTGGCGAATCTGGTCGCTTCCCGCAGCTAGCCAGACTATTTGTGGAAAATATTTCCAAACCTGGCGTCGACCGTCTCACGCAGCTTTTAGCGGCCCATCCACAGGTTCAATGTTCCGATCCCGAGGCTACGGCCCGGATTGTGATTGGGGCGGTTGTGCATTACAAATTAATCCAGGACATTCTGCATGGCAGAGACATTATGCCCCTTGAGAGCGATCGCATCATTCAGGCCCTGGTGAATTTAATCTGTGGCGCCCCCGCGCAGGTGTGGCCCTCCGCAGGGGGATCGAGGTCATGAGCCCCCCTTCTGAGGTTTCTCCTGCTGATCAGGCTTCTCTCCCGCGTCCCCTCACTGCAGTGACGGCGATCGCCGCTCTTTTCCTGGGCATTCTGGCGGTGTCCTTTGCCGCCATTTTTGTGCGCATCAGTGAACAAGATCTCGGTCCCTATGCCACGATTTCCCATCGCTTCTGGATTGCAGCTCTTGCCCTGAGCATCGGGCTGGGGGGGCAATCTTCTCTGGGCCAGAGCGTTTCCCTGGGACAATCCTTGGGGTCTTTGGGGCGATCGCAGTGGGGACTGCTGATCCTCGCGGGCTTGATTTCGGGGGTGGATTTGTGTGTTTGGGCCACTTCCCTGACGCAGACCAGCGTGGCGAATGCGGCGGTGCTGGGCAACTTAGCCCCCCTATTTACGGCCTTGGGCACCTGGCTGCTGTGGAAACAGCGCTTTGATCCACGCTTTCTGGTGGGGCTGGCAGTGGCCCTGGCGGGGGCACTCACCATTGGCCTCCAGGATTTTCAGCTGCTGCCAGGGCAGGTTCGCGGTGATGGACTTGCCCTGCTGTCTGCGGTCTTTTTTAGCGCCTATCTGCTGACGATCGAGCAGCTGCGATCGCGGTTAACGACGCCGCTCATTCTGCTGGTCTGTTCTGGGGTGGCGGCTCTGGTGAGCGGTGCGATTTCTCTGGGCCTAGAAGACCATTTTTGGCCCCAGTCGCCCTTGGGGTGGGGCGCGGTGATCGGGTTGGGTCTGATCAGTCAAACCCTGGGTCAGGGATTAGTGGCCTATAGCTTAAGTCAGCTGTCTTCGGGCTTGGTGTCTGTGACTTTTTTGCTGGAGCCTGTGGTTGCGGCAATCTTTGCCTGGATTTTATTTGGAGAATCGCTGGGCCTACTCAACGGGTTGGGATTTGCCCTCGTGATTGTAGGGGTCTATCTGGCCATCATGAGTCAGACGGAGCCTACCGGGACCTCCGCTAAGGCCGCGATCGCGGATGTCGAGTAGCGGCGCAAAGACTGGCTCGATTCTCGCAAGTCTCCGGTCAATGCTTGTTCAATTCGGCAAGCGTTTACCTTGCCAACGGATGCACCCTTCCCTGATTACCACGTTCAGGTAAAGCGGTTGACTGTGGCCAAGGCTGACTTCCCTAGGCTCAAGACTGTTAATGCTCAGGTGCTTCACCAGGTTATCCGAAAGCTGGAAGCGTCCTGGGAGTCGTGGCGGTTGAAGCGGTCGGGATTCCCTGTCAGTATCTCTTACTGTCTTGAATGTGGGTCAATCCAGCCAAGCGACAGGGCTGCGGCTCAAGTGATTTCCGTGGGCAACGGGGAATAGACAATGCCTGTGGAGGAGATGGGGCGGGGACTCGGGTTCCTCAGTCTAGCGGTCACCTGTTGAAGCAGGAAATCTTTAGGGCGACCCTAGGAATCTCTACTCTGTCCCTGAAAGGTCAGAGGGAGAGGATGTCAAAGCCCCAAATCTCGAACTCCGGATCGCAGGGTTTCAGCGGTTGTTGGATCTTGCTGTTCATAAAGCTGAATGGCTTGCTCAAAGGCGGTGCGACTCTCCGAAACTTTCCGCAGCTTAAACAGAGCCACCCCTAGATTTTGATAAGCTGCGGCATAGGTAGGATCTAGCTCAATGGCTTGCTGATAAGCTTTAGCCGCCTCCTGCAGGCGATTCAACGACTTCAGCGCCAGTCCTAAATTGTAGTGGGCGATCGCCACTCCCGGACAGAGGCGAATTACATGGCCCAAAAGCTGCATGGCTGGGGAGGCGGCACCGTGATCTAGGTAAAGGCACCCTAGATTCATGAAGGCGCCCACCTTCAGCAGATCGTCACAGTCCTGCGCAAGGGCAGTTTTGTAAGCCAGCTCCGTCTGTCGCCAGTCCTTTTGCCTGGCGTAAATCAACCCCAGATGATAGTTCAACTCATAGCGCACCGCTGCCTCAACGTTAGGCAGCGCAATCCCGCGCTGAATCAGGGCTAGGGCCTCACTCCAACGGTTTTGTTCGTAATAGAGCCCTCCCAGCTTGCTCAGCAGATAGGCATCCTCTGGGTGTTGTCGAAGGCCCTTTTCCAGCATCCGCTGGGCGCGCGCGAGTTTTTCTTTGCTTTGCAGCCGCTGCTGTTGATATCCCTCGTGGCGAAGGGCCAGCGTTGAAATCTGACCAATTTGCCAGTGCGGCTCTGCGCGTTGAATCGCAACGACGCTGTCATCCACCAGCTCATGATAGGGACGCTTGAAGGTCATCTGGGGATGATTGCGAAACAGGCGGGACACCAAGGAAATGGGCGTGCGCTGGGATCCGACTTCCTCGCGCAGGAGCTGAAACAGCAAAATATTCGGATCTTTAATCGCCTGTTTGATGGCGGGCACCGCGGCTGGGAGTAGTTCTTCATCGGCATCCAGCACCAGCACCCAGTCCCCTGTGACCTGCGCGAGGCTGTAATTGCGTGCCGCGGCAAAATCGTCACGCCAGACAAAGTCATAAATCCGAGCGCCAAAGGACCGGGCGATCGCTGCGGTCTCATCCTGAGATCCGGTATCAACCACAATCTGCTCATCGACCAGACCCTGAACGCTTTGTAAGCACCGTGCCAGCACAGCAGCTTCATCCCTAACAATCATGCACAGGCTCAGAGACATTTCGATAAAAGCACCTTCAAAAAACCCTGTCAGCGTAACTTTAAAGGGTTGGGCAGTGGTGGGCCAAAAGGTTTTGGGCAAAATCTTGCAGGGGTGCCTCCGGACCTCCACAAGATCCTGATGTGGGACAACCTCAAAAACGCTACCATAAAAAGTGGTGAATCCAAGGGAGACCGCCTGTGGTACTTGCAACCCTGAAAACCGACTTCCAGGTCATCTTTGAAAAAGACCCTGCTGCACGCAATGTGCTGGAGGTGATGTTTCTTTATCCGGGTTTACAGGCGATCGTGCTGCACCGGTTTGCTCACCTGCTCTACAACCTGAAGCTTCCCTTTATTCCGCGCTTAATTTCCCACATCTCCCGATTTATCACCGGAATTGAAATCCATCCGGGTGCCACCATCGGGCGTGGACTGTTCATTGACCATGGCATGGGGGTCGTTATCGGGGAAACCGCCATCATTGGCGATAACTGTTTGATTTATCAAGGGGTTACCCTGGGCGGTACAGGCAAAGAACTGGGCAAACGCCACCCCACCCTGCAAGATAACGTGGTGGTGGGCACCGGCGCCAAGGTGCTCGGCAATATTCAAATTGGAACTAATGTGCGCATTGGGGCTGGGTCCGTTGTGCTGCGAGATGTCCCTTCGGACTGCACGGTGGTGGGTGTGCCGGGCCGCGTCGTCTATCGTGAAGGCGCGAAGGTGAATCCCCTGGAGCATGGTAAGCTACCTGACTCGGAGGCGCAGGCAATTCGGTACTTACTCGATCGCATTGAAGTTCTAGAAAAGGAATTGGCTGAACTTAAAGACTCCACCCACCAGGAGCGCCGACCCGCTGCCGTCGCCTCCGTTGAGCAGCAGAGCTGTCGGCTACAGGATAAGGCGATTGAGCAATTTCTAGCCGGTTGTTCAGAGTTCTACGGCGATTCTTCGGTTTAGATTCTCTCAGACCGCGACACTGTCAGGCGACTAGGCGACACTGTCCTCGCTGGCCGGGGCTGCCTCTGGCGCGCTAATCAAAGCTAATCGCACCCGATCTTCGCCAAGGTCTTCTACTTCTGCCGTAATGCCTGGGCCAAAAAATGACTGGATTTTTTCCTGCTGCCCTTGCCACTTCTCAACGCTCACGAGCGGGCTATTAAATTCTAGGGCCAGGGCATAATGTCCGTGCCGATCTTCCTCATAGATCCCCGTCAGCTCTGGCAAAGCTTCCTTTTTATTACACAGACCCAGCCTGGCCAGAGCCACATCCAGGTGAATATCCTGGCCGTAGCGGTAGCGCGTCACATCTTTACGCACCTGATTTTGGGTAGGGGTTGCCTCTTTTTCCCGAAGCTGCTTCACTGCCTCCGGCGTAGGCTTGAGTATGGGTGCGGGTTTTAATTCCGCAATCTTAAAGGCCAACCCGCCTAAAAATAAAGGGATGCCGTAGAAAAAGCCAGCTAGATTTGCAGTGGCGTTTCCGGAAATGTAGGCAATGAGGCCCACCACCGATAAGATGCCGCCAACGATAAGACCGATTTTGGCCAGGGAGAAACGAGTAAGCATTGGATTTATATAGATGTGATCGATTTAGATAAAAAAGCCAACCCCAGTGAAGCAGGTGAAGTGGAGATCCATCCCCTAACGATAGTTGGTAAATTGCAGCGCCACGGGCCAATCGTCTTGCTGAATGCGTTGGATGACCTGCTGTAAATCGTCCTTGGATTTGGCCGAAACGCGCACTGCATCGCCTTGAATCGAGGACTGCACCTTTTTAAAGTCATCTCGAATAATCTTGGTGATTTTTTTGGCCAGTTCGCTTTCAATGCCGCGCTTGAGGTGAATGGTCTGCCGCACGCGATTGCCGCTCGCGGACTCAATTGGGCCGTAGTCAAAAATTTTCAAGGAAAGGTTCCGTTTCACGGCCTTCGTTTGCACGACGTTGTGCAGCGCGTCCAGGGTCAGCTCGCTGTTCGTTTCAATTTTGATCCCACCTTTGTCTAGCTCTAGCTTTGTTTTAGTATCCTTGAGGTCGTAGCGGGTTTTGATTTCTCGCTGGGCTTGATCGATCGCATTGACCAGCTCCTGATGATCAAAATCGCTGACAATATCAAAGGTAAAGTTAGAAGCCATAGGACAACAAGAATTCAACAAGATTGGCGCAACATGAGCGGATCGAGGCTATCAATTACGATCAACTTTCACTTCCCCGCTATCGTAAATCATTTTTTCAGCTCCCTTGGCAAACCGCCACTGGAAAACTCCAATCACGATCCCCAAAAACCATGCCCTAGAGGGTGAATCTAAGGCATGGCAAACGCTCAATTCTTTCGTGAGCAATCAATGATCCCAGTGTTGGCAAGAGCGCTCACTAGGCATCGGGCAGCACCTGATCCACAATATTAAGCTTACCGTCGGATTGCACTTCCCAAATGTCGTACACTCCCAGGACATCTCCGTTTTCATCAATATCCACGTTGCCGCTTGCTCCCTGGTAGTTGATGGTTTCACCGTCTCGCAGCAGCTTGAGTCCTTCACAAACATCCGTGACCTCTGTGCCGCTTCCCCCAGCGACCTCACGGATGTTGGCGGCGATCGCTTCGCCACTATTCGACTTTCCGGCTTCCGCCGCTAGGGCGAGAAGCATGGTGGCATCCCAGGCTTGGGGAGCATAGGCGGGTACCCCGCCGCCCTTCTTTTCCTGCCAAAGCTTAGAGAAGGCCTCAAGGGCTTTGCCGTCGGCACCGGGTACCGTCCCAATGGCGCCTTCGATGATGTACTTACCCTCCGTTGTTTTACCCACCTGCTCTGCAAATTCATCAGATTTGACGCCATCGGTGAGCATGATCTGTACCCCCTCGGTTAGACCTTGCTGGTAGGCAGTCTTTAACAGGATACTGCCCGTGTCGGCATAGAGGACGGCCACAACCGCATCGGGCTGACCGGAGAAGGCGGCCTTGGTCTCCGTATCAAAGGTGGTGGCCTTAGGATCGTATCGAGTTGGCTTGGCTTCGTTGACCACGGTGCCACCTAGGGCCTTAAAGGCCTTGATAAATTCCTGCTCAAAGCCTACGCCATAGTCGTTGTTAATCACGATGGTGGCAACGCGCTTCAATCCCTTCTCGCTTGCAAGCTTGGCCAGGGCACGGGCTTGATAGGTATCCGGAGGGGCCGTTCTGGCCCAATATCCATCAAAGTCTCCGTTTTGGGCCCGTTTGGTAAACTCAGGGCTGGTGCTGCCGGGGGAAACCATCATCACCTTATTGCGCCGAGCCACGTCCACCGCGGCCTGGGAGACACTGCTGGCAAAGGAGCCAACCACCCCGCCCACCTTGTCCACCTCGGTCAGCTTGGTCATGGCGTTATTGCCAGCATTGGGATCGGTTTGGTCGTCCTCTGTGACCAAGCCCACCGACTGACCGTTGACGCCCCCGCAGCTATTGATGGTTTCAATGGCAAGGGGAATCGAATCAATCATGGGCTGAGCCACGGAGGCTAAATCACCAGTGGCGGGAAGGAGCACGCCCAGCTTGAGACTGTCTGAACTTCCGGTTGACTCACTGCCGGGTAGCCCCCCTTCGCAGGCCCCCACAAACAGGGCCAGAAAGAGAAGCGCGCCGACTCGCTGTAGATAGCTGAGCGACAGACTGGGCCTATTTTTCATCCCTCAAACTCCTTGTAATGCTTTTGATATAGAAGATTTCAATGATTTTGATCGATTGCAGCATAGTCTAAGGGTTGTTCAATAGGCAAGAGACCGGATCAACTCTGGGGGTGAAGACAGGCTGCACTGTCATGATCGGGGCGATTTACCCAGCGACTCACAGGATAGGCCACCATCTGGGCTGGGCTGTAGGGCTGTAAAAAGGGGAGCAGCGCCTGGTGGGGCGTTTGGGGATCTAGCCATGAAGCATACTGCTGGGGATCGAGAATCAGGGGCATCCGGGGGTGAATGGGGGTCAGTAAGGCATTGGCCTCGGTTGTCAGGATGGTGCAGGTTTCAAGGCCCTGCCAGGATTCCCACAGACCTGCCAGCGCAAAAAGGCGATGGTCGACAAACTTAAAGTAGTAGGGCTGTTTTCCGGTGGTTTGGGTCTGCCATTCGTAAAAGCCGTCGGCTGGAAGCAAACAGCGTCGGTGTCGAAAGGCTGATCGGAAACTGGGTTTAGACGGGGCTGTCTCAGCGCGGGCATTGATCAGGCGTCGCCCAAGGGTGGGATCTTTGGCCCAACTGGGAATGAGACCCCATTGCATCAGGCGAAACTGACGAGGTTGGTCCGTGCCCTGGCAAATGACTCCCAGGGGCTGACCGGGGGCAATATTGAATCTTGGGGGTGGCACAGGGGCAACCTCAACGCCAAAGTGATCTGCGATCGCCTCCGGCTGGGTCAGGGTAAAGCGGCCACACATAAACAAATTGGTTCCCTTGCAATCCGAGGATTCTATCCTAGCCTGCGACGGTTGAGAGCTCAGGAGAAAGGTTGCACATCGGTAATCTCAACGCCTGTGTCGTATTTGCGCCCGAATATCTGCATCTTGAGTATCCGCCGGCGTCGACGTCACGACGTCAGAGGAACAGGAGGGGATCTGTCTGGATCGCCTATGCTAGAGAAAGTGCCAAATTTACGATCAGCGCCAAGCGCCTAGGGTTTTATGACTACACCTGAATCAGTGTCGACCTTTGCGGAGTTATCCCTGCACCGTGCAATCTTAAAAGCTGTCGACGAGGCGGGATATGAAACTCCCTCTCCTATTCAAGCCCAGGCCATTCCGCCCCTGCTCAATGGCGCAGACATTCTGGGCCAGGCGCAAACCGGGACCGGCAAGACCGCAGCCTACGCGCTGCCGCTGCTCAGTCGCCTTGATCTAAGCATCAATGCTCCCCAGATTTTGGTGCTGACCCCCACCCGTGAACTGGCAATCCAGGTGGCAGAAGCCATGCAGGGTTATGCCCGCCATCTGAACGGTTTTCATATTACGCCCATTTACGGAGGCCAGAGCATTGAAACACAGTTCCGACAGCTCAAGCGCGGGGCCCACGTGGTGGTTGGGTCGCCGGGCCGTCTCATTGACCATCTCCAGCGTAAGACGTTGAATTTAGACCATCTCACGGCAGTGGTGCTGGATGAAGCCGACGAAATGCTGCGGATGGGATTTATCGAAGATGTGGAGCATATTCTTTCGAAAACCCCCGAAAATCGACAGGTGGCGCTGCTATCGGCGACCATGCCTGCTGCCATTAAGCGAATTGCCCAGAAATACCTGAAAAACCCGGTTGAAATCAAGATTAAATCCAAAACGGCGACGGTTTCAACCATCAATCAGCGCTACTGGCAGGTGACCCACCTCCATAAAATTGACGCCCTCACGCGCATTCTAGAAGTCGAAGACTTTGAGGCCATGATTATTTTTGTGCGCACCAAAACCATGACGGTGGAATTAGTCGAACGGCTGGAGGCTCGGGGCTATTCCACCGCCGCCCTGAGTGGGGATATCAAGCAGTCTCTGCGGGAAAAAATTGTCGAGCGGCTGAAAAAGGGCAGTCTGGACATTGTGGTTGCCACGGATGTGGCGGCCCGCGGCCTGGATGTTGAGCGGATTAGCCATGTGGTGAACTACGATATTCCCTACGATACGGAAACCTATATCCATCGCATTGGTCGTACGGGACGAGCAGGACGCACGGGCGAGGCAATTTTGTTTATCTCGCCGCGGGAGAAACGCATGTTGCGATCCATTGAGCAGGCGACTCGCCAGCCCATTGCCCCCATGCAGCTGCCGACCCATGCCGATATTGCCGATCGCCGCATTGTCCAGTTCAAGGACAAAATTTCGGAAACCCTGGCGGAGCAGGATCTATCCTTTTTTACCGGGTTGGTGAATCGCTATCAGCAGGAGCATGGCGTTGATGCCCAGGAGGTAGCGGCGGCGCTGGCGTTCCTGGTCCAGCTTGAGCGACCGCTGCTGCCCCCAGAGCCTGAGGAGGTCAAGCGTCCGAAAAGTCAAAAGGAGGGCAAAGAGATCCCCAAGCGCCAAAAGAATAAGCCTGTCGGCAACCTAAAAATGGAGGCCTACCGCCTAGAGGTCGGCAGCGAGATTGGGGTACAGCCCAAAAATATTGTGGGGGCGATCGCCAACGAGGCTGGCTTAGAGAGCACCTATATTCAAGAGATTCAAATCTATGATCACTACAGCACAGTTGCCTTACCGGAGGGGATGCCGCCAGAGTTATTAAAGCATCTTCGCAAGGTGCGAATTTTTGGTGAGCCGCTGCAGCTCAGTCGCTTAGAAGGGGTAAACCGCAAGGGAAAATCCGTCAGCGGTAAAAAGCGCAAGAAGGCGGCCGCTACCGCTGCAGACCTTGCTCCTGGTGCTGGAAAGCCCAAGAAGAAAAACCGGAAAGAATCCTTAGTCAGTTCTTGACGAAGGGGGAGTGCTTAAGGGGCATCATTCCAGTTGCAACGCGGTCTTGATCTGCAGCAATGGTTGAGTCAGACCGTTTGGATTAAATGACCACGATATCGCTCGCCATGAGATCGCGCCTGCCTGTGAGACTGACCAACAGCTCTTTCTCTTGATTGCCCGTGCCGTCGATATCGTAGAACAAATTTCCAGCATTCTTATCGTAGATAAACCGATGGGCAGCACTGCTGGCTCCACTTCCCAAGGCAAACTGCGCTTCTGAGATCGGCCCGTTGGTTAATCCGCCTTGGAAATTGCTTCTCTTGACCTGAATTACATCAACGCCAGTTTCAAAGTCCGTGATGATATCTGCGCCATCTTGGAGACGATAAAATCGAAAGCGATCGCCTTGTTCTCCGCCCGTTAACGTGTCTTGGCCAGAACCGCCAATCAACAGGTCACGGCCCTTGCCCCCGTCCAGGGTGTCGTCCCCGGCATTGCCGCGAAGGGTGTCGTTCCCGTTATATCCGCGAATCAGGTCATTTCCGCCATTGCCCACCAGAATATCTCGACCTTCGCTCCCCAAAATGTCGTCATTTCCGGCCATTCCATGGCCTTCCTTGACCGTAATCCGCTGATTAATCGAGATCCCGCGCAGAATCTGCCGACGAATTCCACCCTCCCAGCGAATATCCACCTTGTCGATGGCGGTATCTTGACCCAAGCCAAAATGCACCACGGAGTCATTCTGGGCACGGTGATGCATCCCGCCATTCTGTTCTCGAATTTGCGTGCGGGTCTCACTGTTAAGAATAATCGTGGATCCGATCCCGTCTCGATTGGCGCGAGTGCCCTCCAGGCGGAGCTGGAACCAGTTGTTGTTGTTGCCCTGGTTTTCTAGAAGTTGATAAGGAGCGTCGTTGTAATAGCCCCGGGCAACATTCCCCTTGCCGTTGAAAAATGCGCCATTGGTGATGAATAAATCTAAAAATCCATCCTGATTGTGATCCACGGTGGTGACACTGTCTCCCAGACCCAGTCTGGTTCCCTTCGCACCCCAGGCATTCGGAATGGGCTTAAACGTACCGTCTCCTTGATTCTCCAAAAGCACATTGTCCAGGTTTCCGGCCACGCCCGTGGACAGCACGTAAATATCCTGGTAGCCGTCGTTATTAAAGTCTCCAGCCACGGCGCTGCGTCCCGCGGTAAGAGCCAGCACATCCTGCAGTCCGGCTTCCTGGCTCCGATCCACGAGCGTCCCATTCTCATTGAGAAACAGTTGATCGGTCCTTAGCTGATCCTCATTCCGGAATCCCACGGTTTGAGTGTTTCTAATGGTCTCGGTGGATTTCACGAAGGCATATTCCCGGCGGCGACTCTGTCCAGCCAAAAGAAGCTCCCAAGTTCCGTTGGTATGGTTGATATAAAAACCGTCAGCATTGACTGGCGGTGAACTGGGGTTGCTTAGCCGCGGGTCACTGGCATCCAGGGAAAATTCGTCGCCGGGTCGATTGATGGCATTGCCCCCGATAAAAATTTGTCCTCTAAAAAACGGCAGAGTGAAGGTAACCGTGCCGCTGGTTTGGAACTTCATGCCCAGCGGATTGTTGCGGCTGTTGAGGGTGTCGAAGTAGGCTCGCACTTCCCTTGGGCTGTCTTCCGTTAGGCCGTAGGGAAAGACCTGAGAGTCCTGCCCACGCCGGGTGACAAACAAATCCATCTTTTGATCGTTATTGAAATCAGCAACGATCGCGTCCTCAGCGCCGCTGATCCTGGCGTTCCCGAGAATCTGGTCAGTAATCGGTCTAAACTGACCCAAGTTGGGTTTGAACTCTAGGATTACTTCGCCCCCATCCACTAAAACTTCCGGGCGTCGATCTCCCGTGAGGTCCCCCAGAATGGCGTAACTGCTGGAGGGGATTGAGAACCCCACTTCTTCGTTGACAAGAACGAACTTTCTTTCCTTCGTCTTCTTATTCTGGGTCTGTCTAAAAATACCCGGTCCGACTCCATTTCCCGTAGGACCGTTCAGCAATAAATCTAAGTTTCCATCCCGGTCGTAGTCAAAAACGAGGGGGGTTCGTCCTTTCAAGGGCTGTGCCACCCCTATACTGACTCCTTCTTCCTGGAGCTGACTACCTTTGTTAACGTAGAACAGAGTTAGGCTGCCCCCATTGTCGTTGGCAACCTCTTGGATTAAATCGGCATCCCCATCATTATCAAAATCAAACCAAGACCCGCCGTGAATGTCGCCGACAATTTCGGAGCCAAACAGTTGCTTCGTTCTATTTCTAAAGATCCCACCTTCCTGAATCCATAAGGAAGCAAAGGCCTGGTGATTGGTGGTCCAAAGGGCGGGGGCAGCGCTGCCAGGAACAACATATCCCCAGAAAGCGCCGTAGCTTTCGCCCTGATATGGGATAGCCTCAAGAGTCTCAAACTGAATTGGGGACATTAACTCTATGTTATGAATCTATAGGTTTGGGTAAATAAAACTAGAAAAACCAGGTAGTTTGTGGATTCGCAAGACACTAGAGCTGCTTAAGCCTGGTTTTTTTTGAATTTGCTCGAATACAGCTGATGCTCCCCCGCTCAGCACTCCCAGTATAGCCAGACAGTTTTGTAGGTGCCAAGGAATTGATAGAAAATATTGCGCCCCACCGCCGCACTAAACCCACGAGAATATCACTCTACCGGGAGCGGAACCCTTGACCTGCGTCAGTCAGAAAAAAAGAAAGAAAGAAGTAGTTGACAAGAGTGGCTGTAGTTGTTAGGTTAGTAAAGCGCTCAAGAGAGGGAGACCTCAAAAAGAGACG